>DATAEH010000061.1:0-2707 GCA_036258115.1 Streptosporangiaceae bacterium
CACTAAAGTTAGTCAATAAAGAACGCGAACAGGTTCACATACAATACCACCGTTGTACTTCGCTGTGACGCCGGTCCAACAGGATGCACGGGTCTGGAAACGCTGCGCAGTAATCGAGCGCCTCGGTTATGCAAGTGCCGAACGTCGCATAATGCTGCATCAATCCGCGCCGGAAGGAGCATTCCAGCGTCTTTTCGCGCCAGAGCGTGGTGAAGGCGGCCGAATTGTTGCCGACATCGGCGCGCAGGTGCTCAGCCATTCCCGCTTGATCGTCGATGAGAGTGCCGTAAACGTCTCTACTTCAGTCGAGTTAAAGGGGAGCAAGAAGATGACATGTCATGCTCGGAACCCTGCGGCCTCCGTGTGCGCCGTGCTGGCGGGAACGCTGGCGCTGTCTCTGGCGCTCGGCGGCGCGAAGCCGGTCGCGGCCGCGGCCACGCTGGAGGAGCTGGCCGCACCACTCAACATCGATCCGACGTTCATCACGGTGTCCGGCATCTCGTCGGGCGGCTTCATGGCGCACCAGTTCCATGTGGCGCACTCGGGCCACGTGGCCGGCGCCGGCATCGTCGCGGGCGGGCCCTATGCCTGCTCGCAGGGCGACGCGATCACCGCGATCACCGCCTGCTCGAAGACGATCGCGCTCGCCTGCAAGGGGATCGTGAAGCCGTTCATGTTCGATCCCAGCGTCTGCGACCGAGGCTACACCGGGCCGGTGAGCGAGGCCTCTTCGGTCGACCTGGCCGCACAGGCGTTCTCGGCGGCGCGGGATGCCGCCGCCCAGGGGCGGATCGACGACCTCAAGGGGCTCGCCGCCGCCCGGGTCTATCTCTTCACCGGGGCCTCCGACGAGATCGTGCCCTACGGCGTGATGAATGCGGTACGGCACTTCTATACCGACAGCGACAAGGCGCAGGTCCAGACGCTGACCTTCAACCGCCTGTTCGAATCCCATCACACCATGGTCACCGACAACTTCTATCGCGTCGACGCCAGCCTCGTCGGGCAGTGCCAGAGAGCGTCGTTCGGCGATCCGTACGTCGCGGACTGCAGGGCGGTGGCCCAGGACATGTCGGCCTGCTTCTGTCCCACCGGCACGGGCGCGTGCTCGGTAGCCAATCCGATCGCGAGCCTGTGCAACGGCACGAGCGACCCGCAGAACTTCAACCCCCAGACCGCCTGGCCCGACGCACCGTCGTGCGTGCAGAACGTGCAGGTGGAGGCGTGCCAGTCGGCGGCCAGCGTCGATCTCGCGGGCGCGATCCTGCTCACCCTCTATCCCGGCATCCCGGCCGGCAGCCGCTCCTCCCTGCTCGATGTGCATCCGGCGAGCGCGGGCGACGCCGCGACGTCGAAGCGGCTCAGCAGCAAGATGTCGCAGTTCAGCCAGCAGGCGCTGGTGCAAAGCGCCTTCGGCCGGGCCGATCAGCAGGCGTGGGGGTCGCTCGCCGAGTACGGCTACGTCTACATCCCGCCCTATTGCGCGCAGGGCGGCACCTGCGGCCTGCACGTGGCCTTCCACGGCTGCAAGCAGGGCGGGGAGACAGACCTGCCGTTCGGGAACATCTATGCCAAGTACGCCGGCTACAACGAGTGGGCCAAGTTGAACGCGATCGTCGTCCTCTATCCGCAGATCCAGGACACCACCTTCGGCCCGGTGAACCCCGAGGGCTGCTGGGACTGGTGGGGCTACACCGACGCGAACTACGCCAACCAGAGCGGCCGGCAGATCCGAGCCGTGGCCCAGATGATCAACATCCTGGCGCACCGAACGGACCAGCCGCTGCTGCCGGTGCCCGCCGGCAACTGAAGCGGAGCCGAGCGCAGCCCTGCGCTGCGTAAGGGCACGAAGGCCGAAGCAAGGGGGGTGTGTTTCAGGCCTGAGGCCGGCGGCGCAGCGCATTCAGCCCGAGGACGCCCGAGCCCAGCAGCAGCACGGAAGCCGGCAGCGGAACGGGGGTGAGCGGCTCGTTGATGGTCAGGTTGTCGAGGGCGAAGTGTGCGCTGACACCAACGTATCCGGCGCTGACGCCCCCGTAGCTGGTGAACCACACTGTGTGCCAGCCGGTCGGGCGCGTGGCACGTCGAACCCACCAACTGGCCGTCGGCCGTAATCGAACTGCGTCAGCGAAGATCCTACATTCAGGAGTCAATCCGGACACCACCGTGATATGGTCAGTCAGCGCCCTGGTCGATCGTCGACAGCAACTGATTGATCGTTCATGCGCAATGAGTCCGTGCTCTTCATGAACGGCAGCGTGAAGGCCGCAGTCACCTCGAGCCACCCCATTGCAGTCGCGCCTGATATCCGCAGGTAAGGACCTACAAGCATCGACAGGCCCAGTTCGATGAAGCTCTATCTTACCCCTGGCGCGTGCAGTCTCGCGGACCACATCGCGTTGCAGGAGGCGGGACTCGTGTTCGACCGGATCCGGGTCGACCTCGAAACCAAACGGACCGAAGACGGTGGCGACTACACCAAGATCAATCCTAAGGGCTACGTTCCCGCGCTGGTGCTCGACGACGAGCAGCTCCTGACCGAGAATGTCGCCATCCTGAGCTGGGTCGCCGACCGCGACCCGAAGCTCGGGCCGGGCGGCGAGCTGGGGCGCACGCGGCTGATCGAAATGCTCGCCTTCATCGCGACCGAGCTGCACAAGCCGTTCGGTCGCTACTTCTTCCCCATGAGCGACGTCGAGAAGCAGGC
>DATAEH010000062.1:0-4317 GCA_036258115.1 Streptosporangiaceae bacterium
GAGATTATCGACTTCGGTCCCGATGCATGCCTGCTGCCCGGGCTCATCGACGCGCACGTGCACCTTGCGTTCGACGCCTCGGCCGACGTGGTCACGTCGCTGCAGGCATGCGACGACGACGCCTTGCTGGATCGGATGGAGGCTGCTGCGATCCGGATGCTGCGCGCAGGGGTCACGACCGTGCGGGACCTGGGCGACAGGGATTACTTGTCGCTGAAGCTGGGCGAGCGTTCTCGCGCAGCGGACGCGACGATCATTCCTGACATCATCGCCGCCGGGCCGCCGATCACAACCAGCGGCGGGCACTGTCATTTCCTGGGCGGAGAGGCGGATGGCACGGCTGCCCTCCTAGCGGCGGTCCGAGAACGGGCTGAGAAGGGCTGCGAGGTCGTCAAGGTCATGGTGAGCGGGGGCAACTTGACGCCAGGAAGCTGGCCGCACGAGTCGCAGTACGACCTGGCCGCCCTCCGGACCGTGGTTGACGCTGCCCACGAAGCAGGCCTGCGGACCGCCGCCCACGTCCATGGTGCCCAGGCCGTCACCGATGCCGTCGAGGCCGGTTTCGACACGCTCGAGCACGTGACGTTCTTCACCGCTGACGGGGTGCGAGCTGAACCGGCCATGCTCGAGCGGATCGCGGCCAGCGACATGGTGGTCAGCGTCACGGTCGGCCTCAGGCCCGGCGCACCAGCGCCTCCTCCGGCCATGCGCCAGCGCCTGTCTGCCATCGTCGCCAACCACAGCCATATGTTCCGGGCCGGCGCAACCATGGTTCCTGGTACTGACGCAGGCGTAAACCCGGCCAAGCCGCACGACGTCATGCCGCACGCGCTGCAGGCGCTAGTCGACCAGGTCGGCATGACCCCGCAGCAGGCTTTGCAGGCAGCAACTTCGGTGGCCGCAAAGGCAGTCGGGCGGAACTCGAAGGGCCGGATCGCGGCTGGCGCCGACGCCGACGTTCTCGTGGTTCAAGGGGACGCTCTCGCGGACATCACGGCTGTGACCAATGTGTCCGCCGTTTTCAAGGGCGGGGTCAGGGTCCGATAGCAGCCCGCGATCTCTTCACCCGGATCCGCTCAATGGCTTACGGTTGCCGCATCTCGGTCGGGAGGATGAGGCGTGAGCGAACTATGGCGTAACGGCGCAGTCGAACTGGCAACCATGATCCGCAATCGCGAGGTCAGCAGCCGGGAGGTCGTCCAGGCGCACCTCGACCGGGTGGCGGCGGTCAACCCGTACCTCAACGCGATCGTCCGCCTCCTGCCTGACCAGGCCCTCGCCGCCGCGGACGCGGCAGACGCGATGGTGGCGGACGGTGCGGCGCTGGGTCCGCTGCACGGGGTTCCGTGCACGGTCAAGGAGAACATAGACCTCGCCGGCACCCCGACCACGCAAGCGGTGCCCGCTCTGGCGGAGGCCATCGCGCCGGTTGATGCGCCGCAGCTGGAGCGGCTGCGGGCCGCGGGTGCGATCCCGTTCGGCCGCACCAACCTGCCGGACTTCGGCTTGCGGGTTCACACCGACTCTGCCCTGCACGGCCTGACCCGTAACCCGTGGAACCCGGAGCGCACGGCCGGCGGGTCAAGCGGCGGCGAAGCCGCCGCTTTGGCGACGGGCATGACGCCCCTTGGCCTGGGCAACGACCTCGGCGGATCGCTGCGCAACCCCGCGCACTGCTGCGGTGTCGCGTCGATTAAACCCTCGGTCGGCGCGGTGCCGGCCGGAACCGTGATCCCGCCCGAGGACCTTCCGATCTCCTTCCAGCTGATGGCGGTGGAGGGCGTGATGGCCCGCCGGGTCGCCGACGTGCGAGCCGGCTTCACCGCGGTGGCCGGCCAGCACCCCCGTGACCCGCTCAGCGTGACGGCTGTCTTCACGGACCTGGCGCCCGGCGAGCTACCGAAGGTCGCGGTGCTCGCCGAGCCGCCCGGCGGCAGCACGCACCCGGAGGTGGCGGCCGCGGTGCGCCGCGCGGCCGACGCGCTCGCGGACGACGGGTTCAAGGTCACCGAGGCCGTGCCGCCCGACTACGAACAGGCGCTCGAACTGTGGAGCGCAATCCTGGCCGCCGACTTGCGTGTGATGCAACAGGACCTGGACCAGGTGATGGGCCCGGCGGGCCGCAAGTTCCTCGGCTACGCGCTGGAGCAGCTGCCGCAACATGACCTCACCAGCTGGGCGATCGCGCATACCGCGCGCCATGGGCTCGCCAGGCGGTGGAGCATGTGGCACCAGGAATACCCGGTGCTCCTCAGCCCCGTCTGGACGCAGCCCGCGTTCCCGCACGACTTCGACATCGCCAGCGCCGAAGGCGCGTTGGCAACGCTCGAGCTGATGCGGCCGGTCCTGCCCGCCAACTTGCTCGGCACGCCTGCGGCCGTGGTACCAGCGGGGCTGGCCGATGGCCTGCCGGTCGGCGTCCAGGTGATGGGCGGCAAGTACACCGACCTGCGCTGCCTGGCGGTCGCCGAGGCCATCGAGAAACGACTTGGTCCGCTCACCCCCATCGACCCGGTAACTAGCTGACCAGCGGGAGAGAACTGTGTTCAAAAGCACTGAAGAGCGCGAAGCCGAGCGGCGAGCGCGCGAGGAAGAACAGGCCCGCGAGGAGGCCGCCCGCGCCGAGCAGGCCAGGGCCGCTGAGGAGCAGCGCAAGCGCGCGGCATTCCTGGCGACGCCCATCGGCGCGGCAACCGCCGCGAAGGAACGAGGTCAGCCGTTCTTCGAGGTCCAGCTCCAGGTCGCTGGTCATGTTGGCACCGCGGGATTCGGGTCCGCCGACGGCCGCCGCAGTACGTCGAGTTCCGCGGCCATTCTCGGCGAGATAGAAAAGCTCGGCTGGCGCCTCGAGCACACCGGCTACTACTTCATGATCACTGGGGAGACCAGCACTCAGCGCATCTTCGTGAGCGGGGAGGCAACCGCGGTGAGCGGCGTGACTATCGGCGTGTACCTCTTCCGCAACACCTCGCTCGGCTAGCCCGTGAACTCGCCGATGAGCCGAGCGAGCTCCGCAGGCTGATCCAGCGGGATGAGGGTGTAGCTGTCAGCCACCTCAGCCAGCCGTCCGTTCGGGAAGAGTCTGGCGAGGCGGCTGCCATGCTCGGGTGGCATCACGCGGTCGCCACGTGCCCAGACCACCAGGACGGCGCCGCTGAACCCGGGCAGCCGCTCCGCCGCCCTGATCAGCAGGCTCTTGTCTGCGAAGGCAGCGCGGATGATCCGCACCGCGTCGCGGCTGATGGCTGGCTGCTCGAGGACTGGCTTCATCCACCGCGCGGTAGTCGCGTCCCCTCGCTTGGTCAGCCAGCCGAAAGCGAATGGCATCTTGCGCAGCGCTGGCAGCCGCATCTGCTGCATGAACATGCGGAATGCCGCCGGCGAAAGCTTGCCCGTGAGCGCGAGCACTTTGCCGGTGAGCCCGGGCGGGAGGTTGTCGAAGGCCTCGCATGAGATCAGCACCGCGCGCTTGACGCGGGGCGCGCCATCGCTGAGAACAAGCTGGACGATAGCACCGCCGGTGTCGTTGCCGACGAGCGTCACGTCGCTCAGATCGAGGCGGTCAAGGAATTCGGTGACCAGGCGCGCTATGGCAGGCAGCGACAGGTCTGAGCCGGCCTTCATCGGGTGACGATGCGCGCCGAGCGGCAGCGTGGGCGCCACGCACCGGTGGCCGGGGGACAGGTCAGCGATCAGCCCGTCCCACAGCGTGGCGTCCATCAACATCCCGTGCAAGAACACGATGACCGGACCGTCGCCGCCGGTGTCCTCGTAGTCGATCGTCCCGGCTGTCAGCTCGATCTCCCCGGCCCGCGTGGTCACCGGCGACATCGGCATGCTCATAGCGGATCTCCTTTGAACGCTCGCTATCAGTTGGCGATGGCCACATGCCTGTGTACGCTCGCCGGATCGTCGACCAGCGCGAGCATGTATGCGGCCAGGTCGGCACGGGAGATGCTGAACCCGTGCGGCAGGTTCTGGTCGATCGCGGTGCGGTAACTGCCCGTGGCTTGCTTGTCGTTCAGCGATGGCGGGCGAACGATCGTCCAGTCCAGGTCACTGCTGCGTATCTCATTCTCGCCGGCCCGCATGTCGGCGCAGACATGGCGTAGGAATGTTCGCCGCGCCAGCGGCTTGACCAGGTATCGCATGTACAGGCTCTCGCCCTCGTCCGCGACGATGGACCCGCTTACCTCGACAAATCGCCGGCTGCCGGTCTTATCCATCGCCGCGATGATGCTGTGCACGCTATCCCGGATGACGGTGGTCGGGCCGGTACCGCGCGGGCCCAGCGCCGAGATGACGGCATCAGCGTCC
>DATAEH010000063.1:0-1857 GCA_036258115.1 Streptosporangiaceae bacterium
CGCTGCGGGCGCAAATATCCGGCTGCGGCATCGCGGCGGGTATTGGGACCATGTGCAGCATCTGGCCGCTGCGGGTCTCGGCGTTGCCCTATTGCCGCAGAGGCTGCCGGTCTTGCCGCCGTTGATTTCCCGCCCGCTTGAAGGAAGCGCACTCGCTCGACCAGTCGTGCTCGCCGTGGTCAGCGGACGCCAGTATTCCCCAGCCCTGGATGGATTCGTGAAGCTGAATAGGGCGCGCTCCTTCGCCGTAGCAGCCTGACTGAACTTGAACAGTGAAGGCCCGATTTTGGCGTCGGATGCTGGGTAACCGATTGATTTGCTTGAGCTGACGTTGGGATAGCTCCGTTGTGTAGTGCTAAATAAAATGCCTCTATGCCGCAGTTCTGCTTGACAGAATCCGGCCTTGCAGCTGCTAATCCGCGGGTGTTCGTCCGGGAAAAGCATATCAGCGGCTACACCTACCTCTACCTCGTCGAGAGCGTCCGCGAGGAGGGCCGCGCCAAACAGCGCATCATCAAGAATCTCGGCCGCAAGGAGATCGTCGTGGCTTCGGGCGAGCTCGAGCGGCTGGCCGGTTCGGTCGCCCGCTACGCCGAGCGCGCCATGGTGCTGTCGCCGCTCGAGGCCGGCAACCCCGACGGGCTGGCTTGCAAGCGGTTCGGCGCGCCGCTGCTGTTCGGGCGGTTGTGGGAACAGACCGGCTGCCGGGCGGTGGTCGAAAGCCTGCTCACCGGACGTGCCTTCGAGTTTCCCGTCGAGCGCGCCGTGTTCGCCACCGTGCTGCACCGGATCATGGTCTCCGGCTCGGACCGTGCCTGCGAGAAGTGGATGGCCGACTATGACATTTCCGACGTGGACGGCCTGGCGTTGCACCACCTCTACCGCGCGATGGCCTGGCTGGGCGAGGAACTGCCGCCGGAGCAGCAGGCTGGGGCGACACCGTTCGCGCCGCGCACGGTCAAGGACCTGATCGAGGAGCAGCTGTTCGTCCAGCGGCGCGATCTGTTCAGCGAACTCTCCGTCGTGTTCCTGGACACCACATCCCTCAGTTTCACCGGCGCGCGCGGCGAGAGCCTGGGCGAACGCGGCTACTCGAAGGATCACCGGCCCGATCTGATGCAGATGATCCTGGGTGTCGTGATCGATGCCGAGGGCCGGCCGATCTGCTCGGAGATGTGGCCCGGCAACACCGCCGATGTCCGCGTCCTGAGTCCGGTGATCGAGCGTCTGCGCAGCCGCTTCGCCATCGGTCGTGTCTGCGTCGTAGCCGATCGCGGCATGATCTCGGCCGATACCATCGCCGGCCTGGAGGAGCTCGGCCTCGAATACGTGCTCGGCGCCCGCGAGCGCACCGATGCCCTGGTGCGCAGGATCGTACTCGCCGATACGCGGCCGTTCACGCCACTCTGCATCCGGCGTGCCGGCGGCAAGGAGACCCAGCTCTTCGTCAAGCAGGTCACCGCGGAAGGCCGCCGCTACATCGTCTGCCGCAACGAGGCCGAGGCGGCGAAGGATGCCGCCAATCGCCGCGCCATCATCGAGGCGCTGGACCGGCAGCTCAAGCGCGGCGACAAGGCGCTGATCGGCAATTCCGCCTATCGCCGCTATCTGCGCTCCACCAGCGACCGCCAGGTATTTGAGATCGATCCCGGCAAGCTCGCCGATGAAGCCCGCTACGACGGCATCTTCGTGCTGCGCACCAATGCCAGCATCACACCGCTGCAGGCCGTCCTGCGCTATCGCGATCTGATCCAGGTGGAGCAACTGTTTCGCTCAGCCAAGGCGCTGATGCGCACGCGGCCGATCTATCACTCCTCGGACGCCGCCATCCGTGGCCACGTGTTCTGCTCGTTCCTG
>DATAEH010000064.1:0-74646 GCA_036258115.1 Streptosporangiaceae bacterium
GGTGGCGTCCGCCAGCCTCGTCCGCCGGCGCGGCGCCATCGACATGTCCGCAGGCCGGAGGTGGCTCTGGCTGTCGGTAGGAAGCGGCAGTATGGAGCTATGCCTAGACGCGGAGCGCCGGAGCATGACGCCGACGCCGCCTCCGGGGCGCTTTCCGGCTTCTCGGAGCCGACGGCGTCCTGGTTCCGCGCTGCCTTCGCAGAGCCGACTGCCGCCCAGGCGCAGGCATGGAAGGCCATCGGCAACAGCGAGAACGCGCTGGTCATCGCACCGACAGGATCGGGCAAGACACTAGCCGCGTTCTTGTGGGCCATCGATAAGCTGGCCACCGAACCAATTCCAGCCGACCAGGCCAAGCGCTGCCGCGTGCTCTACATCTCCCCGCTCAAGGCGCTTGCGGTCGACATCGAGCGGAACCTCCGGTCCCCGCTGGCCGGCGTCGGCCAGGCGATGCGCCGCCTCGGGCTGTCGGAGCCGCAGATCCGGGTCGGTGTTCGTACTGGCGACACGGCAGCCGACGAACGCCGACAGCTATCCAGCAAGCCGCCAGACATCCTGATCACCACGCCGGAGTCGCTTTTCCTGCTGCTCACCTCGAGAGCCAGGGAGGGTATGCGCGGGATCGAGACCGTGATCGTCGACGAGGTGCATGCCTTGGCGGGCGGCAAGCGCGGCGCTCACCTTGCGCTTTCGCTCGAGCGCCTGGACGCACTGCGCGCTGAGCAGAAGTCGGCGCCTGCTCAGCGGATCGGCTTGTCGGCGACCGTCCGCCCGCCTGAGGAGGTCGCGTCGTTCCTGGGTGGCGCGCTTGCGGTCACCATCGCGGCACCGCCTACCAAGAAGCGGCTCGACCTCAAGATCGTCGTCCCGGTCGAGGACATGTCCGACCTTGGCTCTGATGGTGCCAGCCTGCCGCGATCCGATCTGGCTGGGCAGTCAGCGATCATCGGCCCGTCCGAGTTTGGTGGGCAGGCCGGCGTCGGCAACCCTGCTGGTCCGCCAACTAGTGGACCGGCCGGAGCCAACGGCCAGCCACGCGCCAATTCGATCTGGCCACATGTCGAGGCTGAGGTACTTGACGCGATCGAGCAGCACCGCTCGACGATCGTGTTCGCCAACTCACGCCGGCTGGCCGAGCGGCTTTGCGCACGGCTGAACGAGCTGGCCGCCGAGCGCGCCGTGGAGCGGGCTGAACTCGCAGGCCGCGACCCGGACGACGTCACGCCGCCCGTAGTCGCGCGTGCTCACCACGGCTCGGTCTCACGCACCGAGCGAGCGCAGATTGAGGAAGCGCTGAAGGCCGGGCGGCTTCCCGCTGTCGTCGCCACCTCGAGCCTCGAGCTTGGTATAGACATGGGCGCGGTAGATCTTGTTATCCAAGTCGAATCTCCGCCTTCTGTCGCAAGTGGCCTGCAGCGAACTGGCCGCGCCGGGCACAACGTCGGTGACGTGTCGCGCGGTGTGATCTTCCCCAAGTACCAGGGCGATCTCGTGCAGGCCACCGTCGTGGCCAGTCGGATGCGCGTTGGCGCGATCGAAGAGCTGCGGATGCCGCGCAACCCGCTCGACGTGCTCGCCCAGCAGATCGTCGCGATGACGGCGATGGACGACTGGACCGTCGACGACCTGCTGGCAATGGCCCGGCGGGCGGCCCCGTTCAGCGGGCTGACCAGGCCCGTGCTGGAGGCCGTGCTTGACATGCTTGCCGGCCGATACCCCAGCGAGGAGTTCGCTGGCCTGCGGCCACGGCTGGTATGGGACCGCGCCACAGGCATTCTGCGCGGACGGCCAGGTGGTCAGCGGGTCGCCGTCACCAACGGCGGCACGATCCCGGACCGCGGGCTGTTCGGCGTGTTCCTGGCGGGGGCCGCTGACAAGAGCGGGCGGCATTCGCGCCGGGTCGGCGAGCTCGACGAGGAGATGGTCTACGAGTCCCGGGTGGGGGACGTCTTCGTTCTGGGCGCGAGTTCGTGGCGGATCGAGGACATCACGGCGGACCAGGTCCTCGTCTCACCGGCCCCTGGGCAGCCGGGCAAGCTGCCCTTCTGGCATGGAGACGCTCCCGGTCGGCCCGCCGAGCTCGGCCGAGCGATTGGCGAGTACTGCCGCGAGCTCGGAAGCGCCGACCCGGGTCAGGCGACCGCGCGGCTACGCGGCGAAGGCCTCGACGAACTCGCCGCATCGAACCTGCTCGGCTACCTCGCCAGCCAGCGGGACGCCACCGGGTACCTGCCTGATGACAGGACTCTGGTGCTCGAACGGTTCCGCGACGAGCTCGGCGACTGGCGCCTGGTCCTGCATAGCCCGTACGGCTCAAAGGTGCACGCGCCCTGGTCGCTGGCGATCGCCGCGCGCTTGCGCGAGCGCTATGGCGGCATGGACATCCAGGCGATGTACACCGACGACGGCATCGTGATCAGAGTCCCTGACGCCGACGACCCGCCGCCGCCCGGCTTCGCGTTGCTCGATCCTGACGAGGTCGAGCAGATCGTCACCGATGAGCTCGGCTCGTCCGCCATGTTCGCGTCCAGGTTCCGCGAGTGTGCGGCGCGTGCCCTCCTACTCCCCCGCCGCCAGCCTGGCCGCCGTTCGCCGCTGTGGCAGCAGCGCCAGCGGGCAGCGCAGCTGCTGGCGGTCGCGAGCGGCTACAGCAGCTTCCCGATCGTGCTTGAGACGATGCGCGAGTGCCTGCAGGACGTCTTTGACGTTCCTGCCCTGGTGAGCCTCCTGCGCGACATGGCAGGCCGGAAAGTGCGGCTGGTTGATGTCGAGACCGCCAGCGGTTCACCGTTCGCTCGTTCGCTGCTGTTCCGGTACATCGGCGCGTTCATGTATGAGGGCGATGCTCCGCTGGCCGAGCGCCGCGCTCAGGCGCTCGCCCTCGACTCGGCCCTGCTCGCCGAACTGCTGGGGCATGCTGATCTGCGCGAACTGCTGGATCCCCAGGTCGTCACCGATTCCGAACGAGACCTCCAACGATTGTCGGCCGGCCGGCAGAGCTTGTCCGTCGAACAGCTCGCCGACATGATCATGCAGATCGGTCCGCTCTCCGCCGACGAGATCACGGCGCGATGCGGCGAAGCGGCGGCGGCGCCCAGCTGGATCTCCGAGCTGACCGGCCAGCGCCGGGTCATCGAGGTTCGTATCGCCGGCGAGCAGCGGTTTGCGGCCATCGAGGACTCCGGCCGGCTGCGAGACGCACTCGGTGTCGCCCTGCCAACCGGCATCCCGGTCGCGTTCACCGAACTGCTCCCTGACCCGTTTGGCGATCTCGTCGCCAGGTACGCACGCTCACACGGACCGTTCACCGCCATCGATGTCGCCCACCACTACGGTCTCGGCGTCGCGGTTGTGACGGCGACCTTGCACAGGCTCGCAGCGAGCGGCCGGATCATCGAGGGTGAATTCCTGCCGAGCCTGCTCGGGCCGCAATGGTGCGACGCAGGCGTGCTGCGGCTCCTTAAACGGCGCTGCCTGGCCAAGCTCCGTCAGGAAGCCGAGCCGGCTCCGCCGCAGGTGTTCGCCTCGTTCTTGCCAGCTTGGCAGGACGCTCTGCACGACACCGGTATCCCGGAGCCAGCTCCGCGGCCACGTGCAGGAACGGGGTCCTGGCAGCCGAGACGGCGCGCCCGGGTGGCCGGACCCGACACGGTTTATTCGGTTGTCGAGCAGCTCGCGGGCTCGGCCGTGCCCGCAGCAGCGCTGGAGTCCCTGATCTTGCCAGCCAGGGTTCCTGGCTACGCCCCTGCCATGCTCGATGAGCTGACCGCGGCAGGCGACGTGGTCTGGGCCGGCGCCGGGGCGCTGCCCGGCGGCGACGGCTGGCTCGTGCTCGCGCCAGCGGATTCCGCTGCACTGCTGATGCCACCGCCAGGCGAGATCACGATGACACCGGTGCACGAGGCTGTGCTCGAGGTGCTCAGCGGCGGCGGTGCGCTGTTCTTCCGCGCGATTGCCGACCGCGTGGTCGACCGGGTGACTGCGGGGGAAACGGGCACGCGGAGCCAGACCGCAGGCGGCACCAAAGCAGACGGCAATGAGGCGGTGCGCCGCGTCAGGGCGCTCAACCGCGTGAACGACCAGGCGGTGGCGGCGGCGATCTGGGACCTGGTGTGGGCGGGTCGGCTGACCAACGACACACTGGCACCGCTCCGGACTCTGCTCGCGACGGGCAAGTCGTGGGCGCCAGGGCCCAAGCAGTCAGGGCCTACCACCGACGCGAGCGCAGCAGGTGTGGCCGTCGACGGCGGCGCGCAAAATGGCCGCGCCAACGGCCAGAGGCGCGCCAACGGCCAGGGGCAGCCCGCCAGCTGGCAAGGTCTCCAGTCGCCATACGCCAGCCAGCGCGGACCCGCCGCGGGCCGCCTATCGAGACGGCCGGGGTTCGGCCGCGGGTCGCTGCCTTCGCACACCGGTCCGCCCACTGTGAGCGGGCGCTGGTCCCTTGTGCCGCCGACCGACACTGACCCGACGAGGCGACTTCACGCCAGGGCGCTCTCGCTCCTGGACCGGTACGGCATCGTCATCAGAGGCGTGGCCGGAAGTGAGCGGGTGCCTGGCGGTTTCGGCGCCATCTACCCGGTGTTCCGGGCTATGGAAGAGACCGGGCAGTGCCGGCGCGGCTACTTCGTGGAAGGGCTTGGCGCAGCTCAGTTCGCGTTGCCTGGAGCGGTCGACCGCATGCGCTCGATGGCCGACTCCGTCCTGGCCTCGGCCCCGGGCCAGACCGATGAGATCGCGACCAGCCTCAACCGTTCTCCCGACGAGCCGCCCGTGGTCGTCCTGGCCGCCGCCGACCCGGCGAACGCCTACGGAGCCGCACTGCCGTGGCCGCCCAGGCCTGATGAGACAGCGGGCGGCCACCGCCCGGGCCGCAAGGCCGGAGCGCTCGTCATCCTGGTGGCCGGTCAGCTCGTCCTCTACGTGGAACGCGGCGGCAAGACCCTGCTGTCCTGGACAGCCGACCCGGCCCTGCTCGGTCCGGCCACCACCGCGCTGGCCGGCGCCGTCCGGGCCGGCGCCCTCGGCAAGCTGACGGTCGAGCGCGCCGACGGCAGCGGTGTCTACGACTCGCCTCTCGCCGAAGCACTCGAGCAGGCCGGCTTCCGCCCCACTCCGCGCGGCCTACGCCTTCGGGGCTAGCGGTATCGCTGGTCCATCATGGCTCTTGCCGCGCTACCGCGTTTGACCTTGTCCAAGGGTGAAGGCACAGGGTCTGGACTGCCGGGCGATCCGTCCGGCCGAGGAGGGACGGATGGGCCTGCTGACAATAGGGGCATTTGCGAAGGCCTCGCGACTGTCGCCGAAGGCACTGCGCCTGTACGACGACCTCGGCCTGCTCCAGCCGGTCGAGGTTGATCCAGCATCCGGTTATCGCTTCTACGACCGAGCCCAGCTCGACCGAGCCAGGCTGGTGGCCTGGCTGCGGCGACTCGGCATGCCGCTTGCTCGCATAAGGCTGGTCTGCGACGCGGAGCCCGCGACAGCTGCTGCGGACATCGCCGCCTACTGGGCGCAGGTTACGACCGAAGCCGCGGCGCGGCAGGAACTGGCCGCCTTCCTCGTCGACTATCTCCATGGGAAGGCAACCGCCATGTCCAATGCACGATTCACTCTTGGCATCCGCTTCGCGGCCCAGACCGACATCGGCCGAGAGCGAGCCCGCAACGAGGATTGCGCCTATGCCGGAGCGCATGTCCTCGCCGTCGCGGACGGCCTGGGCGGTCACGCGGGCGGCGTCAAGGCCAGCGCTGCCGCTGTCGGCGTTCTCGCGGCCCTCGACGACAGCGGCGCCATGTCCGACGATCCGCTCGGCGCGCTCAAGCACGCCGTAGAGCAGGCCAGCGCGGACATCAGGGCGCTGGCCGAATCTGATCCAAGCCTCGATGGCCTCGGGACTACCCTCACCGCCACACTGTGGTCGGGATCTCAGCTGGCGCTCGTCCACATCGGCGACTCGCGCGCATACCTGCTGCGCGACGGAGAACTCTTCCAGCTGACCGAAGATAGCGAGCGCTCGACGCCAGTTCCGATCCGGAGGCCGATCTGTCGCTGCACGCGGTCCAGTCAGGCGACAGATACCTGCTGTGCACCGACGGTCTGCACGGCGTCGTGGCCACGGCTCAGATCCAATCAGCGCTCAGCGCCGCTGCCGACCCCGAGACGGTCGTCGGCGAGCTGATTGGCCTGGCCAACGGTGCAGGCGGCCCCGACAATATCGGGTGCGCTGTCGCAGACGTCATAGACCTTTAGCGCACCCGGCGATCCTGCGGCCCGTAATCATCAGGTCCAGGTCGGCGAGCATCCGCATGAAAGCCGAAGGCCGGTGGTTCGATCCCGCCGCTGACCACCTCTGACCTGCGATAACGCACCCGAAGTGATTCCCTGAGGGTGTTTATTAGTTGAATGTCCACGTTAAGGGTTTAGCGGGTGGCATTGGCGTCGGCGAAACGTTAACCTCGATGATCTTGGGCGAAGCGCGGAGGTGCGGATGTCGGAGAATTTCGCGATGGTCGACGCGATCGCCGAGGATTTCCAGAGCCGGGGTGGGCAGCCTGCACTCGCGTACGGGGTGGTCGAGGACGGCCGTCTCGTGCATGCGCGCGGGCTGGGAGAGCGGTGGGTTGATGGGCCGGCTCCCGATGAGCACACGGTGTTCCGAATCGCGTCGATGACAAAGAGCTTCACCGCCGCCGCTGTCCTGTTGCTGCGGGACGAGGGCGCGCTGAGACTCGACGATCAGGCCGAGGCCTATGTGCCTGAGCTGGCCGTGCTGAGTCCGTCGGCCGCCTCTGCCCCGGTCACGATCCGCAAGCTCTTGACTATGACCGCCGGGTTCCCCACCGATGACCCGTGGGGCGACCGGCTACAGGGACAGCCGCTCGCCGAATTCGCGGAATTCCTGGCAGGAGGAGTCAGCCTCGCCTGGGCGCCCGGGACACGGTTCGAATACTCCAACCTTGGCTACGCGATTCTCGGCCGGGTGATTGCAGCGGCATCCGGCGAAGCCTACGACCAGTTCGTGCGGACGCGACTACTCCAGCCGCTGGGTATGTCAGCTACTGGTTTCGACGCGGACGAGTTCCAAACGGACCGGCTCGCGCGGGGCTATCAGGGCAAAGCAGGCGCGTGGCAGGAACTGCCGATGGATCCCAACGGGTCGTTCGCGCCCATGGGAGGGATCTTCTCGTGCGTGAGTGATCTTGCGCTCTGGGTCAGCGGCTTCGTGGCAGCTTTCCTGGCCGAGGACAGGCAGACAGGCGGCCATCATCCGCTACATATCACGTCGAGGCGGGAGATGCAGTCGGCGCAGACCGCGATCCCGCCGGCAGCGTTCATCCGTGTTCCGGGAGGACTATCAGGCGGCGCGCCGGCGAACTACGGGTTCGGGCTGTTCATCGAGGAAGACCCGGTCCACGGCGTAGTCGTGCAGCACAGCGGCGGCTACCCGGGCTTCGGCAGCAACATGCGCTGGCACCGGGCCAGCGGGCTTGGTGTGATCGCGCTAGCGAACCGCACCTACGCGGGACCCTGGGTGCTGGCCGAACGGATGCTGACAGCTCTTTTGAGGGGCCGGAACCAACCGTCCGACCGCGCGCCGCTGCATGGCCCAGCCCTGAACCCGGGAAGGGCGTGGCCCCGGACTCTCGCCGCTCGCGATGAGGTAATGGACCTGCTCGCGAAATGGAATGATGCCGCAGCCGAGAGGCTGTTCACGGAAAACGTGGCGCTTGACGAGCCGTTCGCGGACCGCCGCAGCGCTGTCGACACGATCCGGGAGCGGATAGGAGAGTTCAGCGTGGACGAGCGCAGGCCAGCCGAGTTCGATTCCGCCGCCCATTGCCGCTGGTGGCTGCGCGGAGAGCGCGGCGCCGTTGCCGCAGAGATCACGCTTACCCCCGAACGCGAACCGCGGGTGCAGTCGCTCACCCTCGCGATCCCTCCTGCCGCGGAATCACCCCTGGCCGCCGTAGTCGCAGCCTTGATCTCAGTCGTCAACAGAGACGACGCTGGCGTGCTTGCCTCAATTGCGACTGCCGGATCGCTGGACAAGGGGCTCCTGACCCGGCAGTTGCGGATGGCTGGAGCCTGGTCGGGCCGGGTTGTCGCGGACGGGTTCCGCGCTGGCGATGGGGCCACGCTGACGACGGTGGAACTCGCTGGCGAGCACGCCCGGCTCATGCTGTCAGTCGTGGTGGACCCCAGCGGAGTCCTGCACCAAGCCGACGTGTCGCTCGAGCCCTGAGACCCGCACCGATGTCCAGAGGCGCTGCCAGACGGCGTGGCACCATCCAAGTCGTCGCTATCGGGCTTCATGGCTGTCTTGCGCGAGCGCTTGATAGAGGAGGAGGGCTCCGGCGACGGCGGCATTGAGGGAGTCGCAGGTGCCCACCATTGGGATGGTCGCGACGCTGTCCGCAACGGCCAGCCAGTCGGGCGGAAGGCCGCGCCGTTCGCTGCCGACGACGATGGCCAGCGGGCCGCGATAGTCAACGTCCCGGTAGGAGAGGCTGCCGCCTGGATGGGCTGCGACGATGCGGAAGCCGCGCTCTTGCAGCCACCGTTTTGCCGCCGGGCGGTCGGCGGTGACGACGGGCATCGTCAGCGAGGCGCCCATACTTGCCCTAACGACAAGCGGGTGGCTCAGCCTGAATCCCTGCTCGACAACCAGCACTCCCGAGGCCCCGGCCGCGTCAGCGCACCGGATCAGTGTCCCGAGGTTGCCCGGCAGATCCCAGCCGTCGGCGATCACCACGCGGGTGCGGCAGCCGACACCGATATCGCCGAGCGTCCGCTGGGGGGCCTGGCCGAGTGCGGCGATGCCGCCCGGGCCGTCCCGGTCGGCCAGCCGCGACAGGACCTTCTCGCTCACCGCGTACCCTTGGGCTCCCATGCCAACGGCCTTCCTGGCGAGAGCTACTCCCTCTGAGCTTTGCAGGCAGACAAACACGGCCTGGAGCTTCACGCCACAAACTACGGCCTGCCCGACCATCCACGTGCCCTCGAAGGTCACCATGCCCGCCAGGCCACGACTGGCCGAGTGCCGCTTGACAGCCAGGAAGTCCCGCACCCTCGGGTGCTTAAGACCTGCAGGTATCAGTACCGGGCGATAGGGCTCGGGCATCGCATGGCTCCTGGCCTGTCAAGGCAGGAGGACACAGTGCGTGCCGGAACTCACCTCACAGACGGAGGGAGGGTACGCGCCGTATCTCCCGCCGCTTCCTCCGACGCATTCAGGAAGCGGCGGACGCCAAGGATTGGCGTCGTCGCCTTCGTTCGCAGCCTGCTCACGCGGCTGCAGCCAGGCATAGGCACCTGGCCAGGATAGTGAGCAGCGGGAGGGGTCGCTCGCTATTTTTGGGCGGCAGGCCGCATCCGGGCACTCAGCACACTCGTTCCGCCGCGGCCCCAGATTCGCGAAGCATTGTCTGGCATGTTGCGGCTAGCTCGGCGTGGCCGGTTTTCTGGAAGTTCGCGACCGCGCTCCGGAGCCACGCGACCGGCTCGCCCCACCGGTGTTCGAGTGCATAAGGCGCTACCAGGCGCCGGGCCAAGTGGTTCCACCATGGCGCGAACGCCGCGAGGTTCCGGCTGGCTTCTTCGGCCAGCGCCGTAGCGCGATCGGCATGACCGTCCCGGCCCTGCAGCACAGCGTCCGCGTAGCCCAGGAATCCCTGGTTGAAGGATCCTATTGCTCCCTGCGCCCGAGCCTCCTCTAGCGCAGCCTGCGCCTTCTGGTCGCTGATGGCCTCGAGGAGTGCCCAGAACCCCCATGCATATCGTGGCGCGCGTTGTCTGGCCGTACGCCCATAGCGGATTCCCTTGTTGCACTCCGCGCGTGCTCGGGATATGTCGTTCGCAAACAGCGATGCAGCAGCCCTGGCCTGCCCCCAAGTGACAAGCAGTACCTCCGGGTCATCGGGCAGCGTCAGCTCGGCTTGGCCTACGGCGCGTTCAGTCTCGTCTGGGTCGCGTCGGATCCCGGCGATGGCTGCCTGCACGCACCAGGCCATGGCTTCGACCCGGCGCTGGCGGATCCGGCCTGCTGTCCGCTGGCACGAGCGCGCAGCGTTCAGCGCGCGGTCCAGGTCTGGGCCCACACTCCAGGCCGTGGCCAGCTGGAGGTCGATGAGCGCAATCGTTGAGATCGCGCCCGCTCGGGCTGCCAGGTCTCTAGCCTCGGAAAGCTCGCGGGTGGCTCCGGACTCCAGGACCTGGGCGATCCCGATCTGGTGCTTGGCGCGGATGCGGAGGATGGGCCGGCGTTCGGTAGTGGCTATCTGATGAGCCCGCTCGAATGCGTCGGCAGCTGTCCTGAGATCACCATTCAGCTGTGCCCACCTGCCGATCGTCTCCAGAGCTTCGAAACCTGTTTCACCAGCCCAGCCACGCAGTCCGGCGGTTTCGGCCGGTGCCAGCGACCGGTTTGCGAGCTCGATCGCGGTTTCCGGCCTGTCCGCGTCCAGCGCGCAGCGAGCTGCGACGGCATCCAGCCGTGCGGTCAGTGCTTGGTCCTGTGCGGAGTCCGCGATCGCGCGGGCCATCGAGAGGTGCTGACTTGTCCTGCCCGGATGGACTTCGCTAAACGCGCGGGCCATTCGGATGTGGACGTGGGCTTTCCACAGTTGATCTGCGCCGATCCGGTCTAGGCCAGCGATCAGGCGGTCGGCGGCGGGAATCAGCCGGTCCGTATCGCCGGTCAGCTCGAACGCCCTGACGATGGCATTGTCGACATCAACGAGCAGCCGGTCGGGAACCGATCGCGCGCCCTCCAGCAACGTCCGGGCCGTGGTGAGCACGTCAGTAGCGCTGGCAAACGCGCCGCTCTGAAGTGCGCGGCGGCCTAGCTCAAGCCGCAGTTCGGCGGCCTTGACCGTCTCCCCCGCGGCGTCATGCATGTCGACCGCGAGTTCGCACCAGGATCCCGGTAGGTTCGGGTGCGCCAGCTCGATTGCCGCGGCAGCGCGCCCCGATCGGGCAGCACGGTCCGGCGGCCGCAGATCGGACACGATCGCGTCTCTGATCAGCGAATGGCGGAACCTGAACTCTTCCTGGCTGCCGGAGCGGGACTCCACGAGTTGCACGCCGGAAGCCAGGTTTAGCGCGTTAACCGCCGCTAGTTCGCCGACGCCTGCTAGGTCCCCAAGCAGGCTCACGTCGAACTCGCTGCCCAGGACGGCGGCCGTAGTCACGACGTCGGCGGCCTCCGGCCCCAGCCGAGCGAGCCGCCGCTGTACGGACTTGACGATGCCGGCCGGAACTACGGACCTAACTGGCTGATTCACGTGGCGACTGGCTTCCTAGGCCGCCAGTCCGCCTGACCAGGCTGCCGCTGCGCAACCCCCCGGCCTGTCCCCGACATGTCCGCCGCATCCTGGCGAGACAGCCTCGTGACACGCCATATGGCTTCACGCGGGCTGCGCTGGTCAAGCGCGGTATTGCAGGCGGCAATGAGCGCTCCGATCGCAGGCTCACGACCGATGACGTCCAGGTTGCGCGATTCCAAAGGTCGATCCCCCTAACTTAGAGTTACAACTCACGCACTGTATGTGATCACTCGCTTCGATGCCAGATTCCGCTAGGCGAGGTTCCAGGTTCTGCCTAGTCCGGTCGGCTCGCCGATATCTCCTGCCCGCTCTCGGTCATCACTGCGACTCGATCAC
This sequence comes from Streptosporangiaceae bacterium, assembly GCA_036258115.1. GTDB lineage: Bacteria > Actinomycetota > Actinomycetes > Streptosporangiales > Streptosporangiaceae > Chersky-822. The sequence goes on from DATAEH010000064.1 coordinate 11,664, forward strand.
GGCCAGAGTTCTTTGCCTTGTAGAGCGCCGAATCGGCAAGCGCAAGAATGTCGGTCAGGGAAGCGGCATCACCTGGAAGGGCAGCCAGCCCCACCGAGACCGTGCAGTGCAGTGGCGGGTCCGCTGGGTCGGCTCCGGGGCTGATCGCCGTGCGGGCGATCTCAGCTCGCAACCGCTCCATGACCGCGTGAGCATGGTCAGCATCGGTCTGCGGGAAAAGCACAGCGAACTCGTCCCCGCCGAAGCGGCCGACGATGTCGCTGCTGCGGAGCATGCTCCGCAGCAGGCTCGAGATCATCGCAAGGGCGTTGTCGCCGGCCAGATGCCCGTAGGCGTCGTTGAAGGTTTTCAAGCAATCGATGTCGATGAGAGCAACCGCGACGCGCACACTCGTCCGGCTTGCCCGGCTCACCTCGGCGCTGGCTTCCTTGCGCCAGGTGCCTGCGTTTAGCAGGCCCGTCTTGGCATCAAGGCGCAGGCCGCTGAGGAGCTGGGTATGAAGCGAGGAACGCTGCAGGACTATAACCAGGGGAAGGGCCAGCACCACCGAGAACGGGCTCCAGAAGATAGCAACCGTCACCAGGGCAGCCGCGCAAAGTTCGGCCAGATCGTTCAGGATGCCCTCTCGGGTTGCGATCACATCGCGAACTCGCACCGTCGGATCGGAACCCTTGATCGCTGGCAGAATCAGCAAGTTGTTGACCGTCCAGGCAATCGCAGCGGCGAGGACCACGGCCAGGAGCCAGCGGAAGTTCACCTGCCCGCCAGCGCCATCGGAGATGCCCGCCACCTGGGCAAAGTGACTGCTAAAGAAACCGAAGGTGATGTTAGCGGCTCCGTAGGACAGACTGATAACGCCAGCGCTGAATATCCGCCGGTGCGGTGCAATCTGGCGGATACGCCACTGCGTCAGCGCCAAGCGCGGGATGGGGACTAGCAGCCCGAAGACCGGCGGCAGCAAGAGTGCGGCCGGCAGTTCCCAGATGGCATAGGTGTCCTTGATCAAGCCGGCCGTCTCGCCCCGGCTCCTTGTCATCTCCACCGTCATCGCATCGCAGCCGAGCAGAGCGGCGAACAGCAGCAGCTGCGTTAGGTGCACTCCGGGAACCCACAGGTAGGTGGCAAACCCGATGGCGATCAAGTCGGCTATGACGACCGCGATGACATAGCCACGCAGCCAGCCCGGCAGCTCCCAGAGCTGCCACGTCCGCAGGGGATGCGTCGTCTGCTGCCAGGCGCGGCGAAATCGCACCATTCGACGAGCGCCCCCCATATCTCCCCCTGCCGCCCACCGAACGGAACCGTGCGCGCTGAGCGCTGGCCATGATCCGCGGCACAGATTACCTCGCCGAACCTCGAGCCTCATCCGGCGCGGAACCCCCAGGCTACTCGGCCATGCACGCGCTTCATCCATGGTCCTATCAGGATGATCAATGCATTTATCGGCCTTAATCTGCCAAGGCGCGGTACACGGCACTCACCTGACTATGTAACTATGGGTGAAACATCACAATCACGCTGTGTGTGCGCCATGCAGCGGTGATGATCGGATCTGACCGCGATGGCGTAGCTACGCCTACTAGCGCCAGCAAAGGGGAGGAGGGCCGCCATGCGCACGACCCACTGGGGAGGCTGATTCAGCCCGTCAACGTTCCGGGCCACGGCCCGGGAGGCGGCGCGCCGAGATGAGGATCGCGGCGATCGCGCCAAGCGCCCCGGCGACAGCCACCACCGTCGCCGGGGCGTAACGCTGCGCCGCAGCTCCAGCCACGATCATCGCTGAGCCCTGGCCTAGGCTCATGCCGGCCTGCGCCAAGCCAAAGGCCTGGCTGCGCCGGCTGTGCGGTGTGGCGCGAACGAAGAGCGTAACGGCGACGATCTGATAGCAATCGCACAGGCCTGCCACAAACAGGATCACAAGTACCAGCTGAAAATTGGGCTGAAATGCGAACGCGATAAGCGTGGCGCAAGATGCGACTGCCAGCGGCCGCATCCAGGCGAGCCGTGTCGCCTGGCTGGCCAGTCGGCCGAAGGCTATTGCCCCGATAGATGCACCAAATGCCAACGACGCCAGGATCAGGCCAACGCCGATAGCGCCGGCCCCGAGGCCCGCTGCAAGCGGCGTGGCGATGGCTTCTGGGGCGTTGTAGAACGCCGCCAGCCAGCCCAGCAACATCGGCGTCCGCAATTGAGGATCCCCAAAGACGAGGCGGATGCCGCCCAGCAGATCTGCGCCCCGCGAGGACGGCGCGGCATCCGCCGATCTAGCGGCTGGCCGTTGCCGGACCCACAGCCTGGTCAGCAGCGCTGAGATGGCGAACGTCCCCGCATCCACAATCAGCGCGACGTGAACACCCGCCAGAGTCACCACAGCCCCGCCGAGTGCCAGGCCGAGAACCTGGGCGAACTGATACGTCGTGAGCGTCACCGCTGTGCCGAGCACGAATAGCTCGCCGTGCAGAACCTCTGAGTAGAGGGCCGCTCGCGCCGATGTGAAGGGCGATCCTGCCGTCGTCACCGCGAATAGCAAGGCGACAAGCAGGGCGATCGGCAGGTGCGGCACCAGCATCGCCAGCACGAGCGCCATCCGGATCACGTCGCAGGCGATCATCACTCGCCGACGCGGATAGCGGTCGGCTAGGCCGGCGAGGAAAACTCCGCCCACGAAATCAGGAATGACGCTGGCGGCGAACGTGACAGCAGCCAGGAGCGCCGAGTGGGTACGGCCATAGACCAGAATCGTCAGTGCGACCCTGGCGAGCTGATCACCCAGGACCGACCCGATCTGAGCGAGCCAGAGTGCCCGGAACTCGCCCACAGCGAGCAATTCGCCGAAACGCGCCCTGCCGCCCGGCTCCTCGACCGCCACCCGACCTCCCGACCGGCCGCCGGGGCTCCGACGGCGCGCTCACAAGGCTAGGCGAGGCAGGGCGATAATCCCGTGGATACTTCTCAGCCCAGCCCTAAACGCCGCCGCGCGGCCGCCGAACATGATGTCACGATGCGCGTGGTAAGGCTCGTAACCGGGTGACTGGGTATGGCTGCCGAGTGCGGTCACGGGCTAGTGCTGCCGCGATAAGCACCAGGGGGAGTTGTGAGATCACGGGCGTCCAAGCTGGTTCTGAATCTGATAGCGCTGCTTACGGCAGCCGCAGCAGCACTCGTCGCGGCAGCGGCGCAACCCGCAGCAGCGGCTAATCTCACCTGGCCGATGTACCTGAATATCGCCACACGCACGGGCTTCGCTGCTGGCGAGACGGCCATCACGCCGGCGACCGCGCCGAGCATGAAGCTCCACTGGAGCGTGCACGCGGGCGGCTCGGTGTCAGCCGAGCCGGTAACTGCCAACGGCAACGTCTACTGGGGCTCGTGGGATGGCTACGAGCACTCCAGCAGCACGTCGGGGACACAGCACTGGCAGACGTATCTCGGAACGAACACCGACAACAACTGCGCGCCGAAGGAGACCGGTGTCGCCAGCAGCGCGACGATCGGCACAGTCAACCTCGGCGGAACTGCCACTTCCGTCGACTTCGTCGGGGGCGGCAACGGCTACTTCTACGCTCTCAACGCCGCCACTGGCGCGGTTATCTGGAAGCAACACCTCGGATCCATCCCGGCACACTTCCTGTGGAGTTCGCCGCTGGTTCACGGCGGGTCGGTCTATGAGGGTGTCGCCTCGTTCGGTGACTGCCCGCTGGTACGCGGCGAGATGGTGAAGATGAACGCCACTACCGGAGCGATTCAGCACATCTTCTACACCGTGCCCGGCGGCTGCATCGGCGCGGGCGTATGGGGCTCGGCGACGCTTGACCCGACGAGCGGCAACATCTACTTCGGCACCGGCAACGCGGGCTCGTGCGGCTCGTCCGAGCCGCTCGCGGTCGCCGTGGTGGAACTGAACTCGTCGCTTTCGCTGGTCGGTCACTGGCAGATTCCGCCCGCGCAGCACGGCCCCGACAGCGACTTCGGTTCCACGCCTACCATGTTCACCGCAACCATCGGCGGCACCTCCACGCCGATGGTGGGCCTGCAGAACAAGAACGGGATCTACTACGCATTCAGGCGCGGATCGCTCGGGTCCGGGCCCGTCTGGAAGAGCCGCATCGCCGCGGCGGGCCAATGCCCGCAGTGCGGCAAGGGCGACATTCCGCCCAGCGCGTTCGATGGCGGCAGCCTGTACATAGCGGGCGGTAACACGCACATCAGCGGCACATTCTGCGCCGGCAGCCTGCAAGCGGTCGATCCCGCGAGCGGCCATCGAATGTGGCAGAAATGCCTGACCAGTGGCCCGGTGCTGGGAGCCGTCACGGCCGTGCCAGGCGTCGCATTCGTGGCCGACGGACAGGACGTCCTGGGCGTCAGCACCAGAACGGGAGGGACCCTGTTCTCCTACACCGACAGTTCCGCAGGCTCGGCGTTCTGGGGTCCGGCGTCTGTCGCCAATGGTGTCATCTACATCGGCAACCAGGACGGTCACTTGGACGCGTTCGGCGGCTCAGCGTTAGCGCATGTCGCTAGGCGCTCGCCGGGGTGTGCCATAGGTCGGTGATGGTCAGGTCCAGGTCGGCGAGCATCCGCCTGAGCAGCGGAAGCGAGACGCCGATGACGTTCCCAGGATCGCCGTCGATGCCGTCGATGAAGGGCGCGCCCAATCCGTCGATGCTGAAGGCGCCGGCCAGCACCAGCGGCTCGCCGCTGGCCACATAGGCGGCGAGCTCAGCCTCGGTAGGCCTGCCGAAGCGGACGGTCGTGCGCGCGACGTCGCTCACCCGGCGGCCAGTAGCTCCGTCGATCAGGCAGTGGCCGGTGCACAGCGTTCCCTGCCGACCGGCAAGCCGATGCCACATGGCTACGGCGTCCTCGGCTGAACGCGGTTTACCCATGGCCATCCCGTCCAGGTCGAGTATCGAGTCGCATCCGAGTACCAGTGCCGCCGGGCGACGGGCGGCCACGGCGGATGCCTTGCGCTCGGCGAGCATCTGCACGAGGGCCAGGGGGTCGAGCACTTCGTCGGTATCCTCGTCGACGCCGCTGACAACTACCTCGGGATACACCCCTGCGGCACGCAGCAGCCGCAGCCGCCCCTGCGAGCCTGAGGCAAGCACGAGCACCGTGGGCAAATGTGGGATCACCAGTACCTCCGGTGGAAGCCCGTCCTTCAGGGCGGGAAGGAATCCGGAGCCCGCTGTCAGGCCCCGGTGAGACAATCCGGGCATGTCCCGGTACCGGCTTGAGCCGACACCCGCGCAGGCGGTAGTCCTGTCGCGGCACTGCGCGGATGCCCGGTACGTGTGGAACCTGTGTGTTGAGCAGCAGTCGTGGTGGACGCCCCGCCGGGGTGCTGTGCCGGGTTTCGCTGCCCGGTGCCGGCAGCTGACCGAAGCGCGGGCGGCCAGCGAGTGGCTTGCGGCGGGTAGCGTGACGGTGCAGCAGCAGGCCATCCGTGATCATGACCGGGCGATGCGGAACTTCTTCGCCGGCACGCACGGCAAGCCCACGTGGCGCAAGCGGGACCGTAACGAGGCGTTCCGCGTCATCGCGTTGAAGCGCGCTGATGTGCGGCGGCTGAACCGCAAGCACGGTCATGTCAAGGTTCCCAAGTGCGGGTGGGTGCGGTTCCGGTGGTCCCGCGCTGTCCCTGAGGCGAGGTCCTACCGGGTGACGATGGACCGGGCCGGACGCCGGCATGTCGCGTTCGCGGCTATTCCCGAACCCGTGCCGGGGCCTGGTACGGGCGGGATCGTGGGCGTGGACCGGGGTGTGGCGGTGTCCGCCGCGCTGTCCACCGGGTAGCTGCTCGATGCCCCGGGCTTCAGCCGGGCCCGGCTGAGGCTGTTGCAGCGCCGGCTGGCCAGGGCCAGGCGCGGCAGCAGGCAGCAGGCCAGGACCGCGATCGCCCGGCTCAGGGCCCGTGAGGCGGACGCCCGGAAGGACTGGTGCGAGAAGACCTCGACCAGCCTGGCCCGCAGGTTCGACGTCATCCGGGTCGAGGACCTGAAGATCGCCAGCATGACCCGGTCGGCCAGAGGCACTACAGCCGGACCGGGCTCGAACGTCCGGGCTAAGGCCGGGCTGAACCGGGCCATCCTGGACAACGGCTGGGGGCTGCTTGTCCGCCGCCTGGAGGACAAGGCACCTGGCCGGGTGCAGAAGATCAATCCCGCGTACACGAGCCAGCGCTGCTCGGCGTGCGGGCACGTGGACCGGAACTCCCGCGAGAGCCAAGCCAGCTTCCGGTGCACCGCCTGCGGATACGCCTGCAACGCTGACGTGAACGCGGCCAGGAACATCGCCGCAGGGCATGCGGTGAATGCGCGGAGAGGCGACCGGGGTGCCGGGCCTGTGAACCGCGAACCTCAACTGCCGCTCCTCGTGGCGTAGTTGGAATCTCCCGCCTTCAGGCCGGAGAGGATGTCAACCAACTACCCTGACAGAGCCGCCAGGGACCTGCGCAGCCGGATCGGTTTGCTCGCCAGCGGTGCCCGTCGGTCAGCGGGAGGTAAAGAGTTCAGCAGATGCGCCGTTCAGGTGGCCGGGCGGCAGCTTCCTGCCGCAGACGACGAGCAGGAGATCCTGGGCCGCCCCCGATACAGGCTGGCCGGATCCGAACGACCAGTCGAGGTCGTCTGCCCGCAACTCGATCCCGGTGAGATCGGTGCCGAAGTGCTTCAGCGCCGGCCCGTCGGTGACAGCCGCCAGCACGATCCCAAGCCGCTCCTTCGGAACCCGCCGGCCGATGCCTAGCGGCACGGTCATGTCGAGCCCGTGCACGACATCGTGGGTCAGGGCGCCCGTCAGCCCGCCGCCCGGCGGTTTCCATGGATTCCTCACGTTGTCTCGCAGCGCGGCGAGCAGCCCTTCGGCCGGGATCCGTGCGGCATCGCGGCGGGCGCAGCGATCGGCCATCGCGTCAAACCTCCCGCCCGATCGGGCCAGCTCCGCGAGGAACCGAGCGCCTGAGTACCGGAACGGCATGGTGATATGGGCGACGAGCTCCCGCACGCGCCATCGGTCGCACAAAGTCGGTGCGTCCCACGCCCCCTCTGGCAGCTTGCTGAGCAAGTCAGCCAGATCCTGGCGCTCGGCAGTTATTACCGGCATCAGGTCAGGCTCGGTCATCGGCGTGGTCGTCATCGTTCCGTCCCTCCGTGATTGTTCCGCTGATCAGGACACCGTCGCCAGGTACGCCGCGAAGCGGTCGAGTGAGGTGGCGAATCCCGCCTGCGCCTCTGGGCTCTGGTACGGCTCGGGCACGTGCGTCTGGTGAATACAGACCTCGGTACGCGATCCGCCCAGGTCGTGCAGTGTGGACGTCGTCGTCATCCCGCTGTCAGGTTCGGTCCACACCAGCCGCTCGGGCTCATCGACCTCGACGAAGATCGCCCGAGTCGGATAGCGGCTGCCGTCTGAATCGTTCACCATGACGGTCTCGAAGACGCCGCCGGGCACCGGGTCGACCTTGATGGACTCAAGCGGTGTGCTCACGCCGGCTGGTCCCCAGAAATGCGTGAGGTGCTCGGGCTCGATCATGCATCGGAACACCAGGTCTCTCGGCGCCTCGAAGATCCGCTTGAAAACAAGCTCATTGGGTGCGCTCTGTTCAGCCATGCCGCTCGTCGCCCTTCTCCTGATCGGACCGGGACCGGATATCGCGCAGGTGCTCGTCGAGCTTGTCGAACCGCTCGGACCAGATCCGCCTGTTCTCCTCGATCCAGCCGGCCGCCGAATCCAGCGCCATGCGCTCCAGGTGACAGGGCCGGAACTGGGCGTTCCTAGTCCTCGAGATCAGCCCGCTGCGCTCGAGCACCTTCAGGTGCTTGGAAATCCCTGGCAGGCTCATCGCGAAAGGCTCGGCCAGCTCGTTCACGGTCGCGTCGCCCCTCGCCAGCCGCGCCACGATGGCCCGCCGCGTGGGGTCTGCCAGCGCGGCGAACGTCGAGTCAAGCCGATCTGCCGCGATCGCCACGCTGTCCGCCTTCCATTGATCCCACCCGTTTACTTAACCAGATAGTTAGTTAGCTGTCAAGTTAACTACGCGGCTGCCGCAACGCTGCGGCAGGCATCGCATACCTTCGATGCACGGCTACCAGCGGAGGCTCGCCTGATGAAGAACGTGATCGAGGCGCGCGGCGTCGATCTGATCAGGAACGGCCGTCTGCTGCTTGATCAGATCACGCTGTCGGTCCGGGCTGGTGAGCTGTGGGCCCTGCTCGGCCCGAACGGCGCGGGCAAGAGCGTGCTGCTGCGGCTGCTGGCCACCTACACCCATCCGACGCGCGGCCACGTCGAGATCTTGGGCAAGCGGCTCGGGCAGGTAGACGTCTTCGCGCTCCGACCACTGGTCAGCCTCGTCAGTACGCATCACCCGGTCCGACCGGGCAGGACCGTGCGGCAACTGGTGCTCACCGGAGCGACCGGCACGCTTGATCTGGCGGCGCGGTGGGCCCCGACACCTGCCGATTCGGCCAGGGCCGACGACGTCATCTCGCTCATGGGTCTCGGCCGGCTGGCTGGCAGCCGCTGGCCGGTGCTCTCTCAGGGCGAGCGGAGCCGCGCGCTGATCGCCCGTGCCCTGATGGGCTCGCCGCGGGTGCTGCTGCTGGATGAGCCGACCGCCGGGCTCGACGTGGCCGGGCGTGAGCAATTGCTGACCAGCCTGACCGAGCTGCGCGACCGCGAGCCGGAACTCGCCGTCATCCTCGTCACCCATCACCTTGAAGAGCTGCCGCCCGGCACCTCACATGCGCTGCTCCTGCGCGACAGCAGGCAGCTTGCGGCGGGGCCCGCAACCGACGTGCTTACAGGCGATCTGGTCAGCGCGTGCTTTGGCTACCCGGTCACCGTCGCCAGGCATGAGGACCGCTGGATCTGCACGGCACGGCCGCGTGACCTCGAACGGTCCGACATCGGCTAGCTACGGCGCCGACGCCGCGGTCCGCGTTTCAATCTCCAGGCGCCGGGCCCGCTTCGGTCGGAAGGTCGACCGCGGTCCAGTCGAAGTCAGCCCCGATCCGGCGCAACTCGGCGCGAGTTGCGTGGTCGCAGAGCGCGCCGTGCACGCCTGCCGCGTAACTCGCCTGGGGCGACGCGCCCAGTCGCAGTGCCGCTGCATGCTCTGTGCCCAGATCGCTACCGAACATGGCCGGATCGTCAGTATTGATCGTGCACAGCACTCCGGCGGCGAGCAGCTTGGGCAGCGGATGCTCGGCCAGCGACCGGACCAAGCCGGTCCGGATATTGGAGATCGGGCAAACGTCGAGCACCACGCCGCGCCCGGCCAGTTCACGGACCAGGCCGGCATCTTCGGCAGCGCGGATGCCGTGCCTGATCCGGTCCGCGCCGAGCACGTCAAGCGCGCCGCGGACCGAATCCGGCCCGTCCGCCTCGCCCGCATGCGGAACCGAGCCCAGGCCGCCCGCCCTTGCCTGGGCGAACACGCGCTCGTAGAGCTGCGGCGGGTACTCGCCCTCCGGCCCGCCCAAGCCAACTCCCACGATTCCGCGGCCAGCGTTCGCGATCGAATGCCGCACCGTATCCTCGGCTGCCTCGATTGGGAAGCCGCGCACGATATCGGGGGTCAGACCCACCCGCACCCCGTGCTCCTCCCATGCCTGCGCAGCGCCGTCGCAATAGCCGGCGAAGATTTCCTCGTACCGCACACCGCGGCTTGCTGGCTCCGAGGGCGAGAAAATGCCCTCCAGGTACACCGCGCCATGTACCGCCGCCTCGGCGGCGTAGTCAACGACGACCTGCCGGAAGTCCCGTTCGGTGCGCAGCGCCCCCGTGGTCATCCACCAGACCTCGAGAAAGTGCGGGAAGTCGCGGAACTCGTAGATCCTGGCAAGCCCCTCCACCGAGTCAGCGGGCAGGGCCACGCCGTTGCGCCGGCCGAACTCCAGCAGCGCCGCCGGGCGAACGGTGCCCTCGAGATGGACGTGCAGCTCGACCTTCGGATAGCTCACCAGGACATCCTGGCATCCGGCGCTGGGCAGGCAACGCATCGGTAACGCCTAGATGCCATTTCAGGATGAACGAAACCGTATGACGGGCCCGCAGCGTCCGAGGTGCATGACTCGCACGTTCCGCGCCTCCGGCGCCTGCGCACGCCACGGGTCGTTGCGCACCCTCATCATCGCCGGTGCCGCCCTGGTCGGCGCCGGTCTCGCTGTCACGGCATGCTCCGCCTCCAGCTCCAGCGGATCCGGCGGCGGCTCTAGCAACGGCGCCCCTATCGCCGCTCAGCGTCGGGCCCCGGTCTACTCGGGAGACAAGGCCGCGAACAGCGGCAGCGGTAGCGTGACCAGCAAGCTCGCGAACCTGGTGGTGCCGAACAGAAGCATTATCTACACCGCCAACCTGACGTTGCGGGTGGTCAAAAAAGAGACCGTGACCGGCCAGGCTGACCAAGCCGCCAACTACGTCACCGCCGTCGGCGGTTACGTCTCCGGCGAACAGCAGATCGTCCCGCCTGGCAAGCATCAAGTGCCGCAGATAGACCTGACTCTGAAGATTCCGGTTGCGCAGTACGGCCCCGTGCTAGCCAAGCTAAAGACGCTCGGCGACAAGATCTCCTTCAGCTCGCACGCGGTGGACGTCACGCAGGAGGTTGCCGACGTGGACAGCCGCGTCGCTTCCGCGCAGGCTGCGATCAAGCAGCTGCGGGCGCTGCTTTCCAAGGCCGGGTCGGTTGGTGCGCTGCTCAATGTGCAGGAGACAATCAACCGCCAGGAGTCCGACCTCGAGGCGCTGCTCTCGCAGCAGCGGGCGCTGGCTCATGAGACTAGCTATGCGACCGTGTCGGTTGTGCTGGTCGGTCAGCACGCGCACGTTGGTCATAAGCCAAAGAAGAGTTCGCCGGGATTCCTCGCTGGCTTGAAGGGCGGGTGGCACGCGCTCGGAACGGTCGTCGGCTGGCTGGTGACGGTGCTGGGCTCGGTGCTGCCATTCCTGATCCCCATTGCCGTCATAGCGGCGATCGCATGGGAAGGACGTCGCAGGCTCGCCCGCAAGAAGGCGCCGCCGGCATCCGAGCCGCCCGCTCCGGCTACTTCGTAAGAGCTCGCCCGCGTGCGCCTTCCGCGCCCCGCAGGCAACGCATCGGTAACGCTCTAGTGCCATTTCCGGGCGTAACGAAACCAGATGGCTGACCTGAGGCGTCCGAAGTGCATGACTCGCACTTTCCGCGCACCCGGCGCCCGCGCCCGAAACCTGTCGCTCCGCACTCTCATCATCGCCGGTGCCGCCTCGGTCGGTGCCGGCCTCGCCGTGACAGCATGTTCCGCTTCCAGCCAGAACGGCGGCGGCGGCGCAGCCGCCCCCCTTTCCGCGGCCGGCGCCCCCCACAGGGCCCTCGCGACCGACGGGGGGACCTACTCTGGAACGAGCTCCACTGGCACGCTCACCAAACTGCAGTTGCCTGCCAAGAGCATCATCTACACGGCTGAGCTGTCCGTCCGGATCACCAAGGGAACCGTGACCAACGCAGCCAATAAGGCCACCACGCTCGTCTCCGGCGCCGGCGGCTACGTGTCCGCCCAGCATGAGATCGCGGGTAGACACCATTTGCGACAGGTCGACTTGACGCTGAAGATTCCGGTCGCCAGCTACGGCCCGGTGCTGGCCCAGCTGAGGAAACTCGGCGAGAGGATGTCCTTCAACTCGCACGCCGTGGACGTCACCCAGCAGGTGGCCGACGTGAACAGCCGGGTCGCTTCCGCGCAGGCCGCGATCAAGCAGCTGCGGGCCCTGCTGTCCAAGGCCGGGTCGGTGGGCGAGCTGCTCAATGTGCAGGAAACCATCAACCGCCAGGAGTCCAGCCTTGAGGCGCTGCTCGCGCAGCAGCGGGCGCTGGCCCATGAGACCAGCTATGCCACCGTGACGACGATCCTGGTCGCGCACCACGAGCGGGTTGTTCCGAAGCCCGCGAAGACATCGCCGGGATTCCTGGCTGGCTTGCGCGGCGGGTGGCACGCCCTGGTCACGGTCGTCGGGTGGCTGGTCACGGTGCTCGGCTCGGTGCTGCCATTCCTGATCCCCATCGCCGTAATAGTGGCAATCGCGTTGGGTGGACGTCGCAGGCTCGCCCGCAAGAAGGCGCCGCCGACCGCAGAGCCGCCCGCCCCGGCCGCCTCGTAGCGCTAGCTAACTGAGGACGCACCGGTGGGCACCGCGTGGATCATGTCGGTGAGCCGGGCGAGCATGTCGGGGTCGGTGTCGGGCAGCACGCCGTGGCCGAGGTTGAAGATGTGACTCTCGGCCGTGCGGCCCTTCTCCAGCACGCCGCGCGCTCGGTCCTCGATCACCGGCCAGGGGGCCAGCAGGACCGCCGGGTCCAGGTTCCCCTGCAGCGCCTTCCCGGGCGCGACTCTGTGCACGGCCTCGTCCAGCGGCACGCGCCAGTCCACTCCCACGACGTCGGCACCGGCCTCGCCGAGGAGACCAAGCAGCTCGCCGGTGCCGACGCCGAAATGGATGCTGGGAACTCCTGTTGCTGCAACCGCCGTGAAGATCTGGCTGCTATACGGCAGGACGTTGCGCCGGTAGTCCTCTGGGCTGAGGATGCCGGCCCAGGAGTCGAACAGCTGCACAGCGGACGCCCCGGCTGAGATCTGTACCTGCAGGAACGTGGTCGTGATCGCGGCAAGCCTGGTGAGCAGCGAGCGCCACAGGCCCGGCTTGCTGTACATCAGCGCCCTCGTCCTGTCGAACGTCTTGGACGGGCCGCCGTCGATCAGGTAACAGGCGAGCGTGAACGGTCCGCCAGCGAAGCCGATCAGCGGGACGCCGCCAAGTTCTCCAGTCAGCATCCGCACGGCCTCGCCGATATAGGCGACCTCATCTGGCTCAAGGTCATGGAGCCTGGCGACGTCGGCGTCGTCTCCGAACGCCTTGTCGAGCACGGGCCCGATCCCGGGCCGGATGTCGATGTCCAGGCCGGCTGCCTTCAGCGGCAGGACGATGTCACTGAACAAGATCGCCGCGTCCACGCCGTACCTGCGGACCGGCTGCAGCGTGATCTCGGTGATCAGCTCGGGCTTGGTGCACGCCTCGAGCATCGCCGTCCCCGCCCTCGTCGCCAGGTACTCCGGCAGGGACCGGCCCGCCTGGCGCATGTACCACACCGGGACGCCCGCGACCGGCTGGCGGCGGCAAGCCCTGATGAACGGTGAGTCGGCCGTCTGCGTGTCCACGCCTGGGATCGTCTCACAGCGGATGGCGCGCCCGGCCGCGGGACGGCGGCAGGCCGCGGGAGGCGACCCCGGGGACGAGGGGGGTGGTCCGCCCCAGAAACGCTCAGGTGACACGCCGCCGAAGATCCACGGCTTGTGCCTTCATACATGCCAGCATCGAAAAGAGTCCCTGGCGATGGCGGGATGCCTCGTGCGAAAGGAGCGGCAGATGACCGATGACCTCCGCGAGTGTCCCGGCTGCGGCTCCGAGCGCGAGTTCGAACTGCGTCATGCGCGCGCCGGGTGTTGCCCCGATAGCGCGGATGGCTGGTGCCCGGAGCTGTTCTGCACCGGATGCGGCACGGCGCTACTCGCCGGAGTGATCCCCTTGGGCAGGGAACTGGCTGGCGCGTCTGGCAGCAAGCCAGGCGGACGGCTCGACCGCGTGGCGTGAGTATGTCGTGCCGCTGTCTCGCACGCTGAGGCCGGCAGCGATGCCGGCGGATCAGCAGTCAGGCGATGACCCGGCATTTCGCGCGGCGGTAGCCGAACTCGAAGCAGCGGTGGCTGACCAGCGCGAGCTCAGGCCCGAGGTCAGCTTCGATGGCGAGCCACCGCCTAGGCGGCTGGCACCGCACGCGGCCGCGGTCGGAGCCACAGTGGTGGTCGCGGGGACAGAAATCGGCTGGGGCCGGTTCGTGCTGCTGTATGACCCGGTCGGGCAAGATGGCTGGGAAGGTCCCTTTCGGGTGATCGCCTATGTAAGGGCCGCGCTGGATCCCGAGATCGCCGCTGACCCGCTGATCGGCCAGGTCGGGTGGAGCTGGCTCACCGAGGCGCTCGAATCCCGGGCGGCAGATTATGCGGCACCAAGCGGTACCGTGACAAGAGTGGTCACGGAGGGATTCGGCACCAAGCAAGGCGAGCCGACAGCAACCGAGTTCGAGATGCGGGCGTCCTGGTCGCCGATCACTATGCAGGGCAACCGGTTCGAACTTGACCGGCATCTGGCAGCGTGGGCGGACACGCTCTGTCAGGCGGCCGGACTCCCGCCGCTCCCCCCTGGCGTCGCCCAGCTCAGGCCGAAGCAACTGCGTCAGCCGCGTGCGAGGCGCCGCTCGTGAGTGTCCCTTTGCTGGAGCCTCGCGAAGGCCTGCCGCCGCTGATCGCGACCTCCGATGAACTGGCCGATGCGATCGACAGACTGAGCGGCGGAACGGGTCCGGTAGCCGTCGACGCTGAGCGAGCATCCGGGTTCCGGTACGGGCACCGCGCCTTCCTCGTACAGCTTCGGAGGAGCGGCGCGGGCACAGTGCTGATCGATCCGATCGCATGTCCCGACCTGTCTGAGCTGGACGAGGCGCTGGCCACCACCGAGGCCGTGCTGCATGCGGCCAACCAGGACCTGCCCTGCCTTGCCGATCTCGGCTTGCGGCCGCGCCTTCTGTTCGACACCGAGCTGGCAGGGCGGCTGCTCGGCTATCCCCGGGTGGGACTGGGCACGCTGGTCGAAGAGGTGCTGGGACTGACCCTGGAGAAGACGCACTCGGCCGCAGACTGGTCCACGAGGCCGCTGCCGCAGGAGTGGCTGAGGTACGCGGCGCTCGATGTCGAGGTGCTCGTCGAGTTGCGCGATGCGCTGGCGGAACAGCTCGCGGAGCACGGCAAGACCGGCTGGGCGGAACAGGAATTCGCCGCCGTGCTCGCGGCACGGCCTGCGCCGCCGCGGCCGGACCCCTGGCGCCGCACCTCGGGCATTCACCGGGTCCGCAGCAGGCGAAGCCTCGCGATCGTGCGAGAACTGTGGCTGGAGCGCGACCAGATCGCCCGCCGCCGGGACATCTCACCAACCAGGATCCTGCCGGACTCCGCGATCGTCGAGGCGGCACGGTCAGCGCCGAATGGCCTGGCCGAGCTCGCCAAGCTGCCCGGCTTCACCGGACGCGGTGCGCGCCGGTACGGTCCGGACTGGCTGCGCGCCGTCAGGAGAGCAAAGTCGCTCGCCGACACTGCGCTGCCCGAGGCTTCGGCGCCGCCAGGTGACGGGCCGCCGCCCGCGCACCGGTGGGCCGAGCGCGACCCCGTGGCGGCGCGCCGGCTGGCTGCGGCCCGCACTGCGGTGGCGGCGCTCGCCGATGCCAACCATCTGCCTGCCGAGAACCTGGTCGCTCCCGACGCGGTGCGCCGGCTGGCCTGGCAGCCGCCGAACCCGATCACCCCGGAAACCGTCGCCGCCGAGCTGACTCGCTACGGCGCGAGACCCTGGCAGATCGAGATGACGGCCTTGCCTCTGGCGATGGCGCTGCTCAGGCTCATCGAGAAGGGCGAGGCCTGAGGGTCCTCGGTGCATCTCGCCGCGATCTGGAGTCGGGTCACGCGGATCGGCGAAGCTGGCGCAGGTAGCAGGGCCGGTGCGACCCTGGCTTCGGGACGCCGGCGCAGGGCAGGGCCGTCGGCACGTCGGGGTAGTCGGGGAACACGTTCGTCAAGATCTCGCAGTCACAACACCCGCCGCCCCTGGCCAACTGGTCAAGTAGCCTGCCCGGCTGCGCCGCGCACTCGTCGCGCCAGCGGATGGCCCAGCGGTAGGTGCCGTCGCAGCCGAACTCGGTGATCATCCGCAGCAAGAAGCAGCGCAGGCATTCGGCTGTCTTCGGCTCGGTTAACCGTCTGGCGAGATTCACCAGCTCGGTCTCGACGTCACGCGGCATGTCGTCGGCAATCATGACCCTGTCCCCTTTCCGGCGGGAGCGTGGATAGCAAACTTCTATCGCGCGCCACCGACAATCGCGCTGTGGCCGGCAGTCGCTCTCAGGCCGAAAGGCCGTGCCGTTCGGCGCCCGCGAGGCGCGCCTCGGCCGAGTGCAGGACCCAGAATTCACTCTTGGCCAGCGGCTGTTCGTCCGGCGGGGTTGCTCCCAGCGCCGTGAACGCCGCCTCGATGATCGCCGGCAAGTTCTCGCGGTGCGCGCAGATCAGCGTAGGAACGCCGGACGCCGCGAACTCGGCGGCCAGGCCGACTCCCGCACCGGGACCAGCCAGAGCCTGCGACGGGTCGCCGGTGTCACGGGCGTTCCGCGCTCCCCGGGCGTCACGGCCCGCTGCCGCCAGCACCTCGGCCGAGGATATCGGGCCAGGCACGATAGTGAACGCCGGCTCGACCTGGACCTGCGCGCCGACGGCTTGTGCGTACGGCCAGACCGTGGCGAGGCAACGTTCCGCCGCCGAGCTGAACACCTGGCACCGGCCGTAGCTTTTCAGCACGTTCGCCAGGGCCTGAGCCTCGGCAACGCCGCGAGCGTCCAGCGGCCTGGCCAGATCCTCACTGGCCTGGTCGTCGCCCCCAGATGTGCGTTTGCGGCCTGCCTCGGCGTGTCGAAGGAGGATCGTCGGAACCGTCCGGACCGGTTGCGCGATGAGCTCATCGAGCAAGGCGATGTCGCGCTCATAGGTCAGCCGCTCGCGCGCCGCCGCCACTGGCAGCCACGCCACCTCGTCGACCTCGGCGTTCGGCACCAGCCCCGCCGACTCCTCGACTCGTGCGACCCAGAAGCTGACGTACTTGGTTCCGCCGGCTACCTCGTACACCGAGGCGGAAAGCGGCCGGCCGAGTACGACGCCGAACCCCGTCTCCTCCCTGACCTCCCGGATGGCGGTCAGCAGCAGATGCTCGCCGCGCTGCCGCTTACCTTTCGGATGCGACCAGTCGTCATAACGGGGCCGATGGACGAGCGCGACGTCGAGGCCCGCGGCCGCCGGCCGCCAGATGACGGCGCCGGCCGCATGGATTACGCGATGCTCCTCGCGTTCAGCCATTCCGCCCCGAGCGACGCGAGTTCAGCCCGCCTTTTCCTGCTGCGACCTCGGCATCGACGGCCCGGTTCTGCCTGTTCCTGATCAGATGTTCCTGCAGATCGACTAGCGGCTTGCCGGACTCGTCCAGGTGATGCCTGGTCCAGACGCCGTCAGCGTCGAGCCACCACGAGGAGGTACCGGGGTCCATGGCCAGGTCGATCAGATTCCGCAGTTCGGCCTTGTGCCCGGGATCAGTCACCCGGATCAGCAGCTCGACCCTGCGGTCGAGGTTCCTGTGCATCAGGTCCGCACTGC
The DNA here is from genome assembly GCA_036258115.1 of Streptosporangiaceae bacterium. GTDB lineage: Bacteria > Actinomycetota > Actinomycetes > Streptosporangiales > Streptosporangiaceae > Chersky-822. The sequence continues at coordinate 28,946 of DATAEH010000064.1, forward strand.
CCATCCAGACCTCATCGGAGCCGTTCGCCCTTCCGGCGCCGAATGCGTAAATCCTGGAGTGCTCGAGGAACCTGCCAACGACGCTGCGCACCCGAATGTTGTCCGACAGGCCCGGCACACCAGGCCGAAGCGAGCAGATCCCGCGCACCCACAGGTCGATCGGGACACCCGCGATCGAGGCCTGGTACAGCGCGTCGATGATCGCCTCATCGATGATCGCGTTGCATTTCATCCGGATCCTGGCCGGCTTGCCATCGCGTACCAGCCGCACCTGCTCGTCGATGCGCTTGATCAGGCCCGTGCGAAGACCGGCCGGCGCGACCAGCAGCCTGTGATAGTCCGTGCGAAGGCTGTAGCCGGTCAGGTGGTTGAACAGGTCCGTGATGTCCTCGCCGACCTGAGGATCCGCGGTGAGCAGGCCATAGTCCTCATACAGCCTGGCGGTCTTTGGGTGATAGTTGCCGGTGCCGATGTGGCAGAACCTGCGCAGCGAGCCGTCGGCCTCCTCGCGGACGACAAGCACCATCTTGCAGTGCGTCTTCAGCCCGACGAAGCCATAGACGACGTGACAGCCGGCCTGCTCAAGCTTGCGCGCCCAGGCTATGTTCGCCTCTTCGTCGCCCCTGGCCTTGATCTCGACGACGACCACGACCTGCTTGCCAGCCTCAGCGGCGTCGATGAGCGCGTCGACGATCTCTGAGTCCCCGCTGGTCCGGTAGAGCGTGTGCTTGATCGCGAGGACCCGCGGATCGGCAGCGGCCGAGACCACTAGGCGCTGCACGCTGGCCGTGAACGAGTCGTACGGCAGATGGACGAGCACATCGCGCTCGGACAGGGTTGAGAACACGCTGCGGTCGCCTGGCAGCGCGCCCTCGGCGGGCACGAACGCGGGGTACTTGAGCCTGCGCAAGTTGAGATCGGCGATCGCGGACAGGCCGGACAGGTCCAGCGGGCCCGGCAGCTTGTAGACAGCGCGGTAGTCGATGTCGAGCTCGGTCACCAGCTTCTCAAGCACGTCGGCGGAGATCGACTCCTCGACCTCGAGCCGCACGGCCGGCTCGAACCGGCGCCGCATCAGCTCGCGTTCGAGCGACTGGAGGAGGTTCTCGGTGACGTCCTCGTCGATTTCGAGGTCACGGATCCTCGTCACGCGGAACGCGTGGTGCTCGATCACATCGAGCCCGGCGAAAAGCTCGGTCAGGTGCGCGGCGATCACATCTTCAAGCGGCACAAACCGGTAAGGCGAGACCGTGAGGAACCGAGGCAGCAGCGGTGGCACCTTGACCCTGGCGAACAGCGTCAGCCCGGATCGAGGATCGGCGACCATCACCGCGAGGCTGAGCGAGAGCCCAGAGATGAACGGGAACGGATGAGCCGGGTCCACGGCCAGCGGCGTGAGGACTGGGTAGATCCTCTCCCTGAACAGTTCCTGGAGCTGGGCCTGCTCCTCGGCCGTCAGCTCCTTCCACCGCAGGATCTCAATGCCGGCATCGGCTAGCGCAGGCAGCAACTGGTCAGCGAAGCAGTGCGCGTGCCGGTCCGCGAGCCGGCGCGCCATGCCGAGGGTGTTCTCGAGGATCTGGTCTGGCGCCTTGCCGCTGACGCTCTCTACGGGCAGGCCGGTCGCCATCCGGCGGATCCGTCCGGCCACCCGGACCATAAAGAACTCATCCAGGGCGCTCGCGAAGATTGATTCGAACCTGACGCGTTCCAGCAGCGGGACGTTCGGGTCCTCAGCGAGCTCAAGTACTCGCTGGGCGAACCTCAGCCAGCTCTCTTCCCGGTCCAGATACCGATCCGCCGGCAGCTCAGGCAGCTCGCCAAGCATGCTGAGCCGGTCCTGTTCGGTGGCAACGTCCCTGCCCGCGCCCGCGAGGATAGCGGCGGTCCCTTCGATCCCGTCCGGTTCCGCGGCGTCGATGAGCCCGGTGTCAGTCGTCTGGTCGGCAGCCTTCCGACCGGCAGCCGTCGACTGACGACGGTCGCTGGCTCGTGATCTTCCAGCGGCCCGGCCCCTCGTGTTGACATTGCCCACCACGACCGGCCCCGGCCGGCTCCTTTCGGCGCCTGACGACGCAGCTTGCCCCGAATCCATGCCTCTATACTCCCCTAGCCGATACTCATCCAATACCCCCGGCAACTGGCCATCGCGGAAACGGAGTTCACATGCGCATCGGAACATCCCTGGCCGAGCCGCAGAGCCCGCAAGCGCTGAGCGTGCTCCGTGACCAGCTTTTGATGGCCGTGGACGACGGCTTCTCGTCGGCCTGGATGGCCAACATCTTCGGCCTTGATGCCCTGACGGCTCTTGCCGTCGCGGGCAACGGCGTGCACGGCATCGAGATGGGCACCGCGGTCGTACCGACCTACCCGCGACATCCTGCAGTGCTCGCCCAGCAGGCCCTTACTACCGCTCTCGCGCTTGACTGCCAGTTGGCCCTCGGAATCGGCCTGTCGCACAAGATCGTCATCGAGGACATGTACGGATACAGCTTCGACGCTCCGGCCGCGCATATGCGCGAGTACCTGTCGATCCTGTTGCCGGCGCTCGACGGCCAGCCGGTGTCCTTCGAGGGGAAAACCATGCGCGCCAGCATCGGCCTGTCGGTCCCGCGGACCGGTCAGGTGCCGGTCCTGATGGCGGCCATGGGGCCGCAGATGCTGCGCCTCGCGGGCCAGCGCACCGCGGGCACGATCTTGTGGATGACTGGCCCGGCAACCACGCGGGACTACATTGCCCCGACGATCACCGCTGCCGCCCAGGAGGCTGGCATGCCACCGCCGCGCATCGTCTGCGTGCTGCCAGTCTGCGTCACCGATGACCCGGATGGCGCCCGAGCGCGGGCGTCCAAGGTCTTCGAGATCTACGGTCAGCTGCCGTCCTACCGCGCCATGCTGGATCGCGAGGGCGCCGATGGCCCTGCCGACGTGGCGATCGTCGGCAACGAGGACCAGGTCGCTAGCCAGATCATGGCGCTCGCAGACTGCGGCGTCACCGACTTCGCGGCAGGCAACTTCGCCAGCGGCGACGAGCGCGCGCGCACCCGGGCCCTGCTCAAGCACTTGATCACCGAAACCACCTAACCCTGCGACACGCTCCGTCATCCGGCTCGGGCGCTCCTGCCCAGAGCTCTTACCCCCGATTGGGGTTCCTTTTCGCGCCGGAATTAGAGGTGTATGCGGCTTACGTCGCAACCGAAATCCGGGGTAACACATTGACCCGCGCCGATCAGCTGTCCGTAGCGCCGGAATTGCCCGGTTTGTCTCAGGCTCGTTGCGCAGTCAGGGTTTGCGGAGGCCGCAGGCGAGGTGGATTTCGGCGCGGCTGGCGAGCTTGACCCGCGAACCCCTGCCCAGCGCGGCAGCGAGGTCCTTCTCGGCCATCTCGATCTTCAGCCAGTCCTCGTAGCCGATCGGCGTGATGCCGCGCTCGGCGAGCAAGGCCGCGAACCGCTCGCAACCCGCCGGACCCCGGACTGCCGCTGCCGTCCCGAGCGCGCCAGCGGCTTCCGGCTCACCTGCCGCTCCAGCGACGGCGGCGCCAGCCGCACCCGGGGCCGCCGCCCCGCCCTGCGGCAGCCTGAGCAGGCCTGGCCTGGGTAGCTGCACGTCATCAGGACCCGGCCCGCCAGCAAGATCGGCAAGCAGGCTCCTTACGGTCTGCGCCGCGTCGGACTTGTTTGTCCCGATCACTCCGGTGGGCCCGCGCTTCAGCCACCCCGCGACGTATTCGCCGGGCAGCGGCTGGCCGTCGGGGCCGAGCACGCGACCGTCGGCGTTCGGGACGGTATGCGATCGCTCGTCGAACGGAACACCGGGCAATGGCACGCTCTGATACCCGACGCTGCGCAAGACCATCTGCACGGGCAGCTGTTCGAACTGGCCCGTTCCGGTCAGCCGCCCGTCGGAGTCCAGCCTCGTGCGCTCGAGAGTCAGCCCCTCGACCCTGTTCGTCCCGTTGATCTCAGCGGGGCTCAGCCAGAAGCGGACGGTCAGCCGCCGAGCAGCACCGGTAGGAGCGCGCTCCGCCCAGTTGCTGATCACCGTGTAATTGCCGCGCACGTGCCGATCGGCAGCCGCGAGCAGGGAGCTCTCCCCCGTCGCGTCGAACGCGTCGAGGTCGGCTTCGCCGTCGCCTACGACCACGTCGACTCCGGCGAGCTCGCCGAGTTCGCGGAGTTCCTTGGTGGTGAACTTCGCCTGCGCCGGACCGCGCCGGCCGATCATGTGGACCTCACGCACCTTGCTCGCCATCAGCGCGTCGAGGACCGGCTGGGACACGTCGGTCTCGCGGAGTTCTTCCGGGTCGCGCACCAGGATCCGTGCGACATCGACCGCGACGTTGCCGACCCCGATCACCGCGACCGACTCGGCGTCGACGACGAAACGCTCGGGGTCCACATCGGGGTGCCCGCAGTACCAGTTCACAAAGTCCGTCGCCGCAAAGCTGCCCGGCAGGTCCTCGCCGGGAATGCCCATTCGCCTGTCCCGCATCGCACCGGTCGCGTAGACGACGGCGTCGTAGCAGGAGATCAGATCTTCCCTGGTCACGTCCTCGCCAAGGTGCACGGCGCCGAGGAACCGGACTCCGTCGTGCTCAAGCACACCGCGCAGATAGTCCGCGATCGACTTGATCGACTTGTGGTCAGGGGCGACGCCGTAGCGGACGAGACCATACGGCGTCGGCAGCCGGTCCAGCACGTCTACCTGCACCGAACATGGCGGGTCGAGCGCTGCGCCCTGCTTGATCAGGGCCTCGGCCGTGTACAGGCCCGCCGGGCCCGAGCCGACAACGGCGACGTTGAGGGTTTTCATGAACGCGATTCTGCACCTTTCTGGCCGGCCGGCGGGCATGGACCGCCCCGGTCCCGCCAGCCGCCAGTGCCAGGATACGTTCAAGCCACGCAGGACTCCGTTCTCTCGAAACAGTGATCCTCACCCGGCCGTGTGGTGCCTTTCGGCGTGTTCGGCCAATCAGCCTGGATACCGATAGAACGCGCCAGGATCGGGGACCACGCGTAGGTATGTGATCTCCGGTGGTTCCTCGAGACCGGCTTCGACGGCAATCTCGTGCGACCATCCTCGGCTGGTCTCCCAGCCCTCGTTGTACGCCTCGATGCTCGGCCACTCATCTATGACGTAAACCGCGCCGTCGCCAACCGCGTACCGGTGCGAAATGCAGCCCTTGGACATTCTTGCTCTCGCGACCGCCGTGAAATCGACGTCGTCGGCCTTGACCAGCTTCTCAAACCTGGATGGATCGGCTCGATACTTCGCGATCACGATCGTTGACATGGCCGCCCCCGCTCGTAGCCATAGCCAATGCCCTCATCCAGGCAAAACGTCGATCAACATGACCTAGTTCCTTGCGCACGCCGCGCTCATGCTTCGGTGGCCATGCGCTTCACCTGCGGGCATGAACCGTCAGGCGACGCAGAACTCGTTTCCCTCGGGGTCGGCCATCGTCACCCACCAATGCGGCCCTTGGGAGGCCTTGTGCAAGTACGTAGCGCCGCGCTCAGTCAGCTTCGCCACCTCCGCCTCGATATCCTCCTCACCGACTCTGACGTCGAGGTGCATGCGGTTCTTCACTGTCTTCGCCTCGGGCACTAGCTGGAACAAGATCCGGGGCCTGGCCAGGCCGGACGGCACGTCCGGGTGCCGGATCGCCGCGCCTTCCTTCCAGACGAGTGCGCCGTTGTGGGTCATCGTCTCATTCTCGGACGCGTAACCCTCGGCGATCATCCGGCGAATGAAGTCCTCATCAGAAGGTTCGACCACCCAGCCGAGGGTCTCCGCCCACCAGTCGGCGAGCACATGCGGCTCGCTGGCGTCCACGGCGATCTGAAAATCAAAGGGCATTGCTGTGGTCTCCTTTATCCCGGTACAGGTCCCTGAGCAGGGCGATCTCGGCTCCGTGATGAAGTGCCTCGCGGTTGATGTGCAGCACGAGCGCCGCCAGCGGATAGTCGGCGTAAGGCCCTCGGCGGGCCCGCACGGCCGGACCAGGCCGTCGGGGCCGAGGCCGCGCACGCCCTTGATCCATGTCGCGTAGACGTTATCGAGCTGGGCAATGGCGTCAGCCGCCGTGCCTGCGTAATCGAAGTCCCGCCAGCTGGCGGGCGGGCCGCCGAAGTGCGAGGCGTTCCGCTCGGCGAAGACACCTACGATCATGTGCGCGAGCCGCCAGGCGATCGTGGTCACCGGCGGAATCGCGGGCTCGGGACAGACGAATTCGTAGCAGTACTCCCCGGTGCCGACGAGTGTCGTCTCCCTCGGAGTGCCGCGCTTGCGCAGGCTCCAGCAGCCTGGCACCGGCTCCCAGAAGTACTCCGCGTCGCTCAGGCCGTCCAGTCGTGGCCGCAGCTGGTTCTGCCAGTGCCACTCGAGCTGCTCTGCTAGCTCATTGCTCCAGTCGATGTCCATGGCAGCGAAGCTATCGGCTATCGAGGACAGGGGCGGTCCTCAATTGCGGCAATAATGATGAGCGTGCTCGAGACCTCGGCCCGGCTGCTGCGGCTGCTTGGGCTGCTGCAGGTTCGCCCCGAGTGGTCAGGGGCGGACCTGGCTGAGCGGCTGGGCGTCACGGTGCGGACGTTGCGGCGCGACGTGCAGCGCCTGCGCGACCTGGACTACCCGGTGCACTCGGTTCCTGGGGTCGCTGGCGGATACCGGCTCGGGTCCGGCCGGGCTCTGCCGCCGCTGCTGCTCGATGATGACGAGGCCATCGCGGTCGTCGTCAGCCTGCGCAGCGCCGCTAGCCATACCGTCGCCGGACTGTCGGAGGCTTCGGTGAGCGCGCTGGCCAAGCTTGACCAGGTCCTGCCCGCCAGGCTGCGGGAGCGGACTGCCGCGCTACAGCAGGCCACCGTCGCGCTCACCGGACCCGGCCCTGTTGTCGATCCTGACCAGCTCGCCGCGCTGGCTGCCGCCTGCCGGCGTCATCAGCGAGTGCGGTTGAGTTATAGAAACCGGTCGGGTTCTGATTCTGAGCGAGTCGTCGAACCGCACCGCCTGGTGAGCACCGGCTACCGCTGGTACCTCATGGCGTTCGATGTCGAGCGGGGGGACTGGCGCACGTTCAGGGTGGACAGGATCATCGCATCGGCCGATGCAGGCAGCAGGTTCGTGCCGAGGGAGCCACCGGACCCGGCCGCATTCGTCGCCAGGGCCGTCACCTCCGCGCCGTACCGTTACCAGGCGCGGTTGCTCGTGCACGCTCCAGCGCAAGTTGTGGCCGAGGAGTTGTCCCGTACATCGGGCGTCGTCACCGATGCCGGCGGCGGAGCATGCCTGCTGACGACCGGCTCGGACTCACTCGGCGCGCTGACCTTCCACCTGGCCGCCCTCGGCGTCGACTTCACCGTGCTCGAACCGCAGGAGCTGATCGACTTCGTCGCCGCGACGGCAGACCGCCTGTCCCGGGTCGCGCAGCACTCGGCGGCTGCCACACGAGAACGCGGCACCGCGAGAACGGCCGAGGGCTAGTCCTGGTGGTCGGGCACCAGGTCGGCTGTGAGCTTGGCGACCGCCTCGGTGATGGCCCGGCTGAGCTCCTGTGAGGTCAGGCCGGCCAGAGCGAGCACCTCGCCGCGTTCGCCGTGCTCAAGGAACCGCTGCGGCAGGCCGAATGTACGCAGCGGGGTTGCGATGTCGGCTTCGCGCAACTTCCTGGCCACGGCATCGCCGAAGCCGCCCGCGGTGCCGTTGTCCTCCACCGTGGCCACCAGCCTGTGCTGCGCAGCCGCGGCCGCGATCGCATCGTCGACGGGCTTCACCCAGCGAGGGTCGACAACCGTCACGCCGATGCCCTGACCGGTCAGCCGCTCGGCAACATCCATCGCGATCGCGGTCATCGGACCGACGCCGACCAGCAGCACGTCCTGTGCCGTGCCTTCGGCGGGCGCCGCCAGCAGGTCCATCCCGCCGAGCTTGCCGATCGAGGGCAGGTCTTCCGGAGCGCTTCCGCGAGGGAACCGCAGCGCGGTCGGACCGTCATTGATAGCCACAGCCTCGCGGAGCAGCTCGGTCAGCCGGGTGCCGTCACGAGGCACGGCGACCTTGATGTTCGGCACGATCTGGAGCAGGGAGCCGTCCCACATGCCATGGTGACTCGCGCCGTCGGGCCCGGTGACACCGGCGCGGTCGAGCACGAAGGTCACCGGCAGCTTGTGCATCGCCACGTCCATGAGCACCTGGTCGAAGGCACGGTTCAAGAACGTGGCGTAGATCGCCACAACCGGGTGCATGCCGCCCATGGCCAGGCCGGCCGCGCTGGTCACGGCGTGCTGCTCGGCGATGCCCACGTCAAAAACCCGGTCGGGGTAGACCTGCGCGAACTTGGCCAGGCCGGTCGGATGCAGCATGGCGGCGGTAATCGCGACGACGTCAGGCCTGCGAGCGCCGACATCGACAAGTTCGTCGGCGAAGATATGCGTCCAGCCGCGCTTGGCCGGCTTGGCGGGAGCAGCCTTGGCCGCCGCTGGCTGAGCCGGGCTGGCACCGTTGAGGTGGACCGCCGCACCGGGCTGAACCTGGTGCAGGCAGTCCTCGTCATTCTCCTCGGCCAGCGCGTAGCCGCGGCCCTTCTGAGTGATCACATGGACGAGCACGGGACCGCCGAACTCCCTGGCCCGGCCGAGCGCATGCTCGATCGCCGGCTCGTCGTGCCCGTCAACGGGCCCGAGGTACTTCAGCCCGAGGTCTTCGAAGAGCACCTGCGGCTGCAGGACGTCTTTCAGGCCCTTCTTGATCCCGTGCAACGTGTCGAAGAGCGGCGGCCCGACCACAGGGGTGTGCGACAGCGTGGTCTTGACCAGGTCGAGCACCTGCTCGTACCGCTGCGACACCCGGACCGATGCCAGGTGATCGGCGAGTCCGCCAATGGTGCGCTGATAGGACCGGCCGTTGTCGTTGACGACGATCACGACGGGGCGGTCCTTGGCGCCAGCGATGTTGTTCAGCGCCTCCCATGCCATCCCACCGGTGAGCGCACCGTCGCCGATGATCGCAACGACCCTGCGGTACCGTTCGCCGCGCAGGTACAGCGCCTTAGCCAGGCCGTCGGCATAGGAAAGGCTCGTCGAGGCGTGCGAGTTCTCCACCCAGTCGTGCTCGGACTCGCCCCTGTTCGGGTAACCGGACACCCCGCCCTGCTGCCGCAGCTTCGCAAATCCCTCCATCCGGCCGGTCAGCAGCTTGTGCACATAGGACTGATGGCCCGTGTCCCAGACGATCGGATCGGCAGGCGAGTCGAACACCCGGTGCAGCGCAATCGTCAGCTCGACGACGCCGAGATTCGGGCCGAGATGCCCGCCATTGCGCGACACCGCCTCGATCAGGAAGGCCCTGATCTCGCTGGCAAGCACGGGCAACTCATCAGGGCTGAGTGCCTTGACGTCTCGCGGACTCCAGATCGACTCAAGCAGTGCCATCTGGTGCGCTCCTCACGTCGCGGGCGCCGCCTGCCGGCGCGTCCGGAACATATGCACGACCGCCGGATGTGAAACTCTTCCGGAGTCCGAGCTTCCCGCTCCCGGCCAATGTAGCCAGGAGCGAACCTAACGAGTCTATTTCGAGCACGCCGCGGAGTCTGCCTGCGCTATGACGGTTGCGTCAGGATGGCGTTATCCGTACGTCGCGGCGCCCCGCTCGCTAATGTTCCCAGACCAGCCCCCTACCCCGCTTTTCCCAGACCAGCCGTGCAAGCCCCCAGGAGGCTAATGTGAACAGCCATCGCGGCTCCGCTAGCACCTACCGGGCGGTGGGCTGGCTGCTTGCCCTGTCGGTTGCGGTCCCGGCGATCACGGCTGCCGACATGCCCTCGGCGGCGACCTTTCCGCCCTGGTCGCTGAAGCTGGTCATTCACTACCTGCCGCCGGCGACCAACCGCAGCCAGTACGACGTGGTGCTCTCCTGGGGCAGTCAGTCATGGTTCCTGGGCGGAACCAACGTCGGGGGGCCAGGGAAGCCGGAGGCCGAGCGGATCAGGAACGGAGTCCCGCAGTCCACGGTGCTGCCGCCAGGCGCGCATAGCTTCATCACGGCGGCCAGCGCTTCCTCGCCGAGCAACATCTGGGCGGTGACGTTCCTGGGCGGCTCGGTCCTGAACTGGAATGGCTCGGCCTGGAAGACCGCGCCGCGCGGTGCCTGGAAGGCCGGAACCCGCTTCACCGGCATCACCGCTATCAGCAAGACGAACGTCTGGGTGTTCGGGACCTCGGGACGACTTCATCCAGGGGCCGGTACCTGGCATTTCAACGGAAAGGCCTGGCGGCGGGTGAAGGGCGTGGCGAGCGGCGTCTTTCAGGCCAGCACCGTCAGCTCATCCGATATCTGGGGGATCGGTAACGCCGGGCACCCGTTCAATGCGTTGTTCCAGTTCACCGGGTCGAGCTGGCAGCTGGCGAGACCTTCGGCGCTCGCCGGGTTCACCTACTCACACGTGCTCGCGTTGTCGCGATCGAATGTCTGGGTCGCAGGAAAAGTGGCTGGCGTGCCCAAGCTCGGTCATTTCGACGGTCACGCCTGGATAAAACTTCGGATGCCGGGGACCACAGCAGCCACCGGGATGTGCAGGGACGGCCGGGGCGGCATGTGGGTGATCGCGAACTCCGGTGCCGCTCCGTCGGTGGTGCTGAACCGCTCCGCGAACGGCATCTGGAAGACGGTCAGGGTCAGCCACAACGTCGCCGACCGTGTCCTGGCATGCGCCCTTGTGCCGGGAACGGTGCGCGCCTGGGGCGCTGGCCAGTCCGCAGCCCCCAGCGGCAGCGCCGCGGCCGCCTACCGCAACGACTGACTGAGCCCGAACGCCTGACCGAGAGCACGGCCTGGCCGATGGCGGGTCGGGTTTGCGTTGTGACCGGCGCCAGCTCCGGCATCGGCAAGGCCCCGTCCGTGGCGCTGACCGGCCTCGGTGCCGCGGTGGTGCTTGTCTGCCGCGTCCAGGCGGGCCCGCGACGACCACCTCGCAAGCGAGCTTTGGGACATCAGCGCCCGCCTAACCGGCCTCCCCATCTAGAGCTGGCCCCAACGCCCATCGCAGCCGCGGGCTGGAGGTCCGCCGCGCCAATCGCCTTGTCCCTGCTAGCCAGCAGGCCTGTGACAAACTGGCCGCCGCTGACGGAGAGCAGGATCACGACAGGCACCGTCCAGCTGCCGGTCACCGAGTGCAGCAGGCCGATCAGCAGCGGCCCGGCGCTGGCGAGCAGGTATCCCAGCCCCTGCGCGAAGCCGGAGAGAGCGGCGGCCGTGTGGCTGTCGGCAGCCCGCGCGGTGAACAGGAACACGCTCAGGCCGAAGGCACCGCCCTGGCCGAGACCTAGCAAGCAGACAAAGAGCACCACGGCCGAGTTCGGCGCGAACGCCGACCCGGCCAGCCCGATCGTGATCAGGATTACCGCCGTTCCGGCCAGCCAGCGCTGGTCCCTGGCCCGGTGCGCGAGCACCGGCACGATCAGGCCGGTTATCGCGTTGCCGACGTTCATCAAGGCGAGCAGGTTCCCGGCTTTGTCAGCGCTTATCCCGTGATCCCTGAACATGGTCGGGAACCAGGACAAGGTGGCGTAGTACGACAGGCTCTGCAGGCTCATGAACCCCATGACCTGCCAGGCCAGCGGAATTCTGCCCATCGCGAGCACCCCGCGCCTGCCGTCGGCAGCAGCAGGCAGGGTGCGGAATCGCAGCTGCGGAAGCCAGACCAGCACGGCCGCGAGGGCGGGCAGCGCCCACATGCCGAGGGTCAGCCTCACGGCCAGCCCTGAGCCGCCGGATGCAGTCCCGCCTGCGGCGTTAAACACCGGCACGGCGATCACGGCACCGACCACCGCGCCGGCCGTCAGCGTCGACAGGTACAGGCCGATCACCAGCCCGGCCAGGTCAGGCCTCCGGCGCTTGATCATGCTCGGCAGCAGAACGTTCACCAGGGCGATCGCGCACCCGGCAACAATGGTTCCCGGGAAGAGCAAGACCCCCGGCGCGGCCGAGCGCAAGCCGAGCCCGGCTGCGAGCAGTACAAGCGATACGCCGAGCACGCGTTCCTCGCCTATCTTCCTGGCGAGCATGGGAGCGAGCCCTGAGAACACCGCGAAGCTCAGCACCGGCATCGCGGCCAGCGCGGACTTGGTGGCGGTAGTCCAGCCGGCCGCCGCCGTCATCTCGGGAAACACGGGCGGCAGACCAGTGATCGACGCCCGCATGTTGAACGAGGTAGCCAGGATGCCCGCGAGCAACAGGCCGCCGCCCGCGGCCAGACCGGCAGCAGCCGGTCCGCTCATAGGGGAACCGGCCGTGACGTCGCCCGTCGTCCCGCGAGCAGCGTTATTGCTCGCAGGACCGGGACCAGGCGCCGCGCTGTGTCCGCCCGTCACGACCAGCGGTTAGCCGCTGCCCAGCAGCGACCGCAGCACGTACTGCATGATCCCGCCGTGCCGGAAGTAGTCGGCCTCGCCTGGCGTATCGATCCGCACGATCGCGGAGAACTCCTTGCCGTCCGCTGAGACCGTCACCTCGTGCGGAGCCTCGCCGGAATTGATCGCCTCGATCCCGGTAATGTCGAATACCTCGTGGCCGGTCAGGCCGAGCGAACCTGCGCTCTCCCCCGGCTTGAACTGGAGCGGCAGCACGCCCATCCCGATCAGGTTCGACCGGTGGATCCGCTCGAACGACTCGACCAGCACGGCCCGCACGCCGAGCAGCGCGGTTCCCTTCGCCGCCCAATCGCGGGATGAGCCGGAGCCGTATTCCTTGCCGCCGAGCACGATCAGCGGCGTGCCCTCCCCGAGGTAGGCGCGCGACGCGTCGTAGATCGAGGTCTGCTCACCCTCGGGCAGCTTGAGCGTCACGCCACCCTCGGTACCGGGGGCAAGCTGGTTGCGCAGCCTGATGTTGGCGAAGGTGCCGCGGATCATCACCTCGTGGTTGCCGCGCCGCGAGCCGTATGAGTTGAAGTCCCGCCGCTCGATCCCGTGGCTGGTCAGGTACTGGCCAGCGGGGCTGTCCGACTTGATCGCTCCCGCCGGCGAGATGTGGTCGGTGGTGACGGAGTCGCCGAGCATCGCGAGCACCCTCGCGCCGTGGATGTCCGTCACTGGCGCGGGCTCGGCAGGCATTCCGTCGAAATAAGGCGGACGGCGGACATAGGTCGATGACGCATCCCACGCGAACACCTTGCCGGCCGGAACATCCAGATCCTGCCACCGCTCGTCCCCGGCAAAAACGTCCGCGTAGTCCCGACTGAACATTTCTGGCGCAACAGAGCTAGTGACGACCTCTTCGACCTCGGCAGGTGACGGCCAGATGTCGGTCAGAAAGACCGGCTTTCCGTCGGCCCCTGTGCCGATCGGCTCTGTCGTCAGGTCGATGTCCATGGTTCCGGTGAGCGCGTACGCGACAACGAGCGGCGGCGAGGCCAGGTAGTTCATCTTGACGTCCGGGTTGATCCGGCCCTCGAAGTTCCTGTTGCCCGACAGCACCGACACCACCGCGAGGTCGTTCTCTGCGACCGCGGCGCTGATCGCCTCGGGCAGCGGTCCTGAATTGCCGATGCAGGTCGTGCAGCCGTAGCCCACCAGGTTGAAGCCGAGCTTCTCCAGGTACGGGGTAAGGCCCGCCCGCTCGTAGTAATCCATGACCACCTTCGAACCTGGCGCGAGCGTAGTCTTCACCCACGGCTTGCGGGTCAGGCCCACCTCGACCGCATTGCGCGCCAGCAGCGCGGCGCCGACCATCACGAACGGGTTGGAGGTGTTCGTGCACGACGTAATGGCGGCGATCACCACCGAGCCGTGATCGACAGACGTCTGCGTGCCGTCGTCGAGCGTGACAACCGCGGGCGACGACGGTCTCCCGTCCAGCCCGCCCGAGACTGGGTCGGAGGCGGGGAAGGTGCCCGCGATCCCGTTGTCGAGGCTTGGCAGATTCACGTAGGAACCGAGCGCGTCCCTGAAGGACTGCTTGGCATCGGTCAGTGCGACCCGGTCTTGCGGGCGCTTCGGCCCGGCCAGTGACGGGACCACCGTGGAAAGGTCAAGCTCAAGCTGCTGGGAGTACCTGGTGCCGCCGTCGGAGTCCGGATCATGCCAGAGGCCCTGCTCCTTGGCGTAGGTCTCGACGAGCCTGACCTGCTCGTCCGGGCGACCCGTCAGGCGCAGATAGATCAGCGTTTCCTCGTCGATCGGGAAGATCGCGCAGGTGGATCCGAATTCCGGGCTCATGTTCCCGATCGTGGCCCGGTTCGCGACCGGGACAGCTGCCACGCCTTGGCCGTGGAACTCCACGAACTTGCCGACCACACCGTGCCGCCGCAGCAGCTCGGTGATCGTGAGGACTAGGTCGGTGGCGGTCGCTCCCGACGGCAGCTCTCCGGTCAGCTTGAAACCGACCACCTTCGGGATCAGCATCGAAATGGGCTGGCCCAGCATCGCGGCCTCTGCCTCGATGCCGCCGACGCCCCAGCCGAGCACGCCAAGGCCGTTCTCCATCGTGGTGTGCGAGTCGGTGCCGACGCAGGTGTCGGGGTATGCCAGCACGCCGCCTCCAACCTCCCGCGCCGTCATGACGACCCTGGCCAGGTGCTCGATGTTCACTTGATGGACGATGCCCGTGCCGGGCGGCACGACGCGGAACTGCTGCAGCGCCTGCTGTCCCCAGCGCAGGAAGGCGAACCGTTCGGAGTTGCGCTGGAACTCGAACTCGACGTTGCGCTCGAACGCGTCGGGCCGGCCGAAGATGTCGGCGATCACCGAGTGGTCGATAACAAGCTCGGCTGGCACGAGCGGGTTGATCTTCTCCGGGTCGCCGCCGAGATCGCGCATGGCCTCCCGCATGCTAGCGAGGTCCACGACGGCGGGAACGCCGGTCAGGTCCTGCATGATCACCCGCGCCGGGCTGAACTGGATCTCGGTGGCGGGCTCGGCGGCCGCATCCCAGCCGGCCAGTGCCCTGATGTGATCGGCGGTGACGTTGCTGCCGTCTTCAGTGCGCAGCAGGTTCTCGAGCAGAATCTTGAGGCTGAACGGCAGGTCAGCGGACCCGGGCACCGCGTCGAGCCGGTAGACCTGGAAGCTGCTCCCGCCCGCCGTCAGCGTGCCGCGAGCATCGAAGCTGTTCGCTGTCATGACCCTGTCCTTCCGTATAACCCGCGCCCGCGCAGAAGCGCTCACCCATCCTGCCTTAGCACGCGGGCGCCGTCGCCGTCAGGCCGAGCTACCCAGCCGCGCCCAGATCAGCCGCGCCTAGCTCAGCCGCGTCCAGCTCTGCCGCCCAGCCCAGCCGCCGCCAGCTCAGTCGCGCCCAGCTCCGCGTCGATCGGCAAGTATCTCGATGTCAAGTTACATTCTAAGCGTAGAGACGAAAGTATCTCGATGTCAAGCTATCCGGGCGGGCTGGCTGCCGGCCGCGACCGACACCAGGTCGGCCGCCGTCGAGCGCGCCAGCAGCCGGACCGCACGAGCCGCCGGCGAGACCCGGAGAGCGTGTTTGGGCAGCCAGACGCCGAGCGCACCTGGCTTGGTCGCGAAGCGCAGTGGCGGTTCGAGCACCATGGCCTCGCCGTCGATTCCGACTTCGATTGGTCCGCCCGAGCTGACGGTGAACTCCTCAGTGGTCCACTCCTGCCAGCCAGCGAAGCGTTGCACCTGGCCGGCCAGCTCGAGCATCATGAAGTTCCTGGCGTCGGCGGCATCGCTGACCTGAACGGCAACAACCCCGAGTTTGCCGAGGTCGAGCCGCTCCCGCGTGCCGCGGCCGCCGGGGTGGGCAAGCTGGTACGGGTTGTTAGACACCAATATCAAGTGCGCGGTCGTCAACGCCTCGCCGTCGGGGACCGCGAAGCTCAGATCGAGCGACGCGGCGTCGGGACCGATCAGGTCCGGCAACATCTCCGCAGCGGTCCGGATCTTGGCGTCGCGGTATTCGGGCGACTGCACCACCTTGGCGTAGAGCCCGAGCGAGCAGTTGTTCACGAACGTGTGCCCGTTGACCTCTGCCAGGTCGACCTGCCGCTCGATCTGGTCGGCGTATGCGTCAAGCGCCCCGACCACGTCGGACCTGTCCAGCCCGAGATCAAGCGCGAAATGATTTCTGGTCCCGGCCGGCACGCAGACAAACGGGACCTGCAGCCTGGCCGCGACAGACGCGACGGCAGCCTGCGATCCGTCTCCCCCGGCCATACCGATTGCGCTGGCACCTCCGGCGACGGCCTCCTCGGCCAGCGCGACGAGGTCGTCGCCGCGCTGCAAGATCACCGGCCGGATGCCGCGCGCGACGCATTCGTCAGCGAGGCGGAACTGCTCAGCCTTGCCGCCGCCGGACTTGAGGTTCATGATCAGCACCGGAGCCGTGCCGTCCAGGCCCGCTACCTTCGCCTTGGCCTTGGCGACCTTAGCTCTGGCCGACCGTCCGGCCGATCGGATGGCCTTCGGCGTCCGGCCTAGCGCATACCTTGCCGACAGCACGGAGATCACGCCAAGCGCGGCTACGGCCAGCACGATCCAGCCGCTGATTACGGTCAGCACCAGGCCAGCGATGAACGCGCCCAGCGCGATCAGCGCAGCGAGCGAGGCCAGGAACCGCACTGCGCCGCGCCGCGCCACGACGTACCAGCAGGCCGTGACGCAGGCGAGCAGGCCGGCCAGCGCCAGGACAACGGCAGCGATCCGCAGCACTGCGTTGAGGGCCAGCACGAGCAGAGCCAGCGCCAGGCAGAGCATCGAGACGATCGCGCCCGCACGCTCGGGAAGCGACGGCCGCTGCCTGTCGGCCGACATGCGGCTCGCCAGCCTGGTCGACCCCGCCACCTGCGCACCTCCTGCCAAACCAGCACCGATCCTCGCCCCTGAGAACTGCCCTGCTCGCGGTGTTACCATGCAGCGGTGGCCGGAACAGAGTCGGGTCGCGATGAGCCGGCAGCCGATTCGCCAGGCAGGCTAGATGACGCCGTCGCCGACCTGCTCGCCGAGAATCTGGCCAGGCGTGGCGGCCCGGTTCGTCAGCGCGCGGCCGAGATCCTGCATCAGCTGGGCGCTATCGACCGCGCCGTTTATGCCGCGGTGGCCAGCGTCCCGTCACCGGCGCTAGACGATGCCATGCGCCGGCTCTCGCGGTTGGCCGACCACTCGCGGCTCTGGTTCGGGATTGCCGGTGCACTCGCCCTCACCGGGCCGGCCGGGCGGCGGGCGGCCGTCCGCGGGATACTCGCGATCGGCGCGACGTCCGCGGTGGTCAACCTTGGCATCAAGACACTGACCGGACGGCGCAGGCCCGACCGGTCAGGCGCCGGAGTGCCTGACGCGCGGCAGGTCAGGATGCCCTCGTCGACGTCCTTTCCGTCAGGCCATTCCGCCACGGCGTTCGCGTTCGCGACGGCGATCAGCAGGGACAATCCGTGGCTCGCGATCGCGATCCACTTCCTCGCCGGCGGCGTCGCCTACTCACGCGTGCACACCGGCGTCCACTATCCGGGCGACACAGTCGTCGGAGCGCTGATCGGCGGCGGCGCGGGCCAGGCTGTCAGCAGCGTCTTCGACCGCGCCACGGCCCGCCGCTCAGCCTCAGGAAGGTCCTGACCGCCCAACCCCCATGTGCCAATGGGGTATCTCTGCCTGGGTATCCGTGGGCCGCAGGTGTTCATGGGGCGAGTGCCGCGGGCTCAGCAGCCTCAGGGCTGGTGCGCGATCAGGTCGTCGGCGGCGGAGTAAGGGTCCAGCTTGCCGCAGGCGACCTCGGCGGCGAGTTCGTCAAGCCTCGACTGGCCTGGCAGTCCGCCCAGCTGGCGCCGCATCTCGGTGATGGCGATCGCCGACACTTCCTCGCGAGCCCTGACGAGCCGACGGCGATCGCGCTCCCCCGTCTCAACCAGCCAGCTCCAGTGCGCGTCGAGCCTGCTGACCAGCTCGTCGATGCCCTCGCCCGCGGTTGCCGACACGGAAACGATCGGCGGCTTCCACGCGCCCTCGTCGTAGCGCACCATCGCCATCATGTTGCGCAGGTCGCGCACGACCTCCTGGGCTCCTGGGCGGTCGCTCTTGTTGACGACGAAGATGTCGGCGATCTCCAGGATCCCGGCCTTGGCCGCCTGGATGGAGTCCCCCATCCCTGGCGCGGCGATCACCAGCGTTGTGTCGGCCAGCGCGGCGATTTCGACCTCAGCCTGCCCCACGCCGACGGTCTCCACGCAGATCACGTCGAACCCCGCTGCATCGAGCACCCGCAGCGCCTGCGGTGCCGCAACAGACAGCCCGCCCAGGTGCCCCCGGCTCGCCATCGACCTGATGAACACCCCGCGGTCGATCGCGTGGTCTTGCATCCGCACCCGGTCACCGAGCAGGGCCCCGCCGGTGAAGGGCGAGGTCGGGTCCACGGCGATCACGCCGACGCGCAGGTCAAGGGCCCGGTATGCGCGAACAAGGACTCCGGTGACCGTCGACTTCCCGACCCCGGGCGATCCGGTCAGGCCTACCACCCGGGCGTGACCCGGGTGCGCGGCAACCGCACGCATGACCGGCCGCAACTCAGGTGATCCGTTCTCCACGAGCGAGACAAGCCGGGCAAGAGACCGGGCGTCTCCGTCCCGCGCCGCCGCGACCAGCGCTTCAGCGCGCGAGTCCGTTTGCACTGCGTCAGTCGCGGCCAGGCCGCGGCACCCGCAGCAGCAACGCGTCGCCCTGACCGCCGCCGCCGCACAACGCTGCGGCGCCGAGCCCGCCGCCACGCCGCCTGAGCTCGTATGTCAGGGTCAGGGCGAGGCGTGCGCCGCTCATGCCGATCGGATGGCCAAGGGCGATCGCGCCGCCATTGACGTTGACGATGTCAGGGTCGATCTGCAGGTCGCGCATCGACTGGATCGCGACCGCGGCGAATGCCTCATTGATCTCGATCAGGTCCAGGTCCGCCGTGGCGAGCCCGGCCTTTCCGAGCGCGCGCTGAATCGCGTGCGACGGCTGTGACTGCAGCGAGTTGTCCGGACCGGCGACGACGCCGTGCGCGCCGATCTCCGCCAGCACGGTGGCGCCCGCAGCGGCGGCCGCCTCGGCGGACATCACGACTACGGCGCACGCCCCGTCCGAGATCTGAGAGGCCGTTCCCGCGGTGATGGTTCCATCCTTGGCGAAGGACGGGCGCAGCTTGGCCAGCGCCTCTGCGCTCGTGTCGGCCCTGACGCCCTCATCGGTGTCGAAGGTCAGCGGATCGCCACGCCGCTGCGGCACCTGTACGGGCAGGATCTCCTCGGCGAGCAGGCCGTTCTTGATCGCCAGCGCGGCGCGCTGATGCGACCTGGCGGCGAAGTCGTCTTGCTCTTGCCTGCTGATGCCGAGCCTGGCGTTGTGCCGCTCTGTGGACTCGCCCATCGACACGTGATCGAACGCATCGGTCAGTCCGTCAAGCGCCATCGAGTCGGCGAGCTCGGCCGGGCCATACTTGAAGCCTTTGCGGGCGCCGGGAAGCAGGTGCGGCGCGTTTGTCATCGACTCCATCCCGCCGGCGACGACCACCTCGAACTCGCCTGCCCTGATCAGCTGAGCGGCCAGCGCGATGGCATCGAGACCAGACAGGCACACCTTGTTTATGGTCAGCGAGGGAACCGTCATGGGGATGCCGGCCGCGACCGCGGCCTGCCTGGCGGTGATCTGGCCGGCGCCAGCCTGCAGTACCTGGCCCATGATCACGTAGTCGACCCGGTCACCGGAGATGCCGGCCCGGCTCAGCGCAGCCTTGATCGCTATCCCGCCGAGCTCGGCTCCGCTGAAATCACTGAGCGAGCCGAGCAACCGCCCGATCGCCGTTCTGGCACCACCGACAATTACCGCTTCGCCCATAGCTGCAACGATACAGAGGTCAGTGACATGGCCAGGTCCCTGTGTTTGCTGGCACGGGCAGGCCGCTAAGTGGCGGAGGAACGGGTGCTGACTCGGATCGATCATGTCGGGATCGCCTGCCGGAACCTGACCACCGCGGCGGAGTTCTACGAGGCCACGTTCGGCCTCACCGTCGTCAGCCGGGAGACGAACGCCGAGCAGGGCGTGCGGGAGGCGATGCTCGTGGTCGGCGACGCTCCTGCTGGCACCTCGTACGTCCAGCTGCTCGAGCCGCTCGGTCCGGATACGCCGGTCGGGCGATTCCTGCAACGGCGGGGCGAAGGGATTCATCATGTGGGGTACGCGGTCGCTGACATCGAGGCGGCGCTGGCCTCGATTGGCGCGGCCGGCGTCCGCCTGCTCGACGCCCGACCGCGGCACGGTTCTATGGGTGCTTCGATCGCGTTCTTGCATCCCGCGGACGTCGGCGGCGTGCTGACCGAACTGGTCCAGGCGGCTGACCGCTAACGGCCGAAATGGCAACGCGCATGGCGGAGCAGGATGCGGCAAATCGGCTCCAACTAGACCTTGCGCGTCCGGACAGTGCGGCCGAAAGGCGGGAGAAGCAGAATAATTGGTGAGCTAGGCCACTAGCAGCAGCGAACATGCCTCCAACGCGACGGCGGCGGAGTACGCTGCGAGCACCGGGAAAGTGAGCTGGCGTGCCGGCTGTGGCCCAAGTGGTCCTGCGGCTGCGGGCGAGCCTGGCAGGCAAGCGACGAACCTCACCGGTGCTGTCATCACAAGTCCCCGCAGGCGGAGTGATGCAACCAACACGTCTACCCCGTCGACCCCAGGATTAGGCGAAATGCAGCCCGATATCGATGCTCAACTCGGCACCTTCTTTGACGAGGACCAGCCGCATCCCGTCTTCTCGCAGAAAATGCGTGGCTACGACCAGGAGGAGGTCGAAGCCCATCTCCATGAGATGGACGCCAGGCTGCGCGACATGCGGCAGTCCTACCAGGCGACCCAGCAGGAGATCGCTTATCTGCACCGGCAGATGCAAGAGCAGGAGCGCCCCACGTACTCGGGCCTCGGCTCCCGGATTGAGCAACTGCTGAGGCTGGCCGAGGAGCAGCGCGACGAGATCTTGCAGGAGGCCAGGACTGAGGCGAGCCAGCTCATGGCCTCGGCCAAGGTCGACGCGGCCGAGCTGCGGGCCGGCGCGGAGAACGAGACCGCCGAGCTGCGGGCCAACGCCAAGCGCGAGACCGACGACCTGCGGGGATCGGCCGAGCGCGAGGCGGAAAGCATCAAGACCACCGCCCAGCGCGAGGCGGACGAGCAGACCTCGACCACCGAGCGCGAGGTCGCGAAGATGCGCGCGATGGTTGACCACGAGGTCGCCGAGAAGCGTGCCGCGGTCGAGCGGGAGATCGCCAAGTTGCGTACCACCACTGAGCGCGAGGTCGCCCAGCTCAAGGCCTCCTCGAAGCGTGAGCGGGACGAGATCCTGACCACCTCCAAGCGCCAGGCCGACGAGATGCGCAGCCAGGCGCAGCGGATCCTGGAGGAGAGCGAGGCTCAGCGCGCTCAGGCCGAAGCCGAATTCGACATCCAGCTCGCGTCGCGGCGTGAGGAAGCTGAGCGCCAGGAGGCCGAGCGCCTTGCCGCGGCCCAGGCCGCGACGCAGCGTCTGGTCTCCGAGGCAGAACAGCGCGCGGCGACGGCCGAGCAGCGAGCCACCAAGGCAAGCGCTCAGGCCGACCAGTCAAGGCGGGAAGCCGACGCTCACGCCAAGCAGCTGGTCAGCAGCGCCAAGAAGAACGCCGACGACATCGTCGCGCAGTCCAAGTCTCAGGCCGACCAGATGCTCGCCGAGGCGAAGGCCGATGCGGACAGGCACGCGAACACGGCTCAGCGCCGGGTCGACGAGGCGAACAAGCAGTACGAGACCGTGCAGGCACACCTGGCGCAGATCAGCCAGCTGCTCGGGCCGTCGGCCGCCACCCTGTCGGCCGCGTCGGCCCCGGCTCTGGCGGGCCCGCGCGCCGCGGTCGCGGCCCCTCCTGCTGCCAACGGCGGCGGTGGCGGTGGCGAGCGGCAGCCCGCCCGGTCCGGTTCAGCTCCGGCGACCGCCACCAAGACCGAGGCCAAGCAGGCCAGCGCAAAGCAGGGCGGCGGCGACGGCGACGAGGAGTGGTGGACGGAGTAACACCCCAGAACTCCGATAACAAGGCCCCGGCGCGGACTGTTCGCGCCGGGGCCTTCGTGTCATCTGGCCTGTTATGTGCTACCGGCTGTCGGACTAAGAATTGACCGTCTGGCCGCCGTCGACCACGAGAGCCTGCCCGGTCAGGTAAGACGAGGCATCGCTGGCAAGGAACACAGCAGGACCCGCCATTTCCTCAGCGGTCGCCCACCTGCGCATCGGGACCGTCGCGATCGTGGCAGGCCCGGCGACCGGGTCCTCCCACAGGTTGCGGTTCAGGTCGGTCGCCGTCCAGCCGGGACACAGCGCGTTGACCCTGACACCGTCGCCGGCCCACTCGACGGCAAGGGTCTTGGTCAGCGACACCAGCCCCGCCTTAGCCGCGCCGTAGGGGCTGATCAGCGGCGACGCCGCCACCCCGGCCACGGAGGCAACGTTGATGACCGAACCTGACTTGCGATCGAGCAGGTGCTCGGCGAAAGCATGGCAGACATAGACGGCGGAATTCAGGTTGAGCTTCATCAGCTTGTCCCAGCCAGACAATCGCAGCTCGCGGAAGCTCACCATGAAGTTCGAACCGCCAGCGTTGTTCACCACGATGTCCACGTGCCCTAGCTCGCCGATCGCCGTCGCGACGGCGTCTCTGACGCCCGCCTGATCGGTCACATCGGCCGGGATCACGATCGCCCTGCGGCCTGCCGCCGTAATGTCGTCCGCGGTGTCAGCGAGCCCTTCCGCCGTGCGCGCCACGATCGCGACGTCAGCGCCTGCCTGGGCCAGCGCGACCGCGATCGCGCGGCCGATGCCGCGCGAGGCACCGGTCACGAAGGCCGTCTTGCCATTCAGGTCGAACAGGCTCACGGTCGTTCCTCTCCTTCACCGAGGCGCCAGTGCTCGGGCAGCGGCCAGGCTGCCGGGTTTAGCAGCCGCACTATCTCATTCAGCACGATCCGGACGTAAGTCTCCCCCACCCACAGGTGCTTGGCCTTGCTCACCGCGATCAGCTGAGCCTGCGGCACCCTCGCGAACCGCGCTCTGGCCTCGTCGGGACGCAGGTAGTCATCCAGCTCGGGAACAAGCACGAGGAGCGGCTTGCCGCTTGCCGCCCAGAAGTCCAGATCGGCATCGGTGGCTCTGTGCAGGGCTGGCGACAGCAGGATCGCGCCGTCGACACGCGGCAGGTTGCCCCACATCAGCGCCAGCTCGGTGCCGAAAGACCAGCCGAGCAGCCAGAGCCTCGGCAGTCCGGCGCCAACGCAGTAGTCGACGGCTGCTGCGACATCTTCCCGTTCTGCTTTGCCGCCACCGAAATGGCCGCCGCTTGTTCCCCGCTCCGACGACGTTCCCCTGGTGTTGAAACGCAAGACGGCCAGACCCGCCAGGGCAGGCAGGCGATTGGACGCCTTCTTGAGAATGTGGCTGTCCATCATGCCGCCAGCGGTCGGCAGCGGATGCAGGCAGATCAGCGTCGCGACCGGCGCTGCTTCTGGCGGCAGTGCCAGCTCGCCAACGAGATCGAGGCCGTCCGCTGTGCGAAGCACGATGTCCTCACGGCGCGCGGGCAGGACGGTGTTCGCCCTGATCTCGGTCGTCGCGTCCGCACTCACTGGTCACCTTCGCAGTCCTGGTACACGGCGGCGGCCAGGCCGCCTGCTACCGGTAGCTGGCCGGCCCTGGCCTGCGCGGGCGGCGCCGCCAGCAAGCATTGTGCCAGTGCCGCCGTTCGGCCGGCCCTGGCGTCTCGGCCGGCCAGACGACAGCGTGCGCGGTCCCCGGCCTGATCTCCTGATCGCAACCCGGGCAGCGATACTCCTTCGCGGCGGCCGATCCTGGCACCTGCCGGACCAGCCAGTCGCCATCCGGCCATTCCTCCAGCCGGGGCGGACCCAGCCGCTCGGCGGCATCATCGGACCCAGCCTCGCCCCGATCCGCGGCCGGAGGCGTGCGCCCAGCTCGCCTGGGCCGGCGCGGCTGCTCTGACGGCAGGCGGCGGGCCTTCCGCGGGCTCATCGCAGCGGGTGCGGCGGCAGTCGCCTGGGCCGCCGGCGGGACATGTCATGCTCCCTTGCCGACGGGAGCCAGGCCGCTGACCGCGTAGTCGCGCAGCAGCGGCGGCGGCGCAAAGGCCGGGTCGCCGTACCCGGCGTGCATGGCGGCGAGCACCCGCATCGCCTCGCCCGGCCCGGCGTCCGCAAGCAGTCGCATCGGCCCGCGTGGATAACCGCATCCAAGCGTCATCGCCGTGTCGAGGGCATCCGGTGTCGCATAGCCGTCCGCAACCATCGCGACCGCGTCCCTGAGATGCGCAAAGAGCAGCGCGCCGACGAGCAGGCCGGGCCGGTCGGCCGAACGCACGGCCCGCAGGCCGAGTCTGGCGGCGAGCGCCCTGGCCGTCGCGACGGCGCGTTCGGAGGTCAGCGGATTCGGCACCAGCTCGGCCAGGCCGGACATGGGCAGATGCAGCCCGACCGCGTCCGCAGCCCTGCCAGCCGCCGTCGCGGGCGCGAGCACGCCGCCCTCCGGACCGATTGCGATGATGACGAGCTCAGAGGGGTGCGCCGGGTTCCTCGTGACGCTGATCCCGGCGGCGGCAATCAGGCTGGCGAGCTCAGCGGCGCGATCAGAATGCGCAGCTACCGCGCCACCTGTGGCTGCGGCGCCGGCACCATCGTCTGATCTTGCTGTAGCCGCCGGATCGATCAGCGTGACCGTGCCGGGAGCAGCGGGCAGGTCTGCGTAATCCTCAGAGGTCGAGCCCGCCGTGCCGCCGTTCCCCTGCTCGCCGTACTCGTAGAAGCCGGCGCCACTCTTGCGTCCGGTCCGCCCGGCGTCGGTCAGGCGTCGCAGCAGCGGTGCGGGGACGTAGCGAGAACCGCCGAATTCGCGCTCGAGCACCTCGAGGATGGCGAGCGAGGTGTCGATCCCGATGAGGTCGAGCAGGGCAAGCGGGCCCATCGGCAGCCCGATCCCCCCGGTGACCGCAAGGTCGATGTCGTCCCTGGTGGCGTGGCCGACCTCGAAGAGCCGGGCGGCGTGATTGAGATATGGCAACAACAGCGCGTTCGCGATGAAGCCGGCCCGGTCGGTGACGCGCACGGGGGTCTTGCCGAGGCGCGCCGCCAGCGATGTCACCGCATCGGCCACAGCCGGTTCGGTGAGCACCGTGGTGACGACCTCGACAAGCCGCATCACGGGCGCTGGATTGAAGAAGTGCATGCCCACGACCCGGCCAGGGTGCGCGGAACCGGCGGCTATGGCGGTGACCGACAGGGAGGAGGTGTTCGTCGCGATGATCGCCGACGGGCTAAGCACCTGGTCAAGCTCGGCGATTACCGCGTGCTTGATGGCCAGCTGCTCGGGCACGACCTCCACCACCAGGTCAGCGCCAGACAGGCTGGCGATCGCCGGTCCTGGCCGCACCCTGCCCGCGATCTCGGTGTATTCGTCCTCGGTCAGCCCGCCGCGCGAGACGAGCTTGCGTAGCGAGCGGTCCAAGATGGACATTCCCCTGGACAACGCGTCGGGATCGGCCTCGACGGCAGTGACCTGGAGGCCAGCGCGGGCGAAGACCTCGGCGATGCCAGCGCCCATGGTGCCCAGGCCGACGACCCCCACCTCGCGAATGTTCATGGCGAGACCATACCCAGCCGAGCACGCCGTCCGGGGCGCTGGCGGCCCACTACAGTTGCCCCCATGCGTCTCGTGATCGCCCGCTGCAGCGTGGACTACGCGGGACGTTTGTCCGCACATCTGCCGTCGGCCCTCAGGCTGCTGATCGTCAAAGCCGACGGATCGGTACTCGTGCACAGTGACGGCGGCTCGTACAAACCGCTCAACTGGATGTCGCCGCCGTGCCGGCTCGCCGAGTCGGCAGCCGAATGGGTCGTCACCGGCAAGTCGGGCGAGACCCTGACCGTGCACATCGAGGAGATCATCAGCGACTCGTCCTACGCGCTCGGCGAGGACCCCGGACTGGTCAAGGACGGCGTCGAATCGCACCTGCAGGAATTGCTCGCGGCTCAGCTGCACTTGCTCGGCGACGGCTGGCGGCTGGTGCGGCGCGAGTACCCAACTCCGATCGGGCCCGTCGATCTGATGTGCAGGAACGGCGTGGGCACCAGCGTCGCAATCGAGGTCAAGCGCCGCGGTGAGATCGACGGCGTTGAGCAGCTGACCAGGTACCTCTACCTGCTGAACCGCGACCCCATGCTCGCGCCGGTGCACGGCATCTTCGCCGCGCAGGAGATCAAGCCTCAGGCGCGCGTGCTGGCGACCGATCGCGGCATCCGCTGCGTGACCCTCGACTACGACAGCATGCGCGGCGCCGACGACGGCGCGCTCCGGCTGTTCTGACCGAGCGCGTCGTCGTCAGGGCTTGATCTGAGCCGCCCAGTAGGTCGCCTGTGCTCCGGACTTGTTCTGCAAGGTCAGCGCCACCAGGTCCAGCGGTCCCGTGCTGCCCTGCAGCTCAAGGCCGTCAAAGACGATGGTAGACGGCGGCACGCTGATGGTCCTGAGCTTGCCAAAGGCACTCACTGCCCCGTTCGTCCTGACTTCTTTGATCTTGTTCGAGCCCGAGTCGTGCCAGGCGATCGACAGGTGACCGCTCGGGCCCGCCGCGATCGCGACGTGCGACGCGTGGCCTGTCGCCGAGCCTGGCACGACCTTGGCCCTGGCCGAGCCAACCTTCCAGAGCGCGACGTGCGTGCACTGGACGGTCTTGCACGGAACGCAGTACGCCAGGTAAACGCCGCCGCCGGTGCGCGCCGCCAGCGCGACCGACTCCAGCGGCTGATTATTCGCAAGCGTCTTGCCGCCGGAGCCTGGCGCTTTAAGCTTTGGCCCCACCGACGGCACGATCTGGACCGCGTAATAACCCTGCTTTGCATCGAACGAGCCGTCGAACCACCCCGCCCACAGGTGCCCGCTGTTGTCCCTGACCAGCGTCGGACCAACAACCACCCCGCCCGCTCCGATGCCTACGGAATGATCGGGTGCCGTCGACGGGGTGGCTGGATCGGTGCCGACATGGAAGTCAAAGGCGGCGCCTGCCGACCAGCCGGCGAGGGGCGTGCCAGACGACTCGGTTGCTGCCGCATCGTCAGTCAGCGGCACGAGCTTGGACTGGGACATCGAGCCCGTTGTCAGCGCCCAGGTCTGACCGGCCTCGCCGGCCGTGGCCGAGTACATCGTGTTTTCGTTGAACGGGCTTCCGTTCTTGCCGTTCGCGCCGGCCCCGCCGACGATGCGAACGCGCTGGAGCTTAGAACGGCAACGAGAATGGCGGCCGCGGAGATAACGGATCGAACCGACAACAGTCGTATAGTGGCCTCTCTCCGACGTTAGGTCAGAGTGTGGACGAAGCGTCACAGCACGGTCAAGAGTCAAAACTGTCTGCTGCAACCACTACCGCACCGCGACGGAGCTATCGCGTCGTCGGCACGTGCCATTGCGGCCGCTCGCCTGGCGGCAGCGGCACGTCGAAGGCGTTGAGCAGGTACGAGATCAGCGTGTAATACCCGCACACCGACACCAGCTCGACCATGCCCGCATCGCCGAGTAGACCTTGAGCCGCGTCGTAATCGTCCTGGCCGAGCCGTCCCGTGCCGGTGAGCTGGCGGGCGACCGTGTAGATGACACGCTCGTCCTCGGCCGTGAAAGGCGGATCATCGCCATTCCCGATGGCGTCGACGACCGCGTCACTGACGCCGTGCTCCCGAGCCATCCGAGCGTGCGCCCACCACTCGAACTCGGCCTTCCAGGCCGCCCCCACCGTGATGATCGCCAGCTCGAGCAGGCGCCGTTCGATCGATGTCCTGAAGCGCAGCCTGCCGCCCAGCGCGCTGAGATGCTTCCCCACGCCAGGCGCGTGGACGAATGCGTTGAACGGCCCGATCAGCCCGCCGTCGGCGTTCACGACCTCACCGCCGCGCGATCCCGTGACGCCGTCCCACACCTCCTGACCGCGGGCATCGAGATCGTCGTAGCGCAGGTAAGGAAGCCGGGAGCCCCGGAAGTCTTGGGTCATAGCGTGACAGTAATACCGGCAGGCTCACATCCGCGCCGCTCATATTCGCCGCGCGGACAACCGGGGGTGCCCGCATCGCGTCTAGCTACGGGGGCAGGACGACCGCCCGGGCCGGCCCACCTTGCTTGAGTCGGCCCGGGCGACCGGCTGCAAGGGGATGCCGATGCGCGTTCATCGCGGTCCGCTATCACGATTCCTGCTATTCGGTGCGGCGTTCGCCGCTGCGATCGCGCTCCTGCCGGTGGTCGCCGTTCCCGCAGCGGCGGCGACCGCCACGCCAGCATCGGCCGCGCACGCGTCAGCCGCCCCGGCCGCGCCGTTCGCCGGCCAGGCGTTGCTTAGCTCGGATTCTTGCAAGGGCCAGACCTGGTGCATGACCGTCGGCAGCTACATCACCACTGACCATGTGCGGCACTCGCTCGCGATGATCTTCAACGGCACCTCCTGGCGCAGCCTGAAGAACCCGCCGGGCAAGCAACTGGACGAGGTCGCCTGCTCATCCACCACATTCTGCATGGCCGCGGGCGGCCCGACGGGAGCCGAGCGGTGGAACGGCACGACGTGGCGCACCATGCCTAGCCCGAATGGTGGCCTTCAGGGCCTGACGTGCGCCAGCCGGAGCTTCTGCGTGCGGCTCCATGGCAATGTCCCGAGCGTGTGGAATGGCACGTCCTGGCACAACGCCAACGTAGTCGACTTCTGCAACGGCAGCGCACCTGGGCCATGCGGCCTCGCCGACCTCTCCTGCGGCTCGACTGCGAACTGCGTGGCGGTAGGCACCTGGACGGTCTCGCAGGAGCCCGTTCAGAACGCCGTCGCCGACATCTGGAACGGCAAGAAATGGACCTGGGATACCGAAGTTCCGGCCGCCGGGAATCCCGCCCAGCTAAATGCAGTCGGCTGCGTTGGTACCTTCTGCATCGCCGCCGGCGTCGCGTCGAGCGATCAGGCCGGCGCGAGCATCGCCACCGCTGATAGCTGGGACGCGACGACCAGCACGTGGACCGACGTGTCGCCGTCCGGGCTCGGCGGCATCTGCGGCGAGTTCCGCTCCTGCGACTGGGCCGGCGTTGTCGCATGCGGCAACGCGAGCAACTGCATCACGCTCGGCGGGCTGCGCACCAGCCAGTTCTGGAACGGAACGAGCTGGACGTCCGCCAAACCGATTTCAGCAGGGAAGGGATCGGCATTGCAGGACGTGTCGTGCGGTGGCGGCGACTGCCTCGCCGTCGGGTTCCAGACCGCCCATCGGCTTAAGCGAACTCTTGCTGAACTCTGGAACGGATCAGCCTGGACGATCGTCAAGCCTCCCAAAGGCCCCTGAACCTCACAAGCCTCTCTAACGCGGAAGCGGACCAGGTCTACCAGGGGCGGCCTGGTCCGCTCCGCCATTGCGGCGGCTCTGCGACCCCGCGCTTGCCAGCGCTACGCGCAGTTACCTAGGCTTCCACCGGTAACGCTGCGATAAGGCTGGCGCAGCCCATTCGCCCGGGATCAGGGGGATCACTGCGTGCGGGAACATCGGCTCTATATCGCAGGTACCTGGCGAGCTGGCGGCGGTGGCACCGCCGCGGCCGTGAGCCCGTCGACCGGCGAGCAGTTCGCCAGCGTCGCCGTCGCCGACATGGCCGACGTCGACGCCGCTGTCGAAGCGGCCGCTTCGGCCTTTGGCGAATGGTCAGCCACGTCGGCGTTCGATCGCGCCGCGGCCTGCGAGCGGATCGCCGCCGGCGTTGGCGCGCGGCGCGAGGAGCTGGCCAGGGCACTGACCGAGGATCAGGGCAAGCCGCTGGTGGCCGAGGCGTACGACGAGGTCAACGAGCTCGCTGTGTACTTCACAATGGCCGGCGAGGACGCCAAGCGCGCGGCAGGAGCGTTGCCGTCATCGACGTCCGCGGACCGCCGGGTGCTCACCGCACGGGTCCCGCTTGGGGTGATCGGCGTCGTGTCGCCGTGGAACTGGCCGTACACGATGGGCGCTGAGATCTTCGCCCCGGCGCTCGCCGCCGGCAACAGCGTCGTCTGGGTGCCTGCGCCGAGCACCACGGCATGTTGCGCGGTGCTGGCCGAGATCCTCGCGGAGGCGAGTCTGCCCAGCGGTTTGTTCAATCTTCTATCAGGCCCCGGCCCTGTCGTCGGTGACGCCGTGGTCGGGCATCCGCTGGTCGCCGGCGTGGGCTTCGTCGGCTCGGTGGAGACCGGCGGCAAGGTCGCGGCCAGAGCCGCGGGCAAGACGCAGCTGCTGGAGCTCGGCGGCAACGGCCCGATGGTGATACTCGACGACGCCGACCTAGGGCTGGCCGCCGATGCCGCGCTGGAGGCCGCATACCTGTGCGCCGGGCAGAGCTGCACCGCGGGCGAGCGGTTCCTGGTCCAGGCCAGCGTGCGCGCGGAGTTCACCGAACGGGTGGTCGAAGCCACCAAGACACAGGTGCGGCTCGGCGACCCTTACGACCCAGAGACGACCATGGGCCCGCTGAACAACGACGCGACCGCGGCCAAGTTCGATCGGCACATCGCCGACGCGGTCGGCGGCGGAGCACGGATCTGCTGCGGTGGCAGCCGGGCGCCAGGCTTCCCGACCCCGCTGTACGCGGAGCCGACCGTGCTCGACGGCGTGACGCCGGGCATGGCGATCGAGCGGGAAGAGACGTTCGGGCCCGTCGTGCCGATCGTGGAGGTCGCGTCAGCGGCTGAGGCGCTGCGGCTGACCAACGCCTCGCCGTTCGGCCTGACAACGGCGGTGTTCACCGAAGACCTGGAGCGCGGCCTCGCCTTCGCCGAATGCGCGCGGGCTGGCTGGGTGAACATCAACGCGTCCACGAACCTGTGGGAGTCGCACCTGCCGT
Source organism: Streptosporangiaceae bacterium (assembly GCA_036258115.1). Classification (GTDB taxonomy): domain Bacteria; phylum Actinomycetota; class Actinomycetes; order Streptosporangiales; family Streptosporangiaceae; genus Chersky-822. The sequence continues at coordinate 59,834 of DATAEH010000064.1, forward strand.
TCGGCGGGCGGGCCGGCAGCGTCAGTGGCCGCGGGCGGGTCGGCGGCAGGTACCCGATGGAGACATTCACCGAGCCGAAGACGATCGTCTACCCGGCGCCGAAGTTCAGGACCTAATCACTTACCTCATCCAGAACGGAGAGATCGTCGGACTCTCATGAGCCTGACGGCGTGACCGTGGGTCAGGAAGGCAGCCTCGGCCCGGACGGTTACGCCGGGCTGCCCGTAGGCGCGTTCCTCGACGCGCTGGCGGCCAGGACCTCCGCGCCGGCCGGCGGCTCCGCGGCGGCGCTGGTCCTGGCGCAGTCGGCCGCGTTGTGCGCCAAGTCCGCCAGGCTGTCGGAGCGCCAGCTAGCCGCCGGCCGCGCTGCCGAGTTCACCCAGGAGGCAGAACAGATACGCGGGAGTGCCGCTTCGCTCATCGACGAGGACCCGCGAGCGTACACGAACGTGCTCAAGGCACGCCGCCGCGGGGATGAGCAGACGCAGGATCCGGCCGCCGCTGCCGCCAGGCTGGCCACCGCCTTGTCGGAGGCGGCCGACGTTCCCCTGCGGCTCGTCGAGCTCGCCGTGCCGGTGTCCGCGATAGCGGCAACGCTAGCCGACGAGGGGAATCAGGCCCTGCGCGGCGACGCGCTGGCGGCTGGCCTGCTGGCACAAGCAGCTGCGCGGGCGGCGGCATGCCTGGTGCGGATCAATCTCACCGACGAGCCGGGCGACGTCCGCCTGGCGCGGGTCGACGCCCTGCTGGCCCGCATCGACGAGCACCTGCGCTAGCGCCGCGCTCAGCACGGGCGTGAGGCTGCGTTGCCGTCGGCACGGCGACGCTAGACCAGGAGCCACTCGTCATCAGTGTCGCCTTGTTCTGGAACGGCCAGACTTGGGGTGGCCCGCCGCTGCCAAGCAACGGCAATCCGGCCCAGATGAACGCCGTCGGCTGCGCGGCAAGTATCTGCATGGCTGCGGGCGGCGCGTTTTCCGAGATTGCCAACGGCAGTCTCGCGATGGCGGCCACCTGGGACGCCGCGACCACCACGTGGACTGACGTTTCCCCGGACCTAGGAAATCTGTGCGCGGGATTCAACGACTGCTCCTGGACGTCGCTGATGACGTGCGGCAGCCCCGCGAACTGCATGAGCTTCTTCAAGACGTTCTTCGCGTGGAACGGCAGCACGTAGACCTCGGCGCCGCCCGTGAAGGCCGGGACTGGCATGCTCTTGTCTCAGGTGTCAAGCGGAGGCGCCTCGTGCATGGCTGTTGGCCACGTGGCGGTCTCCGGCGGTCGGCGCGCCATAGCCGAGCTCTGGAACGGGACGAGCTGGAGACTGCTCAGTCCGCCCCGGCCTACGTAGCTGCCACAGGAGGGGCCTGACCGAGTTGGCCGTCGCGTTGGCGAATGACGCTATGCGCGTGTTCGCCGTGTGTCACACTTCAGTTCCGCGCCGACGGACTTGGGTGCGGACGCCCAGCTCGCGGCGTTACGCGGGCGGTAAAACGGCTCGCCGGGCCGCACCGGCCGTGGCGTGTGCCGGCGGTGTTACAAAGGGGTGGGTGGCGATGGGACGGAAGGCTCATCTGGTCGGGTCACTTCCCGGCGCGAGCGCGACCGAGGCGATGGAGGCGGCGCTCAGCCGGCTAGGCCCCTATCTCCTCACGCTGAGCGACGGCGAGACCGGGCAGCGCGCCTGGTGGATCGGCGCGTGCATCTCCAATATTGCCAACAACCCTGACGTGGAGCTGTCAGGAGGCGGCCAGCTCAACTTCTCGAGCTACGACGACGTGCCCCAGTTCCGGATCCGGGAAGGCGCGACGCTCTCCGCCGAGAGGCTCGAGGGGTGTCTGCCCTACGAGCAGGCGTTCACCGTCAGCTTTCCGCTCTTCCGCGACCTGCGCGAGAAGCACGGACGGCCTGACCTGCCCTTCCAGGTAGGGATTCCCGGCCCGCTAGACCTCTCCGTAGACGCGTTCGGTTTCGAGGTTGGCTTTGACCCGCGCTATTACCAGCCGTCGTTCGAGGCTACCGCCAGCCAGGTCAACAAGATCGCTGCCGCGGGCGACAGCGACGTGGTGTTCCAGCTCGAAACGCCTGCCGCGCTGATCGCCGTCGCGAGCGGTGACGAGGCGGCGGCGAAGCCGACAGCACAGCAGGTCGGCGCGCTGACAATACAGCTTCCCGAGGCCGCGCCTGCCGGAACCAGGTTCGGCGTGCACCTGTGCCTCGGGGATCTGAACCACAAGTCGATGGTCGGAATGCGCGACATCACTCCGGCCGTGCTCGTGGCCAACGAGATCGCAGCTGGCTGGCCGGCGGACCGGCCGCTGGAGTTCATCCATGTGCCCTTCGCCGCTGCCGAGGAGCCGCCATCCTTCGACCCGGCGTTCTACGCGCCGCTCCACGAACTGGACATCCCGTCTTCGGTCCGCTTCGTGGCGGGATGCATCCACGAGAGCCTGTCGACCGATAAGCAGGTCGAGCTGCTCAAGTTGATCGAGAGCTATCTCGGCCGCGAGGTTGACGTGGCGGCGGCATGCGGCCTGGGCAGGCGACCCGACGTCTCGCAAGCCTGGGACGCCATGGAAAAGGCCCTCCTCCTGGTGCAGGAGACTCCAGCCTGATCTGTCCTGCTCAGTCGTGGCGCACCGGTGAACCCCTGGTGGGACTGTGACAGACTGTGACACCATCAGGGGTTCACCGGGTGCTTGAGTCGTAGCCGTGCAGCAGATGCGCGTTTACCGCTTTCGCCGCGGGGGCGAGGTCGGCGAACTGGATGACCGCGATGTCGTGGGCCGCGAGCCAGGTCGCCCCGCCGTGCGGCACGAATATAGGCGGCTCGAGCCAGGCGATGACCACCCGCTGCAAGCCTGACGCTGCGATTAGCTCAGAGCAGGAGACCGGCCGGGACGCCCGGCGCAGGCAGGGCTCGAGCGAGCTGTACAAGGTCGCCTTGCCGAGGTCGGCCGACTCGGTCCGGCGCAGGGCGACCTCTTCGGCATGGTCGTTCGGGTCGGTTTCGCGGGAGAAGCCAGTTCCCAGCACTTCGCCGGTCATCGACACGACGACTGCGCCGACAGAGAAGGCTGATTCAGACATCAGGCACTTCCTGGACAGGTCAATGGCCAGGTTGAGCCAGTACCGGTCCGCGTCAGGCTCGCCTGGAGCCCGGGCCGCGCTGGCTTCAGGATCCGTCATCGGGCCCTCCCTAGATCAACAGCCCAACGGTATCTTCGCCTGCCCCGGCAGTGATTTACTGGCACCGAGCGACGCGGGGACCTTCCCCGCAAACCTGCACTGGTGTTTCCCCCTGATGGTGTTGCGCTGTGAGGATGGTGCGTGAGGCGATGGTAGCGACAACGCGCAAGCCCGCCCAGTCTGGCCTGGTCAAGACCTTTGACTCGGTAAACCCGGCCACGGACGAGCCCGTCGGCACGTTCCCCATCTTCGGCGAGCAAGAAGTGAACGAGACCGTAGCCAGGGCGCGCGAGGCGGCCGCCTGGTGGTCTGGTCTTGGCTTTGCCGAGCGGCGGACCAAACTGCTGGCCTGGAAGTCGTACCTGACCAGGTACATCATGCGACTTGCCGAGGTGGTGCACGCCGAGACGGGCAAGCCGACGTCGGATGCCCAGCTCGAGATCCTGCTGGCGATCGTGCACATTGACTGGGCCGCGAAGAACGCGTCCAAGGTGCTCGGCAAGCACAAGGTGCGCAGCGGACTGGTGGCGTTCAACCACGCTTCGACGCTCGAGTACCACCCGCTCGGCGTGGTCGGCGTGATCGGGCCATGGAACTACCCGGTCTTCACGCCGATGGGCTCAATCGCCTACGCGCTGGCAGCGGGCAACGCGGTCGTCTACAAGCCGAGCGAATTCACGCCGGCTACCGGCGGGTGGCTGGTCAGCTCCTTCGCCGAGGTGGTACCCGAGTTCCCCGTGCTGCAGCTCGTCACCGGATTCGGCGAGACCGGCAGTCACCTCGCGCGCAGCGGCGTTGACAAGATCGCCTTCACGGGCTCGACCAAGACGGCCAAGAAGGTCATGGCCGCCTGCGCCGAGAATCTCACGCCCATGGTGGCCGAGTGCGGCGGCAAGGACGCGATGCTGGTAGCCGCCGATGCCAACCTGGACTCGGCCGCGGACGCCGCCGTGTGGGCCGCCCTGTCCAACGCTGGCCAGACCTGCGTGGGAGTAGAGCGGATCTACGTCGCCGAGGCCGTCTACCACACGTTCATCGAGAAGCTGGCCGACCGCGTCAGCGAGCTGCGGCCAGGCGATGATCGCGAAGCCGATTACGGTCCGATGACGATGCCGGGCCAGGTCGAGGTCATCGAGCAGCACATCGCCGATGCGATCGCCTCGGGCGGGCGCGCGGTGGTGGGCGGGCTCGGCAGCATCCGCAGGCCCTACGTCGGCCCGGTGATCCTGGCTGACGTTCCGGAAACCTGCTCTGCGGTCACTGAGGAGACGTTCGGCCCGACGATGACTGTCACCCCGGTCGCTGACCTCGGCGAGGGCGTCAGGCTCGCGAACGCGAGCCGGTATGGCCTCGGCGCCAGCGTGTTCTCCAAGAACAAGAAGGCGGCCATGCGGGCCGCCAGGTCGCTGCGGACGGGGATGGCATCGGTGAACTCGGCGCTGACCGTGCTTAGCGTGCCGTCGCTGCCGTTCGGCGGCGTGGGAGAGTCCGGCTTCGGCCGGATCCACGGCGCCGACGGGCTACGAGAGTTTGCCAGGGCGCAGTCGATCACCAGGCAGCGGATGAAGCCGACGGCCGACCTCACCTCGTTCAACAGGACCGACAAGGACATGAAGTCGATCATGACCCTGGTGACCCTCCTGCACGGCAAGCGCTACAAGTAGCCGCCCCGCGCCTCAGCAGCACATGAGCGAACCGGACAGTGCCACCACCGGGTGGGAGCAGATCTACGCGGCTAACGAGCCTCCACCGTGGGACATCGGCAGGCCGCAACCGGCTTTCGTCCGGCTGGCCGACCGCGGCCTTCTATCTGGGAATGTGCTCGACGCAGGTTGCGGCACAGGCGAACACACCCTGCTCGCGGCTCGTCATGGCGCCGATGCGGTCGGTGTCGACCTGGCGGCCGCCGCCATCGAGCTGGCGCGGGCGAAGGCAGGTGCCCGCGGTCTGGGCGCGCGGTTCGAGGTCGGAGATGCGCTGAACCTCAGCGCACTCCGCCTGCGTTGCGACACAATCATCGACTGCGGGCTATTCCACGTATTCGACGAAGCCGACCGGACCCGTTACGTCGCCAGTCTGGCATCGGCGCTGGACCCCGGCGGTACCTGCTACCTGATGTGCTTCTCCGACCGCGAGCCCGCCGAGTGGGTTTCCCGCCGGGTCAGCCAGGACGAGCTGCGTGCGGCTTTCGCCGATGGCTGGACCGTCGAGTCGATCACCGCAGAGACCGTGCAGGTCCTCCCAATCGACGGGTACACCGAGGCGCAGACCTGGCTTGCGGTCATAAAGAACTCGGCAGCGAGCGCGTCGCCGCTAGCGGGCGGCGGCTAGGGTCAGGTCGGCTGGTTCGACGGCAGCCAGCGGGGCGCGGCCGGAGATCATGTCTGCCGCGCGCTCGGCGATGGCGATCGTCGGCGCGTTGGTGTTGCCTCTCGGCACGGTCGGCATGACCGATGCGTCGACCACGCGCAGCCCCTCTACGCCGCGGACCTTCAGCTCGGTGTCGACCACGCCGGACAGCTTGCTCCTGTCGACCTGCGTCTCGCCGCTCATCGCGCAGGTGCCGACCGGGTGGTACACGGTCGTCACGTCGCGGCGCACGAAGTCGCGTAGCGCTGCGTCGCCTGGGGCCTCCTCCGCCGACCACATCTTGCGGAGAGGTTTCACCGCGGCGATCTGCCTGACCATGCCTACGGCCTTGACCAGCGCCTCCAGATCGGCCGAGCTGGCCAGGTAGCCGGGGTCGATCGCCGGCTTGTGCCGCGGGTCGGCGCTGCTCAGCAAGATGCGGCCGCGGCTGCGGACATCGACCAGCGTCACGAGGACCGAGAAACCGCGGTCGGCCGGGTCGGCGAGGCCGCCGTTGCGGAACGGCACAGGCAGCGCGTGCCACTGGATGTCGGGGGCCGGCAGGCTGGGGTCGGTCCTGGCAAAGCCGCCCGCCTGGGCGATGTTGGTGGTGAACGGCCCGGAGTGCATCAGCTGCCATCGAAGCAGGTTCTTCGGCCCGGCAAGTTCCGCGAGGCCGCGGATCTTGGGTGTGGACCAGATCGCGGTCACGATCGGATGGTCGGACAGGTTCGCACCCACCCCCGGGCTGTCCGCGACGACCCTGATGCCGTGCTCGCGCAGGTGCTCGGCCGGCCCGATGCCGGACAGCATCAGCAGTTGCGGGCTGTTGACCGCGCCGCCGGACAGGATCACCTCGGCGTCGGCGCGGGCGATGTGCTCGGCGCCCCGGCGGCTGTACCTCACGCCGACGGCTCGCCCACCCTCGATCACGACGGAGGTGGCAAGCGCGTCGGTCAGTACGGTCAGATTCGGCCTGCTTTCGGCCGGGTGCAGGTAGGCATCGGCCGCAGACCAGCGCCTTCCGTCCTTCTGAGTGACCTGGTAGAAACCGACGCCGTCCTGGGTCTGGCCATTGAAGTCGGCATTGGCGGGCGCCCCCGCGTTCACGGCCGATTCGACGAACGCCGTCGTCGTCGCCGACTTGAACTTCGGGTCGATGACCGACAGCGGGCCCGATCCGCCGTGATAAGGCGATGAGCCACGGGAGTTATGCTCCGCCCTGATGAAGTAGGGCAGGATGTCGTTGTAACCCCAGCCGTCACAGCCGTACTCGTCGCGCCAGGTGTTGTAGTCGAGCTTGTTGCCGCGAATGTAGATCATGGCGTTGATCGACGACGAGCCGCCGATCACCCTGCCGCGCGGCCAGTACACCTGCTGGCCTGCGGCTTTCTCCTGCGGGACGGTGCGGAATCCCCAGTCGTAGGCGCTCTGGAACAACAGGTTGAGCGCAGCAGGAATCCGGATCTCATCGGCGGCATCCGGTGGGCCCGCCTCGAGCAGGAGGACCCGAGCCGACGGGTTCTCGCTCAGCCGCGCAGCCAGGACGCAACCCGCGCTGCCTGCGCCAATGATCACATAGTCGTACACGGCCACTCCCAGGCCAGACCGGAACTCCGAGCAAACCATACTAGTTCGTACACCCGTAGCCAGATTGGCTTGATGCAACGGAACGCGCTCTCGGCATGGCCGCCGAGAGCGCGTTTAGGGGTCCATCTGCAGTACCCGGCGGGCCCCCGATACCGCCGGGAAACTGCCGTGATGACCCCTGGCGAGCGAACGGCCGGGTGACGTCTCACCAGACCGCGCTCGCTAGTAGAGGCCAAGAGGCACCGGCATGCGGCCTGTGAGGCACGCGAACCAGAGATGCAATCCGCGTCCGCTCGCGGCCGCCGAAATTCTTACCGCCGCTGACTGCTCCTGATTGATTACTCTACGTAGCTCAATGATGCCATGCTGTGCTCGATTTGTGAATAGTCCGTCCGGAGTGCCACATCCGTCTCACGGGTGCGGGACCCGTCCGGAGTACGTCGGCGGCTGGCAGGACCGCTACCGTGGACTGCATGCCCAAGGATCAGGACACTCCCGTTGTGCTCTCCCGGATTTACACGAAGACCGGGGACGACGGCACCACCACGCTCGGCGACTTCAGCCGCACGGCCAAGACCGACCTGCGCCTCGCCGCCTACGCCGAGGTCGACGAGGCCAACAGCGCCATCGGCGTCGCCGTCACGATCGGCCTGCTTCCCGATGACGTCAAGACACTGCTGATCAAGATCCAGAACGAGCTCTTCGATGTGGGCGCCGACCTCTGCAACCCCGTCGTGCCCGATCCTGCATACCCGCCGCTCCGAGTGGATGAGAGCTACCTCACCGGGCTCGAGGAGGCATGCGACGCTTACAACGAGTCGCTTCCGACGTTGCGCAGCTTCGTGCTGCCAGGCGGGACGCCGGGCGGAGCGCTGTTGCATGTCGCACGGACTGTCGTGCGCCGCGCGGAGCGGACCGGCTGGGCCGCGGTTGCCGAGCACGGCGACTCGATGAACGTGCTCGCGGTCAAGTACCTGAACAGGCTGTCCGACCTGCTCTTCATCCTGGGACGCGTTGCCAACGAGCCGGACGGTGACCTGCTGTGGAAGCCGGGCGGAGACCGCTGAGCGGCGTCAGCCTTCTTCGCCGGCGGCTCGCAACTGTGCGGTGAGATAAGCGACACGGGCGACCCTGGCAGCCCGTTCGTCCTCACCATCGCCAGGCTCGCCGCCAGCGGAGTCCAGCTCCGACCTGATCGCTGACTTGTTGACGTCGGCTCCGAGCGAAGCCTCGCGAGCGAGGATCGAGACGTTGTCGTCGGCCACGGACAAGAAGCCGCCGCCAACCGCGGCCTGGATCCAGTCCGAGCCTCCGGCTCCCTCCGGCAAGATGCGTACGACGCTGCCCGCCGTGAGGATGCCGAGCACCGGGGTGTGGCCCGTCAGCACGCCGATGTCGCCGTCCAGCGTCTTGGCGATCACGCGGTCGGCGTTGCCCGACCAGACCTGGCCCTCGGGTACGACCAGCATCACGCGCAGCGTCACTGTGTTACCTCGCACGACTCCGTCATGACGTTGCCTTCCAAGACTCCATCATGAGCGCTCGAGCTCCTTGGCCTTGCGCTCGACGTCCTCGATCCCGCCGCACATGAAGAATGCCTGCTCGGGCACGTGGTCGAACTTGCCCTCGGTGATCGCCTTGAACGAGGAGATCGTCTCGTCGAGGTCGACGAACTCGCCTGGCTGACCCGTGAACTGCTCGGCAACGTACATCGGGTGCGACAGGAACCGCTCGATCCGCCTGGCCCGCTGCACCGTGACCTTGTCCTCTTCGGACAGCTCGTCAATGCCCAGGATCGCGATGATGTCCTGCAACTCCTTGTACCGCTGCAGAATCCGCTGCACCTCGCGGGCCACGTTGTAGTGCTCGTCGCCGATGTACTTGGGGTCGAGGATCCGCGAGGTGGAGTCCAGCGGGTCCACCGCGGGGTAGATGCCCTTTTCCGTGATCGCCCGCGAGAGCACCGTGGTGGCGTCCAGGTGCGCGAAGGTCGTGTGCGGTGCCGGGTCGGTGATGTCGTCCGCCGGAACGTAGATGGCCTGCATCGAGGTAATCGAGTGCCCGCGGGTCGAGGTGATCCGCTCCTGCAGCTGTCCCATCTCGTCGGCCAGGGTCGGCTGGTAGCCCACCGCGGACGGCATCCGGCCAAGCAGCGTGGAGACCTCCGAGCCGGCCTGGGTGAAACGGAAGATGTTATCGATGAACAACAGGACGTCCTGCTTCTGCACATCCCTGAAGTACTCGGCCATGGTCAGCGCGGACAGGCCGACCCGGAGCCTGGTGCCCGGCGGCTCGTCCATCTGGCCGAAGACCAGCGCGGTGTCCTCAAGAACGCCCGACTCGGTCATCTCGAGGAAGAGGTCGTTGCCCTCGCGGGTCCGCTCCCCCACGCCGGCGAAGACCGATACGCCGCCGAAGTTCTTCGCGACGCGGCGGATCATCTCCTGAATAAGCACCGTCTTGCCGACGCCCGCGCCGCCGAATAGGCCGATCTTGCCGCCTGAGACATAAGGCGTCAGGAGGTCGATGACCTTAATGCCGGTGACGAACATTTCGGTCTTCGGCTCAAGCTGGTCCAGCGGCGGGGCCGACCGGTGGATCGGCCAGCGTTCGGTCACCTTGAGCGAGGCGGTGGGGACGTCAAGCGTCTCTCCTAGGGCGTTGAACACATGCCCCTTGGTGACATCGCCCACCGGAACTGTGATCGGCCCGCCGGTGTCGGTCACGGTTGCGCCGCGGACGAGTCCGTCGGTGGGCTGCATCGAGATCGCCCTGACCGTGTTGTCGCCGATGTGCTGCGCGACCTCCAGAGTCAGGGTGGCGCTGCGCTCGCCGGTCGAGACGTCGACATGCATCGCGTTGTAGATGTCGGGCATCTCATCAGCCGCGAACTCAACGTCCACGACCGGGCCGATGACCCGGGCCACGCGGCCAGTGAACTGGCTCTCGGTCTCGCCGGGGGCGGTTGTGTGTTCTGCGGTTGCGGTCATGATGATGTTCACTTACTCCCACTGATCGTCTCGGCGAGCGCGTTGGCGCCGCCCACGATCTCGCTGATTTCCTGCGTGATCTCGGCCTGTCTGGCCTTGTTGGCTTCCCTGGTGAGTGCCTCGAGCAGCTCGTTGGCGTTGTCCGTCGCCGACTTCATAGCGCGCCGCCGGGCCGCGATCTCCGCGGCCGCCGAGTCGAGCAGCGCGTGGAAGATCCGGCTCTCGACGTACCACGGCAGCAAGGCGTTCAGTACGGCCTCGGGGGACGGCTCGAACTCATACACCGGGATCGGGCCGACCTGCTCGACCTCTCGTTCGACGATCTCCAGCGGCAGCACGCGGTGCACGACCGGCCGCTGGGTCAACATCGACACAAACTCGGTGTAGACCATATAGATCTCGTCGACGCCGCCATCGTCCGCGCCCTTGTCGAAGGCCTCGAGCAGCGCCGTCGTGATCGCCGTGGCGTTCGCGTGCCGTGGCGTATCGGAGAACCCGCCCCACTGGGCAGCCATCTCGTGGTTCCTGAACCGGTGCCAGCCGATGCCCTTGCGTCCGGAGACGAACGGAATGGGCTCGATCCCCCGCTCGCGCAGTCGCGCGTTCAGCCCCTGGGCCTCTCGCAGGACGCTGGCGTTGTAGCCGCCCGCGAAACCGCGGTCGCTTGTCAGGATGAGCACTGCGGCCCTGGTCGGGTTCGGCGCCTCGGTGGTCAGCGGGTGGTTGATGCTGGCTGACCGGCTGACGACGGCCTCGACGGCGGCCGTGAGCTCACGGGCGTATGGCCCGGCCGCCTGGGCCCGCTGCTGCGCCTTGATGATCCGGGACGACGCGATGAGCTCCTGGGCCTTGGTGATCTTGGCGGTGGACTTGACCGTGCTGATCCGCCGCCTGACCGCGCGAAGCTGTGCACCCATTGGCTACTTCTTCTCCACCTTCGGTACTCGCTTTGTCACGGCCTCGTGGTCGATATCGGCTTCTTCCATCGGCTCGGCGTGCTCGTCCTTGACAAGGAGCTCACCACTGCTTGTCTCGAAGCCCCGGCGGAACTCCTCGACAGCGTCCTTCAGGGCCGTGGTGGTGTCCTCGGATAGGGCGCCGGTTTCCCTGATCGCGTCGTAGATGCCTGCGTGCTCCCGCTGGACGTACTCGAGGAACTCGGCCTCGAAGCGGCCGACGTCCTCCACCGGCACGTCGTCGAGCTGTCCGGTGGTGCCGGCCCAGATCGAGACCACCTGGCGCTCGGTCGGATACGGACTGTACTGGCCCTGCTTGAGCAGCTCCACGAGCCTGGCGCCGCGGTCAAGCTGAGCGCGGGACGCGGCGTCCAGGTCGGACGCGAACGCCGCGAACGCCTCGAGGTCGCGGTACTGCGACAGGGCCAGCTTCAGGCCGCCCGCGACGCTCTTCATCGCCTTGGTCTGGGCGTTGCCGCCAACCCGGGAAACCGAGATGCCGACATTGATGGCCGGGCGGACGCCGGAGTTGAACAGGTCGGTCTCCAGGAAGATCTGCCCGTCGGTGATCGAGATGACGTTGGTCGGGATGTACGCCGACACGTCGTTCCCCTTGGTCTCGATGATCGGCAAACCTGTCATAGAGCCGGCGCCGAGATCGTCGGAGAGCTTCGCGCACCGCTCAAGCAGCCGCGAGTGCAGATAGAACACGTCGCCCGGGTAGGCCTCGCGGCCTGGCGGACGGCGAAGCAGCAGCGAGATCGCGCGGTACGCCTCGGCCTGCTTGGTCAGGTCATCGAAGATGATCAGGACGTGCTTGCCCTGGTACATCCAGTGCTGCCCGATCGCAGAACCCGTGTACGGCGCGATGTACTTGTAACCGGCCGGGTCGGAAGCTGGAGCCGCCACGATCGTGGTGTACGCCATCGCGTCGGCGTCCTCTAGCGACTGCCTGACCTGGGCGATGGTGGTGCCCTTCTGGCCGATGGCCACATAAATGCACCGCACCTGCCGTGCCGGGTCGCCGGACTGCCAGTTGTCCCGCTGGTTGATGATCGTGTCGATGGCGATCGCGCTCTTACCTGTCTGCCGGTCGCCGATGATCAGCTGGCGCTGACCACGCCCGATCGGCGTAATTGCGTCGATCGCCTTAATGCCGGTTTGCAGCGGTTCCTTCACTGGCTGGCGCTGCACCACCGACGGCGCCTGCAGCTCGAGCTGACGCAGCTCGGTGTCCTCGATGGGACCCTTGCCGTCGAGCGGCTCGCCGAGCGGGCCTACGACGCGGCCGAGGAAGCTGTCACCAACCGGGACCGACAGCACCTCGCCGGTCCGCTTGACTGGCTGGCCTTCCTCAACCTTGGTGAAGTCCCCGAGGACGACGACGCCGATCTCGCGCACGTCCAGGTTTAGCGCCAGGCCGCGGGTGCCGTCTTCGAACTCCAGCAGCTCGTTGGCCATCGCCGAAGGCAGGCCTTCGACCCTGGCGATGCCGTCACCGGATTCGGCGACGGTGCCGATCTCCTCGGTCGCTGCGGCGCCCGGCTCGTACGCCTCTACGAAACGCGCCAAGGCGTCCCTGATCTCCTCGGGCCGGATAGTCAGCTCCGTCATCTTCCTCGCGTCTTCCTCGTCTGGTTCTTCATCTGCGGTCTTCGGGGCTTCTCATCGGCCGGTCCGTCACGCGGCCATCCGGCGTCGCAGGTCGGCCAGCTTGCTGGCGACGCTGCCGTTGATCAGCTCGTCGCCGACGCGAACCGTCATGCCGCCGATTAGGTCCGGGTCCACCACCACGTTCAGGTAGACGTCATGCCCGTACGCGGCCACCAGTGCGGAGGCGAGCCGGCTCCGCTGCTCGCTGGTCAGCGGGACCGCGACGTGGACCTCGGCAATCAGTCGTTCCCGCAACTCGGCAACGAGATTCGCATATGCCTCGAGCCCTGTGTCCAGGCTACGTCCACGGGGGTATGCCGCCGCCTGGGTGATCAGCCGAAGCGCCTGACCGCTGACCTTGCGCTGGACAAGCTCGCTCACCAGGCCCGCCCGGGCCGCGGCAGGAACGAACTGGTTGGACAGCGCCGCGCGCAGGCCCGCATTGGCCTGGACGATCCTGCTGAACCTGAACAGCTCGTCTTCGAGCTCGTCGAGCTGGCCTTCCTTGTCTGCGGCCTCGGAGATCGCGAGGACCGCCAAGTCGTCTGCGGCATGGGCGAGGTCGCCAGGCTCGGACCACCTGGCCGCCACCAGCTCAGTCACCTGGTCCAGCGTTGCGCCGGAGATCTTGCCTGCCAGCAGCGCCTCGGCAAGGCCGGTTCGGGAAGCGCGCTCTCGCGACGAGTCGGCGAGGTTACGCCGCAGCCCAGGCTCCCTGTCGAGCAGGTTGACGACCGCGAAGAGCTGGTCGCCGACCTCCGTCGCCTGCGCGGCCGTTGCACCGTTCAGGGCGGCCGCGAGCCGCTCCTTCGCCGCTCTGAGCGATGCCCTGCTGGCGCCTCTCATCGGGTTGCCGCTTCCTGCGCGGACTCCTGCCCGATCTCGTCCAGGAAGCGGTCGACCATCCGCGACTGCCTGGCCTCGTCGGCCAGGGACTCGCCCACGATTCGGCTTGCCAGCTCCACGGCCAGGCTGCCCACCTCGGTGCGGAGAGCGGTCAGCGCCTGCTGCCGGTCGGCCTCGATTTGCGTGCTGGCGGAGGCGATGATCCGTTCCCGCTCGGCCACGCCTGCGGCACGGCCCTCAGCGACGATCTGCGCCGCCTCTTCCTTGGCCTGTTCGCGCAGCCGGGCCGCCTCGTGCCTGGCATCGGCCAGCTGAGCGCGGTACTGGTCGAGGACCTTGTTGGCCTCTTCCTGCGCGTCCTCGGCCCGCTTCAGGCCGCCCTCGATCGCGTCGGTGCGCTCGGCGAGCGTTGTGCTGATCCGCGGCATCAGCACCTTGGCCAGGAGCCCGAACACGATCAGGAACGCGATCGTGCCGATGATCAGCTCCGGCCAGTGCGGAATCAGGGGGTTCGAGCTGCTGGCGGCGAAATGCATCGACCGCATCGTCATCCCACTCCTGCTCGCTAGTACTTGAAGATGAACGGAATGACAATTCCGATCAGGGCCAGCGCCTCAGTCAGGGCGAAGCCGATGTACATGTTCGACCTGATCAGCCCGGCCGCCTCGGGCTGCCGGGCCATGGCCTCGACGCCGTGGCCGAAGATCAGGCCGATGCCAATGCCGGGGCCGATCGCGGCGAGGCCGTACGCAACAGCACCAATGTTGATGCTCAGGACGGAACCCCCGGCCGCGAGGGCATGATGTACGAGGTCAAGCATCTGCGCTTTCCTTTGCGGTCAGGCCGGAGGACCATCCGCCGGCATGTGGGTAAACCAAGGCCCGGTCGACGGCACCCAGGCCGGCCGACGAGCATCCCTGTCCGTTCATCTCAGTGCTCCGGCTCCAGCGCGCCGCCGATGTACTGCGCCGTCAGGATCGTGAAGATGTAGGCCTGCAGTGCCTGGATCAGCAGCTCAAACGCCGTCAGCACAACTGTCAGAACAAACGAGGTCGCGCTCCAGAGCAGGCCGATGCCGAGCGTAAACAAGTACCAGGTGGCGAGCGTGAAAACCAGCAGCAAGATATGGCCCGCGAACATGTTCGCGAAGAGCCGGACCGCCAGTGTGAACGGCCGCACGATGATGTACTGCAGGATCTCGACCGGCGCCAGGATCAGCAGGATGCCAAGAGGCACTCCG
>DATAEH010000065.1:0-21099 GCA_036258115.1 Streptosporangiaceae bacterium
CGTATTCGCTCGAGTGCTCGCTGGACTCGGTTGGGAAGTAGCCGAAACGCCGGAAGATCTCCACGCGCACCCGCCTGCCCAGCCCCTCCGGATCGGACTCAATCACCTCCCGGAGCCGCGGGTAGAGGTCCTCGCCGGTGCTACGGCGGCGGAACCGCACTACGAAACACTGATGGTTGAAGCCGGCGGTGCGGAAGGCGACGTCTTCCTCTGGCACGCCAACTGTCCTGGCCAGAAAGGCATGGGTATCCCGTACCGAGTGGCACACGCCGACCACATTCGCGAACGGGGTACCTTCGTAGACGGCCCACGGCACCATGGCCATGGGGTTGGTGTAGTTCAGCAGTAGGGCGTTCGGCGCCAGCTCGTGGAGGTCGTTGCCGATGCCCACCATCACGGGGATGGTGCGGAGCCCCCGGAAGATGCCGCCGATCCCGATCGTGTCGCCGATCGTCTGGCGGAGCCCGTACTTCTTCGGGATCTCGAAGTCTTTGAGGCTTGCCCGGTAGCCCCCGACCTGGATCTCGTTGATGGCGTAATCCGCGCCCTCCACGGCGGGCCGACGCTGCGTGCTGGCCTCCACCCGGTAGCCGGCGCGGGTTCGCCGCACGATCGACTCGGCGGCGCGCTGCGCGTACGCGAGACGCTCCGCGTTGATGTCGTGCAGGGCGATGGTCACCAGCCCTTCAAGCTCCGAGAACGAGCAAAGGTCAGCCACCACGTTGTGCGTGAACTCCACGCTGCCAGCACCGATGATCGCAATTCGGATCATGAGCGAGAGTGTTCCAGGTCTGCCTGAAATGAGCAAGGCCGAGCACTTCCTGAGCGAGAACGAGTTCGCGGCCATTGGCTTCGCGGTTATCGACGCCGTCGCGCACCTGGACCGAATCTGGCGCATGGGAAGTGGTGGGTGCCTCCCAGGAATGGCGATCAGACGGTTGTGACCCTCACGCCTGCCTCGGCGAGCCCTGCCAGGATCCCGGGATCCGCGCCGCGGTCGGTGATCAGCTCGCCGACCGATCGGACCTCGCAGATCTGGGCGAAGGCCACGAGCCCGATCTTGGAGCTGTCGGCGACGACGACGACCGAGCGGGAGCGCTCGATCAGTGCCCGGTTCGTATGGGCCTCAACCTCGTGGTGCGTCGTCAGGCCGGCTTCGAGGGAGACCCCATCCGCGCCCACGATCACGATGTCGAGGTTAAGCCCTGCCAGGCTTGCCTCGGCAATGGGTCCGACCAGCTCGTAGGACTCTGACCTAGCCACGCCGCCCGTCACCACGAGCTTCAGACTTGGGCGGACTGCCATCTCGGATGCGATGTTCAGAGCGTTCGTGACCAGCGTGAGGCGCTCATGGTCGACCAGGGCCCGCGCTACTTCCGTCGTGGTGGTTCCGCCGGTAAGCCCGACTGCGTAACCTGCGGCGACGCGGGTCGCGGCCTCGTGGGCGATCCGGAGCTTCTCTTCCCTGTTCCGACCGCTCTTGTAGCGAAGCGGGAGCTCATAGAGGACCCCCTGGGCGATCGCGCCTCCGTGTGTGCGCGCCAGCAAGCGCTGGCGCTCGAGAAGATCGAGGTCACGACGGACTGTGGCGGCTGATACGCCCAGCTCGTCCGAGATGTCGGTGACATTCACGCTGCCGTTCCCGGACAGCCACTCTAGGATGGTCTCCAGCCGCTCCGCTTGTCGCACAGAAACCGGTCCTCAGGATCCGGCCAGATGCCTGGAGGGGAGGGGCGCGGGCCGCGCTACAGGCTCGCCCGACTTGGCGTCGAAGAGGTGCACGTCTTCCAGTGATATCCCAAGAGTGATCGTCTCGCCCACGGCGGGTTGACGGCGTGCGTCGAGCCGAGCGATGACAATCGCCCGGTCGGAGGGCAGCGATGGGATCCCGGCGCCGGTGGAGGCGGTCGCCACGCGCTGACCGCGAATACTTCCGTAGACGATCGTCTCGTGGCCGAGCAGCTCCACGACTTCCACGCGCATCTGCATGGTCTGCTCTTTAGTGGCGCCCGTGATGAGGCGCAGCGCCTCCGGCCGCACGCCGACGACCATCTCGCCACTAGGGGCGCCGGAGACCTCCAGCACCAGATCGCCCGCATTCACGCGGCCGTCCGTTGCCGAGGCGCTGAGCAGGTTCATCGGAGGGCTTCCAATGAACCCTGCCACGAACACGCTCGCCGGGTGCCGGTAGATCTCTTGCGGCGTCCCAAGCTGAAGCAGCTTACCGTTGGACATCACGCCGATGCGCTCGCCGAGCGTCATGGCCTCGACCTGATCGTGCGTGACGTAGATGGTCGTGGTAGAGAAACGCTGATGCAGCTGCTTGAGGTCGGCGCGAAGCTGGGTGCGAAGCTGCGCGTCCAGGTTCGAGAGCGGTTCATCGAGAAGGTAGACGCGGGGCCTGCGAGCGAGCGCGCGCCCCATCGCCACGCGCTGTCGCTGACCGCCTGAGAGCTGGGCTGGCTTGCGGTCCAGAAGCTCATTGAGGGTCAGGAGCGAGCTGACCTCCCTGACTCGTTCCTCGATCTCGGCAGTCGGCATTTTGCGTTGCCGGAGCCCGAAGGCCAGGTTCTCGAGGACGCTCTTGTGCGGATACAGCGCGTAGCTCTGGAACACCATCGCGATGTCGCGATCCTGGGGAGAAACGCCGTTCACGACATTTCCGCCGATGGCGATCGCTCCGGACGTCGGTTCCTCAAGCCCTGCGACCATCCGAAGGGCGGTCGTCTTTCCGCAGCCGGACGGTCCGACGAGGACCATGAACTCGCCGTCGGCGATAGTGCAGGTGAGCGCATCAACCGCGGTCGTCCCGTTCGGGAAGACTTTCGTGACCTCGTGGAACGAGACCTCGGCCACGATCAGTGCCTCCCGCGTGAGCGGTCGCGCCTCACGGCAGAACGACCGAACGAGTCAGGTGCTTCGGATGATCGGGATCGAGTCCGCGGGCCTCGGCGAGCTCGACGGCCATCCTCTGGATGAGGACGAGCTCGGCCATTGGATCTGACCGCTCGTCGACCACGGTGGCTCCGGTGTCCGCTGCGTCGGCGAGCACGCTCGGATCGACGGGTCCGATGGCCCACACGAGGGTTCCTGGGCCAGCCACGCTGATCGGGCCGTGGCGGTATTCCATCGCCGGGTACGCCTCAGTCCACGCGGAGGCCGCTTCGCGCAGCTTGAGCGCTGCCTCGTTCGCGAGGCCCACGGTCCACCCCTGCCCCAGGAACACGAACTGCTTGAACTCCGTGGGCTCCACCGGCAACGCCCTGCCGAGCGCTGCCTCCCCGTCGGCGATTGCGGCTTCGAGCCCATCGCCGATGTGTGCGCGCAGCAGAGCGAGCGCCGTGGTCGCAAAGCGCGTCTGAACGACCGACTGCTCGTTTGCGAAGTCCAGCACGATCGTGTCGTCCGCAGACGCCGCGACCGGCGAGTCGGGGACCGCCGTGACGGCGACCGTGGCGATGCTTCCCCTGAGCCCCTCGAGCGTGCGCAGGACCTCGGTGGTGGTCCCCGAGCGCGAGATGGCGACCACGCGCCCGTAGCTGCGGTGCGGCGATAGTTCGGAGGCGATCGCCGCGTCCGTCGTGCCGAAGTTCCTTGCCTCGCGGAGCGCGGCGTAGGCCCGTGCGATGTGGTGGGAGGTCCCGCAGCCGATCGCGGCGGCCGGTTCGCCGGGCGCCGGAAGCAGGCCCATGACGGCCGGAGCCACGCTCGCGGCCTTCCGCCACAAGCCCGGCTGGCTGGCGATCTCGCTCGTAATGGCACGCATCGAGGTGAATTTACCGTCCCGAGACGTCAGACAGCAACACTAACGACCAGAAGCGGCCTTTCTGAGCGCACGAGTGTGTTCTAGTATCCGCTCATTCGAGCGAGAACGAAAGCAGCCAGACCCGGGCCACGAATAGCTGAACGGACTCCAGCCGAACCTGGCCGAGTTCCAACCCGCCGGACAAGAGAGCCTCCGCACGGCCGATTGCCTGGCCGCCGTGGAACGCGGGCATTCGCGATCCGCACCGGTCTGCAGTCGGGCGATCCGTTCGTTCCGGCTCTCACCATGGTCACCAACACGCTGAACATAGCCGTCCGAATTCGCCGTCCGGCAGAACATCAAGATCGTGGTGACGGGGGTAGCGAGGCCGCAGTCACACGAGGCCACTTGGCCGCTGGCGACGGGCGTGCTCGAGCACGCCCTCTTGCTTAGCCGGCTGAAAGCGCGTCGCCGACATTGATCTGGCCATCGGTCAGAATGTCGGCGTTCAGGCCGCCGCGGTGAATCAGGTCCTTGATGATCCCAGGACGGGTTAGCTGCTGGAGGTGCAAGCACGGCTCGCAGAGCTTCACGCCCATGCACTCGACGTCGCCTACCCGGAATCGCTTGCCGACCAGGTCGTTGAGCCGGATCCCGCGGACGACGACCTGCCGCCGTGACTGCGCGCCGCTGAGGCCCACGTCGTCGAGCGCCTCAGCCTCGATCAGCGTTAGCGCCCCGCCCGGCCGGGCGCCCTCCTCGCAGAACTGGCGATCTCCCTTCAGCCCCTTCCCTGCGAGCGCCGCGACGGAATCCACGGGCGCGAGCGCCTCACTTGGTCCGATGTTGATCTCCACGACGTTCATGCACTACATCATCGCTGGACGTCAGCGCGCGATCCAAGCCGATTACGCCGGATGCCGCCATCATGAGTCACCCGCGTCCGCTCGCAGCCAGTCGCGCAGGGTTCAGAACCCGCAGTACATGATGTGCAAGCCGACCCGGCCTTCTTCGGGGTGCTCGAAGGCGCCTGGGACGGTTCCGACGATGGTGAATCCGAGTCGCTCGTAGATCTTGACGGCTGATCGGTTGGATTCCGCCACGGCGTTGAATTGCATGCCCGCGTAGCCGTGAGATCGGGCCCAGTCCAGCGCGTACGCGCAGAGCGCGGTGCCGACTCCCTTGCCGCGCGCTTGCGGCCCGACCATGAAACTGGCCGTCGAGACGTGCGAGCCGGGCCCCGGTCGGTTCGGCCCCATTTTGGCGGTGCCGAGTACCTGGCCATCCTGCACCGCCACGACGGTATGACCGGGCGGCGGCTCAATCCAGATCGCCCTGGCCTGGTCTGACGTCATCGCCGGGTCGTAGGTGTAGGTGTCCCTGGCCCGGATCACGTCCCTGACAATCGGCCAGACCTGGTGCCAGTCGCCGTCGGTGAACTCGCGGATCTCCACCGCACGAACCGTATCGGCTGCGTCCGTCAGGGCCAACATAGTTATGGGGTCGTCAAGGTGGCGCCCGCCGGGTAACCGCGCCTGGAGCCATCCGCGAGCCACCACACCTGCTGCCTGCCGTAGACCTGCCAGGTGCGGCCCGCACCCGTCACGTCGACCAGCGCGGTGTCCTCGTCGATCCCGAGCACCGCAGTTCCGTCCGGAGGCCGCGTCAGCGCCCTGGTCAGCAGGTCAGGCACCCACGCGATCATCTTGTCGAAGTGCGGCAGAACACGCAGCGCCGGCAGCACTCCGAGGCCGGGGTCGGGCGTGCGCAGCGGCGCTCGCATGGCTGGGACCCAGCCGGTCAGCGCGATCGCGCCAGCGGAGCAGCCTGCCAGCGCCGCGCCCGCCCGCCATGCCTGCACGATCGCTTCCCACACCAGCGTTCCGCGCAGCGTCTGGGCAAGGAAGGTCGGGCTGCCGCCGGACAGGTAGATCAGGCCTGCCCCGGCGATCCTGCTGGCCAGTTCCTTCGAATCCGCCTCAGCGCGATCCCGGGCAACGACCGGGACCTGTTCGACGCCGAGCCGCTCGGCTTGCGCGGCGCCCAGCTCGAGCCAGCGGCGCAGGCTCCGCTCGCCTTCAGGCGCGGCCGCGGTCGGAAGCTGCACGTACCGGGGCGGACGGCCCTCGATCAGCAACCGCTCGACGTCTGTCATCACGGGAAGATACTCACCGCTGCCCACCAGGGCCAGCGGCCCGGGAGTCAGCTGCTCCGGCATGGACGCGGTTGCTCGCGGTGGTGGCGCGGTGGTCGGGGAGCATGGTGCACGAGGTCATCATGGCGTGCCGGCGCGTGCCCTAAGGTAAATTTCCGTGACCCACTACAGCCGGCTGCGCAAGATCGTCATCGATGTTCCTCAGGAAGTCCACGGCGACGAGCTCGACTTCTGGCAGGCAGCGACCGGACAGGAGATGGTACGGGCCGAAAAGTACCCCGAGTACCACCTCATTGACCTGCCAGGCCAGGAGGTCGGGCTGATCATCCAGCGGATTGGCGGCAGCCAGCCGCGGATGCACGTCGACATCCACACCGACGACCTGGATGCTGAGGTCGCCAGGCTCGAGGCGCTGGGGGCCAAGCGGGAATTCAAGGCGCACGAATGGTGGGTGATGAGCGACCCTGCGGGGCTGCTGTTCTGCGTGATCCCCGACGTGCCTGGCTCGCTGCATGATCAGAACTCCCACCGGTGGGATTAACTGGGCGCCCTACTGACGGGCGCTCACCGCGTCAGCCGCCCGGGTGTTGATCACCCGGCCTGGTTCGATGCCCATGCCCTCGGCCCTGACGCAGCCGCTGCCGATCCAGTCGAGCTGACCAGGCGCGTGCGCGTCGGTATCGATAGCGAACAGGCAGCCCATCTCGGTGGCCTGCCGGAGCAGCTGGTCAGGCGGGTCCTGGCGCTCGGGCCGGCAGTTGATCTCGACGGCGACGCCGTAGTCGCGGCAAGCCGCGAAGACCCGCTCTGCGTTGAACTCGGATTGCGGCCGTCCGCGTCCGGCGACCATCCGGCCCGTGCAATGCCCGAGCACGTCGACGTGGGGGTTGGCGATCGCCTTCAGCATCCGCGGGGTCATCTCCGCCCCGGGCATCCGTAGCTTGGAATGCACGCTGGCGACAACGACGTCCAGCCGGGCCAGCAAATCCTCGCGCTGATCCAGGCTGCCGTCCTCGAGGATGTCGACCTCGATCCCGGTGAGGATCCGGAACGGCGCGAGCTCGTCATTGAGCCGGGCGATCAGCTCGAGCTGCTCAAGCAGTCGCTCGACCGACAGCCCGTTCGCAACGGTCAGCCTCGGAGAGTGGTCGGTAAGGGCCATCCACTCATGACCAAGATCGCGGGCAGCCTCGGCCATCTCGGCAGGCGAGCTCCCGCCGTCCGACCAGGTTGAATGCGTGTGGCAGTCGCCGCGCAGCGCCTTGCGCATCGCGCTCGCGGGCGCGGCCTCGGCGCCGCCGAGGAGTTTGGTCAGGTAGTCAGGATCCTGCCCGGCGACGGCCTGGGTGATGACCTCAGCGGTGGCGGGCCCGATACCTGCGAGCGATTGCAGCGATCTGTCGGCGACCCGGCGGCTCAGCTCGGCGGGATCTAGTCCGCTGGTCACGTCGGCTGCCCGGCGGAACGCCCGGACCCGGTACGTGGGCGCGCCGGTCCGCTCGAGCTGGAAGGCGATCTGCCGAAGTGCCCACACCGGGTCCACTGCGCTTCCTCCACGTGCTGCCGCTATACCGCCCGCGGCAGGGCCTGCCGCCGACTTCAGCACACCCTAAAGCAGCGTGGGCCGCGACTAGTGCGGGAGCGTGACGGCTGCGACAATGCCGGCATGGGATCAGATGCCGGATCACATAGTCGTTCCACCTCGGATTCGATCCTGTCCATCGGATCGTCCGGCTCGATCTTGTCGATCGGGTCATCGGGGTCGATCTTGTCGATCGGGTCATCGGGGTCGATCCTGTCGATCGGGTCGGCAGGTTCTTTCGGCTCCGCGCTCTCGGTCGGCTCGTTCTTGAGTATGGGGTCGGTACTGTCGGGGCTATCCCGCTGGTCCCTGCTGTCCTGGCGTGCGGCCGGTGCAATCAAGTCGGGCACTCGCGGCGGAGCGCGCCTGGCAAGCAAGCCCAGGCTGAGCAAGGCATTCGGGCTGCCGAAGTCCCTGCAGCCGAGCAACGGATTTGGCCGGCGGGGCGAGAGCACGTGACCGATCCGGTACCGGCGACGTCATCGGCGGCGGAGGTAGCCCAGCGGCTCACGAGCGACGGCTACGTCGTGGTGTCGGGCATGATGAGCGATCAGGAGGTGGCCGACGCGCGCGCGGATCTGAGCAGGGTGCTGGAGACGACCAGAACCGGCCGCAATGCCTTCGAGGGGTACTCGACGCAGCGGATCTACGCTCTGTTCGCCAAGACCAGGACCTTCGACCAGGCCGCGATCCACCCACTGCTGCTCGGCGTCCTCGACAATGTCCTCGGGCACTATCAGCTCAGCGCTCCGGTGGGAATCAGGATCGGGCCAGGAGAAAAGGCCCAGGTGCTGCACACCGACGACATGATTTATCCGATCCCGCAGCCGCACCCGCCCGTCGTGGTCAACACGATGTGGCCGCTTGATGAGTTCACCGCCGAGAACGGCGCCACCCGGTTTATCGCGGGCAGCCACGCCTGGGAGCCTGGCCGGCGGCCTTCGGCCGAGGATGTGATCAGCATGGCCGCTATGTCGCCGGGATCGGCGATGTTCTATCTGGGCAGCCTCTGGCATGGCGGCGGGCAGAACCGGACGCGCCAGCCACGCCTCGGCGTGATCCTGGAGTACGCGGCGGGATGGCTGCGCCAGCAGGAGAATCACTGCCTGGCGGTCCCGCCCGCCACAGTCCGGCTGTTGCCCGAACGGCTCGCCGAACTGCTTGGCTACAACATTTATCCGCCATTTGTCGGATATGTGGATGGCAGCCACCCTCGCAAGATCCTGGCCGCCGAGAAGTAAGACGACCCGGCGGGCCAGGCCCGGACGTACCCCCGTACCGTCCGGCTACCTGCCGTACCTGTCATCAGCGCCGCCTCATGTGCAGACGCCGCGTGCCGGTAGACAGTCATCCTGGCCCGCCTGAGCCTGCAGCTCTCACTTGGCGGGTGCCGCGGGCCCCCCTTGCCCTGGCACCGCGCAGCCTTCAGAGCCGCTGTGCGGGATCCATCGCACACCGCCACCTTACGGACGCGGTGAGGGAACGACGACCCCTAGATGGTCTGTTTGCGACCCCGATCTGAGCGGATCGTGCCTTGAGAATGGGCCATATAGCGAGTGTAGACCGTTATAACAGTTATTTCCATCTCGAACCAAGTTGATCTCATTCGTCCGTTAATCCGTTCGGACCGGCCGGCCCTCTACCCGCCGAGTTCAGCCCCGTGCGTCGGCAGCAGGCCCGACTTGGTGGCAAGCACGACCGCTTCGAGCTGCGTGTGCGCGCCGAGCTTCATCATCACGTTCTTCACATGGCCGCGGGCGGTGTACACGCTCAGTACCAGCCGTTCGGCGATCGCGCTTGGGTCAAGCCCTTCGCCCATCAGCCCCAGAACCTCCTGCTCACGTGCCGTGAGCTTCGCAGTCTCGGCGGTAGCGGCCGAGGCCTCAGTGCCGGGCCGCACCTCGGAGGGTGCGCCGTCTTGCTCGCCCGACAGGCGCTGCGGCGTGTTCTGGCCTTGTGGCGATTCGGCGGCCGTTGGTTCCTGCTGGGCCGGCTGACCTTGGGGCGGGCCCGGAATGTGCCTGATCAGCTGATTCAGGGCCGAGCCTTCGACGACCATTTTGCCGGGCATCGGATTCCTGATCGCGGCGAGGATGTCGCCGAACGGGCCGTCCTTGGCCAGGAAGCCGCCAGCCCCTGCCTCCGCGGCGGCCGCGAGCCTGACGGGAGTGGCGCCTGCGGTGAGGATCAAAATGGTGACATCGGGATGAATCAACTTGATCCGGCGGGTGCCCTCAATGCCGTCGATCCCAGGTAGCTCGATATCCATGAGCACAACGTCGGGCCAGCGCACGGCGACCTGAGCCAGCGCATCGTCGACCGTCGCCGCGGTGCCGACGCATTCCATGTCAGGCTGCGTCCCGATCGCGATTTCAAGAGCAGACGCCAGGACCTGCTGGTCCTCCACGATGAGAACTCCCGTCATGTCCGCCTCCGACGCCGTCGTCCCAGGCATGGCCATACCCAGGCCGGGCGACAGGCACCGCTAAGCGGCCGCCGCCCGCGCGCGGCAGCCGGAGCAGAAAGCGGGAACCGCCGCCTTTGGCCGGTTCGTACCAAGCGTCGCCTCCGGCTGACCGGGCCAGGGTGCGCACGATCCACAACCCGAGCCCGATTCCCGCTGCCTGACGCTCAGCTTCCGGTGCCCTGGCAAATCGCTCGAACAGGAGCGGCTCGAAGGCCTTGGTCACTCCCGGCCCGTTGTCGCGCACCTCAATCTCGGTCCACTCATCACGCTCGGCCCCGGTTATTTCGATCGGGGGCTGGGCGTAACTAAGCGCGTTATCTATGTAGTTGGCCAGCATCATCGTGAGCTCAGCCCGGTCCACCGCGGCTGATACGCCAGGCCCGCAACGCACATGCATCGCCTTCGGCTCCGCGCTGACAAGCGCCAGCTGATCGATGATGACTTCAAGCACCCGGACTGGCTCGGGGGTGGCTTTTGCGGAATTGGCCTCGATCTGCATGCTGGTGAGAAGCCTGCGCAGCAGCATCTGCAGCCTTCCAGCGAGATCGGTGATCCGCTCGGCGAGGTTGGCGCGCTCGGCCGTGTTCATCGTGACCTGCAGATCGGACAACACGTGTGCGAGCACGCCGATCGCGGCGAGCGGGCTGTGCAGTTCATGGGCCGCGACCGCCAGCGCCGCGCTCTGCCGGTCGAGTGCTGCCTCGAGGTCACGTTCAGATTGCTTGCGCTGGGTCACGTCGCGCAGGACGGCGATCCTGAGGCGTTCGCCGGCGACGGTCGTCGATGTCGTGCGGACGTCAAGAACGCGCGGTTCGCCGGGACCGCCGAGTTCGATCTCGGTTGCCTGGCCGGGCGTTAGGTCATGGCCAAACCGGCTGCCGACCAGGTCGCCAGCTGGCGGGACGAGTAGCTTCGCGGCTGCCTGATTGCCGAATCTGATTGTGCCGTGCTCGTCAATGGCAACGACGCCATCGGCCGAGGCTTCCAGCATCGCCAGGCCAAGCCCAGTTTGATCGCTCGCCTCAGGTTGGCGTGGTGCAGTGCGGAATCGCTGGCGGACGGTGCGTGCGTGTTCACCCATCTGCCGTCCGGCCCGGGGCGACCGACCATTGCCCGCCAGCTCCATTGCTCGCAATCCGCATTCCGCCCCCGTCATCACTAGCGCATACTAGCGCGGCGATTTTACCCTCTGCCTGCACTGATTACGTTACGTGACCAGAATACGGCTTGCCGAATGCGTTCAGAAGGGATGCCGGCGTTCCGGCGTTCCGGGCCAGAATTACCCGACGTTCCGGCTTGATGCCGTCAGAATCATCCGACGTCGAAATCTGTTGTGATTTTTACTGACCTGGCTGGTGTTGCTGACTTTGTCGCAGTGAGTTCGGCGCGTACAAGCTGCGCGCCCGCCATAAGCGCCCGCAACTTGGCCCGCGCGACGTCGGTCGGCAGGTGCCTGAGCCCGCAGTCGGCATTCAGGGTCAGCCGCTCGGCGGGCACGAACTCCAGCGCGCGCTTGATCCGGTCGCCGACATCCCGCGCCGATTCCACCTCGCTGCTCTTGACATCGATGACGCCGAGGCCGACGCCGCGATCCCACGGATACAGGCCGAACAGGCGCAGGTCTTCAGGCCCCTTCCTGGCGAACTCGAGCACGAGCTGCTCGACGCGCGCCGAGAGCACTGCGGGGAAGAGGAAGTCGTAGTGCCCTTCCCACAGCGGTCTGGCGTAGCGGTTGCCGTAGCAGACATGCAGCGCCCAGGAGACGTCGACGCCCTCCGTCACGGTGTTCACGGCTGCGATCGCGAGTTCGGCTGCCTCCGGGTATCCGGCCAGGAAGGGCTCATCGATCTGCAGCAGCTCCGCGCCCGCGGCGGAGAGCCCGGCCGCCTGGGCGTTCAGCCACCTGGCGAGCGCACTGACGAGGTCGGCCGGGTCGGTGTAGGCGTAGTCGCGGATCCGCCTTGATAGCGAGAACGGTCCGGTGAACGAGAACTTGATCGGCTTGGCCGTGTGAGCCCTGGTGAACGTGAAGTCGTCGCTAGCCACGGTCCGCCGTTTATGGCAGCGGGCAGCGGCTTGGTCACCTGAGCGTCGTAAAGCGGCAGCGTCTGGGTGAAGCTCGCCAGCGCGCCGTTGCTGACATGCATCCTGACGTCGCCTGCGGCCTCCAGCAGCGGACGCAAGATCTCGCCAGTCAACGACGGCGCCACCTGATAAGCGTCGAGACCATCTAGCGGTACGTACCGCTCCTGCAGGTACAGAACTGCCCAGACGTCACGCCACAGCTCCACCGCCTTGTGCACATCAGGGAACTGATCTGGCGCCGTTTCCGCAAGCAGATCGGGGCCGAGCCGCTGCAGCCGGTCGACCATGGTGGCGAGGCTGGCCTTGGCGATTCGCAGTCGGCGCGCTATCCACGCGGCGTTGTCATCCCGGAGGTAGGCGCGTGCCTGGACAACGTCGAGGTCGGCGCAGCGGCGCAGGTCGAGAGCGAGTTCCAGCCCGCTGACCGCCGGCGCGTCCTCATGCCTGGGTTCAGCTCCCGGATCTCCGCTGCGATGATCGGGTCATCGCGGATCGGGCGGTCTGCGAGATCCGGCCGGCACCTGACCGGCTCGGCGAAGCTTGAGCGGTACTGGATCCAGTCGCAGACCACCTTGAGCCTGGTCAGGTCCGTAGACGTCACGCTTAGCGCCTCAAACAGCGGTCCGAGCGCGGCTGGGACGTCGAGCGGGCTCGGACCGCGCAGCCGCGCGACCGGCCTCACGTCAAACTGCATAGCGGATCCTGACCACGCTCTCCGGCACGGCGGACTCGGTCTGTGCTTATGCAGAGAGTAGGTCAGATCGGTGGTCGTTGCGTTGCCGCCTCAGGGCCATGCCGGTCGGTCGCGGCGTGACCGGTCCCCATGAGAGCGTGCACCTCTGCCAGCGTGCGTGAGGCCACCACGCTGGCTCTGGCATTGCCATCGCGCAGCACCTGCCGAAGATATCCGGGATCCGCGGCCAGCTCGGCCCGCGTGGCCCTGAGCGGGCTGAGGAACTCGTTCACCGACTCGGTGACCACGCGCTTCAGCGCGGCTGAGCCGCCGGCACCGATCTCCGCCGCGACCCCAGCGGGGTCGCGGCCCTGGCACAACGCGGCTAGTAGCACGAGGCTGGACACCTCGGGCCTGCCCGCCGGGTCGAACGTGATGTGCCTGAGCGAATCGGTCTTGGCGCCCCTGATCAGGCGCGCGGTCTCGTCCGCGGTGGCGGAAAGCGCGATAGCGTTGCCACGGCTCTTGCTCATCTTCGCGCCGTCGGTGCCGAGCAGGTTCGGAGCGGCCGACAGCAGCGCGTCGGGAACTGGGAAGAACCGCGATCCCGACGCGTAGCGGTCGTTGAAGCGCCGTGCGATCGAACGGGTGACCTGCAGGTGCGGCAACTGGTCCTTGCCTACGGGCACCGGATTGGCCTTGCAGGCCAGGATGTCGGCTGCCTGATGCACCGGATAGGTGAACATCAGTCCGCTGACGACCCGCTGCCTCGACTGGGTGATCTCCTCCTTGACGGTCGGGTTCCTGCGCAGCTCGGGCACCGAGACGAGGGACAGGAACGGCAGCATGAGCTGGTTCAGCGCGGGCACCGCGCTATGGACGAAGATCGTCGCGCTGGCCGGATCGATGCCGGCCGCCAGGTAGTCAGCGACCAGGCCGTCTATGTGCCCGGGCAGCCGACCGGCCACGTCACGGTCGGTGAGCACCTGGTAGTCGGCGATCAGCACGAACAACTGCACCCCGGCACGCTGCAGCCGGACACGGTTCGCGAGGGTGCCGAAGTAGTGGCCAAGATGCAGCGGCCCGGTGGGCCTGTCGCCGGTTGCGATCGTGTACCTCGACGGCTCGGCAGCGATCAGTGACTCGAGCTTGTGATTCACAGGACTCTCCTTCTTGGTTGAAGGAGGACAGTCCGGCTGCGTCCTGTTATTGGAGATGCAGAAGGCCGTCCAGCCGGACGGCCCTCTTCGTGCATGCTCGGGTCGGCCGTCCTAGGACGACCACCAGCCAAGGCACGAGAAACGACGCATGCAGACATGATACGGCACTGGCTCGCCCGGCCGTGCCATTGCGGATGCGCTGGCGCGGGCGCATACCTGCGAGTAACGTCGGATTTGGCGATGGGCGCACCATTACCGAGGGCATGCCGTAATGGCAAATCGGCTTCGCAGCCGTGGGAATGCGGCCGTGGAAATGAGGCGCGCAGCACGGGGGAGAAGGCCATGGACTTACAGCAATCGGCCGGAAATCAGGATCAGGCCCGCGGGGACGTTAGTGCCAGCGATGCGATCAGATCCAGGCGCAACGTCCGGCAATACGCCGATGGGCCAATCGCCTGCACCGATCTCGATGAGATTCTCGAAGCCGCCCGCAGATCGCCATCGTCGAAGAACTCCCAGCCGTGGGACTTCGTCGTGGTCACTGATCGCGATCGGCTCAACCGCCTCGCCGGAGTCTGGGCAGGCGGCAAGCACATCGGCGGGTCGGCAGCGACCGTCGCGCTGATCACGTCCGCCGACGACGCCGCGCGGGGCAGGGTGCAATTCGATCTTGGCCAGGCCGCCATGTCGATCATGATCGCCGCGGCAGGTCTGGGCATTGGCAGCTGCCATTCCGCGGTCGGCGACCATAACCTCGCCCGCGAGTTGCTCGGTCACCCCGCGGAGACAACCTGCTACCTGCTGATCTCGCTTGGCTACCCGGCAGGCCGGTCATTGTCGCCGATCCAGACCCCCGATCGCCGTCCCCTGACCGACCTCGTCCATCGCGACCGCTGGTAACGCCATCATCCTGGACTTCTATCGGAGTATGTACTGATTAACGCCCAGGATCATGAGGGCAGCGCGGGCAGCGACGCAATTTGCCGGTCCAGCCGCGCTGGCGGAGGACGAGCGCGATCTCTGCGGCCACTTGGCAAGGTCGCGTTGTGACATCGGCCCAGCTGTAGCGCAGCGTCACGATTCCTGAGGTTGCGAGGTAGTTGTCCCGATGAATGTCCAGCCACCTGGTCTCGGCTGGATGCGAGGCGAGACCGTCGAGTTCTACGACTAAGCCGAAGTCCTCGTAGAGGTTGTCGAGGTAGGCCGACTTGCCGCCGCGCCTGATGCGCCGCTGCCGGCGCGCTACAGGCAGCCGGTGCGGCCGCTCAACGTGGAGTAGGAAATTCCGTTCCAGGTTCGACATGACGCCCATCGAGATCTGGGATAACGCCTCGAGGAGATCGTTTCGCCACCGTAGCCTGGCGCGATTGTCTGCTGCTGAACGTATGCGCTCGACAGTGGTGACACGCCGGCCGCAGGCCGCGCTCAGCAGCGAGAATGCGGCGTCGAAGTTCCGAGCCGCATCGGTCAGGTCAAGGACGGTCTCTTCGACGCGCGTCCGCGGCGGTGTCTTGACTGGGTGCCGTGCGAGTGCGGCCCGCGGCGATCGGTGTACGACAATCCGCGGCGAACCATTATGAAACTCCCAGCTCGCGAACCTGACCCGCACCGCCTCTGGAACAGTCACATGAATGGCATCGGCATGGTCGTCGATTATGCGGTCTAACTCGGCGGCGGTGGCGTGGCTGAGGGCTGCTGCGGGACCGCACCGGCGAACGCCGGCCCAGAGCGTGCTTGTCCGCGATGGATGTCCGGTGAAGGTGGCGTAGACGCCGCGGTAGAGCACTTGCCATCGGCCCGACCTTAAGCGACTGTCGGCTAACGCGAGGTCAGAGGCCTGGCCCTGGATCTGCCAGCGGGCGAGAACGCCGTGCTGGTAATTGATCAGCTCGTTGCACCGGTCAGATGGCGGAGTCTGCATGCAGGCAGGCTGGCCCGCCCGGGCGCCGCTGTCATCACCGGATTTCTAGCCTGTGGATAACCAAGAGCCTGGACTTCTATCGCTGAATGTGCTGAGGGAAGTCCAGGATCATGGAATGAGTTCGGTCGGTTAGGCGGCCAGGGCCTGGCGGTGGCCGATCGACAGGCCAGAATCGGCGTCGAAGAACTGCAGGTTCGACGTGTCGACGGCAAGCTCGACGGGCTGACCTGGTGCGATCCTGCTGCGAGCCGCGACCCGCGCGGTCCACAGCGACTTGCCTTCGACGAGTGGCAGCGCCTCGTTCTCGTCGTCCGACCTAGCGGCGTCGCCCAGTGCGGCGTGCTGCACCGGCGGGGCGTCGACGCGGAACAGCACGTGCATCTCACTGCCCAGCGCCTCGGTCACGTCCGGGGTGGCGGGGATCCGCGGCCAGTCGGCGTCGGCGAGGTCGCCGTCCTCGAAGTCCGACGGCCTGATGCCCAGGATGAGGTCGCGGCCGAAGTACTCGGCGAGCGCCGGCTTGGCCTCGAGGATCGCGTCGGCCACGGGAAGCCGCAGACCGGCGAACACCACGGCGGGGCCGTCTTCGCGTGCCAGCCTGGCGCCCACGAAGTTCATCGCAGGCGATCCCATGAAGCCGGCGACAAACAGATTGACGGGCGAGTTGAACAGAGCCTGCGGGCTGTCAGCCTGCTGGAGCTTGCCGTCTCGCATCACGCAGACGCGGTGGCCAAGCGTCATGGCCTCGACCTGGTCGTGGGTGACGTAAACGGTGGTCACGCCCAGCCGTTCGTGCAGCTGAGACAGCGAAGCCCGCATCGACACTCGCAATTTCGCGTCCAGGTTCGACAGCGGCTCGTCCATGAGGAACGCCTTGGGCTCCCTGACAATCGCGCGGCCCATCGCGACCCGCTGGCGCTGGCCACCTGACAGGGCGGCCGGCTTGCGCTTGAGGTAGTCCTCAAGCCCGAGCAAGTTGGCCACGTCGCTGACGCGGTGCCTGATCTGGTCCTTCGGCGTCTTGCGCTGCTGCAGACCGAACGCCAGGTTCTGCTCGACCGTCATGTGCGGGTACAGGGCGTAGTTCTGGAAGACCATCGCGATGTCGCGGTCCTTGGGCGGCAGGTCGTTCACGACCTGCGCACCGATCGAGATCGTCCCCGACGTGATCTCCTCGAGCCCGGCGATCGATCGCAGCGCGGTCGACTTGCCGCAGCCTGACGGGCCGACGAGAACCATGAATTCGCCGTCGGCGATGTTCAGGCTCAGGTCGTCGATCCCCTTCACGCCGCCCGGGTACATCTTGGTGACGTGATCAAGGACGATCTGGCCCATGGGCGCTCACCTCTTGCGTCAAGTCCGGGGCCAGGCCGAGCAGTTCCGCGGCGGCCAGGCTGCTTGCACGTGTTGCACCAAATGTAGCCAGATATGAGCGCGTTGGGGGATGCCAGACCGGCAAGCCCATCTCCACGACGACGGCTGCAGGCCTCGCGGAAAGCAGCTCGGTGACCACGCCGCGCGTGACCGGATGCCGGTGCGCGTCACGGACCACGATCAGCAGCGGCCGCCCGCCTGCCGTGGCCGCGAGCACCTCGCCGGTGACCGGAGCCGTCCCGCCCGCGGCGTGACCGTCGCGTTCCGTGGTGCTGATTCGGTAGACGCTGTCGGCTCTGACCCACTGGCTGAGCCCCCACGGGACCGTCCCGACCGCGATGTTCGACGGCGGCACGATTTCGACCAGGACAGGATCGGCAAGCGGGGCCAGCTCGGCGTCTAGGCGGAGCGCCCGCCGCGCCGCGACCATGCCCACGCCAGCGCCGGTGGTGCTGGTCACGGTGTAGGAGGAAACGGCTTTCCTGGCTGCGCTGGCCCAGACCCGCAGGTCATGGACCCGCGCTGCGGATTCCTCAAGCCTTGAGGCAGGCAGCCGCCCAGACTTTACGGCATCCACGAGCGCATTCCTGACCTGCAGGTACGCCGGCTGGTCTTGATCACGCCCGAAGCAGAGCAGGTCAGTTCCCGCGGCGACGGCCATGACGGCCGCCTCGGGAATGCCGTACGGCGCGCTGACCGCGCGCATCTCGAGCGCATCGGAGACTATGACCCCCTTGAAGCCGAGCTCGCCACGCAACAGTCCGGTCTGGGCCGCCGCCGACAGTGACGCGGGCAGGTCACCTGCTAGCCCAGGTATCAGCAGGTGACCGGGCATCACGGCGCGCACGCCGGCCTCGATCGCAGCCACGAACGGGGGCAGGTCGCGTCGCCTGATCAGCTCCATCGAGCCCGACACGGTCGCGGCTGCATGGTGGCTGTCGATCCTGGTGCTGCCATGACCGGGAAAGTGCTTGGCGCAGGCGGCCACTCCCGCGGCCTGAAGGCCGCTGACCGCGGCGGCGGCGTGCCGCGTCACCAGTTCAGGATCGGCCCCGAACGACCTTGTTCCGATGACCGGGTTGTCGGCCGCCGTGTTGACATCCACCGAGGGCGCCAGGTTCAGCGTGACGCCGAGTGCCGCCAGGTCCGCGCCCAGCGCGCGGTAGACGGCACGCGTCAGCGCCGGGTCGTCTACCGCGCCGAGCGCCGCGTTGCCTGGATAGGGGCTGCCGGTCAGGTGGGCGATCCTGGTGACGTCGCCGCCTTCTTCGTCGATCGCGACGATCGGCTCGTCTGCGGCTGCTCGCAACCGTGCGATCAGCTCGGCGAGCTGGCCGGTGCCGCCGATGTTCGGGCCGAACACGGTGACCCCCGCCAGGCCATCGCCCAGCGCATCGAGCACCCAGGCTGGCGCGGTTCTGCCGGGAAACGGCGGGATCAGGAGCGCGTCAGCCAGCCGACCGAGCGACGGGTCGGCGGCGGTCTCAGAGGTCACGAGGTCACCCCTTCACCGCGCCCGCGACGAGCCCGCCGACGAGCCGGCGCCGCACGATGAGGAAGAACAGGACGACTGGGACCGTGTACATGGTGGAGGCGGCCATGATCGGCCCCCACTGTGCGCCGCCGCGGCCGAAGAAGTAGGTGACGTAGATCGGCAGCGTGTACGTCGAGTGCGCCTGGCCGAGGAACGTCAGCGCTACGATGAACTCGTTATACGCGGTGATGAACGAGAAGATGCTGGTCGCGACCAGGCCGGGGGCGACCAGCGGGAACAGGATCCGCCAGAAGATAGTCGGCGCGCTGGCACCATCGATCGCCGCGGCCTCCTCGAGTTCTCTCGGCACCGTGGCCACGAAGTTGCGGAGCATCCAGATCGACACAGGCAGCGCCTGCGCCGCGTACACGAGGATCAGCCCGAGCAGGTTCTCCAGCAGGTCGAGCCGTTTGAAGTCCAGGAATAGCGCGATGATCAGCGCCTGTCCCGGGATCATCTGCACGATCAGCAGCAGGACCAGGACGGACGCGCGGAACCTGAACCGGAACCTGGCGACCGCCACCGATGCGAGCAGGGAGATCAGCGACGCGACAAGCACCGTTGCCAGCGTCACAGCGAGGCTGTTGCGGAAGAACAGCCACACCGAGCCGATCCCCGAGGCCTGGCCGCTGATCACCTCGCTGAAGTTGCCGAGCGTCGGGTTACTCGGGAGCAGGTCAGGGGTCAGCGAGAAGATCTCCTGCGACGGTTTGAACGCCGTCGAGACCATCCATGCGATCGGGAACAGCGTGATAAGGGCGACCAGCACCGCCGTCCCGTTGAGGCTCAAGCTCTTGATCCTCTTGGCGGCGACCGGCCGGCTCATGTCAGAGCTCCCTGCCGGACCGACGCACGGACGTAGCCGACCGTAACAACGAGCAGGATCAGCGTGAAGATCAGCGCGAGCGCGCCGCCTAGTCCGTAGCTCGGCGGGAACTGGAACCCTTTGTCGTAGATGTACAGCGACAGGTTGAACTCGTCCCGGTTGCCGGGAAACCCAGTGATGATGTAGCTCTGCGCGAAGACGTTGAAGTCCCAGATCACCGACAGCAGCAGTAGGACCAGGAAGATCGGCTTGAGCAGCGGGTAGGTGATCCGCCAGAACGCCCTGAACGGCGTGGCGCCATCCACCCTGGCCGCCTCGTAGAGTTCGGCGGGAACCGTCTTCAGGCCGGCCAGTACCGTCACTGCGATGAACGGGAAAGACTGCCAGACCACCAGGATCGCTATCACCGTGTAGGCGGGCAAGGCACCACTCGTGGTCCAGTTGAAACCAGCCCAGTCGGTGCTGCCCACGAGCCAGTTCGGGAGCTTGCTCAGTGCCCAGTCGACGAGCCCGCCATCTGGGTTGAACAGCCAGTAGAACAGCACGCTCGCGGCGATCGGGGGAGTAGCCCAGGCAAGCAGCGCCGCCGTGCTCACGAAAGCCGCCATTTTCTTGCCGAGGCGATGCAGGAGCAAACCGACGAGCGTGCCAGTCACAAGCGTGACCGGCACTACCACGGCGGCGAAGAACATCGTGGTCCTAAGCGAAAGCCAGAATTCGGGGTCGGCGAAGGTGGTGTTGAAGTTGCCGAGTCCGACCCACTGCGTCGGCTCCGCGCCCGTGATCTGGGGGAGGCCATAGTTCTGGAAGGCATACGTGCCGACCTGGATGAGCGGCCATAGCAGGACCACGGCGATACCCGCGAGCCCGGGCGCCAGCAGCAGATAGGGGGCGAGCTTGTGCCGCCGCACGAACGCCGCGAGCGAGGTCCCGCGAGGGGCGGCGCCGCGGAGGGGGCGGTCGCGCCGCCAGACGTACTCAGCCATCGCACTCAGACATCGCGTCGGCCAATCTCTCGGAGGTGATCCTGGTGCCACGGGCCCGGAGCGAGCCCCCGCGGGAGGGCCCCCGTGACCCCCGCGGGAGTTGGTGCCCGGCCGGCGGGTCCGGGTGGTTTTGGAGGGGAGTTCCCGCCGGCCGGGACCGCTAGCGTGCCTGTCCAGCCTGCTCCGGAGGACTGAAGTCCCGTGACACAGGCACGCTAGCGGGCTTGCCTCGGCGCTGGCACCCCTGACCGGACACTGGCCCAGGGGTGCCCGGCCTTACATGCTGCCGGTGTTCAGCACCTTCTCGAGATCGGCATTGGCCTTGTTCACCGTGGCGGTGAACGGAGCGCCCTTCATGAGGGCCTTCATCATCGTCGGGATGATCGCGTCGGTCGCGTCGGCCGTCGCCCAGTTCTTCGAGTTAAGCGGGGAGATCTGGGTGTATCCGGCAGCCTTGGCGAAGCCGGCCAGCAGCGGGTTGTTCGTGTAGCCGCCGCCAGATAGCGCAGAGGTGAATTCGGGGAAGAACCCGGACGCGTTGGCGAATGTGGTTGCGTTGCTCGGGCTGTCCATCACCGTGACCAGGTCCCA
>DATAEH010000066.1:0-160598 GCA_036258115.1 Streptosporangiaceae bacterium
GGGTCGCTGGTTCCTGAATGGTCTGGCGAGCATGCCCAGAGGTCTGACAGCGGGCTGATAGTCCTGGCCGAGGGCGTGCTGCGGCTAATGGTGGAGTCGTCGTCGCCGGAGGCTCCCGTGCTCTTGGCCATCGAAGACGTGCACTGGGCTGACCGGGAGACGCTTGAAGTGATCGAGTACCTTGCCGATCACGCAGCCGGGCAACCTGTCCTGGTCGTCGTCACCTTGCGCGCTGATGAGCCGGGACCCGCCAACGAGCTGATATCCGCGCTGCTGGCGCGCCGGACGGTCCAGCTGATCTCCTTGTCCCCGCTCGATCCGGCGCAGTCCCGGGTCGTGCTGAGGGAGTGCCTGAGTGCCGCGACGGCGTTGCCGGAACTCGTCGAAGCCGTGGTGACCAGGAGCGACGGCGTTGCTGCTGGAGCCGACAGCGCGTTTCCTCGGCTTCGCGGCCATGCTGGGGCGCAACTTCGCCTGGCATGTCGTGGCGGCGGCGACCAGGTGCCCGCCGCTAGAAGCGATCGACCGGCTCCGCCAAGCAGCCCGTGCGCAGCTCATCGACACCGATGGAACGGGATTCCGATTTCGCCACGCGCTGACCGCCGAGGCGGTGCGATCGACGCTTTTCGCCGAAGAACGACAGGCTATCTGCGCGAGCCTCCTGGAGACGCTGCAATTGCTGCACCCGGACCGTGAGGGCGAGACGTGCCAGCTCGCGGCCAGCCTCGCTGTCGAGGTCGGCGACCAGTGCGCGCCGCCGACCTCTGGCTAAGGCGGCCCGCCGGGCGCTGCGGGAAGGATCCCTCGGCTCCGCCGAAGCGCTGGCCCTTCGAGCCCAAGGCGCGCGGCCGCTGGAGACGGACCGCGTCTTGCTGTCCATGTGGACCATCGCCGGCCAGCCATTGCGCGCTCTTGAGGTCGGGCACCGAGTCCTGTCCGCGGGCAACATCGACCCGGCGGTGCGCACGGAGGTGCTCTTCGAGCTTGTGGACGCTATGATCACCGCCGGGTGCTGGGACGGGGCCGAGAACTACCTGGGACACATTGCGTTCCGCAACCGTGCTTGGCCGGTCGGATACTGCCCGTCGGGAAGTCGCGGCGGCCGAGGTCGCATTGGCGAGGAATGACGAGGCCGCTGCCGCGGAGTTCGCTGCTGCCGCGCTCGCCCATGCGCGAGAGTACGGGCCCGCTGAGGCGACCTGCCGGGCATTGTCGGTGATCGGCCGGGTTGAGCGCGGGAGCGGCACGGACGTCGCCCGCGCCGCGTTCGAGGAGGCGTACGAGTGCGCCTCGCGGAGCGCCTTGTCCGTCTTCCGTGTGAAGTCGCTGCAGGAACTCGGCACAATCGAGATGTTCGAGAGCTTGCAACGGCCCGGTTCGAGGAAGCCCGCCGGGAGGCGCTGGCCGCGGGGCCATCTCGATGGTCGCTATGGTCGATCTTCAGCTGGCGGCGACTTACAACACCCGAGGGCAGGCCGACCTGTCGCTAACGGCCGCCGGGCGTTGTGAGGAGGCCTCGCGCCAGTTCGGCCTTTCCTCGCTGCCAACGAGCCTCGCGCTCCAGGCGGTAGCGCACGGCCTCTCAGGCAGCCGCACAGCGATGGAGACCCTCGCGGCGGAGGCACGAGCGATCGACGGTGACCGCGCGACCGTAGAAATGATCACGCTGGCGAACGGTCTCGCCCTGTACCACCTCGGCGAAGGACAGCTTTCCGAAGCACTGGACGCGATGGACGTACTGCGGTCAGTGGCCGGGGCGCATGATTTCCCTGGCAGGTGGGCGCTGCTGCGAACCGTCACTAACGCGGGCGGGGCGCAGGCACGGGACGAATGCCGACGACTCAGCTTCGACACCGCGATGAGCCGCGCCACACTGACAGTGGCTGATGCCGTGGCCGTCGGCCGGGAGGGCGGAGACGCGGCATCGACCTTCGCCGCGGCCGATCGTGCCATGAGCCGCATCGAGAGCGGGTTCACTCGTAGCCTGGCAAGGCTGCTGGCCGCTCCTTGCGCCTATCGCGACGAGTGGGCGAGCCTGCCGTGTGGCTGCGGGAGGCTCTGTCGAACTTCGAGCAGCTCGGCCTGCCCAATTTCGCGGGCCAATGCTGGGCAGCGCTGCGCGCCATGGGCGCTGCGGTGCCGCGCCGGCCCCGGAGCGAGGCGCGGACAGTGACCGGCCTGCTGGCCGCCCAGGGCGTGACGCCGCGGGAGGCCGCGGTGCTGGCCCAGGTCGCCGCCGGGCGCTCCAACCGGGAGATAGCCGGGGCATTGCACTTGTCGGTCCGCACCGTGGAGAAGCACGTGGAACGGCTTCTCATGAAGACCGGTCACAGCCGCTCTGAACTACCCAGCTTCGCGGAGGGTGCCGGGATCCAGCCCGCCGTCTGACGCCGCTACGTGCTCCTCAACGCCTGACCATCAGGTGGCGGGAGTTGGTGGCGATGCGGGCACCTGTGGCTTGTCCCACCGCAGCGTGTAGCGGAAGAACAGGCGCCGCCGGACGGTGGCGCCGGGGAGATGGGCTCTGGCCGCTGCGGCGATCTCAGCCAGTGTGGTGAGGGGGTCCTTGACCGGCATAACGGGCTGGCCGGCGCCAGACTCGGCCGCCGGGCGCGCTGCGCGGGGATGTTTGACGAAGCCGATGACCGGGTTCGCCGCAAGCGAGACGAGGTCGGCCGCCAGATCTGGCAGCGAGTTCACGCGGGCGAGGCCGACTACGAGTAGGCGGCCGCCCGGTGCCAAGAGACGCGGGATCCGGGCCAGGGTGTCATCGAGGCAGAGATGGTGCAGGACGGCCACCATCGTGATCAGGTCAGCCTCACCGTCAACCGCAGCTCGTTCAAATTGCTCGAAGCCGCGTTGGCGGATGGTCACCCGCTGGTCGTGGCTCAGCCCCGCATTCGCGGCGGTGGCCATGCCCGCATCAGCGTCAATCCCAGTGACGCGGGCGAATTGCAGGGCCAGCTTCCCGGCGAGCACGCCCGTCCCGCAGCCGACGTCAACGGCGGCGCGGCGGCGGGCCGGCAGGTTGCTCAGGATCCAGCCGTGGAAGTGCTCATTGTGATTCCATGGGTGACGCGCGTTGATCCGGTCCAGCCATCGTCCGGCACCGGCTGCTAACATTGCGGATTTGGCATGATCGGCCCGACGAACGCTCCGATCGTGCCTCGAGCGACAG
The DNA here is from genome assembly GCA_036258115.1 of Streptosporangiaceae bacterium. Taxonomy (GTDB): domain Bacteria; phylum Actinomycetota; class Actinomycetes; order Streptosporangiales; family Streptosporangiaceae; genus Chersky-822. The sequence continues at coordinate 3,179 of DATAEH010000066.1, forward strand.
ATCCGTATTGCGCGTCACCGCCGAAGTCTTTGCCGTTCGGCATGTTCCCGAACTCCCACACGCAGTCCCCGTTGACGTTGGCCTGGGTGAAGAACGGATAGAAATGCCCTGGCCCCTTGGGCGGCAGCACGCATCCGGAACCGGTCGTCAGGTCGCATGCCGTGTTGAACTCGGTCGCGCTCGCATCGGTCATGAACTGAATCCGGCCATATTGATGCCCGCCCGCCGTTTTCGGCTGTTCCTGCAGGAAGGGCGTCGGGAACGGCCCCGCCTTTGTCGAGTTCGGCCACTGCGCGTGGTACGAGGTGCCGTCATATTCGAGGTCACCGATCGCGTTGAAGAAGACATCGCAGCCAGTCACCAGGTTCGGGGGAGCGAGACCGCCATGGGTGTCACCAGCCTTGAAACACGGTGAGTCATTGGGCTCGAGCCCGCTGTCCTTGTGCGCCTCGTACGGTCCGTTGCAGTGCTTAAAGAAGACGTCCTTGACCTTGTTGATGGTGACAGTGCCCTTGCCGGTCACAGAGGTACAGGGTTCGAAGTGACCGATTTCATACTCGTTGTTGATCATGTATGGCCCGATGCCCCACGGGATGATGTTCTGCGCCCTCGCCGTGGAGTACTCAGGCTGGAAGTTGAACTTGTGGCCCTTGCAGCTAAACGGGCTGGTATTCATGAATCCGTTCGCGCCAGAGGCGATCATGAATCCGCTCTGGCCGGTTGTGAGGTCCGTTTCTCGCACTTCCAGCGCACGGCCACTGGGGATTTTCGCGCTGAACATATGGACCGTGATCTTGTCGCCCGGATTCATCAGCAGGGACGTCGCTTGTTAGGCGTGAAGGTCTTGTCATTCGACAGCTGCGGACTGGGAGGACCAGGCGGAACCCCGTCCCGCTGCACGAAGGCGAAGTTCACCGGCTCGACGCAGTTGTTGTTGCAAGGCCCGGAACCGTCACCCGTGCATTCGAGGCTGTCGATGTTCAGCGCTGAGCACCAATGCTTGTTGTCGCAGCTGATGCTGTCCGCGAACGGCGCAAATCCCGGCGGGTAGAACTGCATCTCGACGAAGGCCGCGCCGCCTCCCGGGAACGAGCCGTGCGGCGCGTTGGCGTCCGACAACGGCTTGCACGGCAGCAGCGGCGCCGAGTTCGGATCGCAAACAGTCATCGAGAACCACGGCGCGATCGATAGCTCGAACCAGTGCGTCCGGTCCTGTCCTGGGGTCTTGACCGTCGGCCGCCGGCCGGGGTCCTTGGGCAGCGTCTCGGTCATCGAGAAGTTGTTACCCGAGCCCGGCTGACTCGACAGGAACCGAACCGACGGCTCGTCGTGCCCGATGTAATGGCCGTTCTCATAGAACCTGCCGCCCCACGAGCCCCGCGGGTCCTGGCACATGACTGCTGCCTTGGCCGGGCGCTGGATCGGGCTGAGGCCGTTGCAGTCCAGTTCGCCGACCGCATGCGGCTTAATCGTCCCCGGATGGGCAATGGCTGGACTGGCCTGGCCGGACTGGTGGGCAACCCCTGCGGGATGTCCCGTTGCAGCCGTCGCGAAACCCTGAGCACCCAGTGAGAGCACTGCCCCGATGGTCATAATCGCGAAAGCTGAGAACCGGCGGAACTTGCGGGCAGTGCGCATCGCATTCTCCTCAGGTAGGTCCGCCTACGAACACTAGTCAGCTAGACAGTTGCGACGTGGAAATTCGCTTGCGCGGCTAGTAACGGATTGCTCGCGGCTTCGTAACAGCGAGGGAAAAGACGTGCTAATGACCAGATCAAGAAAATCGGCGAGTCAGGGCAGCCACCAGGTTTGGTTCTTGGCATTGACGCACCCCGTCGCGGTTACCTGGGTTCCCGCCGTGAGGCTAGAGTTCGGGTCCGTCAAGCATTTCCCACTTGCTGCATTCCGCAGTTCGTATCGCCCGGCCACCGTCCATTGCTGCGTCTTCTGCGACGCGCATCGGCGCAGCACAATGCCAGGGGAGGCCGCCGAGGTCGACGAGATCGCCGCGCATAGCGAACCTGACCGGAGCTTGCCGCCCGTGACGGTCCAGCGCTGAATGGCGCCGCCGCTGCCGCAGTTGGCGATGACAACCTTGGCACCTGAGACGGACTTGGCCTGCAAGCACTCGCCGAGTTCGGCGCTGGTCACCGCGCCGATGGTCAGCCTGGTCACGGCTCTCTGAGCTGCGTCGATGTACTTGGCGTAGGTGTTCTGGTCGTAGGACGACCACGGGACGAAACTCGTGCCGCGGCTAGAAGCAAGGTAAGAAACCTTGGCATTGCAGACCGGATCGAACGCGCACTGGTCGGTCGTGCTCGCCGCCGTCTGGCTGTTGAGCTGCCAGAGACCGCGGTCGTATGACGTCGTGCCGGCCGGGCACTTGATCGGCTGACCTGGGACGTACTCACCCTGGCCGACGACCTTGCCGTTCTGGTCGCAGACGTAGACCTTCGGATCTCCTGCGCTCTCGGCGATGCAAACTGCCGTCGCAGTGACCAGATCGCCGGCGAAATAGCCATTGTTGGCCCAGCCGGCCCTCGCGGCGTACTGGGCACACGTCGCTGATGCGCTCGCCACCGTTGCCGCCGACCTCGGGGCAGGCACCGCGAGCGGAGCTATGAGCGGGGGACGGTTCCCTGTCGGGCCTGAGGCGGCCATATGCGCCGACCGGCCGTCAGATGCGCCAGCGTCGGTGCTCGCGGCGTACGCGGGGAGGCCGATTGCCAGACCGGTGATGGCTAGCGGGAACGCGATCTTCGCAACGAGGGAAAAACGGATATGAAACCATCTGAGCCGGTACAGTCCGTGTAGTCGTCTCATTTCCAAAACAGTAGCGTAAATGCTGATCCTGGCGGCGCAGTTATCGGCATTCCGGCGGCTGCTGGCGGGGGCGTCTAGATCCCGGTCAGACGCGCTCGAAGGTGACCTGGTCGATGGGAGCCAGGTCAATCGAGACGGCCAGTACCTCGGCCGCGATCCAATCCCGGTATTCGAGCAGGTCCGCGTCCGAGGACGGGAGCGAGAGCACAATCCGGTCGGACAGGCCGAAGCCTAGCTTCTTGCGCATCGAGTTGACTTCATGGATCAGCTCGTACACACGGCCCTCGCGGAGCAGCTCATCGTCGAGCGTCGTGTCCAGTGCCACCGTCAGACCGTCGTCGCCGACGACCTCCCAGCCCTCCTTCTCGAGCCGCTCGACGAACACTTCGTCTGGCTCGAGCACGAAGTCCAGCACCGCGAACCTGCCGCCGTCGAGCTCGCGGAACTCGCCAGCATCGAGCGCGTTCTTGACAAGCGGCATGCTCGCGCCGAGCCGCGGCGCGACCGCTCGGAAGTTGGGCTTGACCCGCAGCCCGGTGGTCTCGATCGGCTGCTGGGTGACCTGCTTGACCCGCAGCTCGTCCGCGATCTCCTCGAGGTGACCATCGAGCTCTTGCGCGCCCTCAACGACCAGGGTTCGCAGTGGCTGACGGGTCTTGATCTGGACGTTCGCCCTGGCCCTGCGGCCGAGGTCGACGATCTGCCGCACCGCGGCGACACTGTTCACCAGTTCATCGTCGATCGTCCCTGCCTCGGGCCAGCCCGCCAGGAAGATCGACTCCGGCGCGTCCGGGCAGACGGCTACGACCAGGGACTGCCACATGTGCTCAGCGAGGAAAGGAAGGATCGGCGAGATCACCCTGATCGACTGCACCAGCCCTGTCCACAGCGTGTGCAATGCGGCCTCGTCGCTGTTCCAGAACCGGCGCCTGGACCGCCTGATGTACCAGTTCGACAGGTCGTCCAGGTAGGACTCGAAGGCGCGCAGGACATTGACGGTCAGGTACTGCTCGTAACCGCGGGTGGCGTCCTCGATCAGCCGCGCGTTCCTTGCCAGGAGCCACCGGTCGAGCGCCTGCATGCCGGGCCACGGATCACCCGCCGAGGCGGTGGCGTTCAGGTCTGCCACGGACGGCGCGAAATCGGAGGTGTTCGCGTACTGGGCCAGGAACGACACGCTGTTCCACAGCGTCAGGAGCTTGCGCTGGATCTCCTTGCCAGGACCGAACCCGAACAGCAAGTTCTGGTTCGGCGGCTGGGCGCTGTACTGCCAGCGCATCACGTCGGCGCCCATTCTGGCGAACGCCTCTTCCGCGCTGATCGCGTTGCCCCACGAGCCGTGCATCTCGCGGCCGCGCTCGTCGAGCATCTTCTCGTAGCCGAGCACCTTGCGGTACGGAGCACGGCCGGTGAGGGTGACGGACATGAACAGCTGCGAGTAGAACCACAGCCTGATCTGCTCGCGCATCTCCGAGACCCAGTCGGCGGGGAACCACGTCTCCCAGTACGGCTCGTCTGGGAGATCGGCAGTCGTCAGCCCCTTGGCCGCTCCGGTCGCGTACCCCTCCTCGGTGTACTTGTCGTTCTCCCAGCCCAGCGTGGAGAAGGGCACTATCCCGGCGTCCAGCCAGACGTCACCGACCTCGGTGATCCGCTGCACCTGCTCGCCGCACTCCTCGCACCGGATCTTCACCGCGTCGATCCACGGCCTGCGCAGCTCCTTCAGGCCGTTGAGGGTGGCGGGGTCGACGGCCCGCTTGGCAAGCTCGGCCCGCGAACCGACCACGTTCAGGTGCCCGCACGAGCAGGGGTAGAACGGCAGCGGCAGGCCGTAGTAGCGCCGCCGGGAGATGTTCCAGTCGGACATGTTGACGAGCCAGTCGTCCATCCGGCTGCCCATGTAGGCGGGCGTCCACTCGACGGTTCTGTTAGCCGCCCGCATCGGCTCCCTGATCTCAGCGACCGAGATGAACCAGTCGTCCGAGATGCGAAAGATCAGCGGCGTGTGGCATCGCCAGCACTCCGGATAGCGGTGCGTGATGTGACCGGCCTTCACCAGCAGCGAGCGCTGCTTCAGGTCATTGACGATCCGGTCCGCTACCTCCGAAGTGGAAAGCCCGGCCAGCCACCCGTACTCGGGGTAGAACCGGCCCGACTCGTCAACGGGCGCCAGCACAGGAAGGTCATAGGTCTTGCCGAGGTCGAAGTCCTCAGATCCGCAGCCCGGCGCGATGTGCACGACACCGGTGCCCTCCTCCAGGGATACCTCGTCCCAGGCGACGACGCGATGCTCGACGCTGGCGCCAGGCGCCAGGTAGTCGAACGGGCCGCTGTATCGCCAGTCCACGAGCTCGGAGCCGGGCAGGACCTCGGTGAATACCTCGTCCTCACCGCGCTGCACGGCCATCCAGTTGCCGGATGCGGTCTTGCCGTATTCAGCGTCGGGCTTGACCGCGGCCGCCACGTTGGCTGGCAGCGTCCACGGCGTCGTGGTCCAGATGACCAGAGCCTCGCCGGGCCTGTCGAGCAGCGGCAACCTGACGTACAGCGAAGGGTCAGATCGCTCGACATAGCTTCCGACCAGCTCGTGCGCGGAGATCGACGTGCCGCAGCGCGGGCACCATTCGGTCGGCCGGTGCCCGACGTACAGCCAGCCTCGCTCCTGCACCTGCCGCAGGAACTTCCAGATGTACTCGATGTTGGTGTCGGAGAAGGTGTAGTAATCCTTGCCCCAGTCCATCCACTGCCCGAGCCTGACCGAACCCGCGATCAGCTCGGCGGCGGACCACTCGACAACCTCGCGGCACTTGGCGGCGAAGGCCTCGAGCCCGTACTCCTCGATCTCACGCTTGGAGTTCAGGCCGAGCTGCTTTTCTACCCCCACCTCGATCCACAGGCCCTGGCAGTCAAAGCCGTTCTGATAGCGCTGATCGAAGCCGCGCATGGCCTTATACCGCTGAAAAGCGTCCTTCAGCGTCCGGCCCCATGCCGTGTGCACGCCGAGCGTCTTATTCGCGGTGACCGGCCCGTCAATAAAGCTGAACTTCGGACCGCCCGCGTTGCGCGCTCGCACCTTGGCGAAAATGTCCTGACGGTCCCAGAAGTCGAGAATGGCGCGTTCCAGCGCGTCGGCATCTGGCTTGTCAGACAGGACAGGAAACATGGGCCGGAGTCTATCGCCCTCGCGGACCTGGCCTGGAAGCCATTAACGGCCGGTCAGCAGCCCTCGCACGTAGGCGGCCTGTCCGGCGTGCTGCGCGTCATCGTCGATGACGCTGATCAGGCGGACGCCGAGCGAGACGGGCGGGTCCCAGCGCTCGTCCACGATCCCGTCGAGGTCCGCGTCGGCCAGCGTGTGCACGAATCGCAGCGTGGACGCGTGGACCGCGTCGTAGTAACCGGTGAGGAGGTCAGCCGATGCCACCTGCGTCAGCCCGACCTGCTCGGTGCTGTGGCCCCAGCCGGTTTCTTCGGCATCGAAGGGCAGGCCGAAGCGCTCAGCCCAGCCGCCGGCCGTCCACACCTGCTCGGTTCCCGCCACATCGGACACGTGGTCGTCCTGGACCCTGGTCAGGTGCCAGATCAGCCAGCCGATCGAGTTCGCGGCCGGTCCGGGGCGGAACGCGATCTGCTCCGGCGTCAGGCCTGCTGCTGCCGCGTGGACGACGTCGCGGACGCGGCTGAGCGCGTCCGCGAGCAGTTCGGCGGTCGTCATTGGGTACACCCCTTCCAGGTACTCACTGTCCTAGGAGCACATCATGGCGCCGAGGCGCAGCAGCATCGACATCAACCCGCTGTTCTCTCGGCCTGGCGAGGCCACCGAGCGCCCTCGGTTCGCCATCGCCGATGACCCGATGCTGCCAGAAACCGCGTACCAGATCGTGCACGACGAGGCGATGCTCGACGGCAACGCCAGGACGAACCTGGCCACGTTCGTCTCCACATGGATGGACCCGGCCGCGAAGGCGCTGTATGCCGAGGCGTTCGACAAGAACATGATCGACAAAGACGAGTACCCGGCGACCGCGGCGATCGAGGAACGCTGCTGGAAGATCCTGGCAAAGCTATGGCACGCGCCGGACCCGCACCAGGCCATCGGCACGTCCACGATCGGCTCATCGGAGGCTTGCATGCTCGGCGGCCTGGCGCTGAAGCGCCGCTGGCAACAGGCACGGCGCGCCAGCGGCAAGTCGGACGGACGGCCGAACCTGGTGATGAGCTCCGCAGTCCAGGTGTGCTGGGAGAAGTTCGCGAACTACTGGGACGTCGAGCCGCGGCTCGTGCCGATCACCGCTGAGCACCGCATGCTCGACGGCCACGACCTGGAGTCCTATGTGGACGAAAACACCATCGGAGTGGTCGCGATCATGGGCGTCACCTACACCGGCATGTACGAGCCCGTCCGCGAGATCGCCGCCGCCCTTGACAAGATCCAGGCTGATACCGGACTGGACATCCCCATCCACGTTGACGGAGCGTCCGGAGCGTTCATCGCGCCATTCCTGCAGCCCGAGCTCGAATGGGACTTCAGGGTCGGCCGGGTGCATTCGATCAGCACGAGCGCGCACAAGTACGGTCTGGTGTACCCAGGCCTTGGCTGGGTGGTCTGGCCGTCAGCCGACTACCTGCCCGACGACTTGATCTTCGGCGTCAGTTACCTGGGCGGCTCGATGCCAACGTTCGCGCTGAACTTCTCCAGGCCGGGCGCCCAGGTGCTGCTGCAGTATTACAACGTCCTGCGCCTTGGCCGGGACGGGTACCGCTCAGTTCAGCGGGCATCCCACGACGTGGCCAGGCATCTGGCGGATGAGATCGTCAAGCTCGCGCCGTTTGAGCTCTGGGGCGACAACATCGACATCCCAGTGTTCGCGTGGCGGCTCAAGCACGGCTACACCGACAAGTGGGATCTGTACGACCTCGGCAACCAGCTGCGGCAGCGCGGTTGGCTGGTGCCTGCCTACCCGATGCCTGACGACCTGACCGACCTGACCGTGCAGCGCGTCGTGGTGCGCAACGGCTTGTCGATGGACCTAGCCGACGCGCTGCTCGACCACATCACCGACTCGGTGCGCTACCTGGACGACCTCGACGGCCCGCTGCCGCACGAAGGACGGCGGACGACGGCGTTCCACCACTGATGACAGCTAGTCGGCCCTGCCGGAGCAGAGCTAGCCGGGCAGGCTGCCGTCGCTCGTGAGCGGCAGCGACCGCAGGCGTCGGCCCGTCGCCTCGAAGATCGCGCTGGCGATCGCGGGCGCCACGGCGATCATTGGCGTCTCGCCGGCGCCTGCGGACGGCAGGTCGGGGCGGTCGATCAGCACGACGTCAATCGGCGGTATGTCGGCCAGCCGCGGCACTCGGTAGCCAGAGAACGCCGCGTTGGTGATCGCGCCAGCGGAGAACCTGATCGCTTCGAACATGGCGCCACCGAACGCCATCACCGTCGCGCCCTCGATCTGGCTGCGGACGGCGTGCGGATTCACGATCGTGCCGCATTCATAGCCGGTCACCAGCCCATTGACGCGGACCTGACGGCCGTGCTCGATCGCTACCTGCGCGGCGGTCACTACCCGGCCGTCCTTCTCCAGGCCGCAGGCGATGCCGACGCCCAGCCCCGGCACCCGCTCGCGTCCAGGTTCCCAGCCGATATGCTCGGCGACCGCCCGCAGCACCGCCGCCAGCCGATCATCGGCGAGGTTGCGCAGCCTGAACTCGACCGGATCGGCGCCAATCTCGTGCGCGAGCTCGTCGATCATGGACTCCCTGGCGAAGTTGTTCGCCGTGGCCGCGAGCGCGCGGTATGACGCCTGAGGGAGCGGGCTGTCGGCCGGCTGGTACTCGAGCCGCCGGTCCGCGACCAGGTAAGGAGTACCGATCCCGGCCGCCCCGGAGTTGATGTTCAGGTGCGTCCAACCGGACAGCCTGCCCTCTGCCGACACGCCAGCCGCGATATCGATCACGGCCGCGGGCCGCAGCGTCCCGACCGTGAACTCTTCGCGGCGCGTCCAGGCCACCCGGACAGGACGGCCAGCCTCCCTCGCCAAGATCGCCGCCTCGGTCGCTATGCCCGCCGCGTGCTTGCCGCCGAAGCCGCCGCCGGTCGCCGGCACGATCAGGCGGACATCGTGCTCAGGAACCGCGAGCGCCGCCGCCACTTGAGCCCGAACCGGAAATGGCGTCTGCGTGCCAGTCCATACCGTCAGCCTGCCGTCCTCCCACACCGCGACCGCCACCCTGGTTTCGAGCGCGGCAGGGGCGACGTACGCGGTGATGTATGTCGCCTCCCGCCGGACAACCGCGCTCTCCAGGGCGCTGGCCGCCGAGCCTTGTTGTTCCTCGTGCGGGCCGCCCCAGCGACCTGGTCCGCCTCCGGAGGGGTGCGCGCGCAGGTAGCCGGCCAGCTCATCGTCATCAGGTGACGACGCGGGCATGTCCCAGCTCGCAGCGGCCTGCAGGGCCTCGATCGCCTGAGCCGACGCCGCGTGGTCCGAGGCGACGACTCCGGCAACGTCCGGCGTCTCGATGACGATGACGTCATCGCGGCCGGTGACCGGAGTGCGGTCTAGTGCCCGCAGCCTTGCCCCGGGCACCGGCGGGCGCAGCAGCGCGCCGTGCCACATTCCTGGCTGCCCGAGGTCCGAAACGAACCGCCTGGCTCCCGTCACGACCGCTACCTGACCCGGCGGCAACTGCGGGCGTCCCGCGAGCCGCCACCGCACCGGTTCGGAGAGGGCGGCCTCGCCGGCGACCTGCTCAACCCGCTGCTCGCCAGGCCTGACGGGCAGCGTTGCCTTCGCGTATGCCGCGGTCCGGCGCAGGACGCCGCCCGCATCTGGCATGGACCGGCTGCCGAACGTGCCCATGTCGAACGGGCACAGATCGGTGTCGCCCATCGCGAGGCGCACGCTGGCCAGCGGCACCCCGAGTTCCTCGGCGACGAGCATCCTGAGCGCGGTCCTGTTGTCCTGGCCAACATCGACCTTGCCCGTGAATGCCGTGACCAGCCCGGCCGACGTCACGTGCAGCCACGCGCTGTTCGCGGTGGTCCAGGTAGCCGGAGCCGAAGGCTCAGGCCGGAGCACGACCATGAGCCCGTCGCCGAGGATGGCGAACCAATCCCGGTCGGCAACGTCGGTCAGGTCCCACGGCCGCCGCGGGCGATGCTGCGGCCCGCCCGGCAACGGCGGACCCCACCGGTCAGCGTCCGGCTCGCCTGGTGCGAAGTCAGCGCCCGCGACATCGCCGGACCAGGTGCTCGACTCTGTTGCGTCGTGCCCGGTCAGGTCGGCGGCCCGGTGTGCCGCGGCCCGGTGTACAGCGGCCCGGATGCGCTGGTAGCTGCCGCAGCGACAGATCTGGCTAGAAAGCGCCGCGTCGATCGCGGCGTCGCCGGGCCGCGGATCGCGATCAAGCAGCGCGGCGGCCACGAGGACCATTCCTGACGTGCAGTAGCCGCACTGCGCGGCCGACTCCTCTACGAACGCGCGCTGCACAGGGTGCAGCCTGATAGCAGATGCCGTCGTGGCGGCGAGGCCCTCGATGGTGGTGATCGACCTGCCAGCCACCGACTCCACGGTTCGCTGACACGACCTGACCGGCTCGCCATCGAGCAGGACGGTGCACGCCCCGCACTCGCCCTCACCACAGCCGAGCTTGGCCCCGGTGAGGCCAAGCCGGTCCCGTACCGCAGCCAGCAGCGGCGTCGAACCCGGCAGCTCAGCGGCGGTCCCGTTCACCCTCAGGGTGACGTGGTTGGTCACCGGATAGTCGGCAGCCTCGTGCGATCAGTATCCGTTGCCGGGGTAGCCGTCCTGACCGTATGGGTCGGCGGCGTAGGGGTCGGCGCCTGCATAGCCGTTCGCCTCAGGCGCCGGAAGAGGGTAGCCCGCCTGGTCGTAGCCGGCCGGCGGATAGGGGGCAGCGCCGTAGCCGGGCGGCTGCGGGTTGGCCGCAGCGTAGCCGTTCTGGCCGTTCGGCACCGGTGCCTGGTACGCGGGGTAGCCGGGTTCAGGCGGCGCGGCAGGCAGCGCAGGCATGCTCGGCCCTGACGCACCCTGGTAGCTTCCTTGCGAATAACCGGGCTCGGGTCGCCGATGTGACCCTGAGGCCGAAGTCGCTTCACCGTAGCCTTGATAGTCGCCGTTCTGGTAGCCGCTGCCCGGATACTCGGCCGCCCGCTCGCCGGAGCCGTTGCCATTGCCATAACCGGCCGGGCTGGACGGCGGTGAGTAGCTGGTCGTCGACTCGTACCCGGTGATGTCGTATCCGGCGCCGCCGCCCTGGTAGCCGCCGGAGCCCAGGTCGGTCCGGTAACCATCGGGCGCAGGCGGCAGGCTCTGATAGCTGCCTGATAGGGCGTCCGCGGCAAAGCCCGCCGAGCCGCCGACCGGTGGCAGGTACCCGCTGGCTGGCAACCCGTTCGCCTCCCGATACCCGGCAGCCGCCGGGGACGAGTAGCTGGCCGCCGCGGGGTAGCCGGCCGGCTCACTGTACGGCGCGGACAGCGAGTGGCTGCCGTTCGCGCCGTCCGGTATGCCGTAGCTCGCGCCTGGCGCCTGGTACGCGGCAGAGACCGCCGGAACCTGGTAGCCCGCCGGGACCGAGCTGCTCGCGGGCGGCGGAGCGGTCGGCAGCGGGGAGCCGTAGGGGTCGGCGATGCCGGCCGTCGGGTCCCCGCCGTATCCCGGCACCGGCGCCGGATACGCGTCCGAGGCCGCCGGCGCGCTGGCCGCCGGCAGAGCATGCCGACGGGTCGTGCTCGCGTTGTCGTATCCGCGCACTGGTTCTACCGGCGGCATGGACGGATAGGACCGCTCGCTTGAGCTCCTGCCGCCAGGAAGTGGCTGCCGGGAGGGGTCCGACCCGCGGCCACCGTCGTGACGCGAATCAGGGCCAGCCGACCTGGACCTGCCGTAGGACCGGCTGTCGTCAGCCGCTACGCGGGGGAAGGAGGGGCTGGTCAGCGGGTCATCGTCGGCGATCACTGGACGCGGGTCGGCGGGCCGCGCCGCCGTCGGCCGGTCCGCGGGCAGGTCGCGATGGCGGGCGGCAGGGAGGATCGCGGAATCAGGCTCCCGCGGGGGCCGGCTCATCTGCTTTGTGATCGCCTCAGCGCCGATCCGGCTGTCCTGGCGGGCATCGCGGTCCAGCCGTGACTCCTTGTCCGTCCGGCTGGCCCGGTCAGCGCGCCTGGTCCGCTCAGAGGCCACTTCCCGCTCAGCCCGCGCGTCGCGCCGCTCGGAGCGAGGGGGTTCATCCGTCGACCCCGCGGAGAAAGGCTTGTCCGATGCGAGCTCGGCCCAATAATCAACGTCGGACAGCTCGTCCCACTCGTTACTCGGCCAGTCGCCTTCGCTTTCTCGCTTGTTCTTGGTCTGCCGCGGCTTGACGGCTGGCAGCAGCTCGTCGTCCGGCTTGGATCCGTTCTTGCGGGCATCGGCGCGTGCGTTCGGCCTAGTGCTACTCCGCCGATCCCGGTCATCGCGGTCCGCGTCGTCCCTGATGCTCGGCACCGACCGGCTGTCGCGTAGCTCGGAAATGTCCCGTCCGTCGCGGCTATCCCGGCCCGGCCAGCTGTCGGAGCGATCCCGGCGATCCCGGGAGTCACGGCCATCCTCGCGAGCAGGGAAGTCGTCGTAGCCATTGGCCCTTTCCCGGCCGTTGCGGCGGTCGCGGTCATGCTCCACCGAAGACGTACGCCGACCTGGCAGGCTGTCATGGTCGTCGCTACGGCCACGCGCTGAGGTGCGGGGCGTCCTGACGGCCGTCAGCGGCTCGCTGATGTCGTCGCGGTCGCGCCGCGTAGTCCTGGCCGGGCGCTGTTCCCGCGCGGGGTGTGCCGCACGGCGGGTTACGGCGCTGTCCTCCCGCCAAGAGCGATCCTGGCCGCCTCGCCCCGAGCCGCGCTGGTCTATGGCGCGCTGATCGTCACCGCGCCGGTCGACGCTGCGGTCCTCCCGCCGCCCCTGACCCGATCTGGTGCCGCGGGCCGCGCCAACTCGCTCTCTCGGACGCTCGTCGGGCAGATCACTGGCGTGCATCTGCCGGTTCCTGGCCTGGCCGGCCACGAGATGACTGCCGCGGCTGCGAGAACGGCCGTGCCCGGCAGAAACGTTGTCGTCGAAGTCGTCGTCGTCATCAGCGCGCAGGTATCGCATGCCCGTCAGGACGACAATCACAATCAGGGCGACCACAGCTGCCAGAATGATCAGCACGGTCTTCGGCATCGCACCATCCATCGGGGTGTTTGGCCCTGGGTGACGCTCGCTCGGCCCCGCGCGGCCATTACGCGAGCCTCCTCAAACCGCAAGCGTCCTGGACTGAGTAGCCAGGCGAATCGTTAAATGTCAATTGTGGGGGAGCGCTATGGTGCGTGTCAGGAGATTCGAGAAGTTTAACCATCTCTATGTACTCTCTGTGACCCCATGGCTACTGTCTAGCCTTTACGGTGAGGCGGCCGACACCGATAACATGCTTGGCTATCGCCGACCACGTTGCACGCAGGCCAGCACCGTCAGGCAGCTTCAAGAATGCGTCCAGGGCGTACACGGTGAACCGGTACGTGTGCTGCGTATCGCCGCGCGGGCAAGGCGCGTCGTAGCGTGCTGTCCCGGCACTATTCACAGCCTCTCTAGCTCCCGTTGGCAGCCTGTTCTGTGCGATGTCGGTCGTCGTCGGGCTGATATCAAAAACCATCCAGTACACGTACGGCGTGATTGGCGCCTGGCCGTCGTCGACTACAACGGCGAATGACTTTGGCTGCTGCGACAACGCCCCCGACCAGTAAAGCGGCGGACTGAGCCCGCGCCCCTCGCAGGTGTACTGGGCGGGAAGCCGAACGTCGGACCGGAATTCCGGGCTCGTGACGGTCATCGACTGAGGCGAAACCGTCCGTGAGCCGCTGAGACCGCCCAGCAGACCGCATGCGCCGAGGCCGGGAAGAACGAGCACCAGAGCGGCCACTCTCGCGACCCCGCGCCAGAACGCGGGGCTGGAGGTGCGCGGCGCGACCGACCGGGCTCTGTGATCCCGGATCGTCCGTGCCAGCTGGTTGCAGCCCAACCGATTCGTCCTTACCGTCCAACGGTCTTGCATCGCCGTCGGATCTTATGCGGGCCGACCAGTCGCGTCATGCGTCAAAGTCGGCCGACCCTAGGCCTTGTCGCTATTCCGGCTGTCGTGAGTTGCCGAACATGATCTCGTCCCAGGACGGCACCGACGATCGTCTCGACCGGCCTCCGCTGCGGCGCGCTGGCTTGGCCGGGCTAGCTTCGGCGCCCGCTTGCTTGTCCTCATCCTGACTCGTACCCGCTTGCAGGCCGAGGTCGTCAGGACCGACCTCGGCATTCACTCCGCGCCCGGCCGCACCGGCCCGTAGCTGCACGTCAGCGGGTGCGGGGAATCCGGCTTCGGCCCGGCCGCGGCTGGCCGCGGCCGGCGCGTTCCGCGCGGTCCTGGGCTGGACTGGCTCACCGGCCCCAGCCGGAAGCCGGCCGGGATGCGCGCCCGCGTTTGCCACCCCGGCTGGTGCCTGCCGTGACGGGTGCATCATGCCGCTACCTGCGGCTCGGTCGGAGTGCGGATGGTCGGCCCGATCCGAACGAGATCCAATCGGAGTGACCGTAGCCGTGACCCCCTGCCGCGGCTCCGGGCGCGGCTCGGGCCATTCGTCTTCACCCAGGCACAGCCTCATCGCCTCGTCATCGTGCGGAATGACGTGCTTGCTGCGCGGGTCGTAGACCCACTCGGCCACGTACATCCGGCCAGCCACCGTGTACGCGAGCTGGATTTGCCAGTTGCCGTCCTGCCGCTTGCGCGAATCCCAGTCCAGCTCGTCGACGTTGGCTCCGGCCTCCGAGAGCCGTTCAGTGACGATCTCGCCGAGCCGCGGTCCGGGACCCGCCTGGCTGCGCACCGTCGCCCGCTGGGCCTCCTTTGCCCGGAATTCCCGCTCAGCCAGGACCGGGCCCTCGAACCTGCGGATCCGGTCGACCGGCAGTCCAGCCGCGTCGGCGATGTCCTCGGCAGTCTCGCCCGCGCGGATGCGGTCCTGGATCTCCTTGGGTCGCAACGGACTCTCCACTTCGATCTCGTACTGAGCGAGCCGGGAGAACTGGCCTCGCGCGACAGTCCTGAGCCGTTCATCGATGGGTAGCGCGAAACGCCCGCTACGACCTGGAACAACGAGTACCGCGTAGCTGCCGTCCTCGCTCACCGCTACGAGTCGCAGCTCCTGCATCCCTGTCCCTTTCGCGCCGTCCCCTCGCGCTATCCTTCCTGGCTACCTTCTCCGAGGGCGAGTCCTCCCCAGGAGACGAGTCTGACTGGCAAGGACGCTGGTGGCCAGCACCATCACCGGCATGTCCCGGAAATGGCCGCATGATCCCGGCCTTGCTATCGCCCGGTCAGGTCACGCCGGCGCCGCGCCCGAGGCCGGCACTGATGCGCAGGGTATTCACCTGGGCAGGACGCGGTGCCTCGAACGGGGATAATCGTGGTCGGCGCGCCGGATCACGGCCCGGTCAAGGCCGCAGGGCCGGACCAGTGCGGTCGGCCCGGTCAACTACGCTCACCGCCATGAACGTCGACGCTATCTTCAGCGCGCTTGGGCGCTTCAGCGTGCGGTTCCGCTGGACAATGCTGCTGACATGGATCGTCGGCGCGATAGCAGCCGCATCACTGCTGCCGAGCCTGTCCAGTGTCACCCAAAGCGACAACAGCAAATTCCTCCCGGCCAGCGCTCCGGTCGAAAAGGCCACCATGCTTGCCAAGCCATTCGGCACGTCCAATCTGATCCCGATCCCGCTGATCGCGGCCAGGTCGAGCGGCTCGCTGAGCGCCGCCGACACTGGCGCGCTCACATCACTGCAGGCCAAACTGAAGAACGATCCGTCCGTCGTGCGCATCATCGATCTCGGCCAGTCGGTGACCGGCCAGGGCAGGCCGGCCGGCCAAGCCAGCCAGCTCGTCGTACTCGTCCACCAGATCGGCGGCGACCCGAACGCGGGACCAAACCTGATCAACGGGCTGCGCAAGATCATCCGCCAAACGCCGCCCCCCGCGGGCCTGCAGGTACACCTGACCGGCAGCATCGCGGTCCAGGTCGACCAGCAGAAGGCCAACGGTGATCAGGGCGGCCAGCTCGAGCGTTACTCCTCGCTGCTGATCATCTTGCTGCTCGTGGTGATCTTCAGGTCGCTGACGCTTGCCCTCGTCACGCTGGCACCCGCGTTGCTTTCAGTTGTGATCTCCGGGCCGCTGGTGGCAGAGGCGGCGCAGCACGGCCTGAAGGTTTCGCCGATCGCCCAGTTCCTGATGATCGTGCTGGTGCTCGGCGCGGGCACCGATTACGGCCTGTTCCTGGTGTTCCGGGTACGCGAGCAGCTCAGGCTCGCAGGCCACGATGGCGGCCCGGGCGCCTCCATCTGGGCAGACCTGCGCCGGCCGCGAGAGCCTGCCAGGCAAGCCATCATCACGTCGATCACCAGGGTCGGCGAGTCCATCACCTTCTCAGCAGCCACCGTCATCGCCGCCGTGCTCACGCTGCTGCTGGCCAGCTTCCCGTTCTACGCCGACCTCGGGGTCCCGTTCGCGATCGCGATCGGGGTCACGCTGCTGGCAGCGCTGACGTTGCTTCCTGCGCTGCTGTCGATCAGGCTGTCGCTCCTGGGGGTCAAGCGAACGCTGTTCAACCGGATCTTCGGGCGGCCGAAGCTGCTGCCGTGGGACATTCAGGGCAGCGGCAGGCCGGGTGTCTGGGGCACTATCGCCGGACGGATCGTCAAGTACCCGGTGCCGACGCTCCTCGCCGGGCTCGTATTCTTCGGCGGCCTGGCAATCGGTGTGACCGGCTACAAGGCAGCGGGCTTCGGCGGGAACACCGCCGCGCCGGCAGGCACCGACTCCGCTGCCGGACAGGCGCTCCTGACGAAGTATTTCCCGCAGGCATCGGCGAACCCGACCAACCTGATCTTCAGGTTCAGCACGCCCGTATGGGAGAACCCGGGCGTGCTCGGGACCGGAGCCTCGGCGCTGCAGTCCAGTCCGCTGTTCACTCAGGTGACGGGTCCGCTCAACCCGGTCGGGTTTGCGATCACACCGGCGCAGTACGTCGGACTGCACAGCGCGCTAGGACCCGCGCAGAAGTTGTCGCCGACGGCTCCGACCGGCGGGCGGATCCCGCCGCAGGCTTACCAGCTCTACCGGGCGACGGCCAATTACGTCAGCCAGGACGGCAAGACCGTGCAGTTCTCTGTCGGCCTGGCCGCCGGGGACCCTGGTCACACCAGGGCCATGAACGCCGTGCCGTCGATCAGGGCCGAGACGACGCGCGTGGCCGTGGCAATGCATGCCACCGACTCCGGGGTAGCCGGGCAGGCTCCCGCGCTCTACGACATCAGCACGGTCTCCAATAACGACCTGAAGAAGATCATCCCGGTCGCCATCTTGGTGATAGGCCTGCTGCTGGCCATCGTCCTGCGCAGCCTGGTAGCGCCGCTGTACTTGATCGTCTCGGTCGGGATCTCCTACCTGGCGGCGCTCGGCCTGGCGGCACTGCTGTTCATCAACCTTGGCGGCTCGGGCGGCTTGGTGTTCTTCCTGCCGTTCCTGATGTTTATCTTCCTGCTGGCGCTGGGTGAGGACTACAACATCCTCGTGATGACCAGAATCAGGGAAGAGGCGCGCAAGCTGTCCCTGCGCGACGCTGTGTCGCGAGCCATAGCGGTCACAGGCACGACAGTCACGTCGGCGGGGCTGGTGCTCGCCGGGTCGTTCCTCGTGCTGACGCTCATCTCGGGCGGCTCGGGCGGCGAGCAGATCCGTGACATCGGCCTGGCGCTCGCGCTCGGCATCTTGATGGACACGTTCCTGGTCAGGACGCTGCTGGTGCCGTCCACAGTGGTGTTGCTCGGCCGCTGGAACTGGTGGCCTTCCAAGCTCACCATCGACCAGGCCGATGTCCCGGCCGGCCCGCCGCCGGCCCGCGCAGAGCAGGTTGACCCCGTCGGATAGCTGCGTTTTCACCGATGTCTAGCGAGCACATGTCTAGCGTGCACATGCCGGCCGACCAGCCGCTGATCAGCGTGGTGGTGCCGGTCTACGGGGTCAGCCAATACCTGCCCGCGTGCCTGGACTCGCTGCTCGGCCTGGCTGGTTCGGCGCGTCCAGGGGACCCGGCGATCGAGGTCATCGCCATCGACGACGCCTCGCAGGACGGCAGTGGCGACATCCTCGACGACCGGGCCGAAGAGGACTCGCGGCTGACCGTCGTCCACCTGGACCGCAACGGCGGGCCAGGTAACGCCAGGAACACCGGCCTGGCGAGGGCGAGCGGCGAATACGTCTGGTTCGTCGATGGCGATGATTTTCTTCCCGACGGGGCGCTCCCCGCGGCTGCCGCCCTGCTGCTGACCGACCGTCCCGACGTCCTGCTGATCGACCATGAGGAGCGCTACCCCGACGGCAGTTCCGGCCATAGCCAGGGGGAGCCGCTGCTCGCAACGGCGCCGACCGGCACCTTTACGCTCGCCGACGCGCCATGGCTCATCAACGTGACGATGACGTCGTGGAGCAAACTGCTGCGACGCACGTTCCTCGTCGGGCTGGACGAGCCATTCCGCTCAGGTATTCATGAAGACATTCCGGTGTCTTGCGCGGCGCTGCTGGCCGGGCGCATCAGTGCGCTCGACCGCGTCTGCTATTCATACCGGCGCTCGCGGCCCGGGTCGTTCATGGCCACGACGAGCAGCGCTCACTGGGGCGTCTTCAGCGCATATGACGAGGTGTTCGGCAAGCTGCGCAAGCTGGCTGAGTCGGGTGACCCGGTGGTGACGCCCGGGGTCCAGCACGCCGTGTTCGAGCGCGCGATCTGGCACTACAGCACGGTCTTCCAGGCCACCTCACCAGGGACGGCGAGACTCGGCAGGCACCGGCTGATTCCGCGGCAGGACCGGCGCCGCTTCTTCGAACGGATGCACGCCGAGTTCCTGCGATTCCGGCCCGCCGGTTACCGGCTGCCGGCCGGGCCCCGCGGCGCGAAGTTCCGGCTGATCGAACGCGACGCCTACCTGGCCTATGTTCTGCTCGAGCCGCTGAACAAGTTGCGCGTCGCCGGCCGCCGCTACCTGCGCGAGCGCCGACATCGCTAACTATCTGACCGCTGAGTCACCTTTGGCCGGTTCCGCCGTTTCAAGGTTTGACCGGCTCGCGCTAGGTAACCTGGCCAGTGGCTGAGCCGCGTGCCCGTGGGTGTCCTGCTGCTGCGGGCGCAGGCTGAGGGAGTGGGAGCCAAGTCCTCGGAAGAGATATTGACCGGAGGGTTGTGGCGGATGCGGCACGTTCTAGGTTTCTTTCTTGCCCTGGCTGCGGCGGCAGCCCTGTTCTTCGGCGGTGGCTGGGGCATAGCGAGGTTCCACCACGTTTTCGCAGCGCACGGCCTGCGCGGCGTGTCCGCGTGGACGGATGCGCACAACTTGCTTCCGCTGGCATTGCTGCTCATCACCGGGCTGTTCATCGGAATCTTGCTCTCGGTGCGCAGGGTCTCGGCCCTGGCGACCGGCCTTCCCGGGCTCGCACTGATCGGCTGGTCGGCGCTGGTGATCCTGCGCGGCAAGACGGCGCTGCAATACGTCCCGATGGCCGACACCCGCTACGGCTGGGGGTTTGCGGGCATGCTGTCCAGCGGCGCGCTCATGCTCATCGGGGCTGGACTGATTCTCCCGCTCTTCATGCCGTCGCGCTGGCGCAGCGATCTGGCCGAGGTCGAAGACTACGACGACGAGTTCGCCACCACGGCGTCGCTGGTTCCCTAATTGCGGCTGATCCGCTTTCGCAGGCCCTCATCTGAGCTTCTAAGCAGGTTCGCGGCAGAGCGGGCGGCGAAGGTTCTGACCTATCGCCAGGTCGGCGCCACACGATCGGACCTGCCGCCCGGTTACGTTCACGACCGGGAGTCCGCTGACCTTGGACCGTTTGATCCCGCGACATTTGACCGTGCTGTAACGGCGCTGACGTCGTGGCAGGTTCAGGCCGGGGCCGGCCTGACCGTGTTCCCTCGTGATCCTGTTCAAGTCGGCGACACGTTCGCCCTGGTTATCCGATTGCCCGCCGGCATTTACGCGCTCGCGGCCGGAAGAGTGGTCTTCGTGCTGAATGAACCCGACCGCCGCGGCTTCGGCTACGGCACCCTGCCAGGTCATCCGGAGCAGGGCGAGGAAGCGTTCGAAGTGGTGCGCCGCGGCGACCGGATGTATTTCGAGATCACCGCGTTCTCGCGGCCGCGTCACCCGCTGGCCCGCTTCGCCAGGCCGGTCAGTCGCCTGCTCCAGCGGCAGACCACACGCCGCTATATCGCCGCCATGCACGCTGTCGTCGGTCAGTCCCCGGCGTGACACTGCGCCGAGAGGGTGCCTGACCAGATCAGTGGTGTGCGGCGGCGAACTGGTCCGCTTCGGTGGAGCCGGCCAGGGCTGTGGTCGACGCGTCCGGGTTGATCGCCGAGGTGACCAGGTCGAAGTAGCCGGTGCCGACCTCGCGCTGGTGCCTCGTCGCGGTGTAGCCCTCAGGTTCGGAGGCGAACTCGGCGTCCTGCAGCCGCACGTAGGCCGACATGCCTTCTTCGGCGTATCCGCGCGCGAGGCTGAACATCGAGTGGTTCAGAGCGTGGAATCCGGCGAGGGTGATGAACTGGAACTTGTATCCCATCGCGGCCAGTTCCTTCTGGAACTTGGCGATGGTGGAGTCGTCCAGGTTCGCCCGCCAGTTGAACGACGGCGAGCAGTTGTAGGCCAGCATCTGGTCCGGGTACACCGAGTGGATTGCGTCGGCGAACTCGGCGGCGATAGCGAGGTCCGGAGTCGACGTCTCCATCCACAGCAGGTCGGAATAGGGCGCGTAGGACAGCCCGCGCGCGATGCAGGACCCGATCCCGTTACGCACGCGGTAGAAGCCTTCCGCCGTGCGCTCGCCCGTCACGAACGGCTGGTCGCGCTCGTCAATGTCGCTGGTCAGCAGCGTCGCGGCCTGGGCATCAGTCCGCGCGATGATCAGCGAAGGCACGCCGCAGACATCCGCGGCCAGGCGGGCTGCGCTGAGCGTTTTGATGTGCTGGCCCGTCGGGATCAGTACCTTGCCGCCCAGGTGCCCGCACTTCTTTTCCGAGGCGAGCTGGTCTTCCCAATGCACGCCTGCCGCGCCGGCCGCGATCATGGACTTCATCAGCTCAAAGGCGTTCAGCACCCCGCCGAACCCGGCTTCGGCGTCGGCCACGATCGGCGCCATCCAGTACGGGGCGCCCTCGCCGCCAGATTCGGCCCAGGTGATCTGGTCGGCCCGCATCAACGCGTTGTTGATCCTGCGGACTACCTGGGGCACGGAGTTCACGGGGTACAGGCTCTGGTCCGGGTAGGTCTGGCCCGCCATGTTCGCGTCCGCGGCGACCTGCCAGCCGGACAGGTAGATCGCCTTCAGGCCGGCCTTGACCTGCTGAACGGCCTGGTTGCCGGTCAGTGCGCCAAGCGCGTGTACGTACTCCTCGCTGTTCAGCAAAGACCAGAACCGCTCGGCACCGAGCCGCGCCAGCGTGTGCTCTTCCTGGATCGAACCGCGCAATCTGACCACGTCAGCGGGCGTGAAGGTCCGCTCCGTCCCGTCCCAGCGTGAGTCGGCCCAGCACCGCTGCAGATCGGCGACCTGGCTCTCGAAGTCGGTGCTGGCAAAGTCGGTGCTGGCAAAGTCGCTGCCGTGTCCGTTGCTGCTGGCCTCGAGGCGACGAGTGTTCACTGGACCTCCTGATGATGCCGTCCCCGGGTGTTGAATCCAGCTTCGCCGGGGAGGTCACTCAGCGATAGGCACCGCTAGCGTGAAAATCGAAGAATCTTCGTGTACGTTGAAGATGTGACGAATTTCGTCGAGAAAGATTTCGCGACTTTGCCGGATGGCGGCCTGGATCTCGTTCTCTTCGGCCAGCGGCTTCGGCACATCAGGCGCAGCAGGGGACTGACGCTGACCGAGCTCGGCGAACGGGTCGGCCGCGCCCCCTCGGTGCTCTCTCTGCTGGAGAACGGCAGGCGCGAGCCGAAGCTCTCTCAGATCGAGGCGCTTGCGAGCGCACTCGCCGTGACCACGGACGAGCTGATGCGCCGCGAGGCCCCGAGCCGGCGGGCGCAGCTGGAGATCGCCCTCGCCGAAGCTCAGCGCGATCCCGTTTACGCCAGGCTCGGGCTGTCTTATCTGCGCCCCGGCCCTCGGGTGCCGAGCGAGGTGATCGAGCACATCCTCGGCCTGTTCGCTGAGCTGCGCCGCGAACAGGCCAAGCCAACAGCGACGCCGGAGGAGGCCAGGGCCGCGAATGCGGACCTTCGCGCGATGATGCGCGACCGCGGCAACTATTTCGCCGAAATCGAGCAGGCCGCGGCGCGCGCGCTCGAGCCGGTCGCCTACTCAGGAGGCGCGCTCTCTCAGGGGATGTTGCTCTCGGTCGTGTCTCACCACGGCTTTTCTGTCCGGTATGTCCAGGACCTGCCGCGCTCGGCCCGCTCCGTCACCGACCTACGGAACCGCCGTATCTACCTACGCCAAGAGTCGCTGGGCATGCACACTCCGCGTGCGGTCTTGTTGCAAACCCTGGGTCATTTCATTCTTGGCCACAGCGCCCCCTCGGACTTCGCCGAATTCCTGCGGCAGCGGGTCGAGGCGAACTATTTCGCGGCCGCCGTCCTGGTGCCTGAGCGCGCGGCGGTGACGTTCCTGCGGGGCGCCAAGGAGAACAGGAACCTGTCCGTCGAGGACATGCGCGACGTGTTCTCGGTGTCCTATGAGATGGCGGCGCACAGGTTCACCAACCTGGCCACCAATCATCTGGACCTGACCTGCCACTTCGTCAAGAACGATGTGGGCGGCATCATCTACAAGGCCTACGAGAACGACGAAGTGATCTTTCCGGCCGACGCCACGGGAGCGATCGAGGGCCAGCGGATGTGCCAGCAATGGTCGGGGCGGCGGATCTTCGGGGCAGCGGACCGGTTCAGCCCGCACTACCAGTACTCGGATACGCCGTCGGGCACCTACTTCTGCGTGGCGTCGGTCGATCCCGGCAGTGAGCGCGGATTCGCGATAACGCTCGGCGTGCCGTTCGACGACGCGCGCTGGTTCCGCGGCAGGGACACGACCAGGCGCACCAAGTCCACCTGTCCCGACCCGTCCTGCTGCCAGCGGCCGCCCGCCAGGCTGGCTGCCCGCTGGGACGGGATGGCCTGGCCGTCCGCCCGTGCGCACTCGCACATCCTGCTCGCGCTGCCGTCCGGCAGCTTCCCCGGCGTGGACGAGGCCGACGTTTACGCCTTCCTCGACAGGCACGAGCAGGACTAGCTCAGCCTCGGCGCCAGCAAAATAAAGTCGCTCCTACGACGGCACTGTCTTTATGGTCACAACCATGCGCTCGGAGCCGGTGTGGCACGTGGAGTTGCTCGCCGACCACGCTGAACTGATCCCCGCCGTCGGTGAGCTGCGATGGCGCGAATGGGGCCACTGGGAGCACCAGGACCCGTCCTGGTTCATCGACATCACGCGCAGGGAGTCCGGCCGCACTGAACTGCCTGTGACGTTCGTCGGACTGGATGCCGCTGGCGCCCTCGCGGGTGCCGTCGGCATCGGCAAGGTGGATCCTCCTGACCTTCAGGATCGCGGGCCCTGGATCATCGGGGTGATCGTCGCGCCCGAGCTGCGCCGCCAAGGCGCCGGCCGCGCGATCCTCGGGCAAACCGTGCGCTGGGCCGCTGACCAGGGCTACGACCCGGTCTGGGTCGCGACCGGTCCCGATGCCGCCGGCTTTTACCAGAGTTGCGGCTGGGAGCTCGAGCAGACCTATCGTGGGCAGCGCCACGACGAGGTAATCATTTTGCGCTGCCGCACCGGCACCACCGCGCTGGGCGAACCGGGCCGGATGGCTATTACGCGAAATTCGGCGGGCGCTTCTCGCGCAGGGCGGCGGCGCCCTCGGCTAGGTCGGGGCCCATGAACGTGAGCATCTCGTAGGCAGCAGACTGATCGAAGATGGGCCCGGCGGTGCGCAGCCAGCTGTTCATGGCGCGCTTAGTGAGCCTGATCGCCAGCTGGGAACCGGTGGCCAGCATCTCGGCGACTCTGAGCGCCTCTCCCAGCACCTCCTCGCGCGGCAGCACCTTGCTGACAAGGCCGATCCGCTCGGCTTCAACGCCGTTCACCATCTCGCCCGTCAGCAGGTAATAGCGCGCCTTGGCCATGCCGCACAGGAGCGGCCAGATGATTGCCGCGTGATCGCCTGCGGCGGCGCCGAGCTTGACATGCCCGTCACCCAGCCTGGCGTCCTCCGCGCAGATGCTGATATCGGCCAGCAGCCCGACCACGAGGCCCGCTCCTACCGCGACCCCGTTGATCGCCGAGATAACCGGCTTGTCGCAGCTGGCCATGTTGTAAACCAGGTCGCTCATCTCGCTGAGCATCCGCGTCGTCCGGTCGTAGTCGCCGGCCATGCGCTGGACCATCGCGAGATCGCCGCCCGCCGAGAACGCTTTGCCGGCGCCAGTGATCACGGCGACCCTGGTCTCATCGTCCCTCGCGACGTCGGTCCACAAAGTCGCGAGCTGACTGTGCATGGCCTCGTCTGCCGCGTTATAGACCTCGGGCCTGTTCATGGTGATCAGGAGCACGCCGTGCTCGCGCCGCTCGAAAAGCAGGTGGTTGTAACTGCTGTAATCCATGCCGCGCGACTCCTCGGTGCGCTGTGGTCGTATCTGCTTTGGAATGATGACATCTGGCCCGATCGGCCCCGCCTGCGGCATACTACTGTCGAGTAACTTAACTGCGCCGCAAGGAGTTCCTCCAGATGAGTGATGCCGAGCAGGCCAGCAACAGCGGGTTCACGCTCGACCTGTCCGACGACGTCCGCGAAATGCGGGACTGGGTGCACGAGTTCGCAGAGAACGTCATGCGCCCCGCCGCGGCCGAATGGGATGAGCGCGAGGAGACGCCGTGGCCGATCCTCGAGGAGGCGTCCAAGATCGGCCTGTACTCGCTCGACTTCTTCGGCGGCCAGTGGTTCGAGCCGACTGGCCTTGGCACGCCGGTCGCCTTCGAGGAGATCTTCTGGGGTGACGCGGGTATCGGCCTGGCGCTCGTAGGAACCTGCCTGGCCGCGGTCGCGGTCAGCGGCAGCGGCACGCCTGAGCAGATCGGCGAGTGGCTGCCACAGATGTTCGGCAGCCCAGGGGACGTCAAGCTCGGCGCGTTCTGCTCGTCCGAGCCCGATGCTGGCAGTGACGTTGGAGCGATCAGGACCAGGGCGGTGTACTCGCAGGCCACAGACGAGTGGGTGCTAAACGGCACCAAATCGTGGGCTACTAACGGCGGCATTGCCGATGTGCATGTAGTGGTCGCCGCCGTAGACCCGAAGCTCGGCACCCGGGGGCAAGCCAGCTTCATCGTTCCGCCAAGCACGCCCGGGTTGTCGCAAGGGCAGAAGTTCCGCAAGCACGGGGTGCGAGCCTCGCACACGGCCGAGGTCGTGCTCGACGATGTCAGGGTGCCCGGGCGTTGCCTGGTCGGCGGCAAGGAGAGGTTGGACGCCAGGCTCGCGAAGGTGGCGGCCGGCCAGGCGGGCGGCGAACAGGCCGCGATGAAGACCTTCGAGGCCTCCAGGCCAACCGTGGCGTCGATGGCCGTCGGCATCGCGAGGGCCGCCTTTGAGTACGCCAGGGATTACTCGGTCAGCCGGGTCCAGTTCGGCAAGCCGATCGGCCAGAACCAGGCGATCGCCTTCATGCTCGCGGACATGGCGGCCTCGATCGACGCCGCTCGCCTGCTGACCTGGCGAGCGGCCTGGATGGGCCGGCACGGCCGCAAGTTCACCGGGGCCGAAGGCTCAATGTCGAAGCTAGTGGCGGGGGAGACCGCGGTGCGCGTCTCCGAGCAGGCCATCCAGATCCTCGGCGGTAACGGCTACACCAGGGAGTACCCGGTCGAGCGCATGCACAGGGACGCGAAGATCTTCACGATTTTCGAGGGCACGTCGGAGATCCAGCGCATGATCATCGGTAGGGCCGTCACCGGGCTTGACGTGCGCTAATAACCGCAGGGGCAGCACGATTGTTGAGCGCATGGGCCAGGGCTCGTCTGGGTCGAGGATGGGCAGCGCCCGGAAGTGTGCGGGCGTGAGCTCGATTTCGGACATCAGCTCACCTGGGCGTTGGGGTTTACTGGGGGGCGCGTTCCGCCGGGCGGAAGTCTCGAGCCGGCCGGCGAGGGCGGTGATGAGGTCGCGGAGTTCGTCTGGTCGCTCGACGGCGAACGGCCGGTCGAGGGAGGCGAGCAGCGGGGGCAGCCAGTCGAGCCGCTCGGCATGCAGTTCGACGCGGAACCAGCGTTCGCTTTCCGGCTCCAGGGCGTCCGCGGACGGTAGTTCCTCCACAGTCGCGACGCTGGCGGGGAGCCTGGCGCGGATCTGATCGATCGGGCCCTGGATGCGCAGGGTCACTTGGTACCTGTACGGGGTCGTGGCCAGTCCGGATAGGACGTGCTGCGCGGGGTCGAATCTGGCGGGGGGCTCGAACGAGCCGGGCAGGATCCGGGCGTCTGCGATGCGGTCGAGCCGGAAGGTGCGGTTCTCGCCGATGCCTGGGTCCGCGCCCGTCACGTACCAGCGGCCCGAGTGGGCGACGAGCACGTCCGCGATCCCGACGGCAACCTGGTCAACTTCTTCACCCCCGTCACCCGGGCCGCCATCGACAAGTTCGCCCGCTAACACCCACGCGGCCAGCTGCTGATGCAGGCATGCTGCCTGGGGCACACGGCACGCTGCAAGAGGATCTGCGCGCGGGATTGCGCAGTCTCCTCTGTGTTCTCGATGTCCCCTGAGCTAGAACTTCGCCTCGCCGGTGAGGGTTACGGCGCGGGACGGCTTACGTCTTGAGCCAAGAGACTTAGGCCTGAGGGTGCTGTCAGCGCGCAGTGCAAGCAAAGCAGGGCTGGCCGAGACCTTGCTGAGCAAAGCAGGCGCGGCATGCGCTCCCTGCTTGCGCAGCGAATCGCCGTGCCCGCTAGCGGATGCGGGCGAATCCGTCCGCATGCGGTGCTGAGTTGGTGCTGACATGCGCTTAGCTATCAGCCCGTCTACCTGCGGAAACTGCCCGCATCTCAAGGACCTTCACCATCTTCGAGGGACCAGCGAGATCCAGCGCCTGATCATCGGCCGCGCCGTCACCGGCCTTGCCGTGCGCTAATACGTGCAGGTCATGGGGCTGATGCGATTCAAAGTGCCGCGGAATGAGTTCCCGCCGGGCGGCTTCGTCATTAGCGACTCAGCCGCCCGGCGATCTAAGAACGCCGTGCCGTCGGATTTGTCAGATCGGCTGAACCTGCTCCGCTTGCAATCCCTTCGGGCCGCGCGTGGCCGTGAACTCCACACGCTGGTTCTCCTCGAGACTGCGGAAACCGTTTGAGAGGATCGCTGAGTGGTGGACGAAGACGTCACCGCTGCCGTCATCGGGAGCTATGAATCCGAAGCCCTTGTCAGCGTTGAACCACTTGACGGTGCCCTGAGCCATGTACTTTCTCCTGCTAAATCGATCGCCAGAGACACGCGGACGCGCATCCCCAGGGCTGTTTGCGACCGCTTGCTGGAAGCTTCTCGCTTGGTCCAGTCCAAGGCACCCGCTGTCAGAATCCGCAGGCGCTGTGACACGTGAACGAACTTCGACGACAACCAGGCTCCATTAAACACCACCGTACGGAACGCTTGGTCCAGCCCGCCATCTGAGTCAGGCTGCCAGTGACCCGCGTGTTAGCGTTACCGCAGAGGCGAGGCACCCGCATCGGCTGTCGACGGCTGCCAGTGCATCTGGCTACCTGGGGGTTGCGCTATCCATGTTCTGGTCCGGCCGGAGCGCCTGATGTCCGCGGCTGCTCGGCTGTTGCGTCCAGCGACGGTGTCATGACAAGCGATCCCGCGGCAAGCCTGGACGAGGCAGGCCCGGCCGGGCAGGGGAGCGATTACGCCCGGCTCTTGCGTACCGTCAGGCAGGCAGGCCTGATGGACCGGCGTCACGCGAACTATGCCTGGCGGATCGCGATCACCACGTCCCTGCTGGCCGCAGGCTGGGCCGCGTTCATATTGATAGGGAATTCATGGTGGCAGCTTGCGGTGGCGGTCTTCCTTGCCGTCATGTTCACCCAGGTCGGCTTCCTTGGCCACGACGCGGGCCACCGGCAGGTCTTCACATCCTGGCGGCGCAGTTACATTCTTGGCGTCCTCCTGGGCAATCTCGGCATCGGCCTCAGCTTCGGGTGGTGGGTGGCCAAGCACAACCGGCATCACGCGCACCCGAACACCGAAGGCGCCGACCCGGACATCATGTTGAGCGCGCTGGCGATGACACCGGAACAGGCAGCTTCCAGCCGCGGCTTGTCGAGGATTCTGTTCCGCCTCCAGGGCTTCCTGTTCTTCCCGATGCTCCTCGGAGAGGCTTTCAGCGTGCACGTCGCCAGCATCCGAGCTGTGTCGGGCCGGGCCCGGCGGCATCGGCTGGCAGAGATCGCGCTGCTTGCCGCGCACTTCGCGGCCTACCTTTCTGTCGTCTTCCTGGTCGCGAGCCCGGTTAAGGCGATCGTGTTCATCTTGGTCCAGCAAGGCCTGTTTGGGGTCTACCTCGGTGCGTCCTTCGCGCCCAACCACAAGGGCATGCCAATACTGCGCCGGCAAGATAAGCATGACTTCCTCCGACGTCAGGTGCTGACCTCGCGCAACATCCGCGGCAACTGGTTCATTGACCTAGCCCTCGGCGGGCTGAACTATCAGATCGAGCATCATCTGTTCCCGTCTATGCCCCGCCCGAGCCTGCGCCGGTCGCAGCCGCTGATCAGAGAGTTCTGTCGTCAGCACGGACTGCCGTACTGCCAGTCGAGCCTGGTTGCCTCCTACGCCCAGGCCCTGCAGCACCTGCACGCCGTCGGCGCACAGACAACGGCCTAGCTGCGAGGCTCGATCGGAGTGCGCAGACGGACCGGCCCGGAGGAAGAGTGACCAAGTACACCAGTGACGGCGCCCCGTTCGGAGCAGACAGCCCGTTCTTCCGCATCGTCCGGAAAGGTCTCGAGGGTCTCGCCGACGGAGAGGACTACTTCGACCTGTTGGCCGACGATGTGGTTTTCGAGTACATCATCTCCGTCCCCGGCTACCCCAGACGCGTTGAAGGGCGCCAGAACGTCATCGACCTGTACAGCGGTTACGGCGACTTCATGACCATGCACACCGCTGACAATCTCCGCATATACCGGGACCGGGAAGCGTCCGTGGTCGTCCTGGAGTATGAGGTGCACGGTCAATCGGCGCGCACAGGCCGGCCGTACGACAACCGCTTCGTCTCGATCATCACCGTCAAGGACGGCAAGGTGACGCATTGGCGGGACTATCTCGACCCGATCGCCGTCTTCGATGCCGCTGGATGGCCCTCAGCTGATCAGCGGGGCGGCTTATCAGTGGCATGACCGCACTTAGCGGGCGGCCAGGCTGACGGGGTCGGCAGTGCCTTCTGACTGGAGGCGCTCGAAGGCAAGGCGGACGGCCACTGACCCTTCGCCGATGGCGGCCGCGACGCGTTTGACCGAGCCACTGCGCACGTCGCCGACCGCAAAAATGCCAGGCCTGCTGGTCTCCAGGAACAGGGGAGTCTGGGCGGTGTGCTCGAGCCGGGCGGCCGGGATGTCGCTGCCGCTTAGCAGGAACCCGTGCTTGTCCTCGGCGAGCTGGCCGGCTAGCCATCCGGTTCCCGGTGTCGCGCCGATGAAGACAAACAAGCCGGTCACAGGCAGCTCCGTAACCTCGGGATTGCTCTGGCTGGTGAGCTGGACGGCCTCGAGCTGCCTGGTCCCCATCAGCGCCGTGACCTGTGTGGAGGGCCAGACGACGATGCCTGGGTTGCGCTCGATCCTGTCGAAGAGGTACCGCGACATTGAGCTCTCCAACACGTCGCGGCGGATGATCACGTGCACGGTGGTGCAGGAGCGGCTGAGGAAGAGAGCGGCCTGCCCGGCAGAGTTGCCGCCGCCCACGATGGCAACCGGCCCGGCCGCGCAGGCCTGCGCTTCGGCCTGCGTCGCCGCGTAGTAGACCCCGACACCCTCGAACTCGGCCAGACGATCCAGAGGCAGCCGGTTGTACCGGGCACCCGTTGCGATGATGACCGACCTAGAGGAGATGACCTCACCGTCATCGAAGGTGACTTGGTGCGTGCCATCCAGGAAGGACAGTGAAGAGGCTTTGGCGGCCAGCTTGATGCGGACGCCGAACTTCTGCGCCTGCAGCGCCGCTCGGGCCGCGAGTTCTTCGCCAGACAAGCCTGCGGGGAAGCCGAGGTAGTTCTCGATGCGGGACGAGGTGCCGGCCTGGCCGCCCAGTGCGGTGTCCTCGGCCAAAGTTGTCGACATGCCGTCGGACGCGCCGTAGACCGAGGCCGCGAGCCCTGCCGGCCCCGCGCCCACGACAAGCAGGTCGCAGGTGCCTGACCGGTCAGAGCTGGTGTCGCCGGAGATGGCCAGCGCCTCCAGTAGTTCGCGGCTGCCAGGATTCCTCAGCACCGGCCCGCCGGGCACGATGACGATCGGCAGCTCAGTGACCGGGATCTGCAGGCCTCGGAGTACCTGCTCGGCGTCGGGCGAGGCTTCCAGGTCCAGCCAGTTCCAGACCAGCCGGTT
The DNA here is from genome assembly GCA_036258115.1 of Streptosporangiaceae bacterium. GTDB lineage: Bacteria > Actinomycetota > Actinomycetes > Streptosporangiales > Streptosporangiaceae > Chersky-822. The sequence goes on from DATAEH010000066.1 coordinate 33,725, forward strand.
GCGCGCCAGGACCTCCAGGAGCCGCCGCGTGTCAGCGTCGAACCGCGATCCGATCAGGGTCAGGCCAGTGCCCCGCCGTACCAGGATGGAGTGCCTGAGCAGGAGGGTCCGCAAGATCAGGTCGCTCAGCGCGGGCTCCTGCGCAATGACACGCCGCAGCTGGGCGACGGGGACTGCGAGGACCTGCCCGGCCGAGGTGGCGATTGCGGTCAGAAATGCACGCTGTCCGGTGAGGATGCCGATCTCGCCGAGAAACTCCGAAGGACCGTAGCTGACGACCACGCTTGACCCGGGATGGCCGTAACCCTGGACGATGTCGGCCGTGCCCGTGAGCAGGACTATCAGGTCGTAGGTCTGGTCGCCGTCGGCGAACAGCACATCACCCGCAGCCACGTTGCGTTCGGTGCCGTACCGCCGAAGTACTGCCAGCTGATCGTCGTCAAGGACAGGAGAACGTCCCGGCAGCCAGATCAAGCGATCGTTGTCACCGCCGCCTGACTCCGCTGCGGCCGGGCGAGGAACGTCCCCGAGGCCGCTTGCGTCCGAACTCATCAGAGCCTCCTACCAGGTGGGAACGAGGCCACCGTCAATGGTGAAGTCGGCTCCGGTGATATTCCCCGCCCGCGCGCTGGCCAGAAAGAGCACGAGGTCCGCGACCTCGGCTGGCCGGCTGAAACGGCCGGTTAGCATCTGGCCGGCCGCTTGCCCGGCTACGTCATCTGGCTTCGCGCCGGTCGCTGCGCTCACAGTCTTGGCGACGCCGGAATCTCCCAGCCACAGATCTGTGGCCACGGGCCCCGGGCTGACGGTATTGACCCTGATCCCGTTAGCCCCGACTTCTTTCGACAGCGCCTTGCAGAAGCCGGCCAGCCCGGCTTTCGCGACGCTGTAATCCAGCACGGCTGGGTCAGGCAGCCTGGCGTTGACCGAGCAGATCGTCACGATGGAGCCCGATCCCGCCTCGAGCATGCCGGGGATTACGGCACGGGAGGCGCGAACCGCCGTCATCAAGTCGAGATTGAGTGTCGCCAGCCACTGCTCGTCGGTGATGCTGAGAAAGCCGCCGGGCCTGGCGGGCGCAGAACCAACGTTGTTGACCAGAACGTCCACGGTCCGGCCTGCGGCCGCGACAAGCGCGGCCGGTCCCGCAGGATCAGCCAGGTCAACCTCGACCGGGCGGACATTGCCCGCGGCCGCGAGCTCGTCCAGCTCGCCCGATGACCTTCTCGCACCGGCGAATACGGTCGCGCCTGCGGCCGACAAAGCTCTGGTGACGGCCAGCCCAATGCCCTTGCTGGCGCCGGTTACCACTGCGGTGCTCCCGGCAAGCGCCATATCTATAACATCCCCGTCGGCCTGCATGAACTTAGGCTAGCTAGGAGCTAGCTGCCGACATGCTGCGCGTACACGACTGGGGAGAGATGCACTGGCCTGACGGATCATGTGGGGAACCGGCGCTTCGGCCACGCAGTGCGAAGGAGCGGCGCCGGCCTCGGACTGGTGGGACTGGGAGCGGGCCGGTCACGCGCCGCTGTCAGGCGACGGCAACGCCTTCACCACGCGCTATTCCGAAGACTTTCGGCTGCTGGCCAGCCTTGGGCTGCGGCATCATCGGCTCACGATCGACTGGGCCCGAGTGGAGCCCGAACAAGGCCGCCACGACCAGGCTGCTGTCGCGCGTTACCGTGACATGCTCACCTCCGCGCGCGAGGCCGGCGTTCAGGCCTGGGTATGCCTGCATCACTTCACGCTCCCGCGGTGGTTCGCGGAAGCCGGCGGGTTCCTGGCCGAGCGGAACCTGGGCGAGTTCTGGGCCCGGCACGTGGACTTCGTTGCCGAGACATTCGGCGACCTGACCTATGGCTGGCAGCCGGTCAATGAGACCAACTACTACGCCTTCGCGGCCTACAGGGGTCGCGGCTGGCCGCCGGGACACAACGATCCGGCCGAGTGCGCGCAGGTCTCCCGTGCCATGCAGCTCGCCACCGCGGAGGCCGCGGTGCGGCTGAGGCAGACCGGTGCCCCGGTCGCGTCCATCTTCGGGCTGTCCGCGACCGAGATGCTCGACGACAGTCCGGAGACCGCCCGGCTGGCCGGCTTCTTCGACGCTATGAACTGGCAATCCGGGCTTGGCCTGTTCCGTGACGGCTTGCTGCGGGTTCCTGGGGTTGAGCAGGTCGAACGGCCGGATCTGGCTCGCTCTTTCGACCTCATTGGTTTCTCGTTCTACTCCACGACCGGCATCCAGCAGGGCCGGACGGTCGCATACCCGCCGGACGCTCCAGTCTCTCCGCTGGGTTATGGCATCTGGGCCGACGGCCTGGGCCTGGTGCTCGACCGGCTGCACCAGATGCTGCCTGGGACGCCGCTGCTGGTCGCCGAGTACGGCATCGGCTCCAGTGATGACAGCCAGCGCGCGGACTACCTCGAATGCGGCCTGCGGGTGACCAACGAGGCGATTGCCCGCGGCATCGACGTGCGCGGCTTCTTTCACTGGACCGCGGTGGACAACTATGAATGGCTGCACGGTTTCGACGTCCAGTTCGGGATCGTTGACCGCGACCGCAATATCCGGCCGAGCGCCCGGGTACTCCAGCGCGAGGCGATGCGGCATGACTGACTGGATCTTCGAGGGCAACCCTCGGTACTACGACCTGGATGCCTCGGTGGCCTCGTCCACGGAACAGTGGTGGGGCACACCCAGATACCGCGACCGGATGGCAGTCGGCGACAGAGTCTGGCTGCAGGTCGCGGGGCCGAAAGACCCTGGCATCTACTACGTGGCGACAATCGTGTCAAAGACCTACGAACATCCCGTTCAGCCATCGGACCCCGCGCATTTCCGGTGGCGGACGAACATCCGGTTCGACTACCGCATCATGCCGCCGCTGCTCAGATCGGAACTGCTGGAAGACGCAGAGCTCGGATCATTCCGCCCGTTCCACGGATTCCAGGGCTCGAACGTACCGCTACCACCCGACATCGCGCTGGCCCTGGCTGCGCGAGCCACGCCGCGCCTCGAGCCTCTACTACCCAAGAACGCCTGAGCCGTTGCGCGAAGCGGATGTCGCGTGTCAAATCACTTGTCGACAATGTGCTACACTGGATGCATGTCGGTGAACGTCTCAGTGCGGTTGGACGACACGCTGGCTGAGCGGTTGCGCCTGCGGGCGCGAGCGGCAGGAGAGAGTCTGTCCGACCGACTACGCAGGTATGCCGAGGAAGGATCGCGGCGGGATGAGCACCCGCTAATCACGTTCCGCGACGGACCGGCTGGCCGGCGGGCTGGTGTGGTAGGAGGTCCGGACGTGTGGGAGATCGTCATGTGGCTAGAGGATCTCCCCGAACAGGGCGACCCGGCCCGGGTGCTGGCCGCAGAGCAGGATATTCCGCGCGCGCTGATCGACGCCGCCTTGCGCTACACCGAGGTGTATCCCGAGGAGATCGAGGCGCGCATCGCCCTACATCGGCATGACACGGCGGCAGCGGACACCCTGTGAAGCTTCTCCTCGACGAGATGTATCCGGGCAAGCTCGGTCAGGAGCTTCGAAATCAGGGCATCGACGCTATTACGGTCGCTGAACTCGGGATGGCAGGCAGGTCAGACGCCGATATCTTCGCTGCAGCGAGAGACGGCGGATTCGTGCTACTGACCGAGAACGTCAGTGACTTCGTTCGGCTCTGTGGCGAGCATGTCTCCGCGGGTCAGCATCACTCGGGTGTGCTGATCGCCCTCTCGTCGCGGTTCTCGCGACGATCCACTGGGTACGCGACGATCGCCACCGCGGTCGCTGCAGTAGCCGATGACCAACTAGATGACCGCGTCGTCTACCTGGAGCGGCCCGGCTAGAGACCGGAGGCGCTCCCGTGCCTAGGAGGGTCTTCGCTTGCAACGTCGCGTAGCGCACAGCGAAGCTTGAACGGGAGCAAAGGAGCGCGCGAACATGAAGACCCCGATCTGCGACATGCTGGGCATCGATTTGCCTCTGCTGGCGTTCAGCCACTGCCGTGACGTGGTGGCGGCCGTGACGAACGCGGGTGGGTTCGGCGTGCTCGGCGCGTCGATGCACTCGCCCGAGAAGCTCGAACACGAGCTGACCTGGATCGATGACCACGTAGGTGGCAGGCCGTACGGCGCCGACATCCTGGTGCCCGAGAAGTACGAGGGCAAGGGCCAGCGCCTCGACGCGGCAGCGGTTCGCTCGCTAATCGGCCAGCAGCAGAAGGACTTCGTCGCCGCGCTCCTCGAGGAGCATGGGATTCCAGCGCACGACCCGTCCGTTGATTCCAGGCCTGCCACGTCGTCGATCAGCGAAGAGGCGGGGGAGCGACTGCTCGATGTGGTGTTCCGGCACCCGATCAAACTCATCGCCAGCGCGCTGGGGGCACCCCCGCCGTACATGATCGACCGGGCCAGGCAGTCAGGGGTGCCGATCGCCGCGCTCGTGGGCGCGCGCGAGCACGCGATCAAGCAGGTCAACGCCGGAGTCGACATACTCGTCGCGGCCGGAACCGAGGCAGGCGGCCACTGTGGCGAGGTCACCACCATGGTGCTGGTCCCTGAGGTCATCGAGGCCATTAAGCCGATCCGCGAGGTGCCCGTTCTCGCCGCGGGCGGGATCGTCACCGGCCGGCAGATCGCGGCGGCGATCGCGCTCGGTGCCGCAGGGGCGTGGACCGGATCGGTCTGGCTGACCACCGAGGAAGCCGAGACCGCTCCGTATACCAAGCAGAAGATGATCGCTGCCACCTCCCGCGACACGATTCGCTCGCGCAGCCGCACCGGCAAGCCGTCCAGGCAGCTGAAGTCCGACTGGACGGCGGCCTGGGAGGGTGACAAGAGCCCAGGAGCACTGCCGATGCCGCTGCAGTCGCTGCTGAGCGAGCCGGTCATGCGGCGCATCGACGTTCTTGCTGAGCAGGGCAACAAGGGCGCGCAAGATCTCGCTACCTACTGGGTCGGTCAAGGCGTCGGGCTGATGAATAAGGCCACGACCGTGCGGGACGTCATCTATGAGATGGCGCAGGACTACGCGGAAGCCGCGGACCGGCTTACCGCAACTGTCACCGACTGAGCCGTAAGGCCGCGCATGCCTGACCCGTGCCCGGCTGCGCCGTTTTAGACTCAGCCTCATGCCCCTTCAAGGTGAATACGTCCCTAGCCCGCGCGGCTGGGTCCGCGACCAGGTCGAGCGCTTCGAAGGCTCCGGCGGAATCGAAGGAACGAAGCTCGGCGACGCCGACATGCCGGTTGTGATCGTCACGAACGTCGGCGCGAAAACTGGCAAGATCCGCAAGACGCCACTGATGCGGGTCGAGCATGACGGGCGGTACCTCGCCGTGGCATCGCTCGGCGGAGCGCCGAAGAACCCGGTCTGGTATTACAACCTGAAGGCCAACCCCAGGGTTGAGCTACAGGACGGGCCGAAGAAGCTCGACATGGTGGCGCGTGAGATCACCGGCGAGGAGAAGGCCCAGTGGTGGGAGCGCGCCGTCGCGGCCTACCCGCCATACGCCGACTACCAGGCCAAGACCGCCCGAATCATCCCGGTCTTTGTGCTCGAACCAGCCAGCAATTAACGCGCGCATCCGCCTTCCGCATTACAAGGTAATCTTGTAATCACCTCATCGAGGTGAGCGTGTGGAGGTGGTCGCGTGGCAGCCGATTCTTCGCTCGACGGGTACTCGCAGATCGTCGCGGGAGTCGCCGCCGAGCTCACTCCCAAAGTCGCCAGCCTGCGGGTGTCGCGCGGCGCGGGCAGGCAGGCAGAGAGCCTTGGCTCCGCTGTCGCGTACACAGGCGACGGCTTCCTGCTTACCAATGCGCACGTTGTCGGCAGGGCATCTGGCGGGACCGCCCTGTTCTCCGACGGCACGAATTCGCCGTTTACCGTCGTCGGGGCCGATGCTCTGTCCGATCTGGCGGTTGTCAGGGCCGGAGCCGGAACGCCGCCACCCGCGGTCCTGGGCGAGGCCGAGGATCTCGTGGTCGGGCAGCTCGTCGTCGCCGTGGGGAGTCCCCTAGGCCTCGCAGGATCGGTGACCGCAGGCGTGGTGAGCGCCCTGGGCAGGTCGCTGCCGACCAGGAGCGGATCGGCCGTGCGGCTGATCGAGGACGTCATTCAGACCGACGCGTCCCTGAATCCCGGTAACTCGGGCGGGGCGCTGGCCGACGCGCAGGCCAGAGTTGTCGGCATCAATACCGCGGTCGCCGGAGTCGGGCTGGGCCTGGCCGTCCCGATCAATTCGACGAGCAGGAAGATCATCGCCGCTCTGATGCAGTACGGGCGGGTGCGGCGCGCGTACCTGGGCATTGTCGCCGGGCCTACGCCGCTGCCGGCCTGGCTGCATGACCGCGTCGGCCGCAAGGAGGGGCTGCGGGTGGCCGAACTGGTGCCTGACGGTCCGGCCGCGCGAGCCGGGCTGCGGATAGGTGACGTCCTGGTCAGCGCCGCCGGAAGTCCCGTCACTACGGCGCGAGACCTGCAGAGCCTGATGTTCGCCGAGGCGATCGGCAAGACGCTTGAGATCACCGTGCTGAGGAACGGTGCGCTCGTCGACGTCATCGCCCAGCCGTCCGAGCTGGCCGCCGCGTGAGAACGGATCTGAGACGAAATGCAGTCGGAGAGCCCGTATTTCTTGCCGTGTTGATGCGCCTGTGTTGCGCCGCCGACGGTCTTGGGAAGCGGTCGCGGCCGAAATGCTCCTGCGGGTGCGTAAGAATGTCGTATGAGCAAGCAGCCAAGTGCGCCGCCGCCCGGTGACCGGCCTACCCCTACGGCGCCGCCGCCCCCGCCATCCTGGCGGCACTGGCTCTGGCCGATCGCGCTGATCGCGTCGCTGGCGCTGTACTTCCTGCTGCCAAGCATCAACTCGAACAACACGGTCACCCTGACCTACAGCCAGTTCATTAGCAGGGCGAGCCAGCACCAGGTCAAGGACGTCAACTTCGACTCCTCCTCCAACGGCGGTAACACTCCCGCCAGCGGCACGCTAACCAACGGCAAGTCGTACACGACAGTCATCCCTGGCCCGCCGAGCCCGCAGCTCGCGAACCAGTTGCGAGGCGACGGCGTGAAGAGCGTCCAGGCGAGCGCCAGCTCGCCAGGACTCGGCACCGAGATCCTCTCCTGGCTGATCATCCTGGCGCCCCTGGTCTTCGTAATCTGGCTGTTCCGCCGGATGTCGCGTGGCGCGACCGGCGCGTTCCAGGGCGCTCTTGGGGTCGGCAGATCCCGCGCCAAGGTCTTTGACGCCGAGCGGCCCAGCACGAAGTTCAGCGACGTTGCCGGCTATGAGGGCGCGAAACAGGAGATCAGCGAGATCATCGACTTCCTCCGCAACCCGGGCAGGTACCAGCGTGCGGGTGCGGCGCCACCGCGCGGCGTGCTGATGGTGGGCCCGCCTGGAACCGGCAAGACTCTGCTTGCCAGGGCGGTCGCGGGCGAAGCATCGGTGCCGTTCTTCTCGGTCACCGGGTCGAGCTTCGTCGAGCTGTTCGTGGGCGTCGGCGCAGCCCGGGTGCGCGACCTGTTCAGCGAGGCGCGCAAGCGGGCGCCGGCGATCATCTTCGTCGACGAGGTCGACGCGATCGGCCAGCGCCGGGCGGGATCGGGTGCCGTTGTGGCGAACGATGAACGCGAGCAGACACTGAACCAGTTGCTGTCCGAGATGGACGGGTTCGAGACCGGCCAGGGACTGGTAGTTCTGGCAGCGACCAACCGCCCAGAGGTGCTCGACCCTGCGCTGCTCCGACCAGGCAGGTTCGACAGGCAGATTACGATCCCGCTGCCGAACCTGCAGGAACGCGCCGAGATCCTCGCCGTGCACTGCCGCGACAAGAAGCTTGCGCCCGACGTGGACCTGAAGGTCGTGGCGAGGGGAACACCGGGTTTCTCCGGCGCGGACCTGGCCAACCTGGCGAACGAAGCAGCGATCTTTGCGGTCCGCCACAACCGCGAGGTGATTACGGGCGCCGACTTCGACGACGCACGGGACCGGATTCTGCTCGGCAGGCGCGAAGGCTCCAACGTCCTGCTGCCCGAGGAGAAACACGCGGTCGCTGTGCACGAGGCCGGTCACGCGATCGTCGCCGCCTTGTCGGCACATGCCGACCCGGTCGCCAAGGTGACCATCCTGCCCGCGGGCCAGGCGCTCGGGGCGACTCAGCAGTTGCCGCTGATCGAGCGGCATCTGTACGGCGAGGACTACCTGCACGACTCGCTCGCGGTCCGCCTCGGCGGCCGCGCCGCCGAGCTGGTGGAGCTCGGCCAGGGATCAACGGGCGCCGCGAACGACCTGTCAACCGCGACTGACATGGCGATCAGGATGGTGCGTGAGTTCGGCCTGTCGGACAAGATCGGCCCCGTCGGTTACCCGCAGGGCGGTTCGGTCTTTCTTGGCGCGGGCGGGAACGGACTGTCAAGCAGGCCGTACGCGGAGTCCACGCAGGCGCTCATCGATTCCGAGGTCTCCCGGCTGCTGCGAGAGGCCGAGAACACAGCGGTCGACCTGATCAGGGAGCACCGCGACATGCTCGGCGAGCTGGTCGAGCTGCTGCTCGAGCATGAGACCGTCGACGGATCCGAGGTCTACCGGATCGTCGGCCGGCCTGTACCCGAGCACCGGGCTCCCGAAGAGGTCGCTATCGGTCCGCGAGCAAAGGCACTGACGTTTGGGACCCACGCCGACAAACAGCAGTCCGCCTCCCGAGACGATCACTAGGCGTCGCGGCGACGGCTTGACATAGAGGAGCCAGGCGGTGGAGCTGCTCGTCCTGCCAGGCGGCGCGGTCCGCTCGGTGCTCAGCTACCCGCGCTGCGCGGAAGCGATGCGGGCGGCACTGACCGCACGGGCGCGCGGCGAGGTCTTCCAGCCGCTGCGCTCGATCCTGAAACCTGAGGGCGCGGCAGGCCTGATGGGCCTCATGCCGTCCTACCAGGCAGGAATCGGATACGGGCTCAAGGCGATCAACATCACTCCCGGCAACCCGGCTGTCGGGCTGGACACCCATCAAGGCGTCGTCCTGCTCTCCGATCAGGTGACCGGAAAGCCGCTAGCGGTCCTGAACGCCTCGGCAGTGACCGAGATCAGGACGGCGGCCGTATCGGCCGTCGCCACCGAGGAACTCGCGGCGCCGGGATCGGACGTGCTCGCGATCGTCGGCACCGGCGTGCAAGCCAGATCGCACCTGATGGCGATCGCCTCGACCTTGCCGCTCGCCGAGGTCAGGATCGCCGGGTCAGCCCCGGCCAAGGCGGCGAAGTTCGCCGCAGACATTGCTCCTGCGGCGCTAGCCGAGGTCGGTGCAGCCGTCAGGGTCACGGCCTTCGATTCGGTCAGGGCCGCGGTCGAGGTCGCGCACATCGTGGTGACCGCCACCAGTTCCGCCACCCCGGTGCTCGAGCGGGAGTGGCTGGCGCCTGGCACGCATATCAACGCGGTAGGAGCCTGCTTGCCGCACACCAGGGAGCTCGACACCCCGACGGTCGCCGGCGCCGCCTTGTTCGGCGACAGCCGCGACTCCGTCCTCGCCGAGTCGGGCGACTACCTGCTCGCGGCGGCCGAGGGCGCCATCGGGCCCGATCACATCCGGGCCGAGATCGGAGATCTGCTCGCCGGGATTGCCCCTGGTCAGGGCCGTCGAGACGCCAGTGAGATCACGATCTTTGAGTCACTTGGCCAGGCGATCGAAGACCTGGCAGCGGCCATGGCCGCCTACCAAGCGGCCCGCGAATCCGGTGAAGGCAACTGGATCGAATTCGACTAAGACCGGCCGGTGTGAGCTTACTTTCCGGTATTTGCCGTTGCCGCAAAATGGCCAGCATGCCATTCTTTAGGCCATGGGCAAGCAGGCCGCACTCTATGTAGCAGTATTCTCTACAGCTGCGATCTTCATCGGCTGGCACTTCGCCCTATATCGTGGCTACGCCGGAGAGCTGGCCACACGGCTACGGCAAATCCCCGGGCTGCGCAATGGACGGGACCGGCACTTCTCGAAGCTTGCTTTGTTCGCGGTGATCTTCGCCGTCGTGCTGTACGTCATTGCCACCAAGCATCACCACCACTAGCACCGGGCACGGGAGCACCGCGGGAACCGGTCCGCGCTGGCGCGCGTCTCAGTCGCGAGCACACAGACTGGGAGAGCTGCCATGACTGTAGCTGTCAAGCCCCTGTATCGGGCAATCTTGATCGGCATCGCGGCCTCGGCGCTGCTTATCGGAGCATTCCTGCTGGGGTCGGCCAGGTCGCCCGCTCCGGCTGCCGGCGGCTCGGGCACGGCGATCACTGGCGGAACGGGATATGCCTCAGGCGGCGTGCAGCTGACCGCGTCGCAGCCCGGCGGAAGGATCACGGTAACGGGAACAGGAACGGTCACCGGAACGCCCGACCAGCTCGTTCTGTCGATGGGCGTGCAAACCAATGCGTCGTCGGTCTCGATCGCGCTGAGGCAGGCGAACGAGGCGGCCAGCCGCGTAATCCACGCGCTGAAGGCGGGCGGTGTCCGCAAGGCGGACATCCAGACCTCGGGCCTGTCGATCGAGCCGAGCTACTCCAACGGCAGCCCATTTCCTGTTGGCTACTCCGTGAGCGAGCAACTCACCGCGACGCTGCGCGACCTAGCCAAGGCCGGCAGCCAGATCCAGGCAGCCGCGACGGCAGGCGGTAACGCCACCACGGTCAGCGGTGTCTCGCTGAACCTCGCCGACACCAGCAAGCTGCTGGCTCGTGCCCGCGCGGCCGCGGTCCGCGACGCCACGGCCAAGGCCAGCCAGTTCGCGCATGGCCTCGGGCGGACGCTCGGCGGCGTTGTCAGCGTGTCGGATCAGAGCCAGGTGGTCCCGTACCAGGTGTTCAGCGCCGCAGCGGGGGCCAAGGCGGCCAGCCCGTCGGTCCCCGTCTCACCAGGTTCGCAGCAGGTCAGCGTGCAGATCACCGTGATCTACGCGATCGCCTGAACGCCGGACACTGGGGCGCGCTCTCCGGCAAGCGCTGATAACCTAGCGCCATGTCATTGCCGAACCGCGACTGGTGGCGCCGCCGTTAGGCGGGCCTTGTTCCACGTTCAGCAATCCAAGGCGACCGCCCGGCATCCGGCGGTCGCCTTCGCGCATCCACGCCGGGTCCGGGCCCAGACAGGCAGGACGGCGTCATGTCAGATCCGAGCGTTGACTACAGCGCGGACTTCGGTGACCAGCCAGCGGGGGGAATGACCCGGTTCGTCACGGCGGGCGGCATCGAGGTCATCAGAACGGTGACGCCCTTCGAGCCGACTGCGCTCGCCAAGGTCACCGCGCAGATCGATGACCGGCGCGGCGGGACGTTCAGCTCGGGAATGGAGTACCCCGGCCGGTACAGTCGCTGGCACATCGGCTACATCGACCCGTGCATCGAGTTCGCCGCGCGCGACCGCGAGCTGACGGCAACGGCGCTGAACGAGCGCGGGACTGTCATCCTGCCCGCGATAGCCGCCGTGATGGAGCGCGCCGGGTCACTGTCAGCGGCGGACTCGGCCGACAGCGTCAAGGTCTCCGTCGCCAACCCAGCAGGCACCGTCCCGGAAGAGGAGCGCAGCAGGCGCCCGACGGTGTTCAGTGCGATCAGGCAGGTCATCGAACTGTTCACGGGTCCGGACGAGCACCTAGGGCTGTACGGCGCATTCGGTTACAACCTCGCGTTCCAGTTCGAGCCGATCAGGCTCCGGCCGGACCGTGGCCGATCAGCCCAGCGCGACCTGGTCTTGCACTTGCCCGACCAGATCTACGTGATCGACAGAAAGCGCGAGACCGCCCTTCGGTACTCCTACGATTTCGCCTCGGGCGGCCGCTCGACGCGCGGACTCGACCGCGCCACCGAGGTGTCGGCACCGGCCTTGCCGGCCGGGACCAGCGGTGTGCGTCCGGTTGAGCTTCCCAAGGACCCTGTGCCTGGCGGCTACGCCGGCGTAGTCGAGGCCGCAAGGGAGCGTTTCGCGGCGGGCGATCTGTTCGAGGTGGTCCCGAGCCACGAGTTCTGGGCCTGCTGCGCGTCGCCCGCCGCGTTCTATGAGCGGCTAAGGCGGCGTAACCCCGCGCCCTATGAGTTCTTCCTGAACCTCGGCCAGGGCGAGTACCTAGTCGGCGCGTCGCCGGAGATGTACGTACGGGTCACCGGCGACCGGGTGGAGACGTGCCCGATCGCCGGCACCGTGCCGCGGGGAGCCAATCCGCTTGCTGATGCCGCGAACATCAGGGAGCTGCTGACCTCGGCCAAGGACGAATCCGAGCTCACGATGTGCACCGACGTCGACAGGAATGACAAGTCACGGATCTGCGTGCCGGGCAGCGTGCGGGTCATCGGGCGGCGCCAGATCGAGCTCTACAGCCGGGTGATCCATACCGTCGACCACGTCGAAGGCCGGCTCCGTCCCGGATTCGACGCCCTCGACGCGTTCCTCACCCACATGTGGGCCGTGACGGTCACCGGGGCGCCGAAGACGTGGGCGATGCAGTTCATCGAGGACCACGAGGCCAGCCCGCGACGCTGGTACGGCGGCGCAGTTGGCGTGCTCGGATTCGATGGGTCCATGAACACCGGGCTCACGCTCCGTACCGCGCACATTCGCGACGGACTTGCCTCGGTCCGCACCGGAGCGACGCTGCTGTTCGACTCTGACCCGGCGGCTGAGGAGCTGGAGACCAGGCTAAAGGCAAGGGCGCTGCTCGAGGTTCTCGCCGAGGCCGACGCGGCCTCGGACCATCCGGCCGCAGGATCCGGCGAGCAGCGGTCCGGCGCGACCACAGCTGGCAGTGCGCGCAGCGACGCGGACCTGCCAGGCGCCGGGATGCGGGTTCTGCTCGTTGACCACCAGGACTCGTTCGTGCACACGCTGGCCAGCTACTTCGCTGAGCAAGGAGCTGCGGTCACCACGCTTCGGGCTGGGTTCGATCCAGGGCTGCTCGACCACTACGCACCAGACCTCGTAGTCTTGTCGCCAGGGCCCGGCCGCCCCTCCGATTTCGGCTGCTCCGGCCTTTTGTCCGAGCTTGACTCCCGGCGCCTGCCGGCGTTCGGCGTATGCCTCGGGTTGCAGGCCATGGTCGAGCATGCCGGGGGAACGCTGAACCTGCTCGCCACGCCCGCGCACGGCAGGGCAGGGCTGGTGCGGGTGACCGGTGGCAAGCTGTTCGACGGCCTGCCTGCCGAGTTCGCGGCGGGCCGGTACCACTCGCTGCACGCCACCGCCGACGAAGTCAAAGGCGGCTTCGACGTGACGGCGGTCATTTCCGACCCGGCCGCCAGGCTTGGCGAGGTCGTGATGGCGATCGAGAACACCGCATCCGGGCGCTGGGCCGTTCAGTTCCACCCGGAGTCGATCCTTTCCGCCGACGGCGACGCGGGGCGCATAGTCGTCGCCAACGTGCTGAGGCTCTGCCGCGCATATCAAACGGCACTCCTGCCCGCCACCAGATGATCCCAACACTGGCTCCGCTCTGACTAGCCGCAGGCGCTTCGTGTCCTGGCCTCTCGGCGATGTCAGGCGTCGCCGGTAGGGTGCCAGGTCATGAGGAACGTGCAACCCGAGGTCTTCCTGATTGCCAGGCCGCAGCTGGACTACGACGCCATCGCCGCGTATCTCGGCGAGGTCGGCGGGACGAGCTGGCTCGAGCGCCTCGACAAAGGGCACCTGGACAACGATGCGCTGAACCTGGCCGAGTTCGCGGGCCGGCTGTGCTACCGGTCCTGGGAACCCGGCCTGAATCCCAATGTCACCAGGGTCCGTTCCGAGCAGGACGCCTATTTGCAGAACATCCTGTCGAGCGCCCACGGATCCGTGCTCGAGCACGTCACCTTCAGCTTCGCGCTGCACAATGTCAGCAGAGTCCTCACCCATGAGCTGATTCGCCATCGCCCGGGAGTGGCCATCTCTCAGGAATCGCTCCGGTTCGTGCGGCTGGCCGATATCGGATTCTGGTTCCCCGAATGGGCCAAGGACGACCCAGAGCTTATGCAGCGGGCCAGCGCTTTGCTCGGCCAGCTCGAGGAGTTCCAGCTCTGGATGGCCGACCATTTCGGCCTGGACGCCTCTGGCGTACCGTTCAGCGAGAAGAAGCACAAGACCTCGTTCATGCGCAGGTTCGCGCCGGACGGCGTAGCCACCGGGCTGCTTTGGTCGGCCAACATCAGGACGTTGCGGCACACCATCGAGGCGCGCACCGACCAGGGCGCCGAGGAAGAGATCCGTCTGCTGTTCGGCATGATCGCGCAGATCATGCAGGCCGAGGCGCCCGCGTTGTTCGGCGACTACACGGTAAAGGACGGCGCGTGGATCCCGGGCTGGCGCAAGGTCTAACTGCCCTCGGCGGCGGGGGGCGGGCCGAGGTCCTCGCGCTGCGGCTGCCTGGCCAGTTCTAGCGCCTCGATCGGGTCGTGGTGCAGCCGCCCGGCCGGAACCCGCTTCGACAGCACCTGCGCGGCCGACTTGACCAGGCCGGCCGGTCCCGCGACGTAGACGTCGCAGTCCCGGAACGACGGATGGGTCCAGACCACTTCGGGCAGCCGTCCGACCCTGCCAGCGAAGTCCAGTTCGTGCTCGGCCACCGGGATGACGGTCAGCGGCGGATACGCCAGCCGGAGGGTCTCTAGATCCCGGGCGTCGTACAGATCCCGCTTGCGGCGCACGCCAACATAGAGCGTGATTTCGCGGCGCCGTCCTTGCGCGGCGGCACCGACAACCGCTTCTGTGATGGCCTTCAACGGCGCCAGCCCGGTGCCGCCCGCGACGCAGACCAGGTCCCTGGCCGGGTCCTGAGGAACTCCCATCTCACCGCGCGCCGCCGCGAGCAGCACGGTGTCCCCGGTAGCGCAGTGGCTGACCAGCGCCGTGCTGACCATGCCGCCAGGCACCGCGCGGACATGAATGTCGATCAGGCCGTTGTCCCGCGGCGCGTTGGCGATCGAGTAACTGCGCCAGATCCGCGGCCAGCGCGGCGTCTGAACGCTGATGTACTGGCCAGGTTGATAGTGCAATGGCTGGTCCGGCCTGATCGTCAGCACCGCGACCGTCTCGGTCCTGCGATCATGCTGGACTATCTCCCCGGTCCACCAGGCCGGCTGATGTGCGGCGTCGTCAGCGGCAGCCGCGGTCATGACGGCAGTGAACCACTCAGTCGCGTCCAGCCATGCCGCGGCGGCCTGGCTGGTCCAGGCCGGACCTGAGACATACTCGGCCATCGCCACGACCGCGTCGAAGAACGGCCGGTAGTGATTGTCCCGCACCCCGAACTTGCGATGGATCCTCGCGAGCTGGCCAAGCCGCTGCTCGGTCCGCTGTAGATCGTCCAGCCCCTCGATGAGCCTGGTGAACTCGCGGAAGACGGCTGCACGCGTCTGCGTCATCGCATGCTGAAAGAAGCCGCGCAGGCCCGGATGCGCGGTGAACAAACGCGCGTAAAGGTATTCCATCGCGGCGTCAGGATGTGCCCTAAGATCGGCGAGCAATTCTCTGACCAGGCCCCGGTCGAAAGCGGCGACGTGCATGTAAACAGGTTTATCGGCTTCATCGCGGGTCGCCGAACTACCGGTATGCGCGAATTGCTGCGGAATTGGCGAGGCGGCAAAACCGTCGGGAATGGCTGATGTCGGCCGATCCCGGTCCCGCATGCTCGCCACGAGATGCAAGTCTCGCAGCAAGACCCGGTATCTACCACCGATTCGGTATAAGGCATCACGACAAATGCAGCACGAATTTGATTACCTAGAGTCCCGAGTTGCGTGCACCTGGTAACGGCACGGCGGGACAGGTCAGGTGCGGTCGAAAATGGGTGATGCTCGGCTGATCTACGATGTTCCGGTGACTGAATCCCGATACTTTCGCTATCCCAACCTGCACGGAGATCTGCTGACCTTCGTCGCCGACGACGACGTCTGGCTAGCGCCCGTGGGCGGCGGCAGGGCCTGGCGCATCTCAGCCGACCGGGCACAGGCCGCTAGCCCGAAGTTCTCAGACGACGGCAGCCTGGTCGCCTGGGCCAGCTGGCGGGACGGCCCGCCCGAGGTCTACCTGACAAGCCCTGACGGCGGCGATGCCGCACGGGTCAGTTACTGGTCGAACGAAGGCACGAGGCTCCGCGGCTGGAATCCGGCTGGGGACATCCTCGCCATAACCGCCGCCGACCAGCCCTTCCAGCACTTCACCTGGGCGTACGCGATTCCGGTCAGCGACGGCGCTGGCAGATTCGCAGAGAGCCACAGGCTGCCGTACGGGCCGGCCGGCGACATCGCGATCAACGCGGCGTCCATCGCACTGCTGACATCCAGCTATCAGGACCCGGCTTTCTGGAAGCGTTACCGTGGCGGCACCTCAGGCCGGTTGTGGGTCGCTAACCAGCCTGACGACGGCTCACAGCCGACGTTCCGCCGCGTTGCCGGCAATCTGGCAGGCCAATTCTTCAACCCCATGCTGGCCGATGGCAGGCTGGCGTTCCTCAGTGACTTCGAGGGCGTCGGCAACATCTACTCATGCGCGCTGGACGGCACCGACCTACGCCGCCACACCGACAACGACGCCATGTACGCGCGCAACGCCAGCACCGACGGCACCAGGGTCGTGTACCAGAGCGGCGGCGAGATCTGGATGCTCGCCGATCTCAGCGCGGACAGCGAGCCGGTCAGGCTGGACATCACCCTGGGCGCCCCGGCGTCCGGCCGTGCCACGAAGCTGATCTCGGCCGCAGATCACCTCGACGGACTCAGCTGTGACGCGACCGGCCAGGCGAGCGCCGTTCAGGTGCGCGGCACTGTGCACTGGCTCACTCACAGGGAGGGCCCGGCGCGCGCCTTGTCGCCGATTCCCGGCCCGGTGGCGCGGCAGCCGCACGTGCTGGGCGACACGGGCAACGTGATCTGGGTGGTCGAGGCCGACGGCGCCGACGCGCTCGAGATCGGGCCGGCCGACGGCCTCGCGCCAGGGGAAACGCCGCGCCGGATCGCGGCCGGCCAGATCGGCTGGGTTGGCGGACTCGCGGCAGCGCCGGATGGGAGTGTCGTCGCGGTCGCCGCTCGTGACGGGCGGCTGCTGATTGTCACCGTGGAATCGGGAGAGGTCTCCGAACTCGCGCGGTCGGCCGACGGACCGATCGCCGGCCTGGCCTTCGCGCCAGACTCTGCCTGGCTGGCCTGGTCCCAGCCGGAGCCCGGCGACCTGCGGCGTCTCAGGCTGGCCAGGCTGGCCGACGGACAGGTCACCGATATCACCGACGGCCGGTTCGTCGACACTGATCCGACCTTCACATCAGACGGGCGCTACCTGGCCTTCTTGTCCAAGCGGAACTTCGACCCTGTCTACGATGCCCACTTCTTTGATCTGAGCTTCCCTTACGGCAGCCGACCGTTCCTGCTGACCCTCGCGGCAAGCACGCCGTCGCCGTTCGGCCCCCTGGTTGGCGGCAGGCCCGTCGGCTCCGCCAAAGACGAGGACGAATCTGACGCCGAGGGCGCGAAAGAAGAGAAGGAGGAGAAGGACGCAACGGCGACTACGGGCACCGAGGAGGCCCTTGCGGAGACCAAGTCATCGGAGGCCAAGAAGGGCAAAGCCACATCGAAGGTCAAGCCGGTCAGCGTCGACCTGGAGGGGCTAGGCGCCAGAATCGTTCAGGTGCCGGTCCCCGAGTCGCGGTACAGCTCGCTCCGGGCCGCCGAGGGCGGCATCGCCTGGCTGCGCGAGCCGCTGTCCGGGAATCTGGGCGAAGGCGGCGCCAGGCTGGACGATGACCATCCACGTCCGTCGCTTGAGTACTTCGAGATCAAGCGGTCCAAGTGCACCGAACTCGCCGACGAGGTGAACTGGTTCGAGACCAGCGGCGACGGCAGCAGGCTGGTCATCAGGGACGGCCAGCAGCTCACGATCGTGCCAGCCAACCGGAAGGCCGATCCGGACAACAGCGAGGACCGGATCAGCGTGGACCTGTCCAGGGCAAGGTTCCTCGCCGATCCCGCCACCCTGTGGCGCGCGGCTTACGAAGAGGCAGGCCGGGCCATGCGGCACGAGTTCTGGGTGCCAGACATGGCCGACGTGGACTGGGACGGCGCCCTCGGGCAGTACCGGCCGCTCCTCGATCGGATCGCCACGTCCGACGACTTTGCTGACGTGCTGCACGAGGCTGTGGCTGAGCTCGGCAGCTCGCACGCCTACATCATGCCGGCGGACGGCTCCGACAGCACCGGACAGGTCGCCGGGCAGCTCGGCGCCGATCTCGAGCCGGATTCTGATGGCTGGCGGGTCGCCAGAATCGTGCCAGGGGAGTCCTCGGACCCGCGTGCCCGGTCGCCACTGGCCGCGCCAGGCGTGCAGATCGCCGCCGGTGACGTCCTGGTCGCCGTCGATGGCCGGCCCGTGGACGTTACGACCGGCCCTGCCCCGCTGCTGGTTGGCGCGGCTGGAAAGCCCGTCGAGCTGACGGTCAGGCGGGCGGCGGACGGCAAGCACCACCGCGCCGTGGTGGTGCCGCTTCGCAGCGATCTGCGGCTGCGGTACCAAGACTGGGTCGCCGGGCGGCGCCAGCTGGTCCGCGAGCGTACCGGCGGGCGGGCCGGCTACCTGCATGTACCAGACATGGTGAGTGAGGGGTGGTCGGACTTTCACCGGGACCTGCGCGGGGAGATGGAGAAGGAGGCGCTGATCGTCGACGTCCGCTCCAACCGCGGCGGTCACACCTCGCAGCTCATCGTCGAGAAGCTGGCGCGGAGAGTCATCGGATGGGACACGGTCCGGCACGGACGGCCGCAGAGCTACCCGGTGCAGGCGCCGCGCGGCCCAGTGGTCGCAATCACCGATGAGTGGGCCGGCTCCGACGGTGACATCGTCACGGCCGCGATCCAGATCATGAAGATCGGCACCGTTATCGGCGCGCGGACCTGGGGCGGCGTGATCGGCATCGAGGGTTGGCACCAGCTCGTCGACGGCACGTCGATGACCATGCCGAAGTTCTCCTTCTGGTTCAGCCAGTTCGGCTGGGGCGTGGAGAACTACGGCGTCGACCCCGACGTCGAACTGCTGATGACGCCCAACGACTGGGTCGCTGGCACCGACGTTCAGCTCGAAAGCGCAATCAGCCTCGCCATGGAGACGCTGCAGGGCGAGCCGGCAGCCGCGCCACCGGACACGACCGAGCGCCCGTCACGCCGCCGCCCGGCTCTGCCACCGCGGCCGGGCTCGGCTGGCTAACGTCCGCATCTGGCCGCTCCCGGCTCGCAGGCACGACCGCCGGGAGCGGCTAGAACGGAGCGTTGTAGCTGCTCAGCCAGTGCGCCTTGAGCCAGATCATCGCGCTCGACCAGGCCCCGGTGACTTCGAGGACGCCAACGGCAATGAGCAGCAGGCCGCCGATTCTGGTGATCAGCCGCGCATGGCGGCGCGCGAAGCCCAGCACCCGCATGCCCCGGTCGACGGCGAAGGCCACCAGCAGGAAAGGCACTCCCACGCCGAGAGCGTAGACAAACGCCAGGAACGCGCCTCTGGCGGCGGTGCCGGTGGTCAAGCCCAGCGCAAGCACCGCGCTCAGCGTCGGGCCGATGCATGGCGACCAGCCGAGTCCGAACAGCACGCCGAGTACAGGAGCACTGGCGAGGCCTGCACGCGGTCGCATCGAAGGCTTGATGATCCGGCCCGTGAAGCTGAAGCGATCGAAGGCGCCCGCGAAGAGCAGGCCAAGCACGATCAGCACGACGCCAAGGATCTGGCTGAGACCCTGCGAATGGATCCGTAGCGCAGCGCCCAGACCGCCGAGCGCGGCGCCGTACACGGCGAACAGCGCAGAGAATCCGAGCACGAACAGCGACGCTCCGGCCAGCGCGCGCCCGCGGCTCGCGGCAGGCAGCGATCGCCGGGCCGACACCGCTGCGACCGCGGTCGCCGCACCGCCACCGGACGAGCCCACGGCTACGCCGACTGCGGCGCCCGATGCGGTCGTGGCTGCTTCGGACGCGCCGGCCGCCGCGGTCTCGGCTTCGGTTTCGTCACGACGCTCGCCCGTGACGGCCGCACCGGACATCCCCGTGATGTAGGACAGGTAGCCGGGCACCAGCGGCAGCACGCACGGCGACAGGAAGGTGACCGCCCCGGCGGCGGCGGCGACCGGGATCGCGAGCAGGAGCGGTCCCGTCGAGACCAGGCTGCCCACGCTCATCGAAATCCCTCCGCCGGATGCCAACACCGGCTCTAACTTAGCCCGCGCGCCAGGTAGCCGGATCAGCCCAGGTCTGTCAGCGCGTCCTCGACGCCGCGATGGAACGTTGGATAGGCATAGATCATCTCGCGCAGCCGCTGCACGGGGATCCTGGCGTGGACGGCCAGCGTCAGCATGCTGAGCACCTCGCCGCCCACTGGCCCGACCGAGGTAGCGCCCACCAGGACGTCGCGGCGCGCGTCCTGCACGAGCTTGATCAGGCCCTCGTTGCCAGCCTTGTGGATCCATCCGCGCGCAGTCGCTGGTACCTGCGCTGACCCGGTCCGGACGACTATGCCCTGCTCGCGCGCCTGTGCTTCGGTCAGCCCGACCGAGCCGATCTCGGGATCGGTGAAGGTCACCCTTGGCACCGCGTGGTACTCAGCGGCGTGGTGCTCCAGGCCAAGTATGTCGGCGAGGACGATGCCGGCGTGATATACCGACATGTGCGTGAACGCACCGTGCCCGACGATGTCACCGATGGCCCAGACGCCAGGCGCGGCCCGCATCCTGTCGTCGACCGGTATTGCCTTGGCATGCTCATCGATGCCCACCACGCCGGCTCCAACCTCTGCAAGGTCCACCCGCCGCCCGGTGGCGACGAGCAGCTCAGCGGCGGTCAGGACCTCACCGCCGTCCAGCGTGACGCTGAACTCACCGTCGCCATAACCGATCATGGCGGCGGCCACGCCCGTGCGCACGTCAATGCCCTGTGCACGGAACACCGTCGCGAGCAGATCACCAGCCTCTGGCTCCTCAAGCGGCACGAGCTGGCGGAGCGCCTCCACCACCGTGACGCGGGTGCCGAATCGCGCGAACACCTGGGCAAGCTCTACGCCAATAGCGCCGCCGCCCAGCACGATCAGCGATGACGGCACGGCCGTCGCCTTGATCGCCTCGCGGTTGGTCCAGAACGGGACCTCGGCGAGCCCGGGAATCGGCGGGACGGCAGGAGCGGTGCCAGTCGCGATCACGATGCCGCGCGTTGCCCGCAACTCGTCACTGCCGAGGCCGTCGGCACGCTCGACGGTGACCTGTCCGGCAGCGGTCATTCGGCCGGTGCCGCGGAACAGGTGACCGCCCTTGCCGGTGAACCGGTTGGCCGCGACGGTGTCATCCCAGTTGTCGGTCGCCTCGTCCCTGATTCTCCTGGCGACCGGATCCCAGCTCGGATCGGTCGTAGCCTGTCCGGCCATGCCGGGCACCCGTCGTGCCTCCGCGAGCAGGTTGCCTGCCCTGATCATCATCTTCGATGGCACGCAGCCGAAGTACGGGCACTCTCCGCCGACTAGCCGAGACTCGACGCCAGCCGTCTTCAGGCCGACCTCGGCCAGACGGCCGGCCAGATCCTCGCCGCCTGGCCCCATGCCAATGACGATCACGTCGAACTCGGCATCGCTCACTTTGCGCTCCAACTGTCAGACCCCTCTGTTAAGGATGGGACAAGAACATCAGGGAATTACCTTGCCTTGCCTGCGGTTGGCATACCGAGTGCCTGGTGCCGCCCGCCGATTCGCCTGGGATGGTGATTGAGCTTGCCCGCCGACACGACTGATGCCGCTACGGCGGATCACCTGATACCCCGGTGTCGGACCGGGGCCATGGAAGACAAAGGGCCGTGGTCCGGCAAAGTTGCTGGTGACACGGATGGCCCGCTTTCAGAGACCGACGCTGAGCGACACATCGGTGCGATCTGCTTCAAAACCGGCCCACCCGGAACGATCGGCGCCGAGCTTGAGTGGCTGGTCCGCGATAGCGCAGACCCCTTGCTGGCGGTGCCATTCGACCGGATTCAGCAAGTATTCGACTCTCTCAAGAAACCGGGCGTCTTGCCCGGAGCCGGCCTCGTGACCCTGGAGCCAGGCGGTCAGGTCGAGCTCAGCACAGCTCCAGCGAAGGACCTCAGCGACTGTATCGCCGTGACGAGCGGCGACCTCGCGGTCCTGCACGAGGCATTCGGGGACGCAGGTCTCATCCTCACAGGTCGCGGCATTGACCCGCTCCGCCGCCCGAACCGCGTACTCGAGCTTCCCCGCTATGCGGCAATGGAGGAGTTCTTCGATCGTGACGGCTACTGGGGCCGGCTGATGATGTGCAGCACCGCATCTGTCCAGGTCTGCGTCGATGCGGGCCTTGACGATCACGGCACATTGGGCTGCGCTTTCCGCTGGCGACTGCTGCACGCGCTTGGGCCGGTGCTCGTCGGCGCCTTCGCGAACTCTCCGCTGCGACGAGGCCAGCCCACCGGCTGGAAATGCACCCGGCAGCTGGTCTGGTCCAGGCTCGATCCGGGCCGAACGAGGTCGCCCGCGGGCGCTGAGCCAAACGATCCTGCGGCAGCCCTCCCCGCTGAGGACGCCCCCGACGCGGCTCGCGAGCACTGGGTCAGGTACGCCATGGACGCCGAGGTGCTGTGCGTCCGCAGCCCGGATGGCCAGCCATGGACGGTGCCCGCCGGGCTCACCTTCAGAGACTGGCTGCGAGGCTCCAGCCAGCCGCTGGCACCGGGTCGCGCAGAAGCGGACATCCCGGCCCCGCCCACTGCCGACGACCTGGACTATCACCTGTCCACGCTGTTCCCGCCGGTCCGCCCTCGCGGCCATCTTGAGTTGCGGATGATCGACGCCCAGCCAGGTGACGGCTGGATCGTCCCCGTCTCCGTTGTTTCTGCGCTGACCGACGACCCGGTCGCCGCAGACGCGGCCATGGCGGCGGCCGAGCCGGTCTGGCAGCACAATGCAGCGGACCCGGGCCAGGCCGGAGCCGGGTCGCGGCCGCGAGCAGGTGGCCGGAGCAGGGACGAGACCAGTCCCTGGCTGAGAGCGGCCAGGCTCGGTCTGGCCGACCCGGTGCTGGCCAGGGCTGCGCAGCGTTGCTTCGACGCGGCCGCGGCGGCGCTAGCCAGGGCCGGCGCGCCCTTCGCGGCGAGGAACGCTGTCGATGACTTTGCCGAAAGGTACGTCCAACGGGGCCGGTGCCCCGCCGACGACATCCTGGAAAGCATCGCCCACCTGGAAGGACAGTCATGACTATGGCCCCCGACGCCAGCAGGCTGCGCGAGGAGATCGCGAGCCTGCTGATCAGCGCCAGGGAGCGGACCGCCGGTCTCACCGACTGCATCGATGAGGCCGACCTGATCCGCCAGCACTCGCCGCTGATGTCGCCGCTGGTATGGGACCTTGCCCACGTCGCCAACCAGGAGGAGCTTTGGCTGCTCCGCGACGTCGGCGGCCGGGAACCGATGCGCCCGGAGATCGACCCGCTGTACGACGCCTTCGAGCACCCAAGGGCCAAGCGGCCGACCCTGCCCCTGCTGCAGCCGGCTGAAGCGCGTAGGTACGCCAGCGATGTCCGCGGCCGCGTGCTTGACCTGATCGAGCGGGTCAGCTTCAGCACCGGGCCGCTGGTCGAGCAGGGCTTCGTATTCGGCATGATCGCCCAGCACGAGCAGCAGCACGACGAGACGATGCTGGCCACCCACCAGCTCAGGTCTGGTTACCAGGTGCTGTCCGCGCCGCCGCCAGCGCCGGCCCCGGCCGACGTGCTGCGCCTGCCCGCCGAGGTCCTGGTGCCAGGCGGTCCCTTCACGATGGGCACCTCTACCGAACCGTGGGCGCTGGACAACGAGCGGCCGGCCCATGAGGTCGAGCTGGGGTCCTTCTATCTGGATACGTCGCCGGTTACCAACGCCAGCTACGCGGAGTTCATCGCCGACGGTGGCTACGAGCGGGAGCGGCTGTGGGGCCAAGCCGGCTGGGCGTACCGGCAGAAGGCTGACCTGACCGCGCCGCTGTTCTGGGAGCAGGGCGCGTCAGGGCAATGGCTGCGTCGCAGGTTCGGCGCGGCCGAACCGGTGCCGCCAGCTGAGCCGGTTATGCACGTGTGCTGGTATGAGGCCGACGCCTATGCGCGCTGGGCAGGACGGCGCTTGCCAACGGAGGCCGAATGGGAGAAGGCCGCGAGGTTCGACCCGGCGTCCCGGCGGTCCCGGCGCTACCCGTGGGGAGATGAGGACCCGAGCGCGGTCCGCGCCAACCTCGGGCAGCGCCATCTGCAGCCGGCCCCGGCAGGCTCCTACCCGGCCGGAGCCGCGCCTTCGGGCGCTCGCCAGCTGATCGGCGACGTCTGGGAGTGGACAGCAAGCGACTTCCTGCCCTATCCCGGATTCCGCGCCTACCCGTACAAGGAGTACTCCGAAGTCTTCTTCGGCCCGGATTACAAGGTCCTGCGTGGCGGCGCGTTCTCCTCGGATCCGGTGGCCTGCCGGGGAACGTTCAGGAACTGGGACTACCCGATCAGGCGGCAGATCTTCGCCGGCTTCCGCACTGCCCGCGACGCGGAACTCGCCTGATGTGCCGACATTTCGCCTATCTCGGCGACCAGGTCAGCATCAGGTCCGTGCTGTTCGAGCCGCCATACGGGCTCGTGCACCAGGCATGGTCACCGAGGTGGCAGCGGCACGGCACGATGAACGTCGACGGCTTCGGCGTGGGCTGGTACGCCGACGGTGACCCGGTCCCGGCGAGGTACCGCCGCAGCGGCCCGATCTGGGCAGATGACTGCCTCCCCGACCTCGCGCGCGTCACGACCACCCGGGCCATGTTGTGCGCAGTCAGGTCCGCGTCCGTTGGCACCGACACCGGCGCCTCGGCCGCCGCACCCTATACCGAGGGGAGCTGGCTTTTCAGTCTCAACGGGGCCCTGGTGGGCTGGTCGGCCGCCGCCGGCGGACCGACCGCTCCTCGCCGCAGGACGGCGGCGGCCGCGAGCGCGGAATCGGCGGGGGAATCGATCACCGAGCCCGCGCCGGCCGTACCACCGAGCCAGGAAGAGGCAGCTGCCGCAGTTCTGCGCCTGGCCGGCCGGCTGCCCGCGGCAGAACTGCTCGCGCTACAGGCGCGGTGTGACACCGCGTTGCTGTGGGGCCTGGTGCTGAGCAGGCTCAAGGCCGGTGAATCCGCGGGCGCGGCCCTGGCAGGAACGGTCGCCGACGTGTGGGCCGCGGGCGGGACAGGCCGGTTCAACCTGCTTCTCACCGACGGGCAGGCAATCGCGGCGACCGCGGCGGGCGACTCGTTGTGTTACCGGCATCGTGCCGACAGCGTCATCGTGGCCTCCGAGCCGTCCGACGATGACGACGACTGGCAGCGGGTGCCCGACGGCAGCCTCGTCGAGGCCACCATCGCCGGCGTGGCCGTCAGCCCGATAATTCCCGCAGAACCTCCAGGCCGACTCACGTCCGCCGCGGCGAGGGGACATTCGAACGGAAGGCGACAGGCATGACGAGCATCTCGATCGACCGGCGATTGCCCGACCACTTTTTCGAGGCATCGCTGCGCGCCGACGTGCTCGCCGGACTGACCGCGACACCGAAGTGGCTGCCGCCGAAGTGGTTCTATGACGAACGCGGCAGCGAGCTGTTCGACAAGATCACGCTGCTGGACGAGTACTACCCGACCAGGGCCGAGCGTGAGATCCTCGCCGCTTCGGCCGCCGAGATCGCCGCGGCCACGAGAGCATCGACGCTCGTCGAGCTCGGATCTGGCACAGGTGACAAAACCAGGCTGCTGCTCGACGCGCTGGCCGAGACCGGTCAACTCGCTGAGTACGTGCCGGTCGACGTCAGCGAGTCCGCACTCGTCACCGCGGCATCCAGGATCCAGGCCAGATATCCAGCGCTGCGCGTGCACGCGGTCCTGTCCGACTTCACCGAGCACCTCGGCTTCCCCGATCCGAGCGGGCCGCGACTGGTGGTCTTCCTCGGCGGCACCATCGGCAACCTGCTGCCTGCCGAGCGAGCCGAGTTCCTCGCCAGCTTGCGGGCGCAGCTTCAGGACGGCGATGCGCTGCTGCTCGGCACCGATCTGGTGAAGGATCCCGCCGTACTGATTGCCGCCTACGACGACGCGGCCGGCGTCACGGCGGAATTCAACAAGAACATCCTGCGAGTGCTCAACGGCGAGCTCGAAGGCAACTTCGATGTCGATGAATTCGACCACGTCGCGATCTGGAACGCCCGGGACGAGTGGATCGAGATGCGATTGCGATCAGCCATCGACCAGACCGTGCAACTGAGGGCGATGGATCTGAGCGTCTGGTTCCGTGCCGGTGAACAGATGCGCACCGAGATCTCGGCGAAGTTCCGGCGCGAAGGGGTCGCCGCCGAACTTGCCGCGGCAGGGCTCAAGCTGCGGTCCTGGTGGACGGATGCGCAGGCCAGGTTCGGCCTGTCACTCTCGGTCCCAGCCTGAGCAAGCCGCCAGACGCGCTGTCCGACCAAGCTGGCGACGCCCGGTTCCGGCGTTATCGTTCGTAGATGGACGACCACGCCGATGCCGACCTGGCCTGGCTGTACCGGGACACCATGGGCAGACTCATGAACCTCGTCGCCGGCCTGACCGACGCGGAGCTGACCACCTCGATGCCGGCATGTCCGGCGTGGACGGTCAGAGACGTGGTCGGGCACCTGACCGTGATCCCCGAGGACGCGGCCTCGGGCAGGCTGAAGGGCATACCGTCCGATGAGGTCACAGCTGGCCAGGTGGCCAGGTTGGCTGGCTTGCCGGTCGCCGACGTGGCCAGCCATGAGCAGGACATTCGGGGAGCGCTCGGCAGGCCAGGAGCCAGGGACTGCGCCGCGGTGCGGGCATGCACCCCGCGGCTGCTTGAGTGGCTCGACGTTCCGGTCCCGGTGCGCATTCGCACCGAGGATGGCGAGTACCTCGCGGGGTCCGACGCGGCCGGGCGGCCGGAGCTGCGGCTGACCACAAGCCGATTCGAGGCGTTCCGATGGCGGATGGGGCGGCGCAGCCGCGCCCAGCTCGCGGCGCTTGGCTGGTCTGCGGATACGGCGCCCGTGCTCGATCGCCTCGCCGTCTTCGGACCGCCGAGCGCGATGTTATCGAGTGACGGCCAGGCCGGGCCGAAGCCTAGCGTTGCTGGCGCTCGGCGCACCTGATGCAGGTCGGCGCTGCCGGACGGACGGCTAGCCGCTCCGGTGATATCGGCTCTCCGCACTGGACACAGCGGCCGTAGCCGCCAGCATCGAGCCGGGCCAGGGCCGCCTCGATCTCGGCGAGACGTTCCCTGGCCTGGCTAATCAGCGCCGCGATGTGCTGACGCTCGAAGGCGATGGTCGCGCCCTCCGGATCGTGTTCGTCGTCGGTGTTGGCCTGGCGCGCCGACTCGACTACCGATCCGAACTCACGCTGCAGGCCGGCCAGCCGGCTGGCCGCCGCCGCCCGCTCGGCCTCGAGCCGCTCCCGCGTGCCGGCCATCCGCTAGAGCTCCTCCGGCGGGGGAGCAGCACCCGCGCCCGCCTGCGTTCCGGTGGCGGGGTCATGAGCCTGGATCGCGCGGAAACGCCACCGCGCCAGTTCAACATCGTTGACCGCCAGCAGCGCGGCGTAATCAGCGGGGTGATCAAGCACGAAATTGGTGACGAAAGCCGCCACTGGCATCACCGTGAAATCGCCCACCCGCATGCTGGGCGACGTACCCACCCTGAACTGACCTTCGAACCGAGCGGTCAGCGGCCGTCCGTCGGCGTCTTCAAAAGTCACCGCGAACGCGTGTCCGTGATGGTGCTTGCGCCACGGGATATGCAGCACAGCCGCTAACGCGAACGCCCTGACGACGGGGAACTCGGCACTGTAGACCTGATTCCAGAAGCCGCCATTGACATACAGCTTGCCATTCTCCACCACAGCGTGATCGGCCAGGAAGAACGCGCACGCCTGAATCTCCTCAGGCATCGGCTGCTCCGTCATGGGACTAACCTATGTGGCCGGCCGATGTTGGCGAAGCCTTCGAATCTGTCAAGCTGGCCGGCATTCCTGCCGATGAATCAGCCAGTATCCGAAAGGAGCTCGTCTTGCCTGAGCAGCTGACCGCCGCGGGCCTGGAGCGGTTTCACGAAGTGGCCGCCGAGCACGTGGCCGATGACCGGATCCCTGGCCTGGTCGCTCTGATCGCCAGGGGAGATCACGTGCACGTCGAAGCGCTAGGTACGTTGTCGATCGGCGGCGCGCCGGTGGCGAGGGACTCGCTCTTCCGCATCGCGTCGACCTCTAAGCCGATCACGGCTGCGGCAACGCTCGCGCTGGCCGGCGAAGGTTTGTTCGACCTCGACGAACCTGTCGACCGGCTGCTGCCCGAGCTCGCCGATCGCCGCGTTCTGTCCAGGATGGACGGCCCGCTTGACGAGACTGTGCCAGCGGACCGCCAGGTCACGGCGCGCGATCTGCTGACGTTCACGTTCGGGTTCGGGATGGTCGTGGAGATGTTCACCTCACCCGGGCCGTGGCCTGTCGTGGCTGAGGGTGAACGGCTGCGCCTTGGCACCTTCGGGCCTCCCCATCCGGAGATCCAGCCTGATCCCGACACCTGGATCGCGGCTCTTGGCAGCCTGCCGCTGCTCGCCCAGCCGGGCGAGCGCTGGATGTATAACACCGGCGCGTCGGTGCTTGGCGTTCTCGCAGCACGTGCAGCAGGCCAGTCGTTCGCCGACGTCCTCCGCACGCGCATCTTCGGGCCGCTCGGCATGAAAGACACCGCGTTCTGGACCGCGCAGACCGACCGCCTCGCTACCGCCTACATGCCTACTCCCGACGGCCTGGTCGTGACCGACCGACCCGACGGCGCATGGAGTAAGCCGCAGGCGTTCAGTGACGGCGCGGCTGGGCTCGTCTCAACCGTGGACGATCTCTTGGCGTTCGCGAGGATGCTGCTTCGCGGCGGCGCTCCTGTGCTCTCGGCCGACGCTGCCACGGCGATGACGACCGACCAGCTCACAGCCGCGCAGAAGGCACGCGGAGGCCTCGGAGACGACTTCTTCACCGGCAAGTCCTGGTCGTTCGGCCAGGCCGTATCCGACAGCGGAGCATTCGGCTGGGCCGGCGGGCTCGGCACCACCTGGATGGCGGATCCGGCAAAGGACCTGACGATCATCGTGCTGACTCAGCGCCAGTTTGAGACGTCGGATACACCGGCCGCGCACGCAGATATCCAGGCTGCCGCGTACGCCGCCGTCCCCTGACAGGGCGGCACGGCATCCGGCGGCGCCCGGCAATCGACGGCGCCAGGAATCTGCAGCGTCCTGGCGTTCGCCCGCTGGTTACGCTGCTGCCATGACAAGACCGGGACCGGTCAGCCTTGCGCTGGTACGCGAGATAGCGCTGGTTCTGCCTGGCGCGACCGAGGAGCCGCATTTTGACATGGTCTCGTTCCGTGTTCGCGGCAAGATCTTCGCGACCGTGCCGCCCGATGAGCTGCACCTGCACCTCTTCGTCGACGCTGCAGAGATCGAGGCTTGCCTCGCAGAGGACCCGGTCGTGTTCGAGCCGCTCGTATGGGGCGGAAAGCCACGAGGGCTGCGCGTCAGCCTGCCAGGCGCCGCTCCCGACCGGATCAGGGAGCTCCTCGAGGAAGCCTGGCGTCGCAAGGCGCCCGCCAGGCTGATCGCCGAGCTCGGCCGACCTTAGCGAGCAGGTCAGGTCCCGACCGGAGGGGCCCAGCTAGGTCGCGGGATCAGGCAGAACGGATGGCCAGCCGGATCGGCGAAGACATATGAGTGCTGGTCCTGACCGCTAGGCACGAGCTGGCGCGCGCCGAGAGCCAGGACGCGCTGGGTTGCCACGTCCAAGTCATCCACCATCACGTCGATGTGAAACTGCTGCGGCACCGCATCGTCCGGCCAGGTCGGCTCGCGGTTGTCCGGTGCGAGCTGGAAGCCGAGGCCCGAGGTGCGGTCGCTGCGCGCCACAACCACGAAGTCCTCGCTGCTGTAAGTCACGGGCTCGCCGAGCAGTTCGGAGTAGAAGGATCCGAGCGCCGCCGGATCAGGACAGTCGATGATCACATGATGCATGCGCCCGATCACGAGCTTGCTCCTTCCGCCGTCGACATCATTGCTTGGTGCTGCAACGGCTACGGGCAGCCAGATGGCATCGTGCCATATCGTCGGCTCATGCTGACGCCTGCCCAGGAGCGCACGCTCTCCGGGATCAGCGCCGAACTCGGCAGGCTGATCAGGTACGACGACGAGTCGCTCGTGCACGAGCTATGGATCAGGCAGCGCTATGACTGCGGTTGCTATCCGACGTACCAGCCGGCCAGGAAGGCCGCGGTCCGCACGGCGTGGCACGAGGCTGGCCACGCTGTGGCGGCACTAGCCACCGGTGCCCAGTTCAGCTCGGCGAGCATTCACCACGGCAGGAACTCCGAGGGCCGGGTGCATCGGATCAGAGCCGCCGGCGACAAGGGATTCGTGATCGACGCGGCAGGCCAGATCGCCGAGCGGCTGATGACCTGGTCCATGCTCGACGGCGATGACGAGCTCAGGCGCTGGCTGCCGACATGGCGATCCGACGGCGGGGATGCGCGGCGGTTCCGGCGCGGCATTGCCGGCATGTTCCCGGCCGATGAGGCGGGCGCGTGGCGTTACAGCGAGGCCATGCTGGTCCCTTTGCGCCCGGCGATCAGGCATCTGGCCAGAGCTCTGCTCGTGCACCCGAAGCATCTGCCTTATCCGGTCGTCGCCGCGCTGGCCGAATCCGGAGGCCCGGCCACGGACAGCTAGGCTGCTCGGCCATGGGCACGGAGCCTGAGCCTTTGCCGCCGCGGATCGCCCCGCCGGTTACCGCCGGCGAGCGCGAGACGCTGCGTGCCTTCCTCGATTACCACCGCGCGACGCTGGACATGAAATGTCACGGCCTCAGCGACGATGAGCTCCGCGTCCAGTCTTCACCGCCGTCCACGTTGTCGCTGCTGGCGCTGGTGCGGCACATGGCCGAGGTTGAGCGGACCTGGTTCCGGCGGGTGATCGCGGCCGAGGACGTCGGATTCGTGTGGTCCGACCAGGGCGACTACCAGGTCGCCTATGACGCGCGCACGGCCACCAGGTCAGAGGCGTTCGCCGCCTGGGACGCTGAGGTCGAGCGGTCCCGCAAGATCGAGGCGGCGGCAGCATCGCTCGACGTGATCGGCCACGTCGCCCGCTGGGACGAAGACGTCTCACTTCGGCTGGTGATGGTGCACGTCCTGCTTGAGTACGCCAGGCATAACGGCCACGCCGACTTCCTCCGCGAGGCGATCGACGGAGCCGTCGGCGCCTGATATTCGCTGGACCACGGCACGGCCCGGCCGGCAGGGTGGACGGCATGTCCCGCGCGCCGCTGTCCCGAGCCACCTGGCTGCTGATCGCCGGCGAGGCTGTGTCGGCTCTGGGCACCGGTCTCGTGCTGCCCCTGACGCTGATCTACTTGCATCAGGTCAGGGGTATTGCGCTGCCAGAGGTCGGATTCAGCGGCTTGTTCGCCCTCGGCGAGACGTTCATGGCGCCCACGACCTCGCCGCTGGTCAACAGCCTCGCAAGCGGCGCGTCAGGGGCCGCGCCAACGCCCTGGCCACCATGGCGTATTCGATCGCGTTCGTCGCGTCGCCAGCGATCTGCACCGGCATGATCGCCGCCGGGGCTGCCGCGGTCTGGATTGGCCTGCTCTGCGCTGGCTGCTTCGGCACCGCTCTGCTCGGCGTGCGGATCGGTCACCAGCTAGGCAGGCAGCAGGACATCGTCCAGGACTCCCGCAAGCCCCATTCCGCCGAGCCTGCCCTGACCTGATTAGGCTTCGAGCATGCCAGATCCCCGGTTGCTCGGCCTTTTCGCGCTCGCAACCTTCGTGCTGACCGTGACGCCAGGCCCGGGCGTGCTCTATGTGGTCGGCCGCTCGGTAGGCAGCGGGCGCCGCTCCGGTCTGGCCTCGATGCTGGGTATCGAGACGGGTGAGGCCGTCTGTATCGTCGGCGCAGCTCTCGGGATCACGGCACTGCTCGCTGCATCGTCGGTGGCCTTGTCTGTGCTGCGCTACGGCGGCGCGGCCTACCTTGTCCTGCTCGGCATCCGCGCCTGGCGTGACGCCGGCGGGGAGGACGAGGCGGGGAGCGAGGCCAGCGGAGGGAGCAACTGGGCCGCCTACGGGCGCGGCCTGGTAGTCCAATTGCTGAATCCGAAGGTGGCAGTCCTCTTCCTGGCTTACTTTCCTCAGTTCATCCGCAATGGCGAGCGGGTCGCGCCTCAGGTCGTCGTGCTTGGCGCCATCTACATCGCGATCGCCATGAGCGTCGACACTTGCTACGTGCTGCTCGCCTCCTGGCTCGCTGAGCGCCTGGCGCGGACGGCCCGCGCGCGGCGGCGCCGCGCCAGGATCAGCGCCCTGACCTACGTCGCGCTCGCCGTCGCGGCGCTGGCGCTCGGTGACCATGGCAGTGCGGCTCGCGCGGCGGCCGCGTAGCGGCGCCATGCCCGCCGGCTCACAACCTGGCGCTCTTGTGGCAGGTTTAGAGCATGGCAACCGCACACCGCACCGTGAGCGTCCGCCGGGTGTCGAGCGGGCGATTCGCCGTCGCCAATGAGCGCGGCGGGGAGATCGCCTTCGGCACAGGGGACGGGACCGACTTCACCCCTACCGAGCTGCTGCTCGCCGCGATTGGCGGCTGCACGGCCATCGACATTGACATCCTCACCTCCCGCCGGGCCGAGCCAGAGCGGTTCGAGGTTGCCGTCGACGCAGACAAGATCAGGGATGCCGAAGGCAACCGGCTGACGGACATCGTCGTTACATTCCGGGTGGCGTTCCCAGCGACCGCGGCAGGAGATGAGGCCAGGGCGGTCCTGCCCGATGTCGTGCGCAAGTCGCACGACCGGCTCTGCACGGTGGGCCGCACCATCGAGCTCGGCACGCCGATCGCCAGCCGCGTGGAATGAGCGGGCGAGCCGATGCGGCGGGCCAGGCCGCTGACGTCGTGGACGCACACCAGCATGTCTGGGATCTGGCCGCGCACGCCCAGCCTTGGCTCGAGCTACCTGGTCACGAGCCGCTGCTGCGGAACTTCTCAGAAGCCGACCTGCGCCCGCTGACAGCAGCCGCCGGAGTGACCTCGACCGTGGTCGTGCAGACGGTGGCGGAGGCCGGGGAGACACCCGAGTTGCTCGCGATCGCGGCGGCGAGCGACCTGATCACGGGCGTGGTCGGCTGGACGGATCTGCAATCGCCAGCAGTCGCCGATGAGCTCGCCGCGGTCTGCGAGGCGCCAGGGGGCGATGCGCTGGTCAGCATCCGGCATCCGGTCCTGATCGAGACGGATCCGCAATGGCTCACGCGCCCCGCGGTGCTGGCCGGCTTGGCCGCCGTGGGCGGCGCGGGCCTTTGCTACGACATCGTCGTGCCCGCGGCCCTGCTGCCCGCCGCAGCCGACGCCGCGGCGGCGTGCCCGGACGTCATCTTCGTTCTCGACCACCTCGGCAATCCGGAGGTGGGAGAGCGAGCCCACGGCCAGCCCGACCCCGCCTGGATGGACGATATTCGCCGGCTCGCGGCCCTGCCGAACACCGTATGCAAGCTCTCCGGGATCTTGGGCGAGCCGCCGCCAAACGAGCCAGCCGCAGACCGCGACCCGGTCGCACATCTGGTGCCGTACTACGAGACAGTGCTTTCCTGCTTCGGGCCTGCCCGCCTGATGTTCGGCTCCGACTGGCCGGTATGCACGCTGTCGGCCACCTATGCCGAGGTCGTTGCGGCCGCCAAGGCGCTGACCAGCGCGCTTAGCCAAACTGAGCAGGCCGCTATCTTCAGCGGCACCGCTCGCCGCGTGTACGGCCTCAGGTAACGAAGCGGTGTTCCTAACCACGCCTTCTGCACACATTGCGTTGTTCGTTCGCGCTTAGCTGGTCCCCGGCCAGCGTGCCTCCGCCGTCGGCGGCGAGGTCAGGTACGAGGCCACCCCGCGGATCAGCACGTCCAGGCCCCACTCGAAGCGGTCGGTGCCGCTGCCCGCCACTATCAGGTCCGCGACCGCGACCGTATTGGGGAACTGATCTTTAGGCAGTGACTTCAGCCAGGCCCCGGCCTGCGCCGTGAAGTCCGCTGGTTCGGCGACCGGAGTGACATCCAGTTCGTACGCATACGCCGCGACGTACAGACTGCCAAGGTCGCCGATGAACGCGGCGACCTGATCAGGAACCCCGGCGGAGCGCAGCGTCGCAAGCATTCGCTCCATGGCCGTGAGCAGGGTCGGTCCGAACGGAACGCGGCCCAGGGAGAGCCCGGCGACACCGGGATGCCGGCGGAAGACAGCGAGCGTCTCGCGAGCCCAGGATCGCAGCATGTCCTGCCAGTCGGTCCCGGGCGCAGGCAACGGGATTTCGGTCATGATCTGCTCCAGCACGAGCTGGACCAGCTCCTCCTTATTCGCAACGTAGCCGTACAAGGAGGAGGCGGAGACGCCGATCTCGTCGGCGACGCGGCGCATCGTGAGTGCGTCGCCGCCTTCGGTTTCGACAACCTTCAGCGCGGCCGACACGACGACATCTCTGCTGAGCTGAGGCTTTGGGGCGCTGCGACCGCGCTTGGGAACCGAGCGCCACGGCGGTTGCGGTGCGCTCGTCGCGGCGGAGCCGCGCCGCTCCTGATCGCGCCGCTCTTGGTCACGGGGAGACCTGGTCACGTCAAACAGTGTACTTGACGAGAACGTCGTTCTGTAGTAAACGTAGTTCGTTCTGTAGTAAACGTAGTTCACGACAAGAACGCTGTTCATCTCAGAAACGATGTTAGGGAGATGTTTGGTCATGACGACTGGCGCAGCCACGGCCATCGTGGCGGCCCGCGGGCTCAGCAAGACGTACAAGGGCGGCGTTCGCGCGCTCGACGGGCTGAGCTTCTCCGTCGCCGCGGGAAGCATCTTTGCCTTGCTCGGGCCCAACGGGGCCGGCAAGAGCACAACGGTAAAGATCCTGACGACCCTCGCCAGGCCGGATGCCGGTTCCGCAAACGTGGCGGGCATTGACGTGATCGGCCAGCCGCGGCAGGTCAGGTCAATGATCGGGTCGGTCAGTCAGCACACCGGTGCGGTGCCGCAGCTGACCGGCAGGGAGAACCTGACCATCCAGGGCAGCCTGCACGGAATGCACGGCCGGCGGCTGCGCATGCGGGTGGCCGAATTGCTCGGGCAGTTCGGGCTCGCTGACGCCGCGACACGGCAGGCGCGAACCTACTCAGGCGGAATGCGGCGCAGGCTCGACATTGCGACCGTGCTTGTCCACCGGCCGACGGTGCTGTTCCTCGATGAGCCGACGACCGGCCTGGACCCTGAGGGCCGTGCCGACCTGTGGGCCGTTCTCACCGAACTGGCGGCGCAGGCGGGCACCACGATCTTGGTCACCACGCACTACCTCGAAGAAGCCGATCAGTACGCGGACAGGATCGCGATCGTCGACCGGGGCCGGATCGTCGCCGAGGGCACCTCAGGGGAGCTGAAGGCCGGGCTCAGCGGCGACTCCGTTCTGCTCGAGGTCGCTGACGCGCGCGGCGCAGGCGAGATCACGCGCGTGCTGGCCGGCGTCCCGCAGGTGCGGCAGGCAACTGCCGACGGCAGCCTCGTGCGGGCGCGTGTCGCCGACGGGCCGCGGACGTTGCCCTCGGTCCTGGCCGGGGCCGAAGCCGCCGGCGTGCCTGTGCTCTCCGTCTCCGTCGCCCAGCCTTCGCTGGACGACGTCTATCTGCGCCACGCTGGCCGGTCGTTCGGCCAGGCAGAAAGGATCACGGTCTGATGAACCAGCACACCGTCCTCACCCCAGCTCCCGCGGTGCCTGCCGGGAGCGCGTCCGCAGGTGGTGAGGTGCTCCACCGCCCCAGCCAGCTCCGGCAGGCGTGGGTGATCCTCACCCAGCGTTATCTCCGGCAGCTCTACCGGGTACCCGTCGTCATCTTCATGACGCTGATCCAGCCGATCATCTGGCTTCTGCTCTTCGGGGCGCTGTTCAAGAAGGTGGCCGAGATACCTGGGTTCGGCGGAGGCGATTACATCACCTACCTGACCCCGGGTGTCGTGATCATGACGGCCATGTTCTCTGCCAGCTGGACCGGCATGGCCTACATCGAGGACATGCAGACCGGCGTGATGGACAGGTTCCTGACCGCGCCGGTCGGACGTGGCGCGCTGACCGCGGCGATGCTCGCGTACCAAGGTCTGACGACGGTGCTCCAGTCGGCCATCATCATCGCGATCGGCTGGGCGACTGGCGCGACGTTCCCGGGAGGCGCCATCGGCATCGCCGCATTGATCGGCGTGTCCGTTCTGATCGCCGTCGCCATGGCGGGCGTGTCCAACTGGTTCGCGCTGCTCACCAAGCAGCGCGAGGCACTGATCGGAGCGTCAACCACCCTGGTGCTTCCGCTGACGTTCCTTTCCGGCGCCTTCTTGTCGCTGAATCTGGTGCCTGGCTGGATCGCTGACGTCGCGAAATTCAATCCGGTCAACTGGGCGGCCAGCGCTGGGCGGATTGCCCTCCAGGCGCACCCGGCCTGGACCTCCGTCGGTTCGTACGCGGGCTTCCTGGCCATCGCCGTCGCGGTCACGGCAGCAGCGGCAACCCGCGCGTTCCGCACGTATCAGCGAGCGCTGTAGCTGTGATGCGCGAGATGATGCGGTGCAGGGACCGATCGAGGGAGCGCCATGACCGAGCAGATCGCCACCGGCGAGATACACCACCTCCGCCTCACCGTCACCGACCTGGAGCGCAGCCGCTCCTTTTACACCTCCCTGCTCGGCTTCAGCGTCGCCGTCGAGTCGCCTGAGCCGACCGACGAGGAGAGCACCGCGATACACGACCTGCTGTTCGGTGGCGTGGTGATGATCCGCGGCAACTTGCTGCTTGGCCTGCGTCCGGTCGCCCAAGCTGGCGACGCGTTCGACGAGAACCGGGTCGGCCTTGATCACCTGAGCTTTGGAGTGCCGAGCCGCGACGACCTGGAGCGCGCCATCGCGCTCTTCGACCACAATGACGTCCCGCACGGCCCGATCACCGGGCTCGGATCCTTCGGCATCTACGTGCTGCCGTTCAGGGACCCTGACAATGTCCAGCTCGAGCTAACCGCACCGATGGCCTGACCTGACGCGCCCGGCGAGCTGGCTGGCGTACCGGACAGCAGCATCCGCGCGTAGCGGGGAACGATCAGATCAGCGTCTGAAGCTCGGCGGTCATGTCGCCGCCCGCGTCGCCCGTGTTGACGACGCCGCGCGGCTCGATCAACAGCATCGAGGTCTCTACGTCCGAGCGCGGGCAGTGTTCGATACCGCGCGGAACCACATACAGCTCGCCCGCCCCGAGACGGACATCGCCAGCGCGCATCTGAAGGGTCAGAGCGCCGTCAATGACCAGGAAAAGTTCATCGGTATCGGCATGGGAATGCCAGGTAAAGTCGCCCTGAATCTTCACTATCTTGACGTCGTAGTTGTTGAGCTCAGCAATCTTCTTCGGCGCCCAGTGCTCGCTGAAGCGCGTCAGCATCGCGGCGATATTGACTGCGTCCATGCCAGCATCCTGACATCAAGAGGGCAGCACGTAGGTCCCGCCCCGGATCTGGTGAGATGAGGGCATGTGCACCGCTGTCGTCAGCATCGAAGCCGGACGGCCCGTGCTTCTCGCCGGTTTCAGAGACGAGCTCACCGACCGGCCGTGGCAGCCCCCCGCCTCGCACTGGCCGCACTACCCAGGCCTAGTCGGCGGCCGCGATCTTCAGGCCGGCGGCACCTGGCTCGCTGTGGCGCCGTCGAGCCGCAAGGTTTCCTGCGTGCTGAACGGAACCGGCAAGCTCGCGCCAGCCGATTCACGGCGCTCTCGCGGGGAGCTCCCGCTGATGGCCGCGGTCGGCGACCGGCCGGGCGATGCGGAGCTTTCCGGCTTCGACCCCTTCAGGCTCATCGTCGCCGAACCCGGCCACGGCGTGGTGCTGAGCTGGGATGGAACGACCTTGATCGAACGCGACCTGCCAGATGGGCTGCATTTCGTCGTGAACAGCGGCTACGCGAGCGATCTCGCGGGCTCGGCAGGAATGGCGACCGACTGGGCAGGACCTGACTGGCAGGGACCTCCGCCACCTGACGGCCGCGAGCACGAGCTGGCACGCGCCGGTTACTTCCTCGACAGGTTCAGGTCAGCTAGCAGACCCGACCCGGTCCCCGGCAAGCCAGTTGCTGACGCCTGGGGCGCATGGTTGCCGCTCGTCAATGGCGACGGCCTCGGAATCGAAGATGAGCGCGCCCTGATCGTTGGCCGCGACCTCGGCGCCGGGCGTACCTGGGGAACGACATCCATATCGCTGGTCGCCCTTACGCCCGAGTGGGTTCGCTACGACTTCAGCGCCGCGCCTGGTGACCCGGCAGCCTGGTACCAGGTGTCCCTATCCCATTGACTTAGCGCCGTCGATGGCCTCGCGCAGGATGTCTGCGTGACCGGCGTGCTGCGCAGTCTCGGCGATGATGTGCAGCAGGACGCGGCGCGCCGACCAGGACGCACCTCGCTCGAACCAGGGCGCATCGGGCAGCGGCTGCGCCGCGTCGAGGTCGGGCAGCGTCCTGACCAGCTCCCCGGTATCGGCCGCGACCTGGTCGTACTGCTCGAGCAGCCCTGCCAGCGTCTCGCCGTCGACCATCCGGAACGCGTCGGCCCAGGTGTCGGCGGCAGTTGCCGGGTCGAACGCCATGACGCCAGGACCTTCGACGATGAACCTGATCCATTGCTTCTCAGTCAGCGCGACATGCTTGATGAGCCCGCCCAGGCTGAGCTCGCTGACCGTTGTGCGCCGAGCGGCCTGCTCGTCATTCAGCCCCCTGGTCGTGAAGCGCAGGAAATGCCGCTGCTTAGCCAGTGAGGCGAGCAGATCAGCGCGCTCACCCGTGACGGTCTGCGTCGTGCTCACGGTTTGGTCCCCTTCAGCTGTCCGGCATCTGTGCAGCACGTTACGCCGGGGTACCGACACCCGGGGCCGGTCGCCGCACTTCAGATGACGGGCTGGAATGCACTCGCTGCGAAATCGGTTGCGGGCACCATGCCTCCACTCGTGATCGCCACCGCCTACGGCGGTCCCGAAGCGCTGACAGTCATTGATGAGCCGACGCCCGATCCAGGGCCAGGCGAGGTCAAGCTCGCCGTGCGAGCCGCAGGCGTCAACCCCGCGGATTACAAGTCGTATTCGGGTGCCTTCGGCCGGGACCCCGCCGCGCTCCCGCGCCGGCTTGGGCTCGAGGCGGCAGGAACCGTCACGCAGGTCGGAGCGGGCGCGACCGGCCCGGCTGGGCCGATCGGCGTCGGCGATGAGGTCATCGCGTATCGCATCAACGGCGGGTACGCCGCTGAGCTTGTCGCCTCGGCCAGCAGCCTGGTTCCCAAACCGC
The DNA here is from genome assembly GCA_036258115.1 of Streptosporangiaceae bacterium. GTDB lineage: Bacteria > Actinomycetota > Actinomycetes > Streptosporangiales > Streptosporangiaceae > Chersky-822. The sequence continues at coordinate 73,159 of DATAEH010000066.1, forward strand.
GCTCACTGTCCTGGCCAGCGGCCGCCGGCCTGATGCTCGCCGGCGCCAGCGCCTGGCACTGCCTTGTTGCGACGGGCGTGGGCGCAGCGGACACGGTCCTGATTCATGGCGCCGCAGGGGGAGTAGGCCTGATGGCGACGCAGCTTGCTATCGGCCGCGGCGCCATGGTGATCGCGACGGCGAGCGAGCCGCACCACGATCTGCTTCGCGAGTTTGGCGCCGCGCCCGTCACCTATGGCCAAGGCCTGGCCGACCGAGTCCGTGCCGCCGCTCCTGTGGGCGTCACCGCCGCGCTCGACCTGATCGGCACCGACGAGGCCGTTGACGTCTCGCTTGCGCTCGTCCCTGACCGCGCCAGGATCGCGACTATCGCCGCATTCGGCCGGGCAGGAAAGGCTGGCATCAGGGCGCTCGGCGGCCCACCAGGTGCCGACCCCGGAACCGAGATCCGGATGACCGCACGGCCCGAACTTGCCAGGCTGGTCGGCGACGGCCAGATCAAGGTGATCGTGGCAGCGACGTTTCCGCTGGCCGAGGCGGCCGACGCGCACCGCGCGATCATGACGGGGCACACGTCGGGCAAGATCGCGCTCATCCCGTGAGCCGCTCACGAAATCGATCGTATATTCCTTGACAGGTATATACGACCTGCGGCATATTAGCTGCTGATGGATGTCCTCTGGCCGGCTCTGGCCGACCCTCACCGCCGCGCGATGCTCGACGCATTGCGTGAGGGGCCGTGTTCAGTCGGCGAGCTCTGCAGCAGGCTCGGGTTGCCCCAGCCGATGACGTCCAAGCACCTGCGGGTGCTCCGGGACGCAGGACTAGTTGTGGTGCGCAAGCACGCGCAGCAGCGCATCTACGCCGTCAACCTGGTACGGCTCACCGAGCTAGAGGAATGGCTGGCGCCGTACCGCGGGCTGTGGAACGACTCGTTGGACGCGCTGGCCGGCCATCTCGATTCGGAGGAGGAGAAATGATGGAACGCGGGACACTGATAGATCACGACGGCCGCCCTGCTGTTCGCTTCCGGCGCGAGTTCGCGCAACCGGTCGAACGAGTCTGGGACGCGATCACGATTCCTGACGACCTCGCCCACTGGTTCCCTTCTAAGGTCAGGATGGAGCCAAGGGTCGGCGGGACGATCGAGTTCTACGGCGACCCAAATATGCCCGACGCACGCAGCACGGGGACCATCTTCGTGTTCGAGCCACCCACGCGGCTCGCCTACAGCTGGCATGTCGGTGAGCTGGATTTCACGATCGAAGAGACAGGCGGCGGCGGCTGCGTGCTCACGCTGACCAACGTCCTGGAGTCACGAGACTCGGCGGCCCGCAATGCGGCTGGCTGGGCAGTATGCCTCGGCGAACTTACCAAGCACCTGGCCGGGCGACGGGCCGACGGGCCGCACAGCGATAGCGCCGAGCCGTGGCAGCAGCACTACGACGACTACGTCGCCGCGGGCATGCCATCGGGTGCTTCTATTCCCGGCGGCGCCTGACCCGGCTGTCGGCAGGGCTGGATAGCCTCTGCCCATGCCTCATGTCGATGACCAGCCAGATCCGCGGTACGAGGATCTGATCGATGACCTCATGGGCGAGCCGGGCGTAACGCCTCCCCAGGGCCGCGGATTCGGCCGGTCCGCGGTCCGGTTCAACGGGAAGATCTTCGTGATGTTCGTCCGGGGCCGGCTGGTGCTGAAGTTGCCGGAAGACCGCGTCGACGAGATGATCGCCACCGGGCACGGCGTCCGGTTCGACGCGAACAAGGGGACGCCAATGCGGGAATGGCTAAGCCTGGACCCAGCGAGCGGCGAACCCTGGTTGCCGCTGGCCAGGGAGGCGCTGAGCTACGCCAGATCCGGGCGCGGCGCGTAGCCGACAAGTGGTCAAAGCAGCCCGAGACCCGCTGTCACCGCATCGATCCGCTCGGCCTGTGCTGGGCCGATGGCGCAGCACGTCAGCGTGCCTGACGGAATCTGCGTCCGGCCCGCGTCGTGCACCACCTCCACCGGCAGGCCAACCGCGCGGGCCTGGCTGATGACCTCGCTGAGCGCGCGCTCGTCCTGCACCTTCAGCACGACCTTCGGCTGGCCGTCCTCGAGCCACCGGTGAAAGACGGCGCCACCGACGCCCCTCAGAACCGCGGCAACGGCGGCATGCGCGACCTGAGCGGCAATCTTGCCGCGCCCCATGTCGAGGTCGGTTCTGACCACAAGCGCGAGCTTCATTGGCACGGCAACCACGGTAGACCGCACCTCGCAACGCGTCCCGGCAAGTGCACGGTCGGCGGCGGTATCGTGTGGGCCCGTGACCTCGACTGCCGACGACATTCCGGTGCGCCTGTTCAACACGCTGACCCGGCAAGTCGCGGATTTCGCTGCCGGTAGCCCGCCAGATGTCGGCATCTACTCGTGCGGGCCCACCGTCTACGCGGACCAGCACATCGGAAACATGCGCGCCTATGTCTTTGCGGACACGCTCAAGCGCGTACTGGCGTGGAAGGGCTACCGCGTGCGGCACGTCATCAACATCACCGACGTCGGGCACCTCACCTCGGATGCTGACGAGGGCGACGACAAGCTGGAGGCGGCCGCGCGCCGCGAGCGCAAGAACGCCTGGGAGATCGCCGAACGGTATACCAGGGACTTCAAGACCGACCTGGAACGGCTGAGGATCATCGAGCCGGATGTGTGGTGCAAGGCAACTGACCACATCGAGCAGATGATCAAGTTCGCCGAGATCCTCGACGGCGGCGGCTGGTGCTACCAGTTGCCATCGGGGCTGTACTTCGACACCTCCAGGTCAGCCGGTTACGGAAGCCTCGCCCGGCTTGATCTAGCCGGCCAGCAGGCCGGTGCCCGAGTGGACGTCGTAGAAGGCAAACGGCACCCTGCTGACTTCGCCGTCTGGCGGACCACGGCTCCTGGCGAGAACCGGCAGATGGGTTGGGACTCACCGTGGGGTAGGGGGGCCCCAGGCTGGCACCTGGAGTGCTCGGTCATGTCCATCCGTTACCTCGGCGCTCATTTCGACATCCACACCGGTGGCGTCGACCACATTCCCGTCCATCACACGAACGAGATCGCGCAGAGTGAGGCCTACCTCGCCGATGGCAAGCCCTGGATTGGCTGGTGGCTGCACGGCGAGTTCATCAACCTCAGCGGCGCGAAGATCTCAAAGTCGACTGGCGGCAGCGTGCTCGTCGCCGACCTGATCAACCGCGGGTACCATCCGCTCGCCTACCGCTACCTGCTCCTGCAGTCGCATTACCGAAGTCAGGCCGACTTTAGCTGGAGTGCGATGGATGGCGCGCAGGCCGGGTTCAGGCGTCTGCTTGACCGGTTCGCCGCCACGCGCGACGCAGCCGGCGATCAATTCAGCGCCGCCGCTGCTGAGCACATGACGGCGTTCGACGGAGCCATATCCGATGAGCTGAACACCCCAAGAGCCCTGGCCGTCGTGGCGGCCGCGTCCCGCGACGGCCGGCTGGCCAACTCCGATCTCGCTGGCCTCGCGCGCCAGTTCGACCAGGTACTGGCCATCGGGCTCGCCGACCTCACGCCGTCTGACCTGGACCTGAAGCGCAGCGATGCCGCGCTGAGCGATCAGGAGGTAACTGACTTGGTCGCCCGGCGAAACGCCGCCCGCGCGGCCAGGGACTTCGCGGAGTCGGACCTGATCCGCGATCAGCTTGCCGACGCCGGGGTCGCGGTCGAGGATCAACCCGGCGGGGAATCGACCTGGCGCTGGCGGTGACGCTCAGCTAGACCAGCTCGTCGCGGTTCCGCAGTGAGTTCCGCACGGCCGGCGGAACCCTCAGCCGCTCGTCGTCCGTGCAGATCCGCTGCAGGAGCTCGAACGCCCCGTCGGCCAGCTTGGTAAAGCCGGCCAACTGATCGAAGAGCACGATTTCATCCGCGCCTATCTCCGCATCAGGACCCGGCATCACGCCCCAAACGTCCCATGGCAGCAGCTCGATGTTGCACAGCGCAGCCGCGTCTCGCATCAGGTTCGCTGCGATCCACCACAGGCCGGACTCCTTGATCAGGCTCAGCCCGAAGGCTGAAGGGTCAGCCGCCCCTGCCCGGCACTTCGCCCAAGCGTCCCCCGCGATCAGGAAGCGGTCCCTGGGCACATCGGTGAGGTCGAAGTCAACCGTGAAGATCTCCAGCTGCTTGGCGTCGATCTGAGCGTCGATGAGCTTCCACTGCTGCTCGGAGGAATTCCAGTACTCACAAACCCAGTGATCCTCGAACAACCCGTTGCCGAAGTAGCCGCCGAACCCGCACCTGGCGCGGGCGGGAACACCTTGTGCTCTGAGCATCGCGACCATCAGCACCGTGAAGTGCCGGCAGTTGCCCGGCAGCCTGGCCGAAGGCTCCCTGGCGACGGCGAGTGAGCGGCTGTCACGGGCATGGATGAGCCCGAGCAAGTCCTCAGCCCGCCGCACATGGACGCTTGCCCGATCCTCGTCGGAAAGCGTCACCCCGTAGAGCGCTGCGATGTGCTCGTGAATGATCAGCCCGTGCAAGACCTCGGCAAGCCCGGCCATGTCGGCAGGCAGATCCTTCAGGAGCGCACCATGCCGGCCGGGCGTCGTCATCGGCCCCAGCATGGTGTAGTAGGGCAGGGTGGGCGGGGAGTTGAAGACCTGCATGACCCTCCTAGGGGTGACCGGATCGTTCCGGAACCGGACCTGTTGCTGCCTTCCTTCCGGTTCGCTCGTGCCGGAGGATTCTGGGCATGAGCCGCGCACTTCTCATCATTGACGTCCAAGAATCATTCCGCCAGCGACCTATCTGGCGCACTGTCTCCGATCCCAAGCTCGCCGATCACCTGCTGCCGGTGGTTCAGGCCGCCCGCGCCGCCGGCGATGAGGTCATCTGGGTGCTGCACAGCGAGCCGGGAACCGGCAGCACGTTCGATCCGGAGTCGGGATTCGTCACGATCCTGCCGCCCCTGGCCCCTGCGGAACACGAACCTGTTCTGACCAAGACCTCGCATAACGCCTTCACCACGACGAATCTGCAGCAGTTGCTGACCAGCCGCGGCGTGACCGAGCTGGTGATCACCGGGCTGCGCACCGAGCAGTGCTGCGAGACCACCGCCAGGCTCGCCTCCGACCTCGGCTACTGGGTCACCTTCGTGCTTGACGGCACGGCCACGAATCCGATCCCGGATCCCGCCGCGCCACCAGGCCAGAGCATCGACGAGATGCTCGCTGATCCGCGCACGCTGGCTGTAGAGGCGATCATGGATCGGACACGCTTCGTTCTGGCGGGCCGGTTCGCGGCCGTGTGCTCGATCGCCGAACTGCTTGAGCGGTACGAACCCGCGCCACGCTAACCTGACCAGATCATGCCTACCGTCGTCTTCCTGCTGGCCCCGCACCTGCACCTGCTTGACCTGGCCGGCCCGGCACAGGTGTTCTCCACCGCCGCTGATGACAGCTACGGCTATGCGCTGCGCTACGTCGCGGAGCGGCCCGACGTGCCTACCGCGCAAGGCATCACGATGCGGGCAGAGACCAGCTGGCCCGACCTCGGTCCGCAGGACATAATCCTGGTGCCTGGCTGGCGGGCCAGCGCCCACTGGCATCGCCAGCCGCTCGGCGAGGAGAGCCTCCGGCGCTTGGCAGCGCATCACGCTGCAGGCGGGATGGTCGTCAGCGTATGCGCCGGCGCGCAGGCCCTCGGCGCCGCCGGCCTGCTTGACGGGCGCCGGTGCACAACGCACCACGAGATCGCCGCCGACCTCGCTGCCCGTTACCCGCGGGCGCAGGTGGTCAAGGACGTGCTGTACGTGATCGACCGGCGGGTCGCGACGTCGGCCGGGATCGCCAGCGGCATCGACCTGGCACTGCACCTGATCGCCGTCCGGCACGGGCCGTCCGCAGCCGCGCGGATCGCCAGGTCCATGGTTGTGTACGCCCGGCGCAACGGCGACGAATCGCAGGCAAGCGCCATGCTGAGGCACCGCGCACACCTCAGCGACCTTGCGCACAGGGCTCAGGACCAGATCGAGGCCGGGTTCACCGACCGGCTATCCCTTGCCGAGCTCGCCGCCACCTGCGGCGTCAGCGAACGGTCGCTGACCAGGCATTTCGAAAAAGCCACCGGCACCACGCCCCTGCGGTACCAGCAGGCACTCCGGCTGGAACGGGCCGAGCACCTGATCGGACATGGCACCAGCGTGGAATCGGCTGCCCGGGCGGTCGGCTTCCAGGACGCGAGGATGCTCCGGCGCCTGCGGTCGAGGCCGACGCTGCAGCTCAGCGGCAGTCCCCGCTCGTGACAAGCTCCGGCACCCGGTCAAGCGTGATCCCGAAATGGTCGCGGTAGGCGGCAAGAACGGCCGCGTCATCGGCTAGTTCGTCTTCTGTCCTGCTGCCGTTGGTGGTCGTGATCAGCGTGCGGCCGCTTAGCGAGATCCGGCCGTCGCCGGTCAGCAGCGAGCAGATCAGGCCGGCCCTGAAGTGCGATTCCGGAGCGGTCTGCTGCCACCAGCAGGTGGGAACGAAGTCCTCCATCGACCTGACTCGCCGCTCAAGGCGGTACTGAGGTTCTGACGCCTTGAGCACGTCAAGGTCACCATCGGATACTGGCACCACGTGGAACATGCCAGCCGGATCGAGCTGCTCGCCGCTGTCTTCCAGGAGCAGCGGGTATGTGCTGTGAGCGCCGAATCCGACGTCGGCAAGCCATGGGCCGCTGCCGTCGGCGGTCCGGACCACCAGCGCCATGTGATCGAACGGCGGCCCGAGCGTGGTGCCTCCGTAGACTCGCGCCGCCACCCGCTCAACCTCAAACCCGAGAGCGCTGAGCAGGAGCGCGAATGCGCCGTTGAGCTCGTAGCAGAACCCGCCGCGCCGCCGTGCGACGACCTTGGCGAGCAGATCGGCTTCTGCCAGCCTGATCGGCTCGCCCAGGTGAATGCTCAGGTTCTCGAACGGCACGCTCATCTGGTGCGCCCGGTGCAGCGAACGCAGCGTCTCGGCGTCGGCCCCGCTCACCGGCGGGCATCCGATCCGGCCGCGATAGTCGTCGGCTAGCTTGTCGTCCACGTGCTTACGTTATGCCGACTCATGGAGGTTAAGCGGTGACCGCTGCAGCTGATCGGCTCAAGATCGAAATCGACGGCCATCCGGCCAGTGCCGAACAGCTGCGTTCCGCTGCCCTGTCGGGCTTCGGCCATTTCACCGCAATGCAGATCAGAAACCATCGGGTGCGCGGGTTCCGGCATCATCTGGCCAGGCTCGACGCGGCGAATCGTGAGCTGTTCGGCACCGGCGTCGATGAGCGGCTGCTGAGGACCAGGATCCGCCAGGCGCTCGGCGACTTCTCCGATGCCTCGGTCCGGGTGTACCTGCACGAGGCAGCCGACGCGCCCGCGATGATGGTGACCGTCCGGCCGCCCGGTGGCATGCAGCCTGGCCGGTGGCGGCTCAGGTCTGTGCCGTATCAGCGGTCGGTCGCGCACATCAAGCACACAGCCGACTTCGGCCAGCGTTACTACCAGCGGTTGGCTCATGCGGCTGGCTTCGACGAGGCCCTGCTGACCGGACCGGACGGGATCATCTCAGAGGGCACCGTCACCAACATGGGATGCTTCGACGGAGGGCAGGTCATCTGGCCGGCCGCTCCCGCGCTGCGCGGTATCACCATGCAGGTCGTCGAGTCCGCTCTCACCGGGATCGGCGTGTCCTCGGTACGCGCCCACGTCCGGCTCACCGACCTTCGCACGTTCTCGAGCGTGTTCGTCACCAATGCCCGCGGCATCGCAGCGGTAGGCCAGGTCGACGCTCAGGAGCTGCCGGTCGATGAGCAGCTGATGAAGACGATCACCGAGCGCTACGAGGCCGCTCCGTGGGACGACATCTGAGCGAAGGAGCGCCATCATGGGCAAGTACGGGGACTACGTGCGCTGGATGTACCGCCATAACCGGCCCAACAGGTGGGCGCGCTGGCAGAACCGGCTGTCAGCTGCCGTGTTTGGTGCCGGAGCAATGCCGAAGCGGGCGGCCGCGCTCGAAGTACGCGGCCGCACGAGCGGACGTAGGATCTCGTTCCCGGTCGCGATCGCGGACTACAGGGGCGAGCGATACCTCGTCTCCATGCTCGGCGAGAACGTCAACTGGGTACGCAACGTCAGGGCCGCCGATGGCAATGCGGTGCTTCGGCACGGCAGGTCCGAAGCGATCCGGCTGGTCGAGGTGCCTGCAGAGCACAGGGCTCCGATCTTGCGGCGCTATCTCGAGGTTGCCCCTGGAGGGCGGCCGCACATCCTCGTCGACCGCCGCGCACCGCTCAAGCAGTTCGAAGAGATCGCGCCGACGATACCGGTGTTCCGCATTACCTCAAGGGCAGCGGTCAATGCCGCCTAGGACCACAAGGCTGATCTGGTAACCAGGAACTCCTGCACGGCGGCGACGAAGCCCGCGAGCTGGTCATCGGTGAGCGCCAGGCTCAACGCCATGTAACCCCGCGGCGCGATGTAGTAGCCCGCTTCGAGCAGATCAAGGAATAGCAGCTCATTCAGCCGCGGATCACCCTGATGCAGGTCCCGCAGCGAGCGCAGCGGCGCGGCCGTAGCGTGCACGGCGAGCAAGCTGCCCACGCCGGTCGCCTGGAACGGAGCCGCGGCTGCCCGGAACACCTGGCACAGTTTCGTCCGCAGTTCATCGCCCCTGGCCGTGTGCCGCTCGGCCACGTCCGCCGGATATACCTTCGTGAGGCCCGCGTGCCCGGCGGCCATCGAAGCGACGTTGTTGTTGAAGGTGCCCGCATGCGGCAGCGCGTCGGGCCGGGAGGGGTCGAACAGAGCCATCACGTCGGACCGCCCGCCGAAGGCGCCGAATGACGAGCCGCCGCCGATGTATTTGCCCAGTGTCGTCAGATCGGGCGTGATCGCGAGCCTGCCCTGAATGCCGCCGGCACCGGTCCGGGAGGTCATCACCTCGTCGAAGATCAACAACGCGCCGACCTCGTTCGTTGCCGCGCGCAAAACGGCGAGAAAGTCCGGCTCTGCCGGCAGGCAGCCGCCCGAGCCCAGCATTGGCTCAACGAGCACGCACGCGAGCGCGTCGCCGTGCTCACCGATCAGGGCACGCGCCCCTGCCGTGTCGTTGTACTCGCCGACCAGCACGTCGTACGGCGCGTTCACCGGTGACGGGCCAGAAGCGAAGCTCAGCAACCCGCCGTGGTAGCCGCCACGGAAAACGAGAATGCGCTCGCGGCCGGTGAACGCACGGGCCGCCGACAGGGCCATCAAGTTGGCCTCGGTGCCGGAGTTCGTGAACCTCACCCGCTCGATCGACGCGAATCGCGCACAGACCGCTTCAGCAAGGTCGACCTCGTATCTTGTGTGCGCGCCCCGGCTGACGCCCTCGCGCAGCGCGGCGATCATGGCGTCGATGACGACCGGATTCGAATGTCCGTACAGGCCCGCCGAATACTCCCCGAGCAGGTCAGCGTATTCGTGGCCGTCGACGTCGGTCATGGTCGCGTCCCACGCCCTGGCGATCCGCAGCGGGAATGGCCGGTGGTAGAGGACCGAGCGCGTGTTGCCTCCCGGCAGGTAGGCCCTGGCACGTTCGTGCAGTTCCGACGTGCGGGGCCGAGCTGCGGCATAACGGTCGCGCGCCTGAGCGACCGCCGCACTGGTGGCGTCGGGTTGCGTGCTGATCGTCGTCATGAACCACCGCCGACGTAGATTGCCAATGTGAAGAAACTATTGGAGATACTCGTCTGTTTCATCCACCCGCTGGCCGTCGTGTTGATGTGGATCGACCTGGCGACGCGCTCCGACATCGGCGGCGGCGCGAAGGTCGTCTGGGCACTGTTCGGGCTCATCCCGTTCGTGCCCTTCCTCTACGTGCTGACGGGCGGAGACCTCTGGTAGGCACTTCAAGGAGCGCCGCCGCTCGCTAGTCAGCTGCCGCACCGGCTCCGATCAGCCTCAGCTCGGCAAGTTCTTGCGGGCTCAGCTGTCGCAGCAGGCCGACGGCTGCGCAGTTAGCCAGGACCTGCTGAGCGCTGGTCGCGCCGAACAAAACGCTCGCAACCGCCTGGCTGGAGAGCGGGAAGGCAAGCGCCACAGCCGCGGGCGTGGCTGCGACGCATCTGGCGAAGGCCGTCGAGTGCAGGAGCGGCCGCTACCGCCGGAGTGAATCTCGGCTGATCGAGCACATCGGCCGCACGGCCAGACCTCGGCCCGCCGAGGTATTTGCCGCTGAGTATGCCGCCCTCCAGGCTGAACGAGGCCACAACGCCAGCGCCGGCCTGCGCGAGAGCCCGTGTCATCGCCTCGTCTTCCACCGGTGAACGCCTGACCATGCTGTACGGGAGCTGGGCCGCGCATGGCGCCTGCACGCCAGCGTCTTTTGCCACCGCCGCCGCCTCGCTGAGCAGGTCCGCTGACCAGTTCAGGACACCCCATGCTCTCGCGGTTCCCGCGCTGATCAGCGCGCCGACCTCTGCGATCAGCTCAGCGACGCTGATACCTTCCGCGGGCGGGCCGGCGTAGATCAAGTCGATGTAGTCCAGGCCAATCCGCTCAAGCGACTCGTTGAGCTCAGCCACCGCGTTCTGCCGCGGCCAGAACTCCCACCACAGCTTGTTGGCGATGATCACCTCGTGGCGGCGGATGCCGGCGGCACGAAAGATAGTGCCGAACACGACCTCGGAATGGCCGGTCGGGATAGGAGCGCGACCCGTCTCGTCGTCATATCGCGCGTCGTCGAAGAACGTGATCCCCTGATCGCGCGCCGCGCGCATGATCTCGATACCCGTCGCGGCAGGTAGCCGTTCATAGGTTCGCCACGAGCCGAGCGATAGCGCGGAAACCTCCATGCCGGATGAACCGAGCGGCCGGGGTTCCAGGCAGTCCGCGAGCATCATGCCTCCCATCCGGCCGGCTCCGCCGCTGCGGAGCTACCACGATGTTATGGGCATGCATACTTGCCTAATGCGCATAAACGGACACGCTGACCCGCGCTTCCAGCAGGTTCGCGAGGCTCTCGCCGACGTGCTCGCGGCGCAACAGGGTCCCGGCGCGGCCGTCGCGGCCTGGGCCGATGGCGCCTGGGTCGTCGACCTGTGGGGAGGCAAGGCGGACGCGGCCGGCCGGCCGTGGCAGCGGGACAGCATGGTCCAGCCGTACTCGGTCACCAAGCCGTTCGCGGCCGTCAGCGCACTGGTACTCGCCGATCGTGGCGACCTCGATCTGGACGCCCCCGTCCAGCGATACTGGCCCGAATTCAAGGCTCCGGCCACGGTCAGGCAGGTGCTGTCGCACCAGGCAGGGCTGGTGGCACTGGATGAGCCAGCCCCGACCGAGGCGTTCTACGACTGGACCAGATTGTGCGATTTGCTCGCCGACCAGGAACCACAGTGGGAGCCGGGCACCGGCCCAGGCGAGTCGGCGCTCTTCTACGGGCACCTGACCGGCGAGATCGTGCGGCGTATCGACGGCAGGCCGCCTGGCCGCTTCTTGATCGAGGAAGTCTGCGGACCGCTGGGCCTGGACTTTCATATTGGCCTCGGGCCGGCGGAACAGGCCCGCGTGGCAGACCTCGCCGGGCTCGAGGACGAAGCCTGGCAGAACCCAGCCGGGCCGCAGCTGCACCGTCGAGCGATATCCAATCCGCCTGGCGCGTTTGACCCGGCCGTTGTCAACGGAACGACGTGGCGGGCAGCCGAGATTCCGGCGGTGAACGGGCACGGCACCGCACGCGGCGCGGCTGGCCTCTACGCGGCCCTGGCATCCGGCGATCTGCTTAGTCCTGGCCTGCTGGCCGAGGCGACAACGGCGCAGTGCTCGGGCGTTGACGCGGTGTTCGGTGAACCGGTCTCGTGGGGACTCGGGTTCGCCGTGGACGACGGCAGCTACGGCATGGGCGGCACCGGCGGCAGCTATGCCGGCCTGGCCGACGGCTACGCATTCGCCTTCGTCACCGCCGCCATGGGCGACCACGACCGCGGAACCGCACTCGAGAACGCCTTCCGTGCCTGCCTGGGGCTGGCGGCGCTCGATGAGTGACGCGCCGCTGGGCTGACCCTTCACCATCGCGATCCGCCGCGTTCACCCCCAGTGAACCAACCAGGCATCCGCGCCCGGCATCATGAAGTGACAAGATTTCCGCGCGAAAGCGATCGCTACGGGGGCTCGCTGCATGCTGACCGGACTGGTCCGCCGGCCGGACGCAGCCGGAGCTCCCGTGCCCGAGCAGGTCCATCTTCAGTTCGGCGCGGACGCGTCGCGTCAGGTCGCGGTGTCCTGGGCCGCAGCCGCGACGGTGGCCAGGCCCAGGTTGAGGTTCGGCCTGGCAACGGGCCCGCCGGGCAGCCAGGTCGAGGCCGACGAGCGCTCGTACACCGACGCGCTGACCGGTCAGATCGTCTGGACTTACCATGCCAGGCTGAGGTCGCTCGAGCCGGACACGACGTACGGCTACGAGATTCTGCACGACGGCGCCACCCCGGTGACCGGCACATTCAGGACCGCGCCGGAAGGCAGGTCAGGGACCTTCCGGTTCACCAGCTTCGGCGATCACGCCATACCCTCCCCGGTGGGTAACGGATCCGGACCGAACTCGCCTAACGCGGGCTACGTGGTGAACGCCGTGGAAGGGCTTGACCCGCTCTTCCACCTCGTTAACGGGGACTTGTGCTACGCGAACGCCAGCGACCAGCCGGTCGACACCTGGACGTCGTACTTCGCGAATATCAGCAGGTCAGCTGCGTTCCGACCGTGGATGCCTACTCCCGGCAATCACGAGAATGAGGCAGGGAACGGACCTCAGGGCTACTTGTCGTACCAGACCAGGTTCGAGCTGCCCGGCAACGGAACACCGGCCTTCGGCGGCAACTGGTATGCGTTCACGGCAGGGACGGTGCGATTCATCGCGCTGAACAACGACGATGTCTGCCTGCAGGACGGCGGATTCAGCGGGGTGCGACGAGACACCGTGCCGGGATATCGCGCTGAGGGATTCGATCCGTACATCAGCGGCTACAGCGGCGGGCAGCAGCACCGGTGGCTGGAACGCGAACTGGCGGCCGCGCGCCGGGACGACGACGTCGACTGGATCGTCGTGTTCATGCATCAAGTCGCCATGTCGTCGGCACACTTCAACGGCGCGGACCTCGGCATCAGGCGACTGTGGCTGCCGCTGTTCGACCGATACGGCGTCGATCTTGTGCTGTCCGGCCACGAGCACCACTTCGAGCGCTCGCATCCGGTGCGTGGCGTTGTGCCGGGCAGTGACGTGCTCACGCCGGCGGTGGCGTCGCGGCCGGCCGTGCCTGCCGAGATCGACACCAGGTACGGAACGGTGCACATGACGATCGGCGGGGGCGGGCACCCGTACCGGGTACCCGGCAGGCAGCTGCACGGCCCGGATGAGGGAATTGTCGTCGCAGACGTCGAGGCAGGCAGTCCGCTCGTGCAGCGCAGGTCGGTGCTCGCAACCGAACCGAACCTGTGGTCGGCATACCGGGACACCACGTCAGCATTCGGCTTCGCGTCCTTCGACGTCGCTCCGGCCGAGCAGGGCGGCACGACCTCGATCACCGCCACCTACTGGGGCGCGCCGGACGGCTCGCCCTGCTACCGTCCGCGGGACCGGATCGTGCTGCGCAAACCGGCACGCACCGCCGAGCGCTATGAGGATCAGCTGGCGGTCAGCCGCCTGGCACGCTAAATCGATCGCCGACAATGGTGTCGTGATCGACATCGACCCGGCCAGATTCGAGCGGATGGTCAGCGAGGCGCTGGACAGCCTGCCAGCCGAACTCGGCGAGCTGATGCGCAACGTGGTCGTGCTCGTCGAGCACAACGATGGGCCGCCAGGTTTGCTCGGCCTGTACGAGGGCATTCCGCTGACCGCGCGGAGCACTAGCTACGCAGGCGTGCTGCCGGACCGGATCACGATCTACCGCCGTGCGATCTGCGCGAACGCATGGTCGGAGTGGGACGTCGAGGACCAGGTGCGCAAAACCGTCATCCACGAGGTCGCGCATCACTTCGGCATCAGCGATGGGCGGCTACGCGAACTCGGCTGGTAGAGACCCCGCCCGCCACGCGGCCCTGACGGCGGCATACTCGACGTCGCCGTGCTCGGCACCTTCGATGTAGCCAGGCCACGCCGCCAGGAACGTCCGGACCAGCGAGAGCCCGGCCTTCTCAAGGACCCGCCTCGATGCCAGGTTGAGCGTCATCGTCGTGGCCACCACGCGAGCGAGGTCAAGCTCGGTGAAAGCGTGGCCGATCAACGCCCTGGCGCCCTCGGTCGCATAGCCCAGACCCCAGACCTCAGGCAGCAGCCGGTAGCCCAGCTCAGCCTCGCCCCCGGCTGTACCTGGCCCTGTGCTGGATTGCGAGCGTAGCCCTGTGCTGGATTGCGGGCGTAGCCCGACGCTTGCGGGCGGGCGCAGGCTGAGCCAGCCGATCGGCTGACCGGACGCCCGGTCGACCGCCGCGAAGTAGCCGAGACCCGGTGGCAGCTCGTCATATCCGCGCAGCATCGCTGGCAGCGTCTGCGCGGCGACCTCCGCACGAGGTACCGGCTCGCCATCGTCGATGTAACGCATGACCCGCCGGTCGCCGTGCAGCCTGGCCAGCCAGTCCAGACCCGCCTTGGTCATGTGCCTGAGCGCCATCCGACGGGTTGCCATGGCCATCGTGCGATCTGATCATCGCGGCGCAGCGGCGCGCAACCGACTTTGGTTTCGTCATCGCCGAGTTGCCGAGCTGGCTGGCGGAGATCAAGATATTCCTGCCACGAGACTGGCCGGCAGCAAGCCATTGTCCGGCGCGTTTCTGTTCCCCGACCCGTAGTGATTGCCATGGCCAGCGTCCGACCAAATAACATGAACAACCCGACCGACAACACTGTGCAGCTCGCCCGTTCCAGAGCATTTCCAATACCGCGCAGTCCTTCGCCAAGCAAATGCCGGAAGCCCGTCTTGCCGCGCAGCCTAAGGGCCCGGACGGATAGGCAGGCGGCTCTGCGCCGCCTCAGCCCGACGACGGGTCTGGCGGCGCAGGCGAGCTGGTGGCGCAGCCTGCGACCTGACACTGATCTAGGGTCATGCTGCATGGCGACGGTGCGGATAACGCTTGCCCCATTGGCGGTCGAGGACCTGATCGCGATTGTCGAAGGCGCCCGGGTGGAGCTGGACGACGCCACGCTGGCGGCGATCGCCGCAGGCCGTGCCGTCGTTGACGAAGCCTTGCGCTCCGGCACAGCGGTTTACGGCCTGACCACCCAGGTCGGTCACGGCAAGGACACTCGCCTCGATGACGAGCAGATCCGTAGTGAGCAGCAGTTCCTGGTCAATTCGCACGGCGGCGGACTGGGCAGGCCGCTGCCGACCGAGATCGTGCGGGCGGCACTGGCGGTCAGGCTCAACGGCATGGCCAGAGGCGGTTCAGGCGCCAGCGTGGCGGCCGCCGCCACGCTGGCCGCGATGCTGAACGCAGGCCTGCATCCGCTGGTACCTGAGATCGCGTCGATCGGCGCCGCCGACATCGGGCAGATGGCCGGGATGGCCCAGGTGGCCGTGGGAATGGGCCGCGCGGAGTACCGGGGCGAGGTGCTCGACGGCGGCCAGGCACTCCGCCGGGCCGGAATAGCGCCGCTCGTGCTCAGCGGCAAGGACGGCCTCGCGCTGATGTCAGCGAACGGCGTATCG
The DNA here is from genome assembly GCA_036258115.1 of Streptosporangiaceae bacterium. Classification (GTDB taxonomy): domain Bacteria; phylum Actinomycetota; class Actinomycetes; order Streptosporangiales; family Streptosporangiaceae; genus Chersky-822. The sequence goes on from DATAEH010000066.1 coordinate 88,856, forward strand.
GTCGGTCACGGTGCGCTGGTCGTCGCCCGCGCAGCGCAGACTGCGGTGGCTGCCGACATCGCGGCAGCTCTCTCGATGGAAGCGACCGCGGCCAACGTCTCAGTGCTTCACCCGGCCGTCGGCCTGGCCAAGGCTATTCCGGGCCAGATCGCTGCCGCCGACCACCTCAGGAACCTGCTGGAGGGCAGTGCGTTGATTGACCCGGCCAGCGCGCGATCGGTGCAAGATGCGCTGTCGTTCCGCGTGGTGCCGCAGGTGCACGGTGCGCTGCGCGAGTACGTCGCAGCGGCTACCTTCGCCGTGACCACCGAGCTGAACGCCGCGGGCGACAACCCGCTCGCGTCCGCGCAGGAACGCATGCTGATCAGCAACGGCAACTTCCAGCCGATGGTGATGGCGATCGCGTTCGACGCGCTGCGGATCGCACTGGCCCATGTCGGGCAGTTGAGCGATCGCCGGATGTCGCACCTCTGGGATGCCTACTTCCGCCAGCTGACTTCGGGGCCGCCCCGCGGTCCGGCGTATGGCCTGCAGGTCCGCTACCCGGCGGCAGCCAGGTACACCGAGCTCAGGCAGCTGGCGGCGCCCGCAACCCTCGACACCCCGCCGCTCGACATTGGCGTCGAGGACCACGGCACCAGCGCGCCGCTCAGCGTGCAGCAGGCCGATCGGGCCCTCGGCGTGCTCGAGGACATCCTGGCCTGTGAGCTGCTGCTCGCTCATGATGTGCTCGCTACGATGCCCGACCGGCCGGACCTGGGTACGGGCACGAGTGCCGCGCTGCGGATGGTCGATGAGGCAATCGCCGCCGCAGATCCGCGCCCGGACGCGGTTCACAGCGCGCTGCGCGCACAATTCCCCGGCCCGCGCCGGCCGTCAGGCGACTAGGCTCGCCGAGCCGCTGGTTGACCCTGGCCTTGGAGATGACATGGCGTTTTGCACGATTGTTGAGTTTGAGTGGAACGCGGACTTCGGGCGCGCTGGCTTCGAGGAAATGATGACGACCGCGGGCGCAAAAGCTCAGGTTCCTCAGGGACTGCTGACCAGAATCGTGGGCGTGGACGATTCGGCCGCAAGGATCGTCGAGGTATGGCGATCCGGTGCCGACGCACAGGCACGCACTTGGAGATGCCCCCGAGCCACAGCGAAGGAACCAGACCATGCCAGCCGTCCATCCGCCACCCGGCACGCTGCATCACATCGAGCTCTGGGTACCCGACCTGGCCAGGGCCGTCAGTGAGTGGGGGTGGCTGCTGGGGGAGCTTGGTTATGCCGAATTCCAGGACTGGCCGGACGGCCGGAGCTGGCGGCTCGGCGCAACCTACCTCGTCGTGGAGCAGTCGCCAGCGATGACAGCGTCCAGCCACGAACGTCAGCGTCCAGGCCTGAATCACCTTGCCTTCCACGCGGGGAATTACGCCTGGGTGGATGCGATCCACAGCCAGGCTCCTGAGCACGGCTGGACGCCGCTGTTCGCTGACGGCTACCCGCACGCAGGCGGCACTGAGCATTACGCGGCCTATTTGGCCAACAGCGACGGCTACGAGGTCGAGCTCGTCGGGACTGTCAGTGGTGATTCGTAACCTGTGGCCATGGCGGTCTTCGTTCTGACCCAAGTCAACGGCCCGAATTACGACGGATCTAAGCATCGGCGGGAGCAGGCCGCGTGGTCGGAGCACGCGGAGTACATGGACAAGCTTCTCGCGGACGGCTTCGTCATCATGGGCGGCCCGCTCGACGATGGCGAGCATGTGCTGCTGATAATGCAAGCGGCTGATGAGCAGGAGGTCGCCGACATGCTGGCCCTTGATCCCTGGCGCCCGATGGGGATTCTGGCCACGAAGACCCTGCAGAGGTGGGACGTCTGGCTGGACAGCAGGATGTAGTGCTCAAGCCTGCGCGACGCCGCGCGGCACCTGTCTGAGCGTCACCGACTCAAGCCGCAGCGCGCGAACCAGGTGATCGATGACCACCTCGCCGTCGATTGCGCCGCAGCTGAACAGGTCGATCGCGACCATGTTCTCTTCTGGCCAGGTGTGCACGCACAGGTGTGATTCAGCCAGTACCAGCACAAGCGTGATCGCGCCGTTCGGGAACGTCACGTGGGAAATGTCGAGCACGTGACCCGACCCGGCCGTCACGGCGCTCACGGCGGCATCGGTGAGCTCAGCGAGATCGTGAACAGGCGAGCCCCGGGCGCAAAGAGCGTCGACGGCGAACAGGACCTTGGGCGATCTCGCCTCTTGCCGCCGCAGCTCGGTGTACCTGCTGGCCGGTTCGATGACGGGCATGATGTGGCAGGATACCGCAGGGCCAAAAGACGCCGCCCTGGTCGCGGCGGCCAGCGAGCAGTAAGCACAGTGGACGGACCGATGGACATAGCGGGAATCGCGGCGGAGGTTGCCGCTGCCGTCGGCCTTGCCGAGGGGGAGTCAGGTGTCCGCGACATCCTCCTCGCCGTTGCCCGCGGCGAGCCGGTCGCGACCAGTCAGATCGGCCGGACGGCCGAGCTGCCAGTGCCCATCGTGACCGCGGTCTGTAACGAGCTGCGCAAGCGCGGCGTCATCGACAAGACCAGGCCGGTCAGGCTGACCGCGGCCGCACGCGAGGCACTGGCCGGCGACGGCGGGCATCTGGATCCGCAGTGTCCCTGCTGCGCCGGGCTCGGGCTGCACATTCCCGAGGAGCTGAGCGCCCTGAGCGGGGCGCTCGAGGCCGACGCGGCGGGAGCGCCGCAAGCGAGGATGGAGCTCGATCAGACGCACTGCACGGTGCCCACGAAGGTCCGCAGGGTGCTGAAGCTGCACCAGGTTGGTGCGCTGGCGGGCCGGAACATCATGTTGCTGGGCGACGACGATCTGATCGCCATCGCCATCGCGCGGTTCACCAGCATGCTTGGCATCGCGACGGGCAGGCTGACGGTCATCGACACCGATCCGGAGGTGCTCCGCTGGATCGGCGAGCGAGTCGATGGCACGGGCATTGACCTAGAACTCGTCGAGCACGACCTCCGCTCGCCGCTGCCAGGCTCGCTGGCGGGTACCTTCGACGTCGCCTGCACCGACCCGCCGTACACCGTGCCCGGCGCTGAGCTGTTCTTGTCCCGTGCCGTCTCAGCGCTCGCCGGGCGGCCAGGTGAGCACGTGTTCTTCAGCTTCGGCCCGCGGCGGCCGGCCGAGTCGCTCGCCACCCAACGGCTGATCGCGGAGATGGGCCTGGTCGTCAGGTCGGTGACGCCGGGGTTCAACAGCTACCTCGGCGCCGGGATCCTGGCGGGGACCAGTCACCTGTACCACCTGCGAACCAGCACTGAGACGGCTGCGCTGCTCGACGGCGACTACCAGGGCCCGCTCTACACGGCCGACGCCAGGGCCGGGCAGAGCCGGCCATACCGCTGCACGGCATGCGGGTCGGTGTACCTGGTCGGGCGGGCCGGACCCGGTGAGCGTGCGCCGGACTGGGCGCAGATCAGGGATCTCCAGGCGGCCGGCTGCCGTGCCTGCGGCGGGACAAGCTTCCGGCCGATGCCCAGAGCCAAGCGCTAGCTGGACGGGTTTGCGAAGATGCATGGCGTGGAGGAGCACGGCACGCGCTATCTGGTCAGGCCGGCCACCGAGGCCGATCTGGACAAAATCGCGGCCTTCGAGGTCGACATCGCCAAGGCGTCCTTCGGCGACGACGCGATCACCGATGCGGCGTTTCACCGGCGAAGGGTCGCCGGCTCGCTGGGCAAGCCTGGCGAGATCGCGCTGATCGCGGCGGCCTCCGACGCCACCGATGTGCCGCTTGGCTGGGCCTGGATGTCGGCGCGCAAGAACTCGCTGACCGGCGAGCGGTACGGGAACTTCCGCTCGCTGGCGGTCGCGGACGTGGCCGAGCGCGGAGCGATCGGCGAGGTGCTGATGACCGCTATCTTGCATGCCGCCGAAGAGGAAGGCCTCGTCCATCTGTCCGGGAAGGTGCACGCGGCAAATCTCGGCATGCGCGCGCTGTACCGTGCGTTCGGCTTCACGGCGACGCACGTGACGATGGAGAAGCGGGTCCCTTGATTAAGTGCGTGATCTGGGACCTTGATAACACGCTGCTCGACGGCGTGTACTTGGAGTCGCCCGATGATCCTCCGACCGCGAACGCCGCGCTGACCGCCGTGCTCACGGACCTCGCGGGCCGCGGCATCCTGCACGCCATCGCGAGCAGGAACCCGCCTGAGGCTTGTCGGTACGCCGAGCAGGCGACCGGCCACGCGTTCGCGGCCAGCCAGTGCGGATGGGGTGACAAGTCGACGGCCGTCGCCGCGATCACGGCCCAGCTCGGGCTGGCCGCGGACGCTGTCGCGTTCGTCGACGATGACCCGATGGAGCGAGCCGAGGTCTCGTTCAACCAGCCCGACGTCGCGGTGCTCGCGCCCGAGGATGTGCCGGAGGCGGCCAGCTGGCCCCAGTTCTCCCCGCCCGTCGTGACTGCCGAAGCGCGCCGCCGCGGTGAGCTGTACCTGCAGCGCCGCGCCAGGCAAGAGGAGGCGAAAGCCTTCGGCGGCTCACGCGATGAGTTCTTGCGGTACAGCCAGACTCAGGTCACTATCGCGCCAGCCACGCCTGGCGACGTGGCCCGGCTGCACGAGCTATCTGTCCGTACCCACCAGTTCAACTCCTCGGGCACGGCTGTCCCCGCCGGGAAGTTCACTGCCCTGCTTGGCTCCGCCGATCACCACGTCATCACCGTCCGGCTGGCCGACCGCTTCGGCGACGACGGCCTGGTGGGCACCTGCGTTCTTGCCGCTGGCGGCACCGCGACCTGGAGGGTCGAGCAGCTGATGATGTCCTGCCGTGCTCTCGGGCGAGGCGTCATCGACGCCGTGCTCACCTGGATCTGTCGCACGGCGCTGGCCGCTGGCGCGGCCCGGGTGAGCGTGCCCTGCGTGATCAACCCCCGCAACGTCCCGCTGCGGGTCGCCCTGACCGCCGCCGGGTTCCGCACCAGCTCGCAGGCGGGAACCGATCAGGTCGCCGAGTACGTCAGGGACCTGAGCCAGCCGGTTGCCGAGCTGCCCAGCTGGGTCGCATCATGACCGCCCGCCAGGCAGGCCTGGCGACCGAGCTACGCGAGCTGCTGGCCGAGCTGACGGGTGACGCGCTGCCACTCGAGGCGCCACCGGACACACCTTTGCTCAAGGACGGCATCGGGCTCGACTCGCTGGGCGCCACGGTGCTCCTGACGCAGATCGAGCGCCAGTACGGGGTCGACATCGCCGAAGAGGACTTGAACCTGGACGCGCTCGCGAGCATCGGCACGCTGGCGGCGTACCTGTCCGCGCGGCTGAGCCCGTCGTGATCGACGGGGGCTGCGACGCGCGGTTCGAACCCGTACGCGATGCCTTCGCCGCGAACTTTGACTCGCTCGGCGAAACCGGCGCCGCGGTCTGCGTGACGGCTGCGGGCCGGCCGGTCGTAGACCTGTGGGGCGGCTGGACAGATGCGGCCAGAACGGCCGCATGGCAGCACGACACCCTGGTGAACTTCTTCTCGGTCGGCAAAGGCCTGCTGGCAGTTCTCGCCGCGTGGTGCACGGGGACCGGGCTGCTGGACCCCCACCGGCCGGTGGCCAGGTACTGGCCGGAGTTCGGCGCGGCGGGCAAGAACGCGATCACGGTCAGAGAACTGCTCAGCCACCAAGCGGGCGTCCCAGCGATCAGGCGCAGACTCGCGCCGGGAGCGATGCTCGACTGGGACGTGATGACCAGTGCGATAGCCGACCAGGAACCGTGGTGGGAGCCAGGCACGGCGCATGGTTATCACGTCAACACGTTCGGGTTCGCGGTCGGCGAGCTGCTGCGGCGAGTATCGGGCCGCACGGTCGGCACGCTGGTTCGCGCGCAGCTCGCAGCCCCGCTGAGTGCCGACGTCCAAATCGGGCTGCCCGCCAGCGAGCATTCGCGAGTAGCCGACTTCGAATGGCCGGGAGCCGTTGCTGACGAGACGGACAGGACTGATCTCGGCGGTGAGCGCCTGATGGAGCACAACGCGTATTTCAATCCAGGCGGCCTGTCCGGTGCTGGTGTCGTCAACACGGCGCGCTGGCGGGCCGCGGAGGTTCCGGCCACCAACGGACACGGCACAGCCAGAGGCGTCGCGAGGGTGTATGCGGCACTTGCTGCTGGCGGAGCGGTCGACGGCGTACGCGTGGTCGACTCCGGAGCGCTCGCCGAAGCCACCGCCGAGGAGGTCTACGGACCGGACCGCATCCTGCACAGGCCCTCGAGGTTCGGCCTCGGCTTCCAGCTCACTCAGGCCGAACGGCCGATGGGGCCCGGTCCCGCCGCATTCGGTCACTTCGGCGCCGGCGGTTCGCTCGGCTTCTGTGACCCTTCCGCCGGGCTCGCCGTAGGCTACGTGACCTCGCAGATGGGCCCACGCTGGCAAAACCCGCGCAACCGCGCACTCATCGACGCCATTTATTCCTGCCTGTGAGCACGGGCAATTCGGGCATATGAGTGTCGCGGGCTGGCCGGTAGGGTGATGGCAGGGCGGGAAGCGGGAGGTGGCCGATGTCCGCTGTATTCGCCGTCGACGCTTGCAGGACGCCGATTGGCAAGATCAAGGGAGCGCTGGCCGGGATACGGCCCGACCACCTGACAGCCGACGTGATCGCCGCGTTGCTGACGCGCAATCCGTGGCTGGATCCGCAATCGATCGATGACGTCTACTGGGGCGCCGCCAACCAGGCCGGCGAGGACAACAGGAACGTCGCCAGGATGGGCGTGCTGCTCGCGGGGCTGCCCGTTGAGGTGCCCGGCGCGACCGTGAACCGGCTCTGCGGTTCCGGGATGGAGGCGATCTGCTCGGCCGCGCGCGCCATCGCGGCCGGGGACGCCGACATCTGCATCGCCGGCGGCGCCGAGTCGATGACCAGGGCCCCTTTCGTCCTGCCGCGGCCGAGCGAGATCTTCCCGAGGGAGGCCGGCCTGGTCGACACCAGGCTCGGGTGGCGCCTAGTCAGCCCAAAGATGGCCGAGATGTACCCGCCTATAACCCTCGGCGAGACCGCTGAGAACGTCGCCGACAAGTACGGAGTCGGCCGGACCAGGCAGGACGAGTTCGCGCTGCGCAGCCACCAGCGCGCCGCCGCGGCTGCCACGGCAGGAAAGTTCGGTGCCGAGCTCGTGCCGGTCCAGGCGCCCGTGGGGCCCGTGACGGCCGATGAGGGCATCAGGGCCAACCTGACGGCCGAGGAACTCGCAGCGAAGCGGCCGGCCTTCCGCAAGGGCGGCAGTGTCACGGGCGGCAACTCCTCGCCGTTGAACGACGGCGCGGCCGGGCTCTTGCTGATGTCGCAGCGGGCGCTGGCGGCGGTCGGAGCCGATCCGCTCGCCAGGTATGTCGGCTCCGCCGCAGCCGGCGTGCACCCGGACTACATGGGCATAGGGCCGGTCCCGGCCATGACCAAGGCGCTGCACAGGAACGGCTGGCAGCGCAGCGAGCTATCGCTGGTAGAGGTCAACGAGGCGTTCGCTGCCCAGGCCGTGGCTGTCGTGGATCAGCTGAAGCTGGATGACGACATCGTGAACGTCAACGGCGGCGCGATCGCGATCGGGCACCCGCTTGGCTGTTCGGGCGCGCGGATCACGACAACATTGCTGCACGAGCTGCGCCGACGCGGCGGCGGCCGAGGCGCGGCGACGATGTGCATCGGGGTGGGCCAGGGGATCGCAAGCCTGTGGGAGGCCGGCTAGTCCGCATCGGATGCCGCCTCGGCCGAGGGTTCAGGACCTGACCGGCAGTCCCGGCGGGCCAGCGCCACCGCGATCAGCGGGTAGATCAGCACGGACAGCACGCCCGCGCCGACCAGAGCAGCGGCATTCGCCTTCAGCATCACCCCGTCACTCAGGCCGATCTCGGCCAGCGCGATCAGCAGCGGCATCGTGGTCGCCGTGATGAAGGTCATCTCGAGCCGCTGACGCGCCGGCAGCACCTTCCGGTAGACGAACAGGGCAGGCAAGCCGCGCACCACCAGCAGCAGGGCTAGAAAGACCACTAGCCGCAGCGGGTTGGCGATGATGGTGCCGATGGCCAGCTTCATGCCAGAGACCACGAAGAAGATCGGGATGAACACGCCGTAGCCGACGGCGTCCAGCTTCTGCTCAAGCGGCGTGATGTCGACGCCCATCCACCTGCTCCAGCTTCGCAGCACGACGCCGGCGATGACAGCGCCGAGCACCACGTCGAGCCCGAACCTCGCTGCCAGCACGAGCAGTGCCAGCAGCAGCACGAAAGACCACCGCAAGGTCGTCTGCGCGGTCGCCCGCTGGCCCTGCCTGACCAGCGCCCTCAGCCTCTGCTGGCCGAGGAACCGAGGCGCGACGGCAAGCAGCAGCGCTGCCCGCAGATCAGCGCGATCGACGCCGTCGTGACGAACTCTCGCCGCCTGGTCAGCACCAGGGCGATCGCCAGGATCGAAAACACCTCGCCGACAGCACCGGCGGCTAGGACGTACCTGCCGAACTGGCCAGAGAGCATGTCGTTGTCCTTCAGGATCGGTAGCAACGTGCCGAGCGCGGTCGTGGTCAGCGCCAGGCCGATCGGCAGGTAATCCCTCACGAACCGGATTGCGGTCAGGCCGCCGACGGCACCCACGGCGATCACGGCGCTGATGCACCATCCAGCGATGGCGAGCTGACCTGCCCGCTCCCTGAGCAACGCCGGATCAAGCTCGTAACCGGCGAGCAGGAACAGGAAGCCGAGGCCGACGTTGGACAGCAGCGTGAGGCTGGCGGTGTTCGCGATGCCGAGCACGGCTGGCCCGATCAGGATCCCGCTGAGGATCATGATGACGATCTGGGGGACCTTCTGCTTGGGAAGCGCCGCCGCGATCACGGGCGCGAGGGCTGCCACGACGGCGACCGCCAACAGGGCCTGCAGGCCCTTCGTGTCCATGCGGCGCCCTCTCGTTACACTCCGTGTTCGGAGAGGATGCCCATGCCGGTGCTCCGCTACTCAGCGTGCATCGCGAGCCGCTGCTATCCGGCAGAGAAGCTACTCAGAGCAAACGGGCGCTTCAGGCTCCGGTCACCGCGACGACTCCGTGCAGCGTGCCGACCAGCACCAATCGCCCGGCCAGCGTCGGCGAGGCGAAATGCGCGAGCTCGGAACCGACCCTGATCTGATGCCTGATGGCTCCCGTTCTGACGTTCAGCTCGTACAGGACGCCAGCGCTGGTATTGGTGACCCAGACCGCTCCACCGCCGATGACCGGAGAGCCATCAGCCGCCGCCGGTCCGCGCCAGAGCACCCGCAGCGTGGTGTTGCTCGTCGACACCGCCGCAGGGCCGCCTCCCGCGCACGGCACGATAACGGTGGTGTTGGCGACCGCGGCACCGCCGAACGCCGGGCAGACGCTCAGCTTGGCGATCTGGCCGCCGACCCCGCCCAGGTGGCCGGACCGCAACAGATAGCCGATGCCGCGCTTGCCGACTGTCAGCACCAGCCCGGCTTTGGTCAGTGCCGGAGTCAGCGAACCCAGATCCAGGTCGTTGCGGTTGTCGTTGACCCAGTTGATCGGCGCGAAGACGCCGGTCCTGTGCAGCCGCGGAGACAATGCGGTCACCGAGTCCGACTTGTCGAACGGCGGCGACGTCTCGCCGTTGCCGACGCCCACAAACACCGTTCCTGCTTTGCCGATAACCGGCCCGCCCGCAGCCCAGATGCCGGCGTGATCGGAGCTCGGCACCTTGTAGGAAACCACTGGCTTGGACCTGGCATGCGGCCCGGCCGCCGGCACGCCGACAACCGAGCCCACGTAAGGACCACAGTCGCCGAAATGGCCGCCAAACGCGACGTAAATCAGGCTATTGCCGGCCGCTAGCGCGGCGCGCTGCTGGTCGTAGAACGGTTTGCCGTCAGGCGACGGCACCGCGCGCCGGTACTTGACCCGGCCGGTAGCGGGGTCGACGCCGACGAGCATGTGCCTTGTCCGGCCGTCCTGGGCTAGCACGTAGACGAGTCCCCGGTAGTAGGTGGGCGTGCTCGTGATGCCGAGCGGATCGATGTTCCCGCATGGCTGCGACCCCAGCGGCAGCGCGATGCCAACGTGAACTGACCAGCGGACCCGCCCGGTCGTCAGGCTAAGGCCATAGACGAAATCACGCTCAGTGACGGCAATCACGGTGCTGCCGATGACCAGGGGCTGGCCGTATACGGCACCGGTCAGCCGTCTTGACCATCCGATCGCAAGCTGGCCGGCCGGCGGCAGGCCAGCCACCGAGCCGGTCCTGCGGGCGTTCGCGTGGTAGGTCGGCCAGTTCGCGTGGTGCCCGACCTTGATGGCGGCCGGTGTAGCGGTGCCCGCGCCATCGCGTCCCGCGGCCGGGGAGTTCGCGGCTGCCGGGCTTGCGACCGCGATCAGGGCCGCGAAGATCGCGATGGATACCGACGCCGATGACACCTTGGTGTGCATAAGAGGAGTCTGCCCTGTGATCGCCTGGCACCGCCGCTGCTCGGCATGATCCCGTGTGGCGGGCAACCATACCGACCGCGTAACGTCTGCGACGGGGAGCGGGAAGCGGGTGATACGTGACCATGGCTGACGTTCAGGCACGCCAGCAGGAGCGGATCATCACGATCCCGAACATGATCAGCCTCGCCCGGCTAGCCGGCGTCCCGATCTTTCTTTGGCTAGTGCTCGGCCTGCGCACGGAGGCCGGGGATTGGTGGGCACTCGGCCTGCTTGCGGCGGCGGGCATCTCGGACTGGCTGGATGGCAAGATCGCGCGAGCGCTTGGCCAGCAGAGCCGGATCGGTGAGCTGCTCGACCCGTCGGCCGACCGGCTCTACATCGTCGCGACCGTCATCGCGCTGGCGATCCGCTCGATCATCGGGTGGTGGCTGGTGGCCATCCTGGGGGTGCGGGAACTCGTGCTCGGCGTGGTGCTGCTTATCCTGCGCCGGCACGGGTACGGGCCACTGCACGTCAGCTTTGTCGGCAAGGCCGCGACGCTGAGCCTTCTCTACGCTTTTCCGCTGCTTTTTCTCGGCTCGCATCCCACGTCCTATGCGGACGTAGCACGCGTCTTCGGTTGGGCATTCGCTCTGTGGGGAACTGGTTTGTACTGGTGGGCCGCTGTGCTCTACATCAAGCAGGCCCGCCGACTCCTCTCCATGGACCGGATCACCGCGCGCCACGGCGAGGGCAACGGACCCGGGTAAGGAGCGCTGGCTGGCGTGAGGGCTGTAGTCATGGCAGGCGGGGAGGGGACCAGGCTGCGGCCGATGACCGCCAACCAGCCCAAGCCGCTGCTGCCCGTCGTCAACAAGCCGATCATGGATCACGTGCTGCGGCTGCTTCGCAAGCACAGCTTCGACGAGACGATCGTCACGGTGCAGTTCCTCGCGTCGATGGTGCGCAACTATTTCGGCGACGGCGAGGAATTCGGAATGAGCCTGCAGTACGCAACGGAGGACATTCCGCTGGGGACGGCCGGGAGCGTCAAGAACGCCGAGTCGGCTTTGCGCGACGGGCCTTTCCTGGTCATCTCCGGTGACGCGCTGACCGACATCGACCTGTCGGACCTGGTGCGTTTTCATAAGGACAACGGGGCTCTGGTCACGGTCGCCCTCGCCAGGGTGCCCGATCCGCTCGAATTCGGCATCGTCATCGCCAATCCCGATGGCCGGATCGAACGGTTCCTTGAGAAACCCACCTGGGGTCAGGTCTTCTCCGACACGGTCAACACCGGCATCTACGTCATGGAACCCGAGGTGCTCGCCAAGGTACCGTCCGCCGAGACGGTGGACTGGTCGGCGGACGTGTTCCCCGCGCTGCTTGAGCGCGGTGCGCCCGTTTACGGCTGGGTCGCCGACGGTTACTGGGAGGACGTCGGCACGCATGAGGCCTATCACCGTGTCCAGGCGGACGTCCTGTCCGGCAAGGTGAAGGCCCACATCGACGGCTTCGAGATGTCCCCGGGCGTCTGGGTCGCCGAAGGGGCTGAAGTCGACCCCGACGCCATCCTGACCGGTCCGCTATGCATCGGCGACTACGCCAAGATCGAGGGCGGCGCACAGCTGCGCGAGTACACCGTGATCGGCAGCAACGTGGTCGTCAAGGAAGGCGCGTTCCTGCACCGTGCCACCGTGCATAACAACGTCTACGTTGGCATCGGTGCCACCCTTCGCGGCTGCGTGATAGGTAAGAACACCGACGTCATGGCCTCCGCGCGGATTGAGGAAGCCGCCGTGGTCGGGGACGAATGCGTGATCGAACCCGAGGCCTACGTCTCGGCGGGCGTGCGTGTCTACCCGTTCAAGACCATCGAGGCCGGCGCGGTGGTTAACACAAGCGTCATCTGGGAGTCGCGCGGGCAGCGTACTTTGTTCGGCCCCCGCGGGGTATCCGGGCTCGTCAACGTCGAGATCACTCCCGAGCTGTGCGTGCGCCTCGCCAGCGCCTATGCGACCACGCTGAAGAAGGGCTCGGTCGTGACGACCTCGCGTGACGTGTCGCGGGCGGCTCGCGCGCTGAAGCGTGCTGTTCACGGCGCTCTGAACGCCAGCGCGATCAACGTCGTGGACTTGGAGGCGCAGCCTCTGCCCGTGGCGAGGTTCGAGACGGCGAGAAGCGAGTGCAGCGGCGGCATCGCGATGCGCACCACCCCAGGAGACCCGCAGTCGATCGACATCATCTTCCTCGATGAGCACGGCGCCGATTTGTCGCTGGCCGCCGCGCGCAAGCTCGAGCGGGTGTTCTCCAGGCAGGAATTCCGCAGGGCGTTCCCCGGAGAGATCGCCGAGCTCACCTACCCGCCGCGGGTGATCGAGGCCTACACAGCCGACCTGCTCCGCTGCGTGGACATGAGCGGCGTGCGGGAAGCCGAGCTCAAGGTCGTCGTCGACTGCGCCGGCGGTACAGCCTCGCTGGTTATGCCCGGCCTGCTCGGACGCATGGGCGTCGACGTCCTCACGGTGAACAACCGGCTCGACGAGGCCACGCCCACCCAGTCGCTGGCGCAGGTGAGAGCCGACCTGCACCGCCTCGCCGAGCTCGTCTACTCATCCCGGGCCGCGTTCGGTGTCAGGTTCGATCCGGTCGGCGAGCGGATCATGCTGATCGACGACAAGGGAGCCCTGGTCAGCGACGACCGGGCGTTGCTTGTCGTCCTTGACCTGGTCGCCGCCGAGCGCCAGTCCGGCCGGGTGGCGCTGCCGGTGACCACGACCAGGATCGCCGAGGAGGTCTGCAGCTTCCACGGCGTCGAGGTCGGCTGGACTCCCACCTCGCCGCACGGGTTGTACGAGGCGACGGCCGCGGAGGACGTGATCTTCGCTGCAGACGGTCGCGGCGGATTCGTGGTTCCGGAGTTCTCCAGGTCAATTGACGGGATAGCCGCGTTCGCGCGGCTGACCGGCCTGGTGGCCAGGACCAGGCTGACGCTCAGCCAGATCCACTCCAGGATCCCCGTCGCGCATCTGCTCAAGCGCTCGGTCCCAACCCCATGGGCAGCCAAGGGCAGCGTGATGCGGACCATCGTGGAGGCGGCCGGCGAGCGCGAGATCGACACCACCGACGGTGTGCGGGTCATCGAACCCGACGGCGGCTGGGCGCTCGCGCTGCCAGATACCGCGCACGCGATCACGCATCTGTGGGCGGAGGCAGCCGATACCGAGCGAGCTCAGGCTCTGCTCGATGAATGGGCCGTGGTTGTCGAGCAGGCGGGCAGGGACAGAAAGGGTTAGGACCCAGGCTGCGCGGCTGACACCGAGCACTCCGCACTGAGCCATCCCGCTGCACCATCCCGCTGGGCCGGTCACGCTGAAGGCCGACGCCGTGACAGCTGCACGTGAGACAATTGCTGTCACTGAGTAGCTACCAGATGTCAGGCAATTGGCGGCAGGACCTCGGAGGTGTACAGCGTGCTCTGGCGCAGGCGCCGCGGTCGGGCGCGTTCGGTTGCGGCACGATCTGCTGGGCGGGATCGCTGGGCGAGCGCACCGGTTGATGCTGGTGGGAGAGCCAGCGACCACTCGGGCGGTGCTGAATACGCGGGCGACCGCGGTGCTGATTACGCCGGCAATCGCCGTGCGAATTACCCGGGCCCTGACTACGTCGGCGCACATGGCGAGCCCTACGCCGCCGACCGCGGCGGCGACCCTGCGTGGCAAATGGACCAGCGTCGGCACCCGCAGGTAGCGTGGAGTGCGCAAGGGGATGTGGCCAGGGAGTATGCCCGCACGGAGAACCATTACGCCGACGCGGCTCGGCCGACGAGTGGGAGGCTCGGCGCTTCGATGCCCAGCATCTACTGTCCCGGGTGCGGTGAGGCCAATCCGGAGACTGCGAAGTTCTGCTCTCAGTGCGGCACGCCATTGACCAGGGCCGCGGCAGATCGAGCGACCGCCGGCGAGACAACCTCCATGATCTTCACCGGCTCCGAGGCAACCGATACCGAAATTGGCGACGAGTCGCCTGCCGACACGTCGGTCATTGAGGCACTACCGCCGAACACCGCGCTGCTCGTCGTCAAGCGCGGCCCGAACGCGGGCAGCAGGTTCCTCCTCGACAGCGACCTGACCGAGGTCGGCCGACGGCCCGACAGCGATATCTTCCTCGACGATGTCACCGTGTCCCGTCGGCACGCCGAGTTCTACCGGCACGCGGGCCGGTTCGCGGTCCGCGATGTCGGCAGCCTGAACGGCACGTACGTGAACAGGGAGCGGATTGAGGAAGCGGCGCTGAGCGGCGGCGATGAGGTCCAGATCGGAAAGTTCCGGCTGGTCTTCCTGCAGGGTCGCCAGTCATACTCCGACTAGGCCGCGGGGATGAACGGCCAGTTCGCGCGTGCGTATCTTGGAATCGGCGAAGTCCTCGTTGAGCTCAGAAGCGAATTCCCCGACATCAGCGTCTCGAAGATCCGATTCCTTGAAGCCGAGGGATTGATCTCACCGGCGCGGTCGCCGTCGGGCTATCGCCGTTTCGCCCCGGCCGACGTTGACCAGCTCAAGTTCATTCTGACCGCTCAGCGCGACCAGTACCTGCCGCTGCGCGTGATCAAGGAGCGCCTCGACGACCGGGCCTCCAAAGCACGCGTTACCGCCAGGACGGAAATGGTCAGCCGCAGGGAGTTGCTTGAGTCCTCGGGAATCGAGGAAGAACAACTCGACGAACTCGAGGTGCACGGGCTGATCAAGCGCTCAGGCCGCCTTTACGGACAGGACGCGCTCGACGTGGCGAGCACCGTCGCGATGCTGGCGTCGTACGGAGTGGAAGCTAGGCACTTGCGCGGGGCGAGGACGGGAGCCGAACGCGACGTAGCCCTGATCGAACAGGTTGTCGCGCCAGCGCTGCGCCAGCGCAGCGCCCAGGCCAGGGACGCGGCGGCCAGGACCGCCGGCCAGATCGCCCAGCTGCTCATCCGCCTGCACGGCGCCATGATCGAGGCCGGCCTGGCGGAGGCTGGCTTGCCCGCGGAGCTGGCCGAGCCGGACGCTCCCCAGCCTGCGATCCAGGTCGACGCCCCGACCACCTCCGAAGGCCTGCGACGGCCGGGAATCAAAGGTGCTAGCGCGTGAGTCGGAAAGGGGCGGCCAGCCTTGTGAATGCTGGCCATCATCGCGGGTACGCGGTCGAGCACGTGTCCGGCCACGGCGGCAAGGGGTGTACGTTGACAAGGGAGTGCCCCGCGCACTGCAAGGGTATGAGGCGCAGGTGAGGACGGAGACGCGGTGAAGGAGATGGAGGTCGTAGGCGTCCGGGTCGAGATGCCAACGAACCAGCCCATCGTGCTGCTGAAGGAGACCGGCGGGGAACGCTACCTGCCGATCTGGATCGGGCCGATGGAGGCGACGGCTATCGCCTTCGCGCAACAGGGTATGGTCCCTGCCCGTCCGCTCACCCACGACCTTATGCGCGACATCCTTCAGGCCGTGAAGGTGGAGCTGCGCCAGGTCAATATCACCGCCCTCCGCGACGGGATCTTCTTCGCCGACCTAGTGTTCTCCAACGGCACGACGGTCAGCGCGCGGCCGTCCGACTCGATCGCACTCGCGCTCCGCACCGGAACCACGATTTTCGCCCAGGACGAAATCCTCGACGAGGCAGGCGTGTCGATCCCGGACGAGCAAGAAGACGAGGTCGAGAAGTTCCGCGAGTTCCTGGACAACATCACCCCTGAAGACTTCGGGTCGGCAACCTGAGCACGGCCGGTTCAGTGGCCGCGGTGGAAGTGCTGACTATGGCGGCGACGCGCCGGGTGAGATCGTTGACGAGGTACGTTGGCGGGCCTAACGTGCGAAACGTGCACCCCGACTGGAGGTGGGCGTGGCGGTGATCAAGGGTGAGCATGAGCGCGCTCGAAGCGACGCGGCGCAGCGTGCTGGTGAGCAAGGACTGCTCTTCGATGATGCGCTTAGTCCGCTGCCAGAGGACATCGGTTACCGCGGCCCCACCGCGTGTGCTGCTGCCGGCATCACGTACCGCCAGCTCGACTACTGGGCGCGTACCGGCCTGGTTGAACCGAGCGTCCGACCGGCCGCTGGCTCGGGCTCGCAGCGGCTCTACGGGTTTCGCGACATCCTTGTGCTGCGGGTCGTCAAGAGGCTGCTAGATACCGGGATCTCATTGCAGCAGATCCGCTCGGCCGTGACCTACCTGCGCGAGCACGGTGCGAACGACCTCGCGCAGATCACGCTGATGAGCGATGGTGCAAGCGTGTATGCGTGCACATCGCCTGACGAGGTTGTCGACCTGCTGCAGGGCGGCCAGGGCGTGTTTGGCATCGCGCTCGGCAGAGTGTGGCGCGAGGTCGAGGGCTCTCTTGCCGACCTGCCCGCGGATTCGGGCGAGGCGGTCAGCCGGCCTGAGGGCGGCGACGAGCTTGCGAGCCGCCGTGCAGCGCGCAAAATAGGCTAACTTGCCCTGATTCGCGGCTGATGCACCGTGTGTAAGGTTGCGCGTTGTGCCAGCCACCATCACGGTCAGCGACCTGCGTAAGTCTTACGGCGATGTCGCAGCCGTAGATGGGGTCACCTTCGAGGTCAGCCAAGGCGAGTTCTTCGGCATACTCGGCCCGAACGGCGCAGGCAAGACAACGACCCTGGAGATCATCGAGGGGCTGCGCAAACCCGATGCAGGCGAGGTTCGGGTGCTCGGACTGCCTGCCTGGCCGCGGAACGGGAGCCTGCTTCCCAGGATTGGCGTCCAGCTTCAGGCGTCATGCTTCTTCGAGCGGCTGACCGCGCGAGCAGATCAGGACGTTCGCCTCGCTGTATGGCGTCGGGGTCAGGCAAGCCGACGCGATGCTCGAGACGGTTGGCCTGACCGACCAGGCCAGTCAGCGGACAGAGAAGCTCCGGCGGTCAGGCCCAGCGGCTGTCGATCGCTTGCGCGCTTGTGCGCGCTCTACAAGAACTCCTCGGCACCGAAGATCAACCTGGTGACGGTTGGACAGGTCCAGCTGCTCACGCAGGCGCGCAAGGCCGATCCGGGGCTTGCCAAGGTGCTCACGATCAGCCATGCGCGCACCGAACGGGCCGCGCTTTCAGGCGTGCGCAAGGGCAACGATGACGCGGCCGTCCTGCAACGCGGAGACCACATTGTCGTCCGTTACCCCATCTCCGATCAGACCAAGGCCGGCCTTGTCAACTCGGTGCTCGGCTCGATCGTCCAGGCCGCCAACCAGGCGGCGTCGGGCAAGGTGCCGCTGTTCACGCTCTCCTCAAGCCAGGTCGAGGACAAGTCGCTGAAATCGATCCAGTACTTCACGCCAGGCTTGCTCGGCTGGGCGCTCGCCTCCGGCGCCACCTTCGGAGCAGCCATCACTCTGGTCAGCTGGCGGCAGGACAAGCTGCTGCGCAGGCTTCGGCTCGCACCGATCAGCACGGGGTCGATCGTCCTCGCAAGGATCTGGATCGCCGTGGCTATCGGGTTGATCCAGCTGGCCGTGTTCCTTGCGATCGCGACGCTGCCGTATTTCGGCCTCAAGCTCACGGCGTTCTGGTGGATGACAATCCCGCTTGTCGTCTGCGGGATCCTGGCGTTCATGTCCATCGGCCTGCTGGTCGGGGCGATCGCCAAGACGCAGCAAGCCGCTACCTCGATCGCCAACCTGATCATCTTGCCGATGGCATTCCTCGGCGGAGCGTTCATCCCGCTGGACTTCGCTCCTGACTGGGTCAGGCGAGCGTCCTATGTCATGCCGCTGCGCTACCTGGTTACCGGCATGCAGGACGTCATGGCCAGGGGAGAAGGCCCTGCGGCCGCCCTGCCCGCGATCGGTATCCTGCTCGGATTCACGCTGATCGTCAGCCTTATCGCGGTCCGAATGTTCCGCTGGGATGACATCTAAGAGCGTCGAGGCTGCCGTGCCACTCAGGCGACATCTGAGCAGTCTTGCCGGTATGCTCCCACTCCTCCGATTGCCCGCCTGACTGGAGCAGCCATATGAGGCCGCTGACCTTCTTGTTCATGCCAGAAAGCGCCTACGGCCCGACGAACAACTGCATCGGGATCGGCGACGTGCTCCGTCGCCGCGGCCACCGGGTCGTGTTCGCCGCCGAGGCCTCCTGGCAGGGCAAGCTTGAGCCGCTCGGGTTCGCCGAAGACCTGGTCAACCTCGCCGAGCCGACAGAGGGCGACGCCGACGCCGGGCAATTCTGGAAGGAGTTCATCGCCAGTACCGCGGCGGAGTTCCGCAAGCCGACGATCGAACAGCTCGACACCTGGATCAGGCCCGTGTGGGAAGAGCTGATCGCCGGGGCGAAATACAGCCACGACCAGCTCACCGACATTATCGCGCGCACCGTGCCCGATGTGATCGTCGAGGACAACGTTGTCGGCTTTCCGGCGCTGGTAACCGCGGGCGTTCCGTTCATCCGGATCGTGTCGTGCAACCCGCTAGAGCTCAAGGGAAGCGACGTGCCTCCTGCCTTTTCCGGCTACCCGGCGGCCGACCGCGGCCGCTGGCCCGAGTTCCGCGCCGAGTATGAGCGCGTGCACCGCGGGATGTGGGAGGAGTTCAGCGACTGGTTCGCCAGCCAGGGCGCGCCACCACTGCCTGACCTGGAGTTCATCGGCGACGGCGCCGTCAACTTGTATGTCTATCCCGAGGTCGCGGACTATGCGAGGTCCAACTCGCTGCGACCCGCCTGGCATCGCATCGAATCGTCGGTGCGGCGGACCGACGCGGAGTTCACGCTGCCCGAGCAGCTAGCTAGCCGCGAAGGCGCGCTGATCTACTTCTCGCTCGGCTCGCTCGGCTCCGCCGACGTGCCGCTGATGCGGCGGATCATCGACTGCCTTGCCGATACGCCGCACCGGTACATCGTGTCCAAGGGACCGCTGCACGCCGAGATTGAGCTGCCGGACAACATGTGGGGCGCGGAGTTCTTGCCCCAGACCTCGATCATCCCGCTGGCGGACCTCGTGATCACCCATGGCGGCAACAACACGACCACCGAATGCCTGCACTTCGGCAAGCCCATGGTCGTGCTGCCGCTGTTCTGGGACCAGCATGACAACGCCCAGCGAGTGGACGAGCTCGGGCTGGGGGCACGGCTCGACACGTACCGCTTCACCGACAGCGAGCTGCGCGGCGCGATCGCGGCACTGCTGGGCGATGAGGCACTGCGTGCCAGGCTGGCGAAATCCGCCGCCAGCATCCAGGCCGCTGACGGCCTGCGGGCCGCCGCCGACCTGATTGAGGGCGGCACCAGCTAACGCTCGCCACGCCAGCAAGTGTCCGTTCGTCACGCTCCCGTGGCCGGAATATCACGCTAGCCTGGAGTACGCTCGGATACGCCAGCGACACCGTCCGGGAGAGCCGCGCGCAGCCAACGCACGGCGCCGAAGGGGCAACCTCCCCGGAACCTCTCAGGCACAAGGACCGGACGGGATAGGCAGCTCTGGAGTCGAGGCAGGCGACAGAGGGGGATGCGTAACTCGCTACCCGTCTGGAGGCTCCGGTGAACTTCGCTCAACGGCATATCGGTCCCGACGAGTTCAGCCAGCAGCAGATGCTGACCGCGCTCGGATACGCCTCGCTCGACGACCTGACCTCCGCGGCGCTGCCCGCCGGGCTGGCGGTCGCCAAGCCTCTCGTGCTGCCTGACCCGCTGCCGGAGGACCAGGCGCTGGCCGCGCTGCGCGAGCTTGCCGCCCAGAACACGGTGCTGAGGTCGATGATCGGCCTCGGCTACTACGACACGATCACGCCGCCGGTGATCCGAAGGAATGTCCTGGAAAGCCCGGCCTGGTACACCGCATACACGCCGTATCAGCCCGAGATCTCCCAAGGTCGCCTGGAAGCGCTGCTGAACTTCCAGACCATGATCGAGGACCTGACAGGGCTCCCGGTGGCCGGCGCGTCCATGCTCGACGAAGCCACCGCCGCGGCCGAGGCCATGACGCTAGCCCGCCGCGCGGCCGGCCGCGGCCGGATCTTCCTGGCCGACGCCGACTGTCTGCCTCAGACCCTGGCTGTCCTGGCCACTAGGGCCGAGCCGCTTGGCATCGACCTGGTGACCGGCGCCGTGACTCCTGAACTCATCGATGCACAGCCCGAGGGCGCTTTGTTCGGCGTCCTGCTGCAGTATCCAGGTGCAAGCGGTGAGATCCGTGACCTGCGGCCTGCCATAGCGGCGGCGCGCGCGCGCGGGGCGCAGGCTGCCGTCGCCGCCGACCCGCTCGCGCTGACCCTGCTCACGCCGCCCGGCGAACTCGGCGCCGACATCGCCGTAGGCAGCACTCAGCGGTTCGGCGTCCCCATGGGGTATGGCGGCCCGCAGGCGGGCTACATCTGCGTTCGCGACGAGCTGAAGCGCCAGCTGCCCGGCCGCCTCGTGGGCGTCTCGGTCGACGCAGACGGGCACCCTGCCTACCGGCTTGCCCTGCAGACCCGTGAGCAGCACATCAGGCGGGACAAGGCGACCAGCAACATCTGCACGGCGCAGGTCCTGCTGGCGGTGATCGCGGCCATGTATGCCTGCTACCACGGCCCAGAAGGCCTGCGGGAGATCGCGAGGCGAGTGCACAGCAAGGCGGCTAGTCTTGCGGCGGCCTTGCAGGCAGCAGGATTCACAACCAAGCATCAGGCCTACTTCGACACCGTCAGCGTGCTCGTTCCTGGCGGAGCGGCCGAGGCCGTCGCGCGCGCCCGTGCCGCTGGCTACAACCTGCATCTGGCTGGGCCAGACGTGGTTCAGGTCGCATGCGATGAGACGACCAGCGACGACGACACCGCCGCGGTCGCTGCCGCCATTGCCGACCCGGTGGAGGTGCCGCACCTGCGCGGCAACGGCCTCGGGGCAATCCCCGCGGAGTTGCGCAGGCCGACTGAGTTCCTCACCCATCCGGTGTTCTCCTCCTACCGCAGCGAGACCGCGATGCTCAGGTACCTGCGCAGGCTGTCCGACTATGACGTCGCTCTCGACCGGTCAATGATCCCGCTCGGCTCGTGCACCATGAAGCTCAATGCGGCCGCTGAGATGGAGCCGATCAGCTGGCCAGAGTTCGCCGGGCTGCACCCCTTCGCCCCTGCTGATCAGGCGGCGGGGTACCGGGAGCTGATCGCGGGCCTGGAGAACGCCTTGCTCGCGATCACCGGCTACCACGCGGTGTCGCTCCAGCCGAACGCCGGGTCTCAGGGCGAGCTGGCCGGGCTGCTGGCCATCAGGCACTACCACCTCTCGCGCCATGAGCCAGAGCGCACGGTCTGCCTGATCCCTGAGTCCGCGCACGGCACCAACGCGGCGTCCGCCGTCCTGGCCGGGCACAAGGTGGTCGTGGTCAAGTGCGGCTCGGACGGCGCGATTGACCTACCGGACCTCCGCGGCAAGCTGGAGCAGCATCAGGGCGCCGTCGCGGCCATCATGCTCACCTACCCGTCCACCAACGGCGTGTTCGAGCCGACCGTCATTGAGGTCTGCGACCTCGTGCACGAGGCGGGCGGGCAGGTGTACGTGGACGGCGCGAACCTCAACGCGCTAGTCGGGCTCGCGCAGCCAGGCGCCTTCGGCGCCGATGTGTCGCACCTGAACCTGCACAAGACGTTTTGCATTCCGCATGGCGGCGGCGGCCCTGGCGTGGGCCCGGTGGCAGTGCGGGAGCATCTCGCTCCGTTCTTGCCCACGCACCCGATCCTGGCAGCCGCCGACGGCGTCGGCGAACTGGCCGTAGCGGGCGGCGCTGTCACGGCCGATGAGGCTGGCAGCGTGCCGGCTGAGCTGCGCACTGGCCCGGTTGCCGCTGCGCCGTTCGGCTCGGCGGGCATCCTGCCGATCTCCTGGGCCTACGTGACGATGATGGGTGCCGAAGGCCTGCGCAAGGCCACCCAGGTCGCCATCCTCAACGCCAATTACATCGCCAGGCGGCTGGATGAGTACTTCCCTGTCCTCTACTCAGGCGAAGGCGGGCTGGTGGCCCACGAATGCATACTCGATCTGCGCCACATCACGGCGCAGACTGGCATCACGGCAGAGGATGTCGCGAAGCGCCTGATCGACTACGGCTTCCACGCACCGACGATGTCGTTCCCGGTGGCGGGCACGTTGATGGTGGAGCCAACGGAGAGCGAGAACCTTACGGAGATCGACCGCTTCTGCGACGCGATGATCGCCATCGCGGGCGAGATCGCCAAGGTTGCCAGCCGCGACTTCGACGCCAAGGACAACCCGCTGAAGAACGCGCCGCACACGGCGTCCATGCTGCTGGCCGACGAGTGGGACCACCCGTACGGCAGAACCGAGGGCGCCTATCCGGCAGGCGGCGACCGCAGGTCAAAGTACTGGCCGCCGGTCAGGCGCATCGAGGGCGCCTACGGCGACAGGAACCTCATCTGTGCCTGCCCGCCGGCCGAGGCCTTCGAAGGGTAGCCCGCGGGCCGGCCGGGCGCGCCATCACCTGACCGCGGCCGAGGCGGTTAGGTGAGCGGGCTTCGCGAGGGTCTGATAGACGGTGCAGTACCGCAGCGTCAGGTTCTTGAGGGTCTCGATCTGGTCGGCCGCGGCGTCAGTGTCGAGCTCGAAGGAGAGCCGGATCGCGGCGAATCCGACCGGGGCTTCCTTACTCACCGCCAGCGTGCCGCGGAAGTCCAGATCCCCTTCGGCACGGACGGTCCCGCCAGACACCGCGATGCCCAGCGAGGTCGCGACGGCCCTGAGCGTCACCCCTGCGCAAGCGACCAGCGCCTGCAGCAGCATGTCGCCCGAGCAAGCCAGGGTGCCGTCGCCGCCTGTGGCCGGGTGCAGGCCTGCCTCGGTGAGAGCCCGGCCGGTCGCGACCGAGCAGCTGACGCTTTCCGCGCCGAGCTCGCCTTCGGCTCGCAGCGTGACCAGCGCCTGCGACGGATCGGAGCGGTAGGAGTCTTTCAGTGGCTGCTGCACGGCGCGCAGCGAGTCGCGATTCATGATCCTCCCTGGGTGAGCTGCTGGATTGTGCGGCCTTTCCATTCGCCGCCCCGTCCCGCCCGGTGCCGCAACGCCGAGCTGACCGTCATCGCCGTGTACAAGACGCCGATGAGCGGCAGACCCAGGGCCCATGCAGGGGACAGCCGGTAGAGCCGCAGAACCGGCAGGTAGCTCCCGGCCATGATCGCCCACGAGGCCAAGCCCGCGATGGCCAGCCACGGTGATCGGCCGCTCGTGAGTTGGGCGAGGCCGATCGCGGTGGCAACGACGGGCAGGAGGTACAGCAAGATCATGCCGAATACCGTTCCCGCCAGCAGCAGCGGCGAGTAACGAAGCTGGGTGTAGGCGCTCCTGGCGACCATGTCCCAGATTTCGCCTACGCTGTCGTAACGGCGGTGGCTGCTGACCTCCGTCGTGAAACCCAGCCAGCAACGACCGCCCTCCCTCTTCAGCAGCCCACCGAGGGCGACATCGTCGATCCTGGCGTCGCGGATAGGCTCAAGGCCTCCGGCTGCGTCGAGCGCCTTGCGGCTGACCAGCATGCAGCCGCCGGCCGCGGCAGCGGTCCGGCCGCCCCGCCTGTTTACCCGCCGGAACGGATAAAGCTGAGCGAAGAAGTACACGAAGGCGGGGATCAGCAGCCGCTCTGCCAAGGTGTCAGTGCGCAGCAGCGCCATCTGAGATACCAGCACCCGGTCGTCGGCGACGGCGGAGCGGACCAGGGAGCTCACGGCTCCCGGCGCATAGCCGATATCCGCATCGGTGAACAGCACGAACTCGGCGTCCCCTACGACGCGGAGCCCCTGAGCCATCGCCCACACCTTGCCGGCCCAGCCAGGGGGAGTGGGCTCACCTTTCAGCACGCGCAGGCGACCAGCGGGACGGCCGCTGCCCGTCGCCAGCTCCTCCGCCACATGGCTCGTTCCGTCGCTGCTCTCGTCATCGACCAGCAGCACGGTCAGCTCACCCGGATAGCGCTGGTTCAGCAGCGTCGGCAGCGTCTTCGGAACGACGTCGGCCTCGTCCCTGGCCGGAACGACAGCCACAACGGCTGGCCATGCCGCGAGGTCGCCGCCACCGGCCCGGGGGAGCCGCTGGTCCGTCCGCCAGAATCCGCCGTGTCCGACGACCAGGTAAATCCACGCGGCCACGGCCAGCAGGGTTACGGCAAGCAGGAACGGCACCAGCACAGCCTGGCACAGGGCGGGCAGACCGGGCACCGCGGGAGTCCATGCGTCATACTGTGCGCGATAGGAGGCGCACGTGCGAGTCATCGATGGAGCAGGCAGCTTCACCAGGGGAGACGAGCCAGTCCATTGGGTCGAGCAGCTGCGGGTCCCGGATCTGAGCGTAGGGACCTACTCGATCCCCGCAGGCAGCGTCGATGACCAGGACCCGCATACCGAGGACGAGATCTACGTGATCACCAGCGGGCGGGCAATGTTCGAGGCCGGGGGCGAGCGGGTCGCCGTCGAACCAGGCTCTGTCATCTTCGTCCCGGCCCATGAGGTGCACAGGTTCACCGACATCACCGAAGACCTGGCTACTGTCGTGATCTTCGCCCCGGCAGAAGCATCGAGATCGCAGGCATAGCTGCGCCCGGGTAGAACCTGCATGTCTCCGTCTGGTACCCGCGATCGCGCGGACGCACTATGGCGGTCGCGATGACTATTTATGTTGCTATCGTCGGATGATGCCGTCCGCCGCAGCGTTCGTCACCGATTACGTCGCCGTCTTCAACGCGGCCGTCGCCTCTGGCGACTACGGACCACTGCTCGCCAGGTACACCGACGACGCGGTCCTCAGGTTCGAGAACGTTCCGCCCGAGGCATCCTCGCTGGAGTTCGCAGGCCGGCAGGCTATCGCAGACGCCTACGCCCAGAATCCGCCCGACGACCAGATTGACATCACCGGCGAACCGGCCAGCACCGGCGGGCACGTCGCCGTTGCCTTCGCCTGGCGCGGCGATCAGTCGCCAGGCGTCCTCGACTTCGTCCTCAGCGGCGACATGATCGGCGAACTTACGGTCATCTTCGGCTGAACGCGACACCATTGGGCACCCATAGCACGGGGGCGCGGTCTGTCGGCTCGCGCGAATAGAGTTGCTCCGTGGCAGATCCGGCAAGCTACCGGCCGGCGCCCGGCTCCATCCCGGAGTCGCCGGGCGTTTATCGCTTCCGCGACGAGCACGGCCGGGTCGTCTACGTCGGCAAGGCCAAGAACCTGCGGTCCCGCCTCAACTCCTACTTCGCCGACTTCGCGAGCCTGATGCCTCGCACCCAGTGGATGCTGCAAGACGCCGCCGGTGTCGAGTGGACCGTGGTCGGCACCGAGGTTGAGGCGCTACAACTGGAGTACTCCTGGATTAAGCAGTTCGACCCACGCTGGAATGTCAGGTACCGGGACGACAAGAGCTACCCGTACCTCGCCGTCACCCTGAACGAGGAGTACCCGCGGGTCACCGTGCTGCGCGGGACCAAGCGGCGCGGGGTCCGGTATTTCGGCCCCTACTCGCACGCCTGGGCGATCAGGGACACCGTCGACACGCTGCTGCGCGTCTTCCCGGTGCGCACGTGCTCGGCCGGGGTTTTCAAGCGGGCAGGACAGATCGGCCGCCCGTGCCTGCTCGGCTACATCGGCAAGTGCTCGGCACCGTGTGTCGGGAGGATCGATGCCGACGAGCACCGCCGGCTTGCCGAGGAGTTCTGCGACTTCATGGCCGGTCAGACCGGCAAGTTCACCAGGCGGGTCGAAGCCGAGATGCATGAAGCCGCCAAGGCGGAGGAGTTCGAGCGCGCCGCGAGGCTGCGCGACGACCTGCAGGCACTACAGCGCGCCCTGGAAAAGCAGGCCGTTGTGCTGCCAGATGGCACCGACTGCGACGTGATCGGGCTGGTCGAGGATCAGCTCGAGGCCGCGGTCCAGGTCTTCTACGTGCGCGACGGCAGGGTGCGCGGTCAGCGCGGCTGGGTCGTCGATAAGGTCGAGGATCTCTCGACCGGCGAGCTTGTCGAGCACTTCCTCGGCCAGGTCTACCGCGACGACCCGGGCACCCAGCAGGAGAGCGAGGATCAGCTGGCGCTGACCGGACCGGCGCCCAAAACGGGCCGGGCGAGCGCGGACTGGCGGGCGGTCGCCAGGCGGCAGGCCGTCCCGCGCGAGGTGCTCGTGCCCGTCCTGCCGCCCGATGCCGATGCGATCCAGGAGTGGCTCGGCTCGCTTCGCGGCGGCCGCGTGACGCTCCGGGTACCGCAGCGCGGGGACAAGCGGAACCTGCTCGAGACGGTGACCAGGAACGCGACAGAGTCGCTGGCGCTGCACAAGACCAGGCGCGCCAGTGACCTGTCCACCCGCAGCCAGGCGATGCAGGAGATCCAGGACGCGCTCGGCCTGGACCAGCCGCCGCTGCGGATCGAGTGCTTCGACGTCTCGAATCTTCAGGGCACGCATGTAGTCGCGTCGATGGTCGTGTTCGAGGACGGGCTCGCCCGTAAGTCCGAGTACCGCAAGTTCGGGATCAAGGGCGCGCCCGACGACCTCGCTGCGATCTACGAGGTCGTAACCAGGAGATTCCGCCGGTACCTGGCCGAACGCGATGTCGAGATCACCGAGGATGCCACGGAAGGGTCGATGCTGGTCGAGGACTCGCCGACCAGGCGCAAGTTCGCCTACCCGCCAAGCCTGCTCGTAATCGACGGTGGAGCCGGCCAGGTCGACGCCGCTGTTCGGGCACTCTCAGATCTCGGCATCACCGACATCTCGGTCTGCGGCCTGGCCAAGCGCCTGGAAGAGGTGTGGCTTCCCGGCGAAGATACCCCGGTGATCATGCCGCGCAGCAGCGAGGGCCTGTACTTGCTGCAGCGGGTTCGGGACGAGGCGCACAGATCCGCGATCACGTACCACAGGGCCAAGCGCACCGCCGCGCAGCGCGCCAGCGAACTCGACTCGCTGCCCGGCCTCGGGCCGGCCAGGAAGGCGGCACTGCTCAAGCGCTTCGGCTCGGTTAAGCGTCTCAGGGAGGCGAGCGCCGACCAGATCGCCGAGGTGGATGGTTTCGGCCCGCGACTCGCGGAGATGGTCACTCAGGCGTTGCGAGGGCGGGAGGATGGGGGTCATGACCAGTCACGGCGCTGAGCCGCAGATTGTCATCATCACCGGCATGTCGGGGGCGGGCAGGTCCACCGCAGCGAAGGCGCTGGAGGACCTCGACTGGTTCGTCGCTGACAACCTGCCGCCCGCCATGCTCGTCACCATGCTCGACCTGGCGAGGCGGGCCAGGGCGGAGGTTCCCAGGGTGGCCGCCGTGGTCGACATTCGCAGCCGCGCGTTCTCCACGGATCTGAAGTCCGCTATCGCGGAGCTGGACGCGATCGGCGCGCACCCGTTCGTGGTCTTCCTCGAGGCCAGCGACGAGACGCTGGTACGTAGGTTCGAGAACGTCCGCCGACCGCACCCGCTGCAGGAAACCGGCAGGGTGATCGACGGGATCAACGCCGAGCGTTACCAGCTCGGCAGCATCAGGGCCGAGGCAGACCTGATCCTCGATACCTCTGGACTGAACATCCACGAACTGCGATCGAGGCTGCGCGAGGCCTTCGGCAATGAAAGCGACACCGCCGTCAAGGTAACCGTGCTGTCGTTTGGCTACAAATATGGCCTGCCGGTCGATGCCGACATGGTGGCCGACTGCCGATTCCTGCCGAACCCACATTGGATCGCCGAGCTTGCCCCGAAGAACGGCCAAGATGCCGACGTAAAGGAGTACGTGCTGAGCCAGCCGGGCGCCGATGAATTCATCAGGGCTTACCTCGACGTGCTCCAGCTCACGCTGGGTGGTTACGAGCGCAGCGGCAAGCTTTTCATGACAGTGGCCGTAGGCTGCACCGGCGGCAAGCACCGCAGCGTCGTGATCGCAGAGGAACTGGCTTCCCGGCTGGCCGGGCCCTGGCCCGGCGTGCAGGTCGCGCATCGTGATCTCGGGCGTGAGTAGGCCCGCTCGCCGCCGCGTGGTGGCGCTGGGCGGCGGACACGGCCTTTACGCCTCGCTGTCGGCGCTGCGCCGGGTGACCAGGGACCTGACCGCGATAGTGACAGTGGCCGATGATGGCGGGTCGAGCGGCAGGCTGCGCCGTGAGTACGGCGTGCTGCCTCCTGGCGACCTCCGGATGGCACTTGCCGCGCTCTGCGGCGACGACTCCTGGGGCACCACTTGGAGCAAGGTCGTGCAGCACAGGTTCGGGGGGCCCGGTGAACTCGGCGGCCACGCCGTTGGCAACCTGCTGATTGTCGCGCTCTGGGATCTACTGGGCGACACCGTCACCGGACTGGACTGGGTGGGCAGATTGCTCGGCGCGCACGGCAGGGTCCTGCCAATGACCTCTGTGCCGCTCGAGCTGGAGGCCACAGTGGAGGGGATTGACCCTAACTTTCCCTTTCAGATTGCCGCGATTAGAGGCCAGGTCGCATGCGCGAAGACGACCGGGCGGGTACGGTCGATGTCGTTGGTCCCTGCTGACCCGCCCGCCTGTCCCGAGGCGGTCCAGGCGGTCGCAGAGGCAGACTGGGTGGTGCTTGGTCCTGGCTCGTGGTTCACCAGCGTGCTCCCGCACCTGCTGGTGCCGGATCTGGCCAGTGCGCTGATCACTACCCCGGCCAGGAGGCTGGTCACGCTGAACTTGGCGCCGCAGCCGGGGGAGACCGAAGGGTTCTCTCCCCGTGCTCATTTGGAGGTGCTTGCGAGCCATGCCCCCGACCTGGCCATCGATGTCGTGCTCGCCGACAAGTCAGCGGTGATACAGACCGAGGGCGAGCTGACCGAGGCAGCGGATCTGCTCGGCGCGCGACTAGTGCTCGCCGATCTGGCGGTAGCGGGCCGGCCTGACCGGCACGACCCGTTGCTGCTCGCGGGCGCGCTTGCGCAGATATTCGAGGGGGAGTGAGAGTGGTGGCGCTGACCAGCCTGGTCAAGGACGAGCTCAGCCGCGTCAGCGTGCTGAAGCCGTGCTGCCGCAAGGCCGAGGTTTCGACGCTGCTGCGGTTCGCAGGCGGACTGCATTTGTCGAACGGTCACATCATGGTCGAGGCCGAGCTCGACACCGGCGCCGCGGCCCGCAGGCTCCGCAAGGACATTATCGAGATCTTCGGCCATTCGTCCGAGCTCATCGTGCTGGCTCCAAGCGGGCTGCGCAAGGGCAACAGGTACGTGGTGCGGGTCAGCAAGGACGGCGACAGCCTTGCCAGGCAGACCGGCTTGATCGACAGCCGCGGCCGGCCGGTACGCGGCCTGCCGCGGCAGGTGGTCGCCGGCAGTACCTGTGACTGCGAGGCCGCATGGCGTGGCGCGTTTCTCGCGCACGGCTCGCTGACCGAACCAGGGCGTTCCATGTCGCTGGAACTCACCTGCCCGGGACCCGAGGTCGCGCTCGCGATGGTCGGCGCCGCGCGGCGGCTGCGGATCCAGGCGAAGGCGCGTGACGTGCGCGGCATCGACCGCGTGGTGGTCAGAGACGGCGACATGATCAGCGCGATCCTGACCAGGCTCGGCGCCCATGACAGCGTTCTGGCCTGGGAAGAGCGCAGGATCAGGCGCGCCGTCCGCGGCACGGCCAACCGCCTGGCCAACTTCGACGACGCCAACCTGCGCCGCAGCGCCAGGGCAGCGGTCGCGGCCGGCGCCCGGGTCGAGCGAGCTCTGGAGATACTCGGCGACGAGGCACCCCAGCATTTGATCGAGGCTGGTCAGCTGCGCATCAAGCACCGGCAGGCGAGCCTGGAGGAACTCGGCCAGGCCGCCGAGCCGCCGCTCACCAAGGACGCGATCGCTGGCCGGATCAGGCGCCTGCTGGCGCTAGCCGATAAACGCGCCATCGACCTCGGCGTCCCCACCACCGAGGCGCAGCTCACCCCGGAAATGCTGGCGCCCTAGGGCCGGCTGGCTCGGCTTGAACGGATGATCAGGGTTGGCCCTGGCCTGGTCCTGGCGGCTGCTTGAAGCCGAACTCAGGCGGCTGCTGCGTCACGTCCCCAGGTTGCGCGGGCGGCGCTCCGTACGGCTGGCCCGGCGGCGTGCCATACGGCTGGCCCGGCGGCGTGCCGTATGGCTGCTGGCCAGGTGCGTAAGGCTGGTTCGTCGTGCCGTAGGGCTGGTTCATCGTGCCATAGGGCTGGCGCGGCACCCGGCGGCTCCACCCCCAGCGCCACGAGCCGCCCGTCCCGATCCGGTAGCCGTATAGCGCCGCGATCACCCAGAACAGGAAGCCGAGCCCGCCGACACCTCGCGGGTAAACACGGAAGACATCGCCCAGGTGCGCCAGAATCAGGCTTATCGGTGCACCATCCGCCCGATTAATGACCAGGATCTCGGCGACAAGACTGCCGAGCGCGCAGCCGAATACTGCGAGCACGGCGCTAGCGACCCCGAACGCTGGCGTTCGTACACGGCCGATCCTGGCCATGACGGTTCCGACGGCGAGCCCGACCAGGATCGCCATGATCGACAATTGATATTTGGTCGCGTATGCGATCACGCCCCAGACAACCGCGCAGGCGATCGCGACGACCAGGCCGGCGAGCACCGCCATGCCGACATTGCCTCGTTCAGGCTGCGATGGGGTACCGAAATTGATCATTATGTGCCTTCATTCGTTGACCCGTCGCCCGAAGCATAGTCACCGGATGCCGCACCTTGCCACGCCAGCGCCAGACGGCAGCGGGCTAGCTGCCGGGATGTCGCCCCTGCGCCTTGTTCCCGCCCGATGTTAAGGTGCGCGTGGCACGTGATCAGCGATGCGAAGGGGAGCAGCAAGTGACTGTCCGGGTAGGAATCAACGGGTTCGGCCGGATCGGACGGAACTTCTGGCGTGCTGTGCACGCGATGGACAACCCCGGGATCGAGATCGTCGCGGCCAATGATCTCGGCGACATCAAAACGTTCGCATACCTGCTCAAGTACGACACCGTTCTTGGCCAGCTGGATGTCGATGTCTCGGTGGCCGACGGCAGCATCGTCGCGGGCGGCTCGAAGATCAAATGGCTAGCGGAGCGGGACCCGGCCGCGTTGCCATGGGGAGACCTGGGGGTCGACGTCGTCGTCGAGTCCACTGGCATCTTCACCAGCCACGACGGCGCACACAAGCACATCGACGCCGGCGCGAAGAAGGTCATCATCTCCGCTCCCGCCAAGGGCGAGGACATCACGATCGTGCTCGGCGTCAACGACGACAAGTACGATCCGGATGCGCACAACATCATCTCCAATGCCTCCTGCACGACGAACTGCGTCGCTCCGCTCGCGAAGGTCCTGCTCGACAACTTCGGGATCGTCAAGGGCCTGATGACGACCGTGCATGCCTATACCAACGACCAGGTCATCCTGGACTTCGCGCACAAGGACCTGCGCAGAGCCCGCGCCGCGGCGCAGAACATCATCCCGACCACCACGGGAGCCGCGAAAGCAACGAGCCTGGTGCTGCCTGAGCTGAAGGGCAAGCTCGACGGGATGTCGATGCGCGTCCCGGTGATGGATGGGTCGGTCACCGACCTCGTGGTGCAGGTGGAGCGCGAGGCCACGGTCGACGAAGTCAACGCGGCCTACAAGACCGCGGCCAGCGAGGGTTCGCTGAAGGGCTACCTGCACTACTCGGTGGACCCGATCGTGTCCTCCGACATCGTCGGAACGCCGTGGTCGTGCACCTTCGACTCGCCGCTGACCATGGTGATCGGCGACCAGGTCAAGGTCATCGGCTGGTACGACAACGAGTGGGGGTACTCGAACCGGCTGGCCGACCTGACCGCGATGGTCGCCAGCAGGCTGGGATAACCGATGCGGGGCATCGCCGACCTCGACGTCGGCGGGCGGGTTGTGCTGCTCAGAGCTGACCTCAACGTACCGCTCGACGGCAGCGCGATCACCGACGACGGCCGGATCAGGGCCAGCATGCCCACCATCACCGATCTCGCCGGCCGGGGAGCCCGCGTACTGGTTTGCGCGCATCTGGGCCGTCCCAAGGGCGAGGACTATGCTGCCCGCTCGACAGGCGGGCCGTCGCTGCAGCCCGTGGCCCACCGGCTAGGCGAGCTGCTTGGGCGGCCGGTCAGGTTCGCGGCGGACGTCGCGGGACCCTCGGCCGCCGCG
The DNA here is from genome assembly GCA_036258115.1 of Streptosporangiaceae bacterium. Classification (GTDB taxonomy): domain Bacteria; phylum Actinomycetota; class Actinomycetes; order Streptosporangiales; family Streptosporangiaceae; genus Chersky-822. The sequence continues at coordinate 121,376 of DATAEH010000066.1, forward strand.
GTCGCCGCCGAGTTGTCCGACGGTGAGGTCGGCCTGCTCGAGAACGTCAGGTTCGAGCCCGCCGAGACCAGCAAGAACGATGCCGAGCGGGGTGAGCTCGCCAGCCGCCTGGCGTCCCTTGCCGTGCTCTACGTCGGCGACGGCTTCGGCGCGCTCCATCGCAAGCACGCGAGCGTGTATGACGTGCCCGCGCTGCTGCCACACGCCGCCGGCAAGCTCGTGCTGGCCGAGGTTGGGGTCCTCCGTCAGCTGACGGAGGACCCGAAACAGCCATATGTGGTGGTGCTCGGCGGCGCGAAGATCTCCGACAAACTGGCCGTCGTGGCCAATCTGCGGACGATCGCCGACCGGATCCTGATCGGCGGCGGCATGGCGTTCACGTTCCTTGCTGCCCGCGGCTATGGCGTGGGCCGCTCGCTGGTTGAACAGGACATGATTGGCGAGGTGGGCCGCATGCTGGATGCACCGGGCGGAGCAGAGATCGTGCTGCCAGCCGACATGGTCGCGGCGACCCGGTTCGCCGCCGATGCCGACCACGAGACGGTGCCGGTCTCAGACTTCCCCGCCGACCGGATGGGCCTCGACATCGGCCCGGCGACATGCGATCTGTTCGCCGCGAAGCTTGCCGATGCCGGCACGGTGTTCTGGAACGGCCCGATGGGGGTCTTCGAGTTCCCCGCCTTCGCCTCCGGTACCAAGGCGGTCGCCGAGGCAATCAGCCGGGTACCGGGGCTGACTGTCGTCGGAGGCGGTGATTCGGCCGCAGCCGTGCGGCAGCTGCAGTTCCCCGACACTGCGTTCAGCCACATCTCGACCGGTGGCGGGGCCAGTCTGGAGTACCTGGAGGGCAAGACTCTGCCCGGCCTCGCGGCGTTGGCCAGGGGGGAACTATGAGCGCGTCCGGCCGCAAGCCGCTGGTGGCCGGCAACTGGAAGATGCACAACAACCATCTCGAGGCGCTCGCGCTCACCCAGCAACTCGCTTTCCGGCTCAACGACAAAGACTTCGCCGTCGTCGACATCGTGATCCTGCCGCCCTTTACAGCCCTGCGGAGCGTGCAGACGCTCATCCAAGGCGACAAGCTCAAGCTGCAGTACGGCGCTCAGGACGTCTCTCCGCACTCCGATGGCGCCTATACCGGCGACGTCAGCGGCAGGATGCTCTCCAAGCTCGGCTGCCGCTACGTGCTCGCGGGCCACTCGGAGCGACGCCAGTACCACCATGAGGGCGACGAGCTGATCAACGCCAAGGTGAAGGCCGTCTTCGCGAACGAGATGACGCCCGTCCTGTGCATTGGTGAGTCGCTGACGATCAGGGAAGCCGGTGAGCACGTGCCGCACTGCACCGATCAGGTCGACGCGGGGCTCGCCGGTCTCACGGGCGAACAGGTCGCGCAGATGGTCATCGCATACGAGCCGATCTGGGCCATCGGAACTGGCCAGGTGGCGAGCCCGGAAGACGCCCAGGAGGTTTGCGCGGCGATCAGGGGGCGAGTTTCCGCTCGCCATGGGCGCGAAGTAGCAGCCAGAGTGCGTATCCTTTACGGGGGATCAGTGAACCCCGACAACATGCCTGCCATCATGGCGCAGTCAGATATCGACGGCGCGCTGGTCGGCGGTGCCAGCCTCGATTACGAAGGATTCGTGCGAATCTGCCGTTATCAGCAGGCCCTGCGGTGACCAACGCGGTCGGCCTGACTAGCGCCCGGAGGGACGACCTAGCAGTGGTTATCGCGTTCTCTATCGTCCTCATCATCACGAGCCTGCTCATGGTGCTGCTCGTGCTGCTCCACAAAGGCAAGGGCGGCGGGCTGTCAGACCTGTTTGGCGGCGGAATGTCCTCGTCACTCGGGTCTTCGTCGGTAGTCGAGCGAAACCTCGACCGGATCACTGTCTCTTGTGGGATCTTGTGGTTCGTCTGCATTGTCGCGCTGGGCCTGCTGCTGAAGTGATGTCTGCATCGCGAGCGATGGCGCTCGCGCACGTGACCTCGCTCGCGGCCACTGAAGGCCCGCGCTTCACCTAGAAAGAGGCATGCATTGAGTAGTGGTAACGCCATTCGCGGCAGCCGTGTAGGCGCTGGACCCATGGGGGAAGCGGAGCGTGGCGAGGCGGCGCCGCGAGTGCGAGTGTCGTTCTATTGCTGCAATGGCCACGAGACGATACCGAGCTTCGCCGACGACGCTACGGTTCCCGAGACCTGGGACTGCCCGCGCTGTGGCGTTCCGGCCGGGCGTGACGCCACGAGCCCGCCGCCGCTCCCGCACTCAGAGCCTTACAAGACGCACCTGGCTTACGTGAAGGAGCGGCGCTCGGCCAACGACGGCGCCGCCATTCTGGCCGAAGCGCTCGATCGCCTTCGCCACAGCAGCCACGCCTGACCTGGCTCGCTTAAGCCCTCACGGCACGACTCAAAACGCTCAGGGCACGACTCAGGCTCGGATATATAGGGTCAGCAAGAACCCGTCGTCTTCGAGCACGCTCTCCAGCCTCATCTCGGTGAGCCCTGCGGGGCCGTTTGATGAGGTAAGGCGGCCGGCGCCGTGTCCGCCCTCGATCACCGGGCTGACCGTCAGGCAGAGCTCGTCCAGCATGTGCTCTTCGAGCAGCTGGCCGAGCAGCATTGTTCCGCCTTCGACCAGGATCCTGTGGTGTCCGCGGGCGGCGAGCGCGTCGAGCATCGCCTGCACCGTCACCGTGTGGGCCCCAGCGACCACGACGTCGGCGACGCGCGACGCCTCTTTGAGGCGCTCCTCGCCCGCCAGTTCGGTGGTCAGGACGATCGTGCGCGCGCGATCCGGTCCCTGGCCGAACAACCGGTCGGAGAGATCGAGTTCGAGCCGCCTGGTGACGACCGCGATCGGCGGCGCTGGCGGACGCCCGGTCCGCAGCCGCTGCCACAGTTCGCCCGGCTGAGCTTGCCGGTACCGCTCGGTCCTGACGGTGCTCGCGCCCGCGACGACCACATCCGCGAGACTGCGCAGGACGGCGAACACCAGCCGGTCGGCCGGTCCCGACAGCCCGCCCGATTTCCCGTCGGCGGCAATCGCGCCGTCGATGCTGGCGACGAAGTTGGCTCTGACCCACACCTGGTCCGTACCGCTCGGGTATGCGTAGATATCCGCAAGCGCGGCCACGAGATCCTCAGCGCCGCTGTCACCGGGCCTCAGCGGGCCGGCGGCGCTAAGCGGGTCCGCAGGTCCCAGTGGACCCTTGTGCTCAGGGAAGATCTGGCGCACCCTGGTCCTCTCTTCCGGCCGTTTCGCTCTCGTAAGAGTGCCCGCCTGGCTGTGACTCGATCGGCAAGGCTACTGGCAGCCCTGCAACGACGGACGGGAAAGGTCGTTCAAGCTGGCCCTGCCGGCCGTCCTCGGGTCACAATCGGACCAATGATCGCTTCCTGGCGTGGCGCCGCCACTGCACTCTTGTCCACTTCGCTGACCTGCGCGATGCTGGCCGCTTGCGGCAGCAACAACGCGACCGCACTGGACGGGTGCGCGACCGTGGTACGCGGCATGGTGTCCGGGCCGGCCACGCTCACGGCTCGATGGCTGCCGTCAGGCTTCCGGCATGGGCACAACGCCTCGTACAAAGCGGCCCTGCCATCGATGATGTACACGTCGCAAGGCCATGATGGGGCACGGATTGAGCTGTCGGTCGAGCTGCACAGCGCCGCGCTCCACCCGGCCGACGCCGCAGGCCGATCGGTGGTACGGCCCGTGATCATCGACGGCAAGCCTGGATTTGTCGGCACCGGCAAGCCCGACCCGCGCTTCATCGGCGTCTACTGGAAACTCGCGGGCCGCTATTTGCTCAGCGTCATCGGATACAAGGTGTCCGAACGCGAGGTCTTGCGCGTGGCCAGGCACACGAGGTTCACACACCCCGTGACGACATCACTTCCGGTCGATCCTGGGACGGTTGTGACCAGGAACGCCGCCGTTGCCGCCGCCAGGCGCTCGGCAAACGGGGGATCGCGGGTCGCCGGAGCCAAGCTCACATCGTGGACCGAGGCGGCGACCATGCTGGCCGCTCACACCGGCCGCATCGCGCCGAGCGCGCCAGATCCTCTCGGCGCGAGGCCGTGGCGGCCGGTGTGGGCTGTCCTGCTATCCGCGGTAGCGGACGATCCATCTCTGGTGGTGATCGACGGCGCCACGGGCGACGCCGTGACCGCTCTGGGTGCCGGACAGCCCGGCTGGTACTCGGCACTGACGGACCGGGCTGGCGCCGGCTGCCCAGGCGGATCGACTGCGCGCCTGCCGTTCGGCGTCCTCACGCGGGATGAAGCGCGTTACGCGGCCGGCGTGGGCTTGGCGCACTGGCCGCCCGGCGTCAAGGGATCGACACGCGTCGTCTTGTCCACGGTGCCTGAAGTGAACAAGGCAGATCCGGGCTTGTACGGCGGCTGTATCCAGCAGAACTGCTGGATTACGGAGCTCGTCTGGGTAACCATCACCACGAAGCGCGGCATTGGTGGCCATCGGCTGCGGTGCCTGCCACCGGGAGTCTCGGTACCCGCTGGCTACCGTTCGCACAAAGTGCGCCAGACGTACTCCGTTGATGTGCCCGACAACGAAGTAATTGGCTGCGGGCCGGTGCCGCGCCGAATCCGCGCACTGAAGGATCTTGCGCCCGCACCGCGCTAACCAGGCAAGAACTGCGCACGTCCTGCCCAAATCGGATGGATGCCGCTAAACGCGCAGTCGGCACCTGGCCGCGGGGCTAACATGATGCGCCATGCGACTCCTGGGCGGCGTAGCGGCATGCGTGGCTGGTCTTGTCTCAGTCGGGTGCGGTTCACCCGTCGCCACCCAGGCGCGTCCAGCGGCCGCGAAGGTCGCGCACGCCCCGCACCAGGTGGCAGCCATCAACAACGCCAGCACCGCGGACGTACATGCCGCGGCCTTCGCCCCCGGCAACCCCGCGGGGCGCGCGTACGTCCCGGCTGCCGCAGGAGCCGTGAACACCGCCCACGCCGACAGTGTCATTGGCAATGGCTCGCCCAACAGCTGCACCTCAGCCGGGGTTGTGCGAGCGGTAGCCAAGGGCGGAGTGATCAAGTTCAACTGCGGCCCCGATCCCGTGAAGATCATCATGCGGGCCACCGCCAAGGTCAGGAACACCAGCTCGCGAGTCGTCATCGACGGTGGCGGCAAGGTGACGCTCAGCGGCGCCGGCGTCCGCCGGATCCTGTACATGGACACCTGCGACAAGCACCAGGTCTGGACCACCTCGCACTGCCAGAATCAGGCCAACCCCATGCTGACCGTCCAGAACATCACGTTCGCGGGTGGCAACTCGACCGGCGACAAGTTCGACGGCGGTGGCGGCGGCGCGATCTTCGCCCGCGGCGGCCGGTTCAAGGTCGTGAACTCCACGTTCATCGGCAACCGCTGTGAACGCACCGGCCCCGATCTCGGTGGCGCTGCCATCCGGGCGCTCAGCGAGTACCGGAACCTGCCTGTCTACATCGTGCACAGCACGTTCAAGGGCGGCTATTGCTCCAATGGCGGCGCCTTGAGCAGCATCGGCGTGTCCTGGGTGGTGCTGAACAGCCTGATGATCCATAACAAAGCCGTCGGGCACGGGGCCAACCCGCCAAAGTCAGGCACGCCGGGTGGCGGCAGCGGCGGCGCGATCTACAACGACGGCGATACATACCACCTGAAGATCTCTGGCACGGTCATCAAGTTCAATCACGCCCGCGAGGGCGGGGGCGCGATCTTCTTTGTCAGCAACGACCGGACGGGAACCCTGAAGATCGTGCACTCCACCCTGCACGACAATCCGAATGTCGGCTTCCAGACAGCGGGCTATCCGGGCATCTTCTTCCTCGGCAAGGGCCACCCGATCGTGATCCACTCGACCATCAACTAGCTCCGGGCCCGCAGATCATGAGGGCTACCCGTTACCGCCAACCCTTGCTGCCAGTCACGCCACGACCGCCGTCAGCCGCCGTTGCGTTTGATTCCTCGCAACACGACGATGGCGCGAGCGGCGACGTCCAGGTTCAGCACAGAACCGGCCCAGCCGACCCTGCTCCCAAGACGCCCGCGCCCCCCATCAGCGCCGGCCCCGTCAGCGCCATCGACGGTGACCGGAGCTGATACGGCGGTGTCGACCAGCACCTCCCAAGCGACGCCAGCCGAACCAAAGCTCTCCGGCACCGTAAACGTCACCGGAGAGGCGTTCGCATTGATCAGGAGAATGAAGTCCGCATCGGTGATGCGTTCGCCGCGCGGACCTGGTTCGGTGATGGCGTCGCCGTTCATGCACACGCCCAGGGCCCTCGCGTCCCAGGAATTCCAGTCGGCCGATCCCATCTCGTGCCCGGCGGGGGAGAGCCAGATGATGTCCCGCTGACCGTCGCCGGAATCGCCAGCTTGCCCGCTGAAGAACCGGCGGCGCCGGAAGACCGGGTGCGCCTTGCGCAGTGCCGACAGCGTGGCGACGAATTCGATCAGATCTGAGTGCTTCGCCGCGCTGTCCCAGTCGACCCAGGAGACCTCGTTGTCCTGGCAGTAGCCGTTGTTGTTGCCGCGCTGGGTCCGGCCGAGTTCGTCGCCGGCGAGCAGCATCGGAATGCCCTGCGAGAAGAACAACGTCACCAGGAAGTTGCGGACCTGCTGGTCCCGCAGCGCGTTGATCTCGGGATCGTCGGTCGGTCCCTCTGTGCCGCAGTTCCACGATCTGTTGTCGTTGGTGCCGTCGTGATTGTCCTCGAGGTTCGCCTCGTTGTGCTTGCGGTTATAGCTGACCAGGTCGGCGAGCGTGAACCCGTCGTGACACGTCACAAAGTTCACTGACGCCACCGGTCGCCGTGCGCTGGTCTCGTATAGGTCGCTCGAACCTGTCAGGCGTGAAGCCAGCTCCGGCAGATGGCCGGGCGATCCGCGCCAGTAATCGCGTACGGTGTCGCGGTACTTCCCGTTCCACTCGGTCCACAGCGGCGGGAAATTGCCAACCTGGTAACCGCCCTCGCCGACGTCCCACGGCTCGGCGATGAGCTTGACCTGCGACACCAGTGGGTCTTGCTGCACGAGGTCGAAGAACGCGGAGAGCCTGTCCACGTCGTGCAGCTCCCTGGCCAGCGCCGAGGCGAGGTCGAACCGGAATCCGTCGACGTGCATCTCGTCGATCCAGTACCGCAGCGAGTCCATGATCAGCTGCAGGGCGTGCGGATGACGGACGTTAAGGCTGTTTCCGCAGCCCGTGTAGTCCAGGTAGACCGCCGGGTTCGCGTCGGAGAGCCGGTAGTAAGCCGCGTTGTCGATGCCGCGGAAGCTGAGCGTCGGCCCCAGTTCGGCGGCTTCGGCGGTGTGGTTATAAACGACGTCGAGAATGACTTCTATCCCGGCCTGGTGCAGCGCTTTGACCATCGCCTTGAATTCAGCGACATGGCCGTGCGCCGCCGCTGCAGAACCGTAGCCCTGATGCGGCGCGAAAAAGCCGATGGTGTTGTAGCCCCAGTAGTTGGTCAGCCCGCGCTCCGGCAAGATCGGCTCAGGCACGGACTGATGCACGGGCATCAGCTCGATCGCGGTGACGCCCAGCCGCTGCAGGTGCTCGATAATCGCCGGCGACGCTATCCCGGCGTAGCTGCCGCGCAGCTCTTCAGGAACGCCTGGGTGGCGCAGCGTCAGGCCGCGTACATGCGCCTCGTAGATCAGCGTCTCATGATACGGCGTGCGCAGCTGCTGATCGCCGGCCCAGTCAAAGTAGGGGTTGATGACGACATTCCTCGGCATGAACGGGGCGCTGTCGTCGGTGTTCAGCGCGGCCGGATCAGAGCCACCGCGGATGTAGGAATACAGTGCCGGGCTCGCTGTGACCACACCATCGATCGCTTTGCCGTACGGATCAAGAAGCAGCTTGGCCGGGTTGCACCGGTGGCCGCGACGCAGGTCATACGGGCCGTGGACGCGATAGCCGTACTTCTGGCCCGGCTCGACGTCCGGAAGGTAGCAGTGCCAGACGAAACCGTCGACCTCGCTCAGCGCAACCCTGGTTTCTACGCCTTCCTCGTCGAACAGGGATAGCTCAACAAGTTCGGCAACTTCTGAGAAGATTGCGAAGTTAGTTCCTGAACCATCCCAAACAGCGCCAAGCGGATAAGCATTACCAGGCCATACGCGCATCAGGTGACCTTACCTGCTGATGACTGCACCTGCAGGCCGGCTCCTGGCCTGGGGCTGCGTCCTCCTGGCGATCGCGGCCAGGTCGAGCCCGGACGGCAGTGTGCCGAAGGTTATCCCAGGCCCTCCTGCGCCGGCCTCGTGGCCGGCCAGGCGCGAGGCACAAAAAGCATCGCTGACCGGCGCGGGGGCGAACATGATCAGCAGCGCCGCCTGCACGACCAGGGTAAGCAGACCGGCCAGCGCGCGAGCCCGGTATGGGCCCGCTGCGGGGTCGGCGGAGATCTCGGTCAGCATCTTCCACAGGCGCTGCATGCCCGCGTCGAGCCCGCGGTCGGCGCCCGCAACCTTGTCGAGTTCGGCGCGCAGCGCATCGATGCCGCCAGGGGAGCGGGCCAGGGCGCGCAGCAGGTCGAGCGCGGTCACGTTGCCCGAGCCCTCCCAGATCGAGTTCAGCGGCGCGTCGCGGTACAGCCTCGGCATCACGGACTCTTCGACGTAGCCGTTGCCGCCCAGGCATTCCAGCGCCTCGCCGATCACCATCGGCGCCCGCTTACAGATCCAGTGCTTAGCGGCAGGCAGCATCAGCCTGAGCAGCGCGGCCTCGCTCGCCTCGCCACCGGCAGCCCGGTCAGCGGCCGCGGCCAGCCGGAGCGCAAGCGTGGTCGCAGCCTCGGACTCCAGGGCGAGATCAGCGAGCACGGCGGTCATGGCGGGCTGGCTCGCCAGCGGGGCGCCGAACGCGCGCCGGTGGCTGGCGTGGTGCGTTGCCTCGACGCACGCCTGTCTGATGGCCGCAGCGCTGCCGAGGATGCAATCCAGCCGGGTCGAGCTGACCATCTCGATGATGGTCGCTACGCCTCGGCCTGGCTCGCCCACCGGCCACGCCACGGCCTCGTCGTATTCGACCTCTGACGAGGCATTCGAGCGGTTGCCGAGCTTGTCCTTCAGGCGCTGGATGTGCATACCGTTCCTGCTGCTGTCGGGCAGGACCCGGGGGAGCAGGAAGCAGGTCAGGCCTGCCTCGGCCTGGGCAAGGACCAGGAACAGATCGCACATCGGGGCCGAGCAGAACCACTTGTGGCCGGTGAGCAGATAGCTGCCGTCGCCAGCCGGTACCGCCCGGGTGCTGTTAGCGCGGACGTCTGAGCCGCCTTGCTTCTCGGTCATGGCCATCCCGGCCAGCAGGCCCTGCTTAGTCTCTGGAGCGCGCAAGCCGGGTTCGTAGCAGCCGGACGCCAGCAGCGGTTCGAAGCGGGATGCGAGGTCCGGAGCGTGCCGGAGCGCTGGGATCACCGAGTAGGTCATCGAGATCGGGCAGCCGTGCCCGGCCTCGGCCTGCGTCCAGACATAGAACTTGGCGGCCCGCGCGACGTGCGCGCCAACTTCAGGGCTGGTCCACGGGGCCGCATGGAGCCCGTGCCCGACCGCCGTGGCCATGAGCTGATGCCAGGCCGGGTGAAACTCGACCTCGTCAATCCGGTTCCCGTACCTGTCGTGGGTACGCAGCTCAGGCTCGTGCACGTTCGCGAGCGTGGCGAGATCGATCACCTCTGGGGAGCCCGCGAGCTCGCCCAGCTCATGCAGTTCCGGCAGGACCCAGCTCGCGCCGTGATGTGTGACCGCGGTGATCAGCGCCTCGTCGGCAGCTACATCGTGGCCAGCGAGCGGTGGTGCCTGGTTGATGACCTCGTGGGTCAGGTGTGAATGCCGCACTCGGTCTTGGCGGTGCCTGCCCAGCGGCCGCTACGCGGGTCCGCGCCCGCCTCGACGCGCGCCGTGCAGGTCGCGCAGCCGATCGACGGGTAGCCGTCATAGACCAGCGGGTTCACCAGCACGCCGTGCTCGGTGATGTAGTCGTCAACGTCCTGCTGGGTCCATTCGACGATGGGATTGACCTTTACCATCTGCCGCCTGGGGTCCCACTGAACGACCTTCGTGTCGGTCCTCGCGGCCGTCTCCTGACGGCGAACGCCGGTGATCCAGGCGTCGTAGGGCTCCAGCGACTGCTCAAGCGGGACGACCTTGCGCAGATAGCAGCACAGGTCGGGGTTGCGCGCGTAGAGCTTCGGTCCGAGCTCGGTGTCCTGCTCAGCCACCGTGGTCGGCGGCGTGACATTGATCACATTCACCGGGTAGACGGCGGAAACCGCGTCCCTGGTGCCGATTGTCTCGGCGAAGTGATAGCCGGTGTCGAGGAACAGCACGTCGATGCCGGGAACGTGGCGCGAAGTGAGGTCAACGATCACGGCGTCTGTCATCGACGACGTGATGCACAGCCGGCTGCCGAACGTCTCGGCCGCCCATTTGATGACCTCGTCAGCCGATGCACCCTTGAGCGCTTCGGCCGCTTCCACGGCCAGCGTTTCCATGCTGCGTGCCTCCTCTGAACCCGCTGACTGGTCAGGCTGGCCCGGCCGTGACGGCCGTGGCACAGGAGTCATGCCTCATACCTCAGGACACAAAACGCGTCCCTGCGGACAGAGTATGCCCAAATGACCGTGAATGCAGTTGAAGCAGCTGAAGAGCAGCGGTGCGTCACGGCTCATTTCCTCCCGGCTGCTTGGCTCGCAGGTCGTGCTGTCGGGTGTCCTGGCCGAACGCGCCAGGCGTCTGGGGCAACCGCCGCGCAAGCGCCGGTATTCCTGGACGACGCGATTATCGGTTGGTCTGCTATTCCGGAACTGCCCTCAGGCTACCGGCCTAACCCTGTCTGACCCAGCCCATCGCCGGTTCAGTCTGCAAAACGGCAGGAGGCTTGTGCTGGCAGTCGCACCAGGTACCGCCCTTGCAGGAGGCATGCTCCTGCCGGCGGCAGCATTGGCAGATCATGGTCTCATTCTCGCTCACCTGCCGCGCGCGACCCGAGCCGCGCCGCTCGGCTCAAGGTCCGCTCACAGGCGCAGCCCAGATCAGGCAGCGTTTGTGTTCGCGCGCCGCATCCGCCTGCGCCGCTCGGCCGATCGCTCGTCCTCGTTCAAGCCGCCCCACGTGCCGTACTTTTCAGGCCTGCTGACCGCGTAACCTAGGCATTCCATCCGGACCGGGCACGAACCGCAAAGCGCCTTAGCCTTGCGCTCTCTGATGTCCCGTTCAGGCTGCCGCTCACCATCGGGTCCAAAAAACAACACAACATCCGCGCCCTTGCAGGCAGCCCGGTCCTGCCAGCCCCAGTTAGGCCGTGGCAGGAGCACGGTCTGACGGCGTACCTCAGACATGAAAAGCTCTCCTCAACAGCTGATCGTTAACATCCGTCCCGCGGCCACAAGGCACACAGGACGCAAATACAACGAAAATCGCGCGATGCGGCATCCGCCCCGTCGCATCATGCAAACGCCTTGCAGCCCGGAACTGTTCCCTAGCTATACGCCGAGGGTTCCCACGCTGACGCCCGGTTCGGAGGCCTTCGCCCGTTAGGGATCCCGCGCCAGACGCCGGCAACGGCTCGTCACCGTCTTCGGCTGGCAGCTGGGCAATCAATCCGCAACGTCAGCGCACCGCCCGATAATCATGGCATCGCGCGCACCGCAGCACAGTAAAGATTACAAGACTCACTCGGATGGTAGCAGGTTGTAATCGGCAGGGATCGGCCCTGGAGCCACGGCGCCATCGGTCTGTGATCCGGGTAATGTGGTCGGATTATGGATGATCTGACCCGCCAATGCGTTTCATTGGCTGGACAAGGCCACCGGCCGGAGTGACGATAGGCAGCATGTCGGAGCCGGATGCCGTTCCCCTGCCCCGCGAAGGGGAGGTCTTCTTCGACGTCAGGGGCGAATCACGGACCATGCGGCTGAGTTGGTACGCGGATAGCTCGGTTGCGGTCTTCAGCATCTGGCAAGGCAACAGGTGCGCCGGCACCTTCAGGCTGCCGTTTGTCGATCTGGCCAGGATGGTTGACACTCTGCGGGCTGGGCCGCCGTCGCGGGCAGCCGATCCAGCATCGTTGCAGCGGGGCCAGCCCTCTTATGCAAACGCGCAGTCCGATCCTGGCTATGGCTATCCCGAGCCGGCCGGCTACGGCCAGCCGACCACTTATGCGCCTGTGCCCGGTTACGGCTCAGAGCCGCATTACGGAACTGGACCTGATTACGGGTACCCGGAGCCCGACGACGGCATGGGCCGCCACGGCGGTAGCGATCAGCACTACAGCCGTGAGTATCCAGCCGCCAGCAGCGGCCAAGGCTATGGCCCGCCGGACCGCTATGGCGCGGCCGACGCTTATGGCAGGCCAGAGCCTTATGGCCCAGAATTTGACCAGGGCGGACCGCCGCGCTACGTCCCGGACGTCGCAGGCCAGGCCCGCCCTTACCAACCTGCGCCGGATTTCGTGCCCGAGCCGCACGGCTACGCCGAGTCTTCCGGTTATGTCCAGTCCCGCGGTTATGCAGAGCCTGGCGGGTATCCACAGCCGCACGGGTATCCAGAGCCCGGGTACCCAGAGCCGCACGGGTATCCAGAGCCCGGGTACCCAGAGCCGCACGGTTTCGCCGAGTCCGGTGGCGACTACCGCGACCAGTACTCAGGCGCCTATCGCGGCGAGACGCAGTTTCTCGCCGCACCGCCAGCAGCAGCGGGACGATCGGACACGCAGGAACCGAGCGGGCGGGATGACTGGACCGAGCCGCACGGCGAGCACTCCCCGAGCCGGCGCAAGGCCAGGTCAGCAAAGACCGAGCAGCTCACTGCGGATTGGGGCCCGGCCACCGCTTCGTATCGGGCGCACTGAGCACCAAGGCTTCGGCAAGGCCATGCACCAGCGTCGCCACTTAGGCAATCGCTCGCTGCAGCGCTCTTGACCTGATCATCCGCCGCACAAGCGGCTGTGCACGGCCGATCTGCGCTCATTGCGAACTCCGTGAAACTAACTGATCACCGTCTGTTATGAACCGAGTTCGCGAGGGAATATTGTGGCGGTTAGGGGAAGGGGGGAAAGACGTGGCACAGAAGGTCTCAGTCACATTCGCCTGTGACTACGACTCTAAAGAGATTCCGAGCGGCGAGCAGATGACCCGAGTGTTCAGCCTTGACGGCCGGGACTATGAGATAGACCTCTGCGAGAAGCACAGCCAGAAGTTCGACGAAACGATGAATCGCTTCGCCGACCGGGCTCGCAAGGTTTCATCGAGGGTCGGACGGTCAAAGAGGCGTACGACCGCTCATCGCCGGCGCAGCGCGGAGATCCGCGCATGGGCAAAGCGTTCCGGCATGGAAGTTAGTGATCGCGGCCGGATTCCCGCGCAGGTGATAACGAAGTACGAGGCGAATCACTGAAAGGTCGCCTGAGGGCGGCCCGGTGGCCGGCACCAACGGGTGGTGTCGGCCACCGGTGTGTCTAAGCGACGCCCGCACCTGCTCCAGCGGCCTCATCGGCCGCAGGCACGGGGCTAACGGCAGCAGCCAGCACCTGAGAATTGGGCAGCAGGATCGGCCCGTCGGCGGTGTCAAGCCGCACATAGGTGATGCTGAACTCGGTGACGGTGCCCTCGATAGTGCCCGAGAGCGCACCGGACCTTATCCGCACCTGATCGCCGACCCGGAAGGGGTGCGCGAACTGCAGCGACACGCCCGCGAACAGGTTCGACAGCGATTGCTGAGCTGCGATGGTGAGCAGCACGCCCGTGACAGCGCCGCCGACCACGAGCTGGTCGATCGGGAAACCAAGCATCGACAGCGCGATCAGGACCACCAGGATGATCCCAGACAGGATCATCACGTACCTGACGATGGCGCCGTACGCGGCGCCGATGAAGTGCTGCAGCACGTCGCGCGCCCAGCTGGCGAAGGCGAACGTGGATATTAGCGAGAAGACGAGAAACGCGATCGACCCGACGATCGTGATCAGATGGCCGGCGTCGACGCTCACGAGGGTGTTGCTCTTCGATGCCGCCTGCTGTGTAGTCACCTCGAGCGGAACGCCCGCAACATGAACGGCCACCACCGCGGCCACGGCCAGCGCGAGCGTGCTGATTGCCCGCCAAGGACGGTTACGTGATTTCGGTGTTGCCACCGCCTAACGGTATCGACAAGCGCGCTCCTTGAGAGCCAGCAGCGGTTTACCCAGCCAGAGTCCTGCGCCCATCCAGTAGCCGCCATAGGTCGACAAGGCCGTCGCGCCGAAGACGTTCCTATTGCGGGAACTCCCACATGCCGCGACAAGCGCTATCCGGGCGGCTAATCCGGCGGTCAGGGGGAGGCGAACCTGCTGAGCTGGACGGGCACCTCCGCCGCGGCCGCGCGGTCAATCAGGAACAGCGTCTGTTGCACTCCGCGCGCGCCGGCGGCGGGAACCTGGACCGGGCCAGAACCCGACAATGCCATGCGGACGGCTCCGGCCTTCTCGCTCCCCGAGGCCAGAACCCATACCTCGGACGCCGCCTGGATGGCGGGCAGCGTGAGCGTCAGCCTGATCGGCGGCGGCTTGGGTGCGCCCCGCACCGCCACGACCGTGCGCTCCTCCTCGTACAGCGCGGGCTGCCCGGGGAAGAGCGAGGCCACGTGGGCATCGGGACCTATGCCAAGCATCAGCACGTCGAACCTCGGCACGCCGACCCGATCCTGCGGCTCGGCCGCAGTTCGCAGCCACTCGGCATACCGGTCGGCTGCGGCCTCGGGGTTCGGGCCATAAGGCCCGCCAGGCCCGGGCATCGGATGTACCCGGCTTGGCTCAACGTCGACATGGTCGAGCAGTGCGCTACGGGCGCCCGTTTCGTTACGCTCCGGATCGCCGGTGGGCAGGAACCGCTCGTCGCCCCACCAGATCTCGACCCTGCGCCAGTCGACAGCGTCCCGGGCCGGGGCGGCGGCCAGTTCCGCGAGGACCTTCGTCCCGATCCCGCCGCCGGTCAGTACGACCGAGGCGATGCCCTTGGCAGCGACGGCGTCGACGAGCCTGGTGACGAGTCTCGCGGCGACGGCCTTCGCCAGCAGCTCGCCGTCGTGATGGATGAGGATCTGGGGAACAGAGATGACGTCACTCCTCGCTGGCAGAAGTTGTCTGCGACGTCGCCAGTTCGGCGAGCGTCTCCCCGTATACCTCGTCCGGATCGAGCCTGCGCAGCTCTTCGGCTAGCAGCTCGTCGGTGTCCCTGCGATGCAGCGCCACGGACCTATCGGGCTCCCCAGGCCGCGACAATGTGGCGTTCCTTCCGTCCAGCCGGCTGATGACGATCTTGCCGTCAGCGGTGAGGAAGCTGACGCCGGTCACCCCAGGACCCATCGATACATCCTGCTGAACAGGGACGCCGAGGCGCAGCGCCAGCCACGCCGCCATCAGGTCCGCGCTCGGGTTGTCCGCCTCCGCCTCGACCGTGACCTCAGCTATCTGGGCATACGGCCGGTCCAGGGTCGCGGCGAGCAGTGATCGCCAATTCGTGGTGCGAGCCCATGCCAGGTCGGTGTCACCTGGCCGGTAAGCCGCCGCGAGCTGCAGCAGGCGCTGCCGCGGCGCCTCATCGGCGGCGGCGTCGGTTATCCGTCGCTGGCCGAGCATGCCCAGCCCGTCAGCGGCCGGAGCCTCCGGAGCCCTGCCCGGCCACCAGATCACCACCGGAGTGTCCGGCACCAGCAGGGGAGTGACGACGGAGTCCACGTGCTCGTTCAGCTCGCCCTGGATCCGCAGCAAGACGGTCTGGCCAGGCATGCTCTCACCGACAGTGATCTCGGCATCCAGCCGCCTGGGCCGCCGGCCGCTCCTGGCGATCACGCCGAGGATCTGGCACGGATGCTCGCGCCCGGCGTGAGTAGCGGCTCGCATCGCGTCGTACTGGTCGGCCTCGTCGGTCATGATGATGAGGTTGAGCACAACCCCGGTTGTGAGCCCGCCCATTTTCTGGCACATCCGGGTGAGCTCGTTGCGCACCGTACTTGCGCTGGTGTCGATCAGCTCTGCCTTCATTCCTCGCTCGCCGCTAGAGTCGCCGCCAGGCCCGGCCGTCCCGCGCCATCATGGCGTCGGAGCAGGCCGGTCCCGCCGTTCCGGCTAGGTAAGGTTCTGGCCGCCCGTTCGCCGCCCAGAACTCCTCGATGGGGTCGAGGATCTTCCACGACAGTTCGACTTCCTCGTGCCCGGGAAATAGCGGCGGGTCGCCGACAAGGACGTCGAGCAGCAGCCGTTCGTAAGCCTCGGGACTGGACTCTGTGAACGACTCGCCATAGGCGAAGTCCATGTTGACGTCCCTGACCTCCATCGCCGAGCCAGGCACCTTCGAGCCGAACCGCAACGTGATGCCCTCGTCCGGCTGAACCCTGATCACCAGGGCATTCTGCCCGAGCTCCTTGGCGTCGGTGGCATTGAACGGCAGGTGCGGAGCACGCTGGAAGATCACGGCGATCTCGGTCATCCGGGTAGAGAGCCGTTTGCCTGTCCGCAGATAGAACGGCACCCCGGCCCAGCGTCTGGTGTCCACTCCTAGCTTGATCGCCGCGTAGGTTTCCGTCATTGAATCCGGGGCGATCGCGTCCTCTGCGAGGAAACCTGGGACCGGGATGCCGCCCTGCCAGCCAGCCGCGTACTGGCCGCGGGCCGTCTCGGTCAGCGGGTCCTCGGGGATCTGAACGGCCGACAGCGCCTTCTGCTTCTCCGCGCGTAGGCCTTCCGACGCGAACGAAACCGGCTCCTCCATCGCCGTCAGCGCGAGCAGCTGCAGCAGGTGATTCTGGATCACGTCCCTGGCCGCGCCGATGCCGTCGTAATAACCGGCCCGGCCACCGATCCCGATGTCCTCTGCCATCGTGATCTGCACGTGATCGACGTACCTGCGGTTCCAAATCGGCTCGAAGAGCGTGTTGGCGAACCTGAGCGCCAGCAGGTTCTGCACGGTCTCCTTGCCGAGGTAGTGGTCGATGCGGAAGACCGAGTGCTTCTGGAAGACGGAGGCCAGCAGGTCGTTCAGGTCCCTGGCACTGGTCAGATCGTGCCCGAACGGCTTCTCGATGACGACCCGCTTCCAGCCATGACCGTCCTTGTAGTCGGTAATGCCCGAGCGCTCCAGCTGACGGACCACGACGGGGAACTGGCCGGGCGGGATTGACAGGTAGAACGCACGGTTCCCGCCTGTGCCCCGTTCCGTATCCAATTCAGCCGCCGCCTCTGCCAGCCGATCGAAGGCGGCGTCATCGGAGAACTCGCCGGAGACGAACCTCATGCCGTCGCTGACCTGCTTCCAGACGCTGTCCCTGAAAGGCGTCCTGGCGTGCTCGCGGACGGCCTCGTGAGCATGGCCGACGAAGTCCTGGTCGGTCCAATTCCGGCGCGCGAAGCCGACGAGCGAGAACCCGGGTGGCAGCAGGCCGCGATTAGCCAGGTCGTAGATGGCAGGAAGCAGCTTCTTGCGGGCAAGGTCGCCCGTCACGCCGAACATGATGACCACGCTCGGCTCGGCCACCCGGGGGATGCGGCGATCACGCGGATCGCGCAGCGGATTGGTCATCTCACCGCGCTGCTCTTCGCCGGGTCGAGCTGCTCGCTGATGGTCTTCAGCAAGCCGTCCCACGAGTCGGAGAACTTGCGCACGCCCTCGTCCTCGAGCACCGCGACGACATCGTCGTAACTGATCCCGAGCTTCTCGAGGTCCGCGAAGACCTGCCGCGCCTCGTCGTAGGTGCCGGCGATCGTGTTCCCGCGCACCACGCCGTGGTCGGCCATGGCGTGCATCGTCGCCTCGGGCATCGTGTTCACCGTGTGCGGCGCGATCAGGTCCTCGACATACATGGTGTCGCGGTACGCCGGGTCCTTGGTGCTGGTCGAGGCCCACAGCGGTCGCTGCACCCTGGCGCCCTGGTTCGACAGCGCCTGCCAGCGCGGGCTGGCGAAGTGCTTCTCGAAGATCTCATAGGCGAGCCTGGCGTTCGCGATCGCCGCCTTGCCTCTCAGGGCCTGCGCCTCCGGCGAGCCGATCCCGTCCAGCCTGCGGTCGACCTCGGTGTCAACCCGGCTGACGAAGAACGAGGCCACTGAGGTGAGCGTCGCGACATGTGCCTCATCGGCCTGCTCGAGCCCGGACATGAAGGCGTCGATGACCTCCTCGTAGCGCTCCAGCGCGAAGATCAGGGTGACGTTGATGTTGATGCCCTCGGCCAGGCAGGCCGTGATCGCAGGCAGGCCCGCCCTCGTCGCCGGAATCTTGATGTATACGTTCGGCCGGTCGACGAGCCAGTTAAGCGCCCGTGCCTCGGCGATGGTCTTGGCTGTGTCGGCGGCGAGCCGCGGGTCGACCTCGATCGACACCTTGCCGTCCACGCCGTCCGACGCGTCGAATACCGGCCGCAGCACGTCGCAGGCCCACCTGATGTCGAACGTCGTCAGAGAGCGCGAGGCATCGCCGACGTCGACGCCCCGCAATGCCAGGTCGCCGAGCTGCTCGTCGTAGGCGGTGCCTTTCTCCATGGAGTGCGCGAAGATCGTCGGATTGGAGGTGACGCCCCGCACGTGGAAATCCTTGACCAGCATGGCCAGGTTGCCTGAGGTCAACCTCTCCCGGCTGATGTCGTCCAGCCAGATTGAGACATCTTCGGCCGTGAGCTGGCCGAGCACGTCTTGCTTGTCCTGCTGCGTTGTCATGACTGTTCCTTCCCGGCCATCTGACTCCAAGCCGTGGTCGCTCTAGGCGGGTCGCACTAAGCGGGCGAGCCGGCCTTGCCGAGGCTGAGCCGGGCAGCCTCCGCTACCCGCTCAGCGGTAATACCGAATTCGGCGTACAGCGTCTGGTACGCCGCGGAAGCTCCGAAGTGCTCGAGGCTGACCATCTCACCCGCGTCCCCGACGATCGAGCGCCAGCCGAGCCCCACCCCGGCCTCGACGCTGACCCTGGCCCTGACCTGAGGCGGCAGCACCTCATCGCGGTACGCCTGGTCCTGCTCGGCGAACCACTCTAGGCAGGGCATCGAGACGACCCTGGCCGCGATCTTGTCCCGCCACAGCCGGTCGCGCGCATCGAGCGCCAGCTGCACCTCGCTGCCGGTTCCGATCAGGATCACATCCGGATCGCCGCCGGGCGCCTCCGCGAGCACGTACCCGCCGAGCGCCGCGCCGTCAGCGCTGGTCAGCACAGTGCCATCGGCGCTCGCCAGCTCGCCGCGGTCGAACACAGGCAGCTTCTGCCTGGTCAGGCACAGCCCGGCGGGCCGGTCCTTGTGCTCGATGATCGTCTTCCACGCGACGCTCGTCTCGTTGGCATCCGCAGGGCGCACCACATCAAGGCCTGGGATGGCGCGCAGCGCCCACAGCTGCTCGACAGGCTGATGGGTGGGCCCGTCCTCGCCGAGGCCGATCGAGTCGTGCGTCCAGACGAAGGTGACCGGGATCTCCATCAGCGCGGCCATCCTGACCGCGGGCCGCATGTAGTCGCTGAAAACGAGGAACGTGCCGCCGTATGGCCTGGTCAGGCCGTGCAGCGTGATCCCGTTGAGGATCCCGCCCATGCCGAATTCCCTGATGCCGAAATGTAGGGTTCTGCCGAAGGGGTTACCGGGGAACAGCTTGGTCTGGTGCTCGACGGGGATGAACGACGGCTCGCCGACCATCGTCGTGTCGTTGCTGCCCGCCAGGTCCGCTGAGCCGCCCCAGAGCTCGGGGAGCACGGGTGCAAGCGCCGTCAGCACCTTTCCAGAGGCCGACCGGGTGGCCATCGGGCCATCGTCGGGGGAGAACGCGGGGATCGCCTCCGACCAGTCGGCGGGCAGCGCCCGAGCGGCGAGCCGGTCGAGCAGCGCGCGTCGGGACGGGTTGGCCTCTGCCCACCGGCCGAAGGTCTCCTCCCACTGCGCCCTGATCGCCTTGCCACGGTCGGCGACCTCGCCGGCTCGGGCAAGCACCTCGTCCTCGACGGGGAAGTTCACGGCAGGATCGAAGCCGAGTATCTGCTTGGTGGCTGCAACCTCGGCGTCGCCGAGCGCAGAGCCGTGCGCCTCTCCCGTGTTCTGCTTGTTGGGCGCCGGCCAGCCGATGATCGTCGACAGCGCGATGATCGACGGGGCCGACGTATGGTCGCGCGCCGCGATCAGCGCGCTGTACAGCGCCTCGAGGTCCTCGTGGTAGCCCTCTGGCGTGCGCCACGCAACCCGCTGCGTATGCCAGCCATAAGCGGCGTACCTGGCCAGGACGTCCTCAGACTTGGCGATATTCGTGTCGTCCTCGATCGAGATGTCGTTGTCGTCGTAGAGCATCACCAGGTTGCCGACCTTCTGGTGAGCCGCAAGCGACGAAACCTCGTGGCTGACGCCCTCCTCGATGTCACCGTCCGAGGCGAACACGTAAATGTGGTGGTCGAACGGGCTCTGCCACTCTGGGGCGTCCGGGTCGAGCAGGCCGCGTTCCCGCCTGGCCGCCATGGCCATGCCTACCGCGTTGGCCATACCCTGGCCGAGCGGGCCAGTCGTGGTCTCGACGCCGGGGGTCAGGAGGTGCTCCGGGTGGCCAGGCGTGCGGCTGCCCCACGTGCGCAGCGCCTTCAGATCGTCCATCGTGAGCCCATAGCCGGACAGGTACAGCTGTATATACAGCGTCAGGCTGGAATGACCGCAAGATAGGACGAACCTGTCCCTGCCTAGCCATTGCGGATCCGCCGGATCATGCCTAAGGATCCGCTGGAACAGCAGATAAGCCGCGGGCGCCAGGCTCATGGCCGTTCCTGGATGGCCGGAACCAGCCTTCTGGACGGCATCCATGGCGAGCACGCGGATGAGATCCACAGCCCGCGCGTCAGTTGCCGTCCACTCAAGGTCAGGGCTGGTCTGACTGCTCACGCGCAAGACCTCCTCGGTAAATCATTTTCAGAATCGACCCTATCGTCCGCCCAGCCAATGCCCGGCGGACCCCACTCACGCTCTTACCCCGATCTGCGTTTCTATGAATAGGTCATACGACCCCAAAACTCTCCTCCAAGAGAAAGTAGATCGGGGTAAGAACCTTGCCACGGGCCGACCTTGTCACTAGGGCGTGCAACGGTGTTCATCGTGGCGCCGACCAGATTTCCCGAGACCGGCCGATTAGCGGGGTTGATGACCTACGCCGAGCTGGCAGAGGCCGGGTTTAGCGGTACGTCGATACAAGCGTTGGCCAGCGGCGGCGTCCTCATCCGAATCCGCCGCGGCGCTTACGCCAGGGCCGATCTCGCCCGCGAGGTCCCAGGGTCTGCCGAGTTCCGGGAGCGGGCGCTGGCCGTCGCCGCGGCCGTAGCCATGGCCGGTCCCGACGCCGCCGCCAGTTACCAGGACGCCGCGCTGTTAGAGCGGATCGACTTGTTTGGTCGGCCGTCACCAGCACTGATCTCGGTCAGCCGACCTGGCGGTCATGATCGCCTGCTTCGGGGCTCGCCCACCGTGCGGATCCGGGCGACGTCACTTCCGCCGGGTCACGTCAACCGTCGGGGCAGCGTGCCGGTGACGTCGGTGGCCAGGACGGTCGTGGACCTTGCCAGGACGACGTCCTTCCGTGCGGGTGTTGTCGTGGCCGACTCGGCGCTCTACCGGCACAAGACGACCAAGGCCGAGCTGGCGAATGTCATCGAAAGCTGCAAGCACTGGCCCGGCAACGAGCGGGCGCGTCGTGTCTTGGCGTTCAGTACCGACCTGGCGGAGTCGCCGTTCGAGTCGGTCGCCAGGGTGGCCTTCGATGAGGCCGGATTTCCGGCGCCTGAGCTCCAGGTCTGGGTCGGCGACGAGCGGCCGATCGCGAGGGTGGACTTCCTGTGGCGGGAGTACCGGACGATCGCCGAGGCTGACGGGGCCCTCAAGTACGCCGATCCGGATCGCGCCAGGCAGCAGTTGCAGCGGGATGCCGAGTTGCGCGACGCCGGGTTCGAGGTCGTGCACTTCTCGTGGCGTGAGCTGATGGTGAACCCGGCTCAGGTGATCGAGCGGATCACGGCGGCGTTCGCCCGGGCGACCATTTTCCGCAGCGCAAGCTGAATCGGGGCCGGGCCGAATCTGGTCAGCTTGAGAGCGCGGGTTCGGCGGAGTCGGCTGGCTCAGGCGCCTCGACCTGGCCTCGATCACGGAGCGCGTAGGCGAGCCTGATGATCGCGATCCAGATCAGGGCCGTGTTGGCGACATGCACCCAGACCAGACCAGCCGGCAGGCCGGAGAAGTACTGCGCGTAGCCGATCGCTCCCTGCAGGCCGATCAGGCCCAGCACGATCCACGACAGCCTGACCGTCCGGCGCGGCGCCTCGGTCACGTGCAAGATCAGCGTCAGCATCACGGCCAGCGTGCCAAGCACCCAACCGATGTCCGCGTGGAGCTGGGTCACGGCGGTCAGCGACAGGAAGTGGTAGCGCGGTACGTCCCCTGCGCCCGCCAGCGGGCCGGTTCCCGTCACGAGCGTTCCCGCCACCATCATCAGCGACGCAACAACCACCAGCGCGCGAGCGACGACCCGTACCAGCGGCGCGACGAGCGGCTTCGCGGGCTGCATGCTCTCCGTGCAACGAACGTGCAGTGCGACCGCCGCCGCCAGCACCGGCAGGGTCGCCAGGTAGTGCAGCGATACCCAGAACGGCGAGAGCTTGGTCAGCACCACGATCCCGCCGATCAGCGCCTGCGCCGCGATCCCTGCGGGCTGGACTGAGGCAAGCCAGATGAGGTCCCGCCTCCGCTTGGCATCCGGTCCCGGGCGAAACCGCCATGCCGCGATGAAAACGGCAATAGCAATAACAAAGATCGCCGTGGTAACCAGCCGGTTGCCGAACTCGACCCATTGGTGGATCAGAGGATCGCCATGCTCGCCGGAGGCGACCAGGCTGTTGGCCGTGCACTCCGGCCAGTCGGTACAGCCAAGCCCTGACTGGCTGAGCCGTACGGCAGCGCCGGTCGGGATGATGGCCAGCGAGGCCAGCACCCCGGCGAACGCGATCCTGCGCATCGCCAACGGCGTCGGCCGCAACAGGACACCAGCCCACTGCCTGACCAGCGCGGTCGAGCGCCATGTCGGGTGCGCGGCGGCTGGCTGAGCGGACACGGCCCTATCGTATGGTGCCGCGCCGGTCGGTGTGCAGCGCCATGGCTGTCATCGCGCAGACGATGACCGGACTGTCATGCCTGCGGGGCGGTGGCCGCCTTGTCCTCACCGAGCGCCGCCCCGGCGCTGGCCACGACCACGCAGCCGATCGCGATCCACTGCGGCACGGACAGGGCCTGGCTGAGCAGCACCACGCCGGCGAGCGCCGCAACCGCCGGTTCGAGGCTCATCGAGATTCCGAAGACACGTGCCGACACGCGCCGCAGCGCTTCGATCTCAAACCGGTAAGGGATCACCGAGGACAGCAGCGCGATCACGAGACCTGCCCCGAGCACGGAGGGCTTGATCAGCGATCCGCCCCCGCTGATCACGGCGACCGGCGTGACCACTATGGCGCCCAGCAGCATCGCAATGACAAGGCCCGCCGAACCGCTGAAACGCCGGCCCGTGGCCGCCGCCAGCATGATGTAGCAGGCCCAGGACGCCGCCGCGGCGAGTGCGAACAACACGCCAGTCAGCTCGGTCGAGAAATGCGAGGCATGACTGGCCGCGCCGTCACCAAGTTTGGCCACGCTCACGCCAGCCGTTCCGAGCAGCGTGACGCCGGTGCCCGCGAGCACGACCCAGAGCACGTCGATGAGCTTGCGCGACGACGCAATGGCCACCCCCAGCGGGCCGAGGAACTCGATCGTGACCGCGATGCCGAGCGGGATCCTGTCGAAGGCCTGGTAGATCGAGAAGTTCATCACACCGAGCGTGACGCCGAAGGCCAGCACCACTGCGGCGTCCCGCCACGCACGCTCGGCGATCACGCCGCGCACCGCCCTGACCGTGGGGCGCGCGCCGAGCGCGGCCAGCATCAGTGCCGCAGCCCAGAGCCGGACACCAGTCATCCCGGCTGCGGTCACGGTGCCGAACATCCGGGCTGCCAGCCCGGCGCCTACCTGCACGGTCAAGATCCCGGTCCCGATCAGCAGCGGCGCAGGCACCCTGCTGAGCGGATCGCGTCGAGCCGCTCTGGGCGGCACAGGAGCTGGAGATGCGGGCCTGGCCGCGGCCTGACGGGGTTGCGGCACCGCTACTCCCAGCGGAAGGTGCGCGCGGCCAGACCGATGCCGACAACGGCCCACACGGCCAGCACGACCAGATCCCGCACCGGCAGGCCAGCACCGTAGCGCAATACCGACCGCAGGCCGTCCGACATCGCGCCCGACGGCAGCAGGCGGAGCACCGGACGAGCGTCAACGGGAAACTTGCTCAGCGGGAACACCACGCCGCCGACGCCGAGCAGCAGCAGGTAGATGAGGTTGGCCGCGGCGAGCGTCGCCTCAGCGCGCAGCGTGCCGGCCATCAGCATGGCCAGGCCGCTGAACGCCGCGCTTCCGACCACGATCACCAGCAGAGCAGACAGCACGCTTACCGCCGTGATCACCGGCCGCCAGCCCAGCAGGGCGCTCACGAGGACGATCAGCACGATCTGGCCAGCCTCCACGGTCAGTACGGTGACCGCCTTCGCGGCGACGAGGCCGCTGCGCGACAGGGGAGTGGCGCCCAGGCGCTTGAGCACCCCGTACCGCCGCTCGAAGCCGGTGCCGATGGCCAGGCTCGTGAACGACGTCGACATGACCGCGAGGGCCAGAATTCCCGGCGCGATGAAGTCGATGCGGTGGCCGTGACCCACGCTGATCAGCGCTTCGGAGCTGAAAACCACTAGGAGAAGCACGGGGATGATCAAGGTCAGCAGCAGCTGTTCGCCGTTGCGCAGCAGAGTGCGCAACTCAAGTCCGGCTTGGGCGGCGATGATCTTGGACCGCGGCGCCGCTCCAGGAGCTGGCGCCGGCCAGCTCAGTTCGGTCACGATCGCAGCTCCCGCCCGGTCAGCTCGAGAAACACGTCCTCCAGCGTCCGGCTCTCGATGCGCAGGTTCTTGGCCAGCACGCCCTGCTCGGCGCACCAGGCGGTGACAGTCGCGACCACTTGCGGGTCGACCCCTGACGGCAACTCGACCAGGTACGCGCCGGCCGGGGACTCCTTGACAACGCTGGTGGCCGGTAGCGCACCGAGCAGCCCAGATGTGTCGAGTTCGGGCTCGGCCCTGAACCGCAGCTGGCCCTGGCTGCCGGTCAGCTCGGCCGGCGTTCCCTGGGTGACCAGCTCACCGTGGTCCACGATCACGACGTGATCGGCGAGCCGCTCAGCCTCCTCCAGATAGTGCGTGGTCAAGATGATGGTCGCGCCCGAGGTCCTGAGGCCGGCAATCAGGTCCCAGGTCGAATGCCTTGCCTGCGGGTCCAGGCCTGCTGTCGGCTCGTCGAGGAAGATCAGCTCAGGACGCCCGATGAGCGCCGCGGCCAGCGCCAGGCGTTGCTGCTGACCACCGGACAACCGGCGGAATGGCGTCCTTGCCGACTCGGTGAGACCGAGGCGGTCCAGCAGCATCGACGGCTCAAGCGGGTGGGCGTAGAACGCAGCCATCACCCGCAAGTAGTCCGTGGGCCGCGCTGTCGTGGGGATGCCGCCGGACTGGAGCATCACGCCGACGCGGGGGCGCAGCTTTCCAGCGTCCTTCATGGGATCGAGCTCGAGCACCCGCACCATTCCCGCATCGGCGCGACGGTACCCCTCGCACACCTCGATGGTCGTGGTCTTGCCGGCCCCGTTCGGCCCCAATACGGCCGTGATCTGCCCCCGCTCGGCGGACATGGTCAAACCGGCCACTGCCGTGGTTCGTCCGTAGTTCTTGACCAGCCCGCTGATCTCGACGGCCGGGGATCCGCTCACGCAGGCGAGTCTAGGGGCCCGCTACGAGCGCTCGCGCTAGCGCCTTCTGCAATCGCCCCGCCGGTACACCCTGTCTGCGGCTTATGCCGGGGCGCAGGTCAGTGACGGGGACAGGCGCCGAGCCGGATCGTGACCGGGTTCTTCAGGATGGGCGCTGAGACCCTGACGGGCACGCAACGCTTGCCGCGGACAAGGTAGCCACCGTAATAGTTGGTGATCCCGTCGGTGGGTTCCACGCAGGCCTCGAACGTGACGCCCATTTCTCCGTGCCCTGCCAGCCGGGTCAAATGCTCGGTCCGCGGAGTCATGGAGTCTGACGGGCCGTACAGAAGTCGCAGGTCATGTTGCCAGCCTGGTGCCACCCTGACGACCACCGCCGAGCCTGGTCTGATACCACTGAGCACCGCGATGGCGACGTAGAGCCGAATCCGTCCCGAGGAGTGTCCGGCGTCGATCAACCACAGCGGCCCAGCTGCATGCCAGGCATCGGAACGCCAGTTGCGGCCGAGGGCACCTGCGTTCGCGTCCCCACTGCAGCCGTTCAGCACAGTGCCGCGGGCCGCGACCGCATGCTGTTCGCGCCCGGTCGGCGGCGAAGAACCGTGCGACGTGGGTGGTCCACCAGCATTGTGCCCGGTCCGCAGCGCGGAGACAGCGGGCGGAACCGCGAGCGCCGCGGCCACCGCGACGGCCAGCACGCTCGTACCCACTCGGACCTGGTGTCGCCGGTGACGGCGCATGACCGCGGCGAACAGTCCAGGTGGAGCGGGCTCGGCTGCCGCGCGCAAGGATGCGCGCAGCTTGCGCTCCAGATCTGTCATGTCGGTTCCTTCCCACCAGTAACGCTCCGGTCAGCGCCGATCGCTTCACGAAGCTTGGCGAGCGCGCGTGATGCCTGGCTCTTGACCGTGCCCTCGGAGCAGCCGGAGCACGACCGAGGTCTGAGTTTCCGAGAGGTCCTCCAGGTAGCGCAGCACGATGACCGCCCGCTGCCGGGCCGGCAGCGTGGCCAGGGCACGCAGCAGCTGATCCCGGTCGGCGACGATCGCGGACTGATCGGAGACAATCTGACCCGGCTCCGGCATGGGCAGCTCCGGCCTGCGCCGCAGCCGCCGCCAGCGATCGACCGACGCGTTGACGAGCATCCGGCGGACGTAGCGTTCCGGATCGCCGTCGCGGCAGATCCGGCTCCAGCGACGGTACGCGCGCTCCAAGACGCCCTGCAGCAGATCCTCAGCCTCAGCCCGATGGCGGCCGCACACCAGCATGGCGAGCGTGAACAGCCGGGACGAAGCAGCGGCAACGAAGTCTTCGAATGGCATGTCACTAGCCGCGGCGGCGCTGCGCGTCATGATGACCGCGGCGTCCGGAGGGCCGGTCATACCTACACCCACGATGTGGTGGCCGAACAGGTTGCAGGAACGGACGCGAGGCTTTCGCTACGTCGTTGCAGTCTTCACCGATGCGGGGTCGATCCTCGCGAACACCGGCTGAGGGGGCGGCAGCCTATCCGGGGTGACCTGGGCGGCGATTCGGGCGCTCGCGTCCGGCAGGAATGGCTGGAGCTGCCCGGCTAGCTCACGGCAGGAATGCACCAGCAACGCCAGGATCGCGTCCAGCTGACGGCCAGCCTGATCATCACCGCCAGCCGCAGCGGAGGCGAGCAGCCACGGCCTGGTCTGACTGATGAAGCGATTCGCCGCCACCGCGATAGACCACACCGCCGACGTTGCGTGACGGAAGTCACCGATCGCCAGCGCCGCGTCGGCCTTGGCGAGCGCAGACCTGGTGGCTTCGACCAGCTCCCCCGAGCCGGCCGGAACACCGCACGGCTCCGGCACGACGCCGTCCCGGTACTTCCTGACCAGCGAGACCACCCTGTTGATCAGGTTGCCGATGCCATGAGCCAGCTCGTCGTTCGCGCGAGCGATCAGCCGGTCCCTGGTGAAGTCGACGTCGCCGATTCTGGGCACGTCCCGGAGCAGCCACCATCGAAGCGCGTCGCTGCCGTAGGCAGCAGCGATCTCAGCCGGGTCGACGGCGCCGCCACCCGACTTGCTGATCTTGCGCCCCTCGACGGTCAGGTAGTCGTGCACGAGAATGTCCGTTGGCAACGGCAGGCCGGCCGAGGCGAGAATCGCCGGCCAATAGACGGCGTGGAACCGGAGCACACCCTTGCCCAGCACGTGAATGCGGCGAGCGGCGCCCGTCCACCACCGCTGCAGCCCTGCCTCGTCGCCGCCGTATCCAAGCGCGGTGATGTAGTTGCCGAGCGCGTCCCACCATACGTAGATCACCTGGCCAGGGTCGCCGGGCACAGGGATTCCCCAGCCGTGCGCGCGCTGGACGGAGCGGGACACGGAGAAATCGGCGAGACCGCCTTCGATGAAGGCGAGCACCTCGTTGCGGTGGCCAGGAGGCTCGATTCGCAGCCGAGCCGAGCTGATGTCGTCATGCAGGCGCCCGGCGTACTTCGACAGCCGGAAGAACCAGTTCTCCTCGGCCACCAGCTCGGGCCGGGTGTGGTGTTCGGGACACAACCCGCCGTCGAGCTCCGCTTCGGTGTAGAACGCCTCGCAGCCGACGCAGTACAGGCCCTCATAATGCCTGCGATATAGGTCGCCAGAGCAGGCCTGCCACAGCCGCTCAACGCCGACCCGGTGCCGTGGGTCGCTGCTGGTCCTGATCACGTCGTCAACGCTGAGCGACAGGGGATCGGCCAGCGCGGCGAAGGCCTGCGCGTTGGCGTCGACAAATGCCTGAACGCTCACTCCCGCATCCTTTGCGGCGAGCACGTTCTTCAGCGAGTTGTCATCGGTGCCGGTCTGAAATCTGACCGGATGACTGAGCCGGCGGTAGTGCCTGGCCAGCACGTCCGCCTGAACGTATTCGAGCGCGTGACCGAGATGCGGCCGCGCGTTCACATAAGGAATTGTCGTCGCGAGATACACGGGTGCTGTTGTCATCGGAATCCTCCAAGCTGGCCGCCGAGGCTCCGAAACAACACACATAAATCGAGGCCCCGGAACAGGGCCTCGAACTGATCATCTGCACGCGTCACCGGCCCCGCGAGCGGGGCATCATCTCCTGCGATAGCGAGCGCGTCATAACGGCATTATAGCTTCTGCATGCTCGGCTTCAGGGTAAGCGCCGTGCGGGCCGATAATCGGAAGGAATGTTAACGACGGCGTCCTGGGCGGCGTGAGGAGCGCAATGACACAGACCGTGTGGGATGTCGGCGGCGATGTTCGCAGGGCGCTCCGCTCGATTGCCGGTGATCCGCAGCTTGGGACAGCGGTGCTCGCCGATCCGCACGTGATGACCAACCTGCTCAAGGACCTGCTACCTGACCTGCCGCGCGAGTCCGCACTGCTGGTCGCGGCGGCTCAGTGCGACCTGCTCAGCGTGCTCAGCGGGCACCTGGATTCCGGGCTGGATCTAGGCACCGCATCGCGGCTGACCGCGGGGTGGTTCGCCGAGCGGATGCCCTTCACCGATGACGCCTGCGCCTGGGTCGTGCGCGAGCTCGCGATAGCATTTGGTGCTGACCCGTCGGTCGTCGTCGGGACGACCCTGCCTGACACGGTCCCGGCGGGCCCCGAAGATCTGTTCGAGGCCACCGCGAGCGTCGCGACCGTCGTCGGCTGGGGCGACAACGATGAGGGCGAGATCGACGTGCCAGCGGGCCTGCATCACGTAGCTGCCGTGGCGGCGGGCTGGTACCACAGCCTGGCCGTCACCTCGTCCGGCCAGGTGATCGCCTGGGGCAGCACCGCGGACAGCCTCACGCATGTGCCCTCCGGCCTCGGCGGAGTGACGGCGATCGCAGCCGGTCGGCTGCACAGCCTCGCGCTCACCGTCGCAGGAACAGTGATCGCCTGGGGCAGCAACGGCTTCGGGCAGGTCCGCGTGCCCGCCGGACTCGGCGAAGTGACCTCGGTGTCGGCAGGCGCCGAGCACAGCCTCGCCGTAGCAGACGGCAAGGTCGTCGCCTGGGGAGGCAACGGCTGCGGGCAGGCCGACGTGCCACGAGGACTACCCGCGATCACCGCCGTGGCAGCCGGTGCCGAGCACAGCCTGGCGCTCACCGCGGACGGGCGGGTCATCGCCTGGGGACTGCCGGATTTCGGCGAGACCACGGTGCCCGACGGGCTCGACGCGGTGGTCGCCATCGCGGCTGGTGTCAACCACAGCGCGGCGCTGACCTCAGACGGCCGGGTCGTGGCCTGGGGTCGTAGCGACAACGCGGAGACCGCGGTGCCGCCCGAGCTCACGGATATGATCGCGATCTCCGGCAACGGCACGCACTGTCTAGCGCTGACCGCCTCAGGCCTGGTAATCGCATGGGGCAGCAATGACTGCGGTGAATGCGACGTGCCGTCGATGCCGTCAGGCGCCACAGCGATCGCGGCCGGTTATGGCCACAGCCTCGCAGTGACCGGCTAGCTCCGTCTAACCGGCTAGCCACATCAACCGGCTGGTTCGAGCTTACGAATCAGCCCCGGTCACGAACGCCGCCAGCCGCGCTGACTGATCCAGACGGCTCGGCTCGTGCATGTACATCATGTGGCCGGCCTCGTAGTAGGCAAACTCGATATTGCCGGCCAGCTCATCGGGAATGGCCAGGTGCCTGATGTCATTCTCGGCGGCCAGGTAGGGGGTAGCGGCGTCGTAGTACCCGCACGCGATGTGCAGCCGCATGTGCGGGTTGACTCGCATCGCCTCCGCCAGCTTGTCAAGCACGAACAGGTGCTGTGCCTCGAACTCCTTGTAGGACCAGGGATGGACCCGGTCGGTCAGCACCTCGTACGGCAGATCGCTGGAATAACCGAGCTCGGCACGCACGTAGTGGTTCAGCGCGGCGGCGTAGGGCCCGACGATGGCGTCGATCGACGGGTCAGTCGTCCACTGCTCCCTGCCGTAGTCGCTATCCCAGCCCGCGAACCGGCCGTCGATGCGTCCCACGGTCCTGCGCTGGTCCCTCAGCAGCTCCGTCAGGAACCTGATGTGCTCGGGGCGCAGGTCGACCCGGTCCACGTAATCCTCGGACAGGCCGGTCAGCGACGCGATCCTTGT
This sequence comes from Streptosporangiaceae bacterium, assembly GCA_036258115.1. GTDB lineage: Bacteria > Actinomycetota > Actinomycetes > Streptosporangiales > Streptosporangiaceae > Chersky-822. Next base: position 152,326 of record DATAEH010000066.1, read on the forward strand.
CACTGCCGACGCGCGCTCCTCAGCGTCGAGCCGCGAGCCGAGCGCGAGCACGCGCGGGTAGTCACCTGCCGCGTATTGCTCGGCCTCCTCGAGTACCTCGCGGAGCGGACGGTCGCCGTGCTTGCCGTGGTAATTCGCGATCGCGGCGTAGGTCGGCAGGTAACTCACGTACGGATCGTCGTTCCCAGGCGTGAACATCACGGAGCCGCCGTTGAGGAAGCACGAGATCAGCATCAGGCCATTGAGATACAGCCCGTAGCGTTCCTGCAGATGCCTTGCCAGACCTGCGGCCCTGGTCGTGCCGTATGACTCGCCGCAAAGATATTTCGGCGACATCCAGCGGCCGTTGCGGGTGGTCCAGAGCCTGATCACCTCGCCGACCGATTCGATATCGCCGCCGAAGCCGTGGAACTCCTTGCTCTTCTCGCCCTTGACCGCGCGCGAGAAGCCGGTCGAGACCGGGTCGATGAAGACGAGGTCGGAGTGCCTGAGCAGGGTCTCCTCGTTGTCGCCGAGCCCGTATGGCGGCGGCAGCAGCTCGCCAGCGTCGCCCATGAGCACCCGCCGCGGCCCGAGCACGCCGAGGTGCAGCCAGATGCTCGAGGAGCCGGGGCCGCCGTTAAAGGCGAACGTGACGGGCCGGCTGGCCGCGTCAGCGCCGTCGACGGTGTAGGCGACCATGAACACCTCGGCCTTGGGCTGCGGGCCGTCGAACTTCTCGTCGGTGTGCCCCTCGGCCCGCAGCACGATCCGCCCCGCGGTCGCCGTGTATGTCAGGTCCTCGCCATCGATGCTGATCGAGTGCGGCGTCGTGACCAGGTCGTCGGTCGGCTCTTTGGACGCGTCCTTGCCTTCGGCTCCGGCCCCGTGATTGCCAGCACCGTGATCGCCAGCCTCGTTGCCTGCCTTCACAGTGTCTTGGGGTGCGTCGCTGTCGGCTGGCATATGGGACTCCTCGTCGTTGGGGGCGGCAAACAGGGTAAACCTCCCCGTTCCGTGCCGGAACCCCGGGTGCTGTTAGCTGCGTCCCGCCGCCATCAGCGCTTTGAACAAGGCCAGCTCCTCGCCGGCCTCCGGATGCCACTGCACTCCCACCACGAAGACGGCGCCGTCCAGCTCGATCGCCTCGATGGTGCCGTCCTCCGCCCAAGCGGTGGCGGTCAGCCCGTCCGCCAGCCGTGCGATGCCCTGATGGTGGTGGGTCGGCACGCTGATAGCGCCGGCACCGAGCGTGTCGGCCAGTCGCGAAGGCCCCGCTCCGATCGTCACCTTGTGCTCGGCCATGGTGCCGGGAGTCGGGGAATGCCCCTCGTGACCAACTGCGTCGGGCAGGTGCTGGATCAGCGTGCCGCCGAGGGCCACGTTCATCACCTGCAGACCGCGGCAGATGCCCAGGACGGGAACGCCGCTCTCGAGCGCCGCACCGAACAGCGCCAACTCGGCTGCGTCCCTGCCCGGCCTGATCACAGTGGTCTGCGGACCCGCCTGTTCGCCGTACCTGGCCGGGTCGACGTCAGGTCCGCCGGAGATGATCAGGGCGTCGAGCCCATTCACCGCTGCCTCGATGCCGTTCACCGGCGGCAGCAGCACCGGAGCGCCGCCGGCCGCGGCTACCTTGTCGGCGTAGTTCTGCGGCAGCAACGTCGCGGGCAGGTCCCAGGCTCCCCACCTAGCCTGCTCGCTGTAAGCGCTGATCCCGATGACCGGCGTCATAGCGGCGTGACGTACGCGCCGGAGATACCGCCGTCAACGAGGAACTGCGAGGCGGTGATGAACGAGGCGTCGTCGCTGGCCAGGAATGCGACGGCGGCCGCGATCTCCTCAGGCTCGGCGAAACGCCCGGCGGGCACGTGCACGAGCCGCCGCGCCGCCCGCTCAGGGTCGGCGGCGAACACCTCACGCAGCAACTGCGTGTTGACCGGGCCGGGGCAAAGCGCGTTCACCCGGATCCCTTCCCTGGCGAACTGCACGCCGAGCTCCCTGCTCAGCGCCAGCACGCCGCCCTTGGAAGCGGTGTAGGAGATCTGCGACGTCGCCGAGCCGAGCACGGCGACGAATGAGGCGGTATTGATGATCGATCCCTTGCCCTGCCGCTGCATATACGGGAGGACGTACTTGCAGCACAGGTACACCGAGGTCAGATTCACCTCCTGAACGTGCCGCCAGGCGTCGATGCCGGTGGTCAGGATCGAGTCGTCCTCGGGCGGTGAGATGCCGGCGTTGTTGAAGGCGATGTCAATCCTGCCGAATTCGGCCGCGACTTCGTCGTAAAGCCGCCTGACCTCGTCCTCGATGGCGACGTCCGCGGCCACGAACTTGCCGCCGGTCTCCTCCGCCGCCGCCTGGCCGGCGGTCTTGTCGATGTCGACCGCGACGACCTTGGCGCCCTCGGCCGCCATGCGGCGGGCACTGGCCAACCCGATGCCGCTGCCAGCTCCGGTGATGACGGCGACACGGTCTTGCAAGCGCTGCATTTGCGCGACTCCCGAATTGTTGGCGAATTAGTTGTCAGTTGCGATGAAAACGTTCTTGACCTCGGTGAACGCGTCAAGCGCGTCCGGGCCAAGCTCGCGCCCCAGCCCGGACTGCTTGAATCCGCCGAACGGGGTCCAGTACCGGACCGATGAGTGCGAGTTCACCGACAGGTTGCCGGTTTCGACCGCGCGCGCCACTCTGATCGCTCGGCCGATGTTGCCTGTCCAGATCGACCCCGACAGACCGTATGGCGTGTCGTTGGCGATCTCAATCGCCTCCGCCTCGTCATTGAATGGCGTGACCGTCACGACGGGCCCGAATATCTCCTCGGTATAGGCAGGGGCGTCCGATCCGATCGGCGCCAGCACCGTGGGCGCGAACCAGTATCCCGGTCCATCTGGCGCGCTGCCGCGGAATGCCACCGGCGCATCGTCTGGTACATATCGCGCAACATTCGCTCGGTGGCTGGCCGATATCAGCGGCCCCATCTCCGTGTCGGCCAGTGCCGGGTCGCCGACCCTGACGCCCTTGACCGCCGGCTCGAGCAGTCCCATGAACTTGTCAAGCACCGAGCGCTCGACGAGGATTCGCGAGCGCGCGCAGCAGTCCTGACCGGCGTTGTCGAAGACCGCGTAGGGCGCTGTCGCCGCCGCTCGCTCGATGTCGGAGTCAGCGAAGACGATGTTCGCGGACTTGCCGCCGAGCTCGAGCGTCAGCCGTTTCACCTGCTTCGCGCACCCGGTCATGATCTGCTGGCCGACCTCGGTCGAGCCCGTAAAGACGATCTTCCTGACGGCCGGGTGGTCTACCAGGCGCTGGCCGACCACCGATCCCTTGCCGGGCAGCACCTGGAACACGTTCTCTGGTAGCCCGGCCTGCAGCGCCAGCTCGCCGATGCGAATCGCGGTCAGCGGCGTCATCTCGGCCGGCTTGGCCACGACCGCGTTGCCCGCTGCCAGCGCTGGCGCCATTCCCCACGACAGGATCGGCATCGGAAAGTTCCACGGCACGATGAGGCCCACGACGCCGAGCGGCTCCGCGAACGTCACGTTCAGGCCGCCAGCCACGGGGATCTGCTTGCCGGTCAGCCGTTCAGGCGCCGCGGCGTAGTACTGCAGCACATCGCGGACCTGTCCGGCCTCCCAGCGGGCCGCCCCTATTGGGTGACCGGAGTTGGCGACCTCGAGCTGTGCCAGATCCTCGACGTGCGCGTCAACCTCGGCGGCAAACGCGCGCAGCAAGCGCGCCCGGTCACCGGGCGCGACGGCCCGCCATACGCGCTGCGCCGCCTGCCCCCGGGCAATCGCGGCGTCAGTCTCCTCGACGGAGGTGCCCGGCACGGTGGTGACCGGCCGCTCGCTGGCAGGGTTCAAGATGGTGTACGAGCTCATAGTGCTCACAACCGCTCAAAGCCGCGGCGTAGTTCCCAATCGGTGACGGCCGCGTCAAATGCCGCAAGCTCGACGCGCGCATAGTTGGCGTAGTGGCTGACGACGTCAGCTCCGAACGCCTGCTTGGCGAGCGCGCTGCTCTCCCATAGGTCCAGCGCGTCCCGCAGTGCATGCGGAACCTTCGGACCGTCGTCTATGTAGGCGTTGCCCCCGAAGGCGTCCTCGAGCGGAAGCTCGTTATCGATTCCCGCCAGCCCGGCCGCGATCATTCCGGCGACCGCCAGATAGGGGTTCACGTCTCCGCCCGGGGTCCTGTTCTCCGCCCGCAGGGATTGGCCGTGCCCGACAAGACGAAGCGCGCACGTCCGGTTATCCACGCCCCAGCGAACCGCTGTGGGAGCGAAGCTGCCCGGCACGTACCTCTTGTAGGAATTGATGTTCGGCGCGTACATCAGCGTGAGCTCACGCATCCCGGCGAGCTGGCCGGCGAGGAAATGCTCGCCCATCGGGGACAGGCCGTAGGGGCTGTCGCCCGCCAGGACCGGCCGGCCGCTGCCGGACTCCCGCAGGGACAGGTGGATGTGGCAGGAGTTGCCCTCGCGCAGGTTCGGCTTGGCCATGAAGGTCAAACTGACGCCGTCCTGCGCCGCTATCTCCTTGGCGCCGGTCTTGTAGATCGAGTGGTTGTCGCAGGTCGTGACCGCCTCGGCATAGCGGAAGGCGATCTCGTGCTGGCCGAAGTTGCATTCGCCCTTAGCCGATTCGACATACATCCCGGCGCCTGCCATCCCGCGGGTGATCCGCCGCAGCAGCGGATCGATCCTGGAGGTACCGAGTATCGAGTAGTCGACGTTGTACTGATTGGCGGGCACCAGGTTCGCGTAGCCCTTGTCGGCCGCCTGCTCGAAGCTGTCCAGGTAGACGATGAACTCCAGCTCCGTGCCGGCCAGCGCCACCAGGCCGCGCTCGGCGAGCCTGGCGGTCTGGGCCCGCAGGATCTGGCGCGGCGAGGCGACCACTGGGGTTCCGTCCAGCCAGGTCAGGTCCGCAAGGAGCAGTGCGGTGTCCGGAAGCCACGGCACACGGCGCAGCGTTGTCAGGTCGGGCTTCATGACGAAGTCGCCGTAGCCGCGCTCCCAGGAGGACATGTCGTACCCGCCGACGGTGTTCATGTCCACGTCCACCGCGAGCAGGTAGTTGCAGCCCTCCGCGAAGTGCTCGGCCACCTCGTCCAGGAAGTACTCCGCCGACAGGCGCTTGCCGGCAAGCCGACCCTGCATGTCGGTGAAGGCGAGAGTCACCGTGTCGATCTCGCCCGCACCGACCGCAGTGCGCAGCTGGTCCAGACTCAGCATGCCCGGCCTGCCGGCGCCGTGACTTTCCGTCATTCCCGGTCCGTCAGATCGATTCGAGATCGTGCTCGATCGCGGCCAATTCCTCGGCGGTGCCCTGCACCTTCGGCCCGGTGAACCAGTTCTTCGCGGAGACCAGCCAGTAGATGCCCGCGAAGCCGATGACGACCGCCACGGCGACCACAGCGTAGTTGAAGGTGAGCCAGGTGACGGGGCTCGCCTGCGGCAGCATGAACAGGATCGTGATGATGCCGACCCAGATCACCGCGGTCCAGCCAACGATGTAGCTCCACCTGCCGAGGTGCCACGGCCCGCGCTGGAATTCCTCGCCCCGGCGCAGCCGCAGGAACGTGGGCATCACGTAGGCGATGTACAGCCCGATCACCGCGATCGAGGTGACGGCCGCGTAGGCGGTGTAGTTCTTCAAATACGGCAGGCCCAGCAGGAACGCGCCACCCGCTGCCAGCCAGATCGCGTTGGTTGGCGTGCGCGTCCGCTTGTTGACCCGGTGCCAGAACGCCGAGCCCGGCAGCGCGCCGTCGCGCGAAAAAGCGTAGATCATCCGCGAGTTCGCCGTTACCGACGACATGCCGCAGAAGAGCTGGGCGCCGATTGCAATCAGCAGCAGCAGCTTGCCGCCCGTGTTGCCGACCGCGTCGATGAAGATCTGGGCTGGCGGCACGGCGGTTGCCGACGTGCGCTCCGCCTCGTAATTCTGGATCGCGAACGTGACGCCGATGAGCAGGATCCAGCCGGCGAACAGCGACACCAGGATCGACATCACGATCCCACGCGGCCCTGCCACTGCGGCATTGTGCGTTTCCTCGGTCATATGCGCCGACGCGTCGTACCCGGTGAACGTGTACTGCGCGAGCAGCAAGCCGATCAGCACCACGTACAGCGAGCCGACGCCGAGTCCGGTGTCGTTGACGAAGTGACCGAATACCTGGCTGGCGGGCATGTGGTGCGAGGGGACAAACGCCAAGACGGCGACGATAATCAGCACGCCGATGAGGTGCCACCACACGCTTATGTCGTTTAGCAGGGCGACCAGCTTGATCCCGAATTGGTTCAGCAGGCCATGTACGAGCAGTACGCAGAAGTAGATCAGAATCGTCATCGCCGGCTTCGTGGACACATTCCACTGCAGGGCGAGGAACGCGTTGATGAAGAACGCCGCGCCGAAGTCGATGCCTGCGGTGACCGCGACCTGACCGAGGAAGTTGAACCAGCCGGTGAACCAGGACCAGGCAGGCCCGTTCTTCTTCGCCACTTTGGCGGCCCAGTAATACAGCCCTCCAGCCGTCGGGTAGCTCGAGCAGACCTCGGCCATGGCGAGGCCCACGAAAAGCGTCATGATACCGACAAACGGCCAGCCCCAGACGATCACGACAGGGCCGCCGGTAGCCATGCCGTATCCATACAGGGTCAGGCAGCCGGACAGGATCGAGATGATGGTGAACGAGACGGCGAAGTTGGAAAAACCGGACATCCGCCTCAGCAGTTCCTGCGCGTAGCCGAGCTTGTGTAGCTCTTCTTCGTCGCTCAGGGCCGCAGAGGGTGCTTCATTGACCGACACGGTGCGCTCCTCGGGGTCATGGGTCTGGCGGCGGCCGGAAATTAATGGTCTAATAACAGACCAATTGAGGGTCTAGCCGGCCACAATGTCAAGAGGCAGAGCCGGACAGGTCCGGATACGCCTGAAGACTCCGGCGCGCGGGTTAGGGGAGGCCCGCGCGCCGGACTTGGCGTGCTTGCCGGCACCGGTTGAGCAGACCGACCCTGAGCATGGCCGACCGGGTAATCAGGGAGGGCGGTGATGGTGGGCGTCGGCGTCGACCTCGGCAGCTTGCTGCGGCCGGTGCGCGAAGGCAACGCCTTCGAAGAGACCGTAGAGCGGCTGCTAACCGTAATCAAGCTAGGCCTGATCGGGCCTGGTGATCGCCTCCCGCCCGAGCGAGAACTTGCCGCCCACCTGGGGATTAGCAGGCTGACGCTGCGCGAGGCGATAAGGGAACTGCAGCAGGCGGACTACGTCGAGTCCAGACGTGGCAGGCTCGGCGGCACATTCATCACCTACACCAGGCCTGCTCCTAACGTGAGCGACCTCCGGAAGCTCGCGCAAGAGCGCGGCCAGAAGCTGGCCGACGCGCTGACGTTCAGGTTCACTGTCGAGTCCGGCGCGGCTGACATCCTGGCGCAACAGGTCGCCGCGGCCACCAAACCCGGGTATGAGCCCGTGGCCCCGGTGGCCAGCGTTGCGGCAGCCGATGGTTCAACCTCAACGCTGCGCGAGGTGCTCCATGCCAGGCTGGCCGACGTCAACAACGCCGGCCCTGCCGACTATCGGCGAATGGACACGCTGTTCCACCTGGCAATCGCCGAGCTAACCGGTTCAAATCTGCTCTCCGCCGCATGCGCAGAAGCCAGGATGCAGCTGAACGACCTGCTCAACGCGATTCCGATGCTCAAGCTCAACATCACGCACGCCGCCACGCAGCACGTGGAAATCGTGGACGCGATCATGGCCGGGGAACCAGAGCGGGCGCGTAACGCCGTGGCCGAGCACCTGGCAGGGACGGGGTCCCTGCTGCGTGGCTTCCTCGGCTAGACCGAGGAAGTCCGCGCAGCCCTATATGGCACGGCGTGGCTTCCTCGGCTAGACCGAGGAAGTCCGGGCGGCCCGATATGGCACTGGGTGGCTTCCTCGGCTAGACCGGCGCTCAGGCGCCACCGACGTTTAGCGGATGGTGGCAGGCGGCTTGATGGCCGACGCTGTGGACCTTTAGCTCGGGCTCTATCTGGGCGCAGACGTCCGTGGCGTACTTGCACCGCGGATGGAACCGGCAGCCGGACGGCGGCGAGATCGGGCTCGGCACGTCTCCCTCGAGCACGACCTGCTCGCGCTGGGCCGAGATGTTCGGGTCGGGGATCGGGACCGCGGAGAGCAGCGCCTCGGTATAGGGATGCACGGGCTTCTTGTAGAGCTCCTCGGCGGGGGAGATCTCGACGATCTTGCCGAGGTACATCACGGCGATCCGGTCCGAGACGTGCC
>DATAEH010000067.1:0-29286 GCA_036258115.1 Streptosporangiaceae bacterium
TCGTCCCGGTAAGGCTGGCGTGGTTACTGGTGGTGTAGCTGACGACAATTCCGATACTCGCGGCGAGTCCGAAGAGTGCGAACCACCGATACCAGGCCGCTGCGTTTCGTGACCTCGTCCGGCTTGTCGCCCGTTCCTGGCGGGTGCTCCGGGAATGCCCGGCCCTATGTCGACCCTCTGACCCCTGATCCACGCGAGGCTCCAGTTCGCAAACGCCATCAGTGATGCTGAGGCGGCCGTCAGGTAACGGCGGTGTAACAGCGAGATGACAAGACTGGACACTAACGCAGTCACCATCGGTCGGCAGCAGAAGCGCGGAAACGCTCGCGTCATCGTTCGGATGGATCCCCGGATCCATCCGGGAATCTCGGATCGATCCCTGGATCCATCCGATGAGAGGGACTGCCTTAGTTAGGCGATCTCCCATTCGTAGGAGAATTTCACGACGTCGAGGATCATGGATGTCTCCAGGCCGGTGATGCCTTCCATACTGCTCAGCTTGCTGGAGATGAAGTCGAGGAAGTGTTGCTGATCCAGGAAGAACGCTTCGACGATGATGTCGTACCGGCCGGTCGAGACGCCGACGTAGCGCACTTCTTTCTGCCTCTTTAGCTCCTCGCTGATCTCCTTGAGCTTGGGCAGCGTTACCGAGATGCCGATGATCGCCGAGAGGTTCAGCCCGACCGCCCGCGGCGTGGGGACGGCGACGATGTTTATCAGGCCCTGCGAGACGAGCTGTGAAACCCTCTTGCGGATCGTGGTTTCCGAGACGTGCAGGTCCCGCGCGATCTCGGTGTTCGGCCGCCGCCCGTCGGCCTGCAAGATCTTGATCACTCGGCGGTCGATCTCATCGATGAGCTGGCCACGGGATCTGCCGCCAGCCGTGGTTCTCACAACAGGGCCCAGGGCGACGTGGCCTCCCGTCACCTGGTTGTCAGTAGCGGCCGACTCTTCACGCGTGGCTTCGGTGTCGGCGGCGGGCGCGGCCGACAAAGACCGCCTTGGCGTTCGGGGCGGGGTGCTCATCGCGGAACGCCTCATTTCATCGAATCTCGACGGGAGTAGCAAGAACACATGCGATATTCGATCAACAATACCAGTATCGCATTGACATCCGATTCGGCTCGATCTAGGTTGCGAACCAACTGCCCGCTCGAGCAGCCCGGCTACTGGATGCCTCATGGGAGGGCACATGGCCGAAGCGGTGGCCTCTGGCGCAACAGCTGCCCCTGGAGTTTTCTCGCGCAAGGCTTCGGGCCTTGTCAGGGTCGGCAACACGCTCGATGTGTTCATCTTCAACGTCGGCCTGGTCTCGGTCGGCATCGCGATCGCTTACAACCAGCTTTACGGGCCGAGCTTTTATCCGGGCGCTCAGCCGTGGATCTCGACTCTGCTGGCGGCGCTCGGCATGATTTTCGTCGCGGCCGCCTTCTATTGCTGGTCGGTGGTGTTCCCGCGGTCCGGCGGGGTCTACGTCTTCTTGTCCAGGACGATCAACCCTGGCGTCGCGTTCGTGATGTCACTGATCGAGACGATCATCCTGCTCTACTACGCGGCGCTTGCCGCCGGGCTGATCGTGCAGGTCGGCCTCTCGTCATTCTTCGGAGCCGTCGGCACGGTGTCGGGTAACGCCACGATGACAAGCTGGGGCCAGAGCGTCGCCAAACCGCAAGGCGTTTTCTGGATCGGCGCCCTGATCATCGTGGCGGCCGGCGCCCTCCTTGCCTCGGGCACGCGGCGGTATTTCACGTTCCAGCGCGTGCTTTTCGTCGTCGCCGTTGTTGGCCTTGCCGTGATCGCCGGCGTGATGATCTTTGGCAGCAGGGGCGGGTTCAATTCCAGCCTGACGAGCCTGACCGGGCTGCACTCCCAGAAGGTCATCTCGGCAGCTAGCAAGGCCGGATTCGTAACCTCGGGCACCAGCTTTAGCGAGAGCTGGAAGTTCATCGTCTGGCCGCTCCTGCCGCTGCTCGGCGCCGTCCAGTCCGTCGGGATCGGTGGCGAAGTCAAGAAGGTGAACAGGTCGCAGTTGTTCGGCATGCTCGGCGCCGTGATCGCGACCGGCCTGGTCATCGCGCTGTTCGCGTTGCTGTCCAACAAGGACTTCGGCTACACCTTCCAGGGCGCAATCGCGTTCAACGCGCTGAATGGCGTCGGGGCCACCACCTCGACCCTGCCGTGGTTCGCCGTCCTGGCCGGAATCCTCGGCCACAACGTGTTCCTGTCCGTCGTCATTCTGGCCACCTTCGCCGCCTGGATCTGGTTCTGGATTCCGGCCGAGATGGCTTACACCACGCGCAGCATGATCGCCTGGTCGTTCGACCGGGTGGCGCCCGACAAGCTCGGTTTCGTCAGCGAGACCCTGCACACGCCCGTGGTCGCGATCGGCGTATCGACAGCGGGCGCGGTCGTATTCATGTGGCTGATCGCGTTCAAGGCGGTGGCGTTCCTGACGTTCATCGAGGTGCTCCTCGTGGTCTGGGGAACTGTCATGATCGCGGCTGTCATGTTCCCGCTGCGCCGCAAGCAGCTTTACGAGTCGTCGCCTGCCAAGAATTTCAAGCTATTCGGCATGCCGATCATGCCGGTGGCGGGCGCTATCTCGGCGCTGTTCATGGCGGTGATGTTCTATCTCCTCTGGAACGACGCAATAGCCGCCGGGCCCTTGATCAAGCCATCAAAGATGCCAGTGGAATTCTGGATCACCGTTGGCGCGGTGGTGATCGGCGCTGCCTGGTACGTGTGGATCAAGGCCTACCGGAGGCGGCGGGGCATCAACATCAGGCTCGCGTTCCAGCAGATCCCAATCGAATGAGCAGGCTGATACTGAATCGTGAGAGTTTTCAGCGCGAGACAACCTCTTCGATGAATACGCAGCACGCCGGCGAGTGGGCGGAACTGTCGGCAGAAGCCGTCAGGATCGTGTCGGAAGCCGGCGAGGCTGGCGTCACGCTCCGGGTGATCGGCTCGGCCGGAATCCGGCTGCACTGTAACGCTCCAGGCGAAGTGATGGACCTGCTTGGCCGGCCAGCCAAGGACATCGACTTCGTGGTGCCGGAGAAGCAGCGCAAGGGCATGCGCCGTTACCTGGAATCGCGCGGCTACGTCACCGACCGCGACCTGCTTATCGCGATGGAGGGGACGCGATACAGCTTCCGGCACGCGGAGAGCGGCACTGAGCTGGATGTTTTTGTCGAACGACTGGACTTCTGCCACACGATCGAGATTCGTTCCCGGCTCCATCAGCACCCGATCACGCTGCCCGTCGAGGAGCTGATGCTGGCCAAGCTGCAGATCATCGAGATGACCATGACCGACGTCATGGACGTGGGCGTGATCCTGGCGACCCATAAGGTCGGCGATGGCGGCAACCTGGAGACCATCGACGGCAAGCACATCGCCAGGCTGCTTGCCAGCGACTGGGGGTTCCACCACACGGCGACAAGGAATTTGCGGCGGATCGCCGAGCTGGTCGGCGACTCGGCGACGATCGACATTGGCGCCCGGGAGAACGCCCAGGTGCGCGACGGCGTGCAGCAAATGCTCGCTGTCATTGACGCCGAGCCGAAGAGCACGCGCTGGCGGATGCGGGCCAGGATCGGCGAGCGCATGCAGTGGTGGCAGGACGTCGACGAGAAGGAGGCCACCTACTGATGGGCCTCCTCAAGCGGAACAAGGTCCCGCGCAACCCAGCCGCCGAGCGCACCATCTTCTTCGCTTCTGACCTGCACGGATCCGAGGTCTGCTTCAAAAAGTTCGTCGCGGCAGCCAAGTTCTACGGTGCCGATACCTTGCTGCTCGGCGGCGACGTCAGCGCGAAGATCGTCGTTCCGGTGGTGCGCGCGGGCTCGGGGAGTTACAAGGCCCAATTCCACGGCCACGCCGAGCGGCTCGACGAGTCGAGCGTCGAGGACTTCGAACACCGGGCGTGGAACAGCGGCCTGTACACCGAGCGGATGGATCTCGACGAGTATCGGCACTATGCCGACCACCCAGCCGAGGTCGAGCAGCTGTTCGACCGGGTGATGCGCCGGACCGTTCAGCGCTGGCTCGAGTACGCCAAGACCAAGCTGGCCGACAGCCCGGTCATCATCTACAACGCACCCGGCAACGACGATCCGCCGGCGGTCGACGAGGTTCTGCTCAGCCATGGCGATGAACGCGTGCGCTTTGTTGAAGGAGAAATTGTCGAGATCGCGCCTGGGATGGAGATGCTTAGCACGGGCTACACCAACGTGACGCCGTGGGACACCCACCGGGAGTACTCGGAGGAGGAGATCGCCGAGCACTTGGCGGCGATGACGAGCAAGCTCAGCAATCCCGAGACGGCGATCTTCAACATTCACGTTCCGCCGCACAACTCCCGCCTGGACACCGCCCCGCTTATTGGCCAGGACATGAAGGTCAAGACGGCGGCCGGGGCGGCGGTGACCGCGCCGGTGGGGTCGACGTCGGTCCGCAAGGCGATCGAGGACGTGCAGCCGCTGCTGACGCTGCACGGCCACATTCATGAATCAGGCGGCTCGGTCAAGATCGGCCGCACGACGGCCATCAACGTGGGATCCGAATATGGCGAGGGGGTGCTGCGCGGGGTGCTGATCACGATTGGGGAGGGCCGGCTGATCGGTTACCAGGCGGTCAGCGGATAGCCACGCATCGGACAGGTTGGGTACGGCACGCAGCAAGGAGCTTACGGGTGGCCAGTATTGAGGAAATGCAGCGGGATCTCGCGGCAAGCGGTGTCAGGTACGTGTTCGGTGCCTACACCGACGTGCACGGGGTCCCGAAGTCGAAATGCGTGCCGGTTGAGCATTTGGCGGACGCGGCGGCCGGATCGGAGCTGTACACGGTTGGCGCGCTGGAGGGCATGGGAGAACTGGGCCCGCACGAGGATGAGTGCGTCAGCATCCCCGATCTGGACGCGATAACAGTCCTGCCGTGGGACCGCAGGTATGCGGTCGCGCCGTCCAATTTGTACTTCCATTCCGAGCCGTACAGCCATGACTTCCGGCGCATCCTGCAGAACCAGATCGCGGAGGCGCAGGCGGCCGGTTTCCGGATGAACATGGGAGTCGAGCCCGAGGTCTACGTGCTGAGGGATACCGAGTCCGGGGTTGTCCCCTGGGTGCCCGAAGACCTGGCCAATCTGCCGACCAGGGGATATGACCTCGAGACCACGGTTCTGGCCGACGCGTTCCTCGAGCCGATGGTCGGCTATATGAACGAGCTCGGCTGGGACGTCTACTCCTTCGACCACGAGGGCGGCGACGGGCAGTACGAGTTCGACTTCGGGTACACCGACGCGCTCGCGATGGCCGACCGGATGCTGATCTTCCGGCTGATGGCCAAGCACGTCGCCCGCACGCTGGGCTGTTTCGCGTCGTTCATGCCTAAGCCGTTCCAGGCCTCGTTCGGGTCGGGGGCCCACCTGAACGTGAGCCTGGCCGACGTGGAAACCGGCCAGAATCTTTTCGATGGGGGAGCGACCGGCAAGAGCTTCTCCGATGTGCCACACGACCAGGCATATGGCAAGACGGCATACCTGTTCACCGGCGGCGTGCTGGCGCACGCCGACGCCCTGATGGCGGTGCTGTCGCCGACCGTGAACTCCTACAAGCGGCTGATGCCGCGCGGGCTGATGCAGGAGATTTCCTGGGCGCCCGTGTTCCAGGCCTGGGGCTATAACAACCGGACGCTGATGTGCCGGCTGCCGATGAACCGGCGGTGCCTGGAGGTCAGGACAGTGGACAGCGCGGTCAACTTCTACCTGGCCGCGGCCGTTGTGCTCGCGGCAGGCCTCGACGGAATCAGGCGCGAGCTGAAGCCCGGCGAGCCCGTCAACATCGACACCTACAAGGTCAGCGAGCGTGATCTGGCCGCCCAGGGGGTGCACCGGCTGCCGTGGACGCTCGGCGAGGCCATCGACGCGTTCGAGCGCAGCGACTTCATCAGGCAGGTGCTGGGCGAGGAACTGCACGCGTCCTATGCCGAGTACAAGCGCGCCGAGTGGCAGGAATACAACACGGTCGTCACCGAATGGGAGCAGGCCAAGTACCTGCGCCTGTGGTGATTGTCGGCGTGGTGAGCGGGAGGGCAAGTGGTGAGCGAGACGCAGACCGCGACGGCTTCCGGGGTCCAGGACCGGGCGGCCGCGAATGCCGAGGCCGTGGGGCGGATGACCGGGGCCGAGCCCGTGCTGATCGACGTGGCCGCGGCGGGCGACGTCGTGCCGGGCTTGACCGCGCAGATGATCCTGACCTCCGGGCCGCCGATGCCGTGGGCCGAGTACTACGGCGGCCAGCGCAATGCCGTCATCTACGGAGCCCTCTACGAGGGCCTGGCCAGCGACCCAGAAGATGCGGACGCGAAGCTCACCGACGGCCGGATCACGCTCGCGGCGACGCACGACCATGGCTGCGTCGGATCCGTCGCAGGAATCTACACGGCGTCGATGCCGGTGTTCGTGGTCGAGAACACCGTGCGCGGAAATCGTTCGTACTGCAACTTTTACGAGGGCGAGTCCAGGCACCGGCTGAACTACGGCTCCTACAACGACGAGGTCCGGGCCGGGCTGGACTTCCTGCGAGACCAGCTGGCGCCGGTGCTCCGTGACGTGATCAGAGAGTCAGGGGGGATCCCGCTGAAGCCGCTGATTTGCCGGGCGCTTCGGATGGGCGACGAACTGCACAGCAGGAACACGGCCGCGACCACGCTCTTCGCGCGCGAGCTGACGCCGTACTTCATCGACTACGCCGTGAGTAAGTCACCCGAGCCCGCCCTGACCGCGCTGCGGTTCTTGTTCGCCAGCGACTACTCGTTCTTGCGCCTGTCGATGGCTTCGGCAAAGGCGATGGCAGACGCCGCGAGGGACGTTGCGGCGGCCAGCGTCGTGACGGCGATGACAATCAGCTGCCGTAACTTCGCGATCAGGGTCAGCGGCCTCGGTGACGAGTGGTTCCTCGGGCCGCTGCCCGAGGTGTCCTGCAAGCTGTTCGAGGGTTTCACTGACGACGACGTGCAGTGGATCGGCGGAGAGAGCCACATCACCGAGACCGTTGGGCTCGGCGGCTTCGCGCAGGCCGCGGCTTTCGGGCTGCAGGCATATCAGGGCGGCTCGGCCGCGGAGATGGTCAGGATGAACTCGCTGATGTATGACATCACGGTCGCCGAGCATCCGGACTTCCTGATCCCGTTCCTCGGGTTCCGCGGCACGCCGGTCGGGATCGACGTCTTTAAGGTCACAGCGACCGGGACGAAGCCGGTCATTGATGGCGGGCTGGCTGGCAAGAACGGCGGCCAGATAGGCGCGGGCATCCTGCGGGCGCCGCTCGACTGCTTCACCGCTGCAGAGCAGGCGTACCGAAACAGGTATCCCGGCTAGGCGGCGTCGGTGCGCCGGGTTAGCCGAGACCGGGTATCGCTGTTCTTCGACGCGCGGGCCGAACCTGTCATCGAACTGGCTCCGGGGGAACGCTTCGTGGTCGAAACCGCGGACTCGCTGTGCGGCCTGGTCAAGCAGGAGGCGCCGAAGGGCTTCGCGATCGACGACGTGCTGGCCAGGCTGGGCGGCGCCTGCCCGGTCACCGGGCCATTGTTCGTCGCCGGCGCCGTGCCGGGCGGCGTGCTTGAGGTTCATATCGATGAGGTCAGGCCGGTCCCGGACGCCGGCGAGGCGTGGACGGGGGTCTTCACCGGATTCGGTGCGCTGTCCAGCGACGCCTTCTCCATCCAGGAGCCCCTTGAGGCTGCGACGACGCTGGTGCCTTACGACTCCGATGCGGCGAGCCTGTCGGTGGGCGGACGGACCGCCCGCATCCCGATGCGGCCGTTCCTCGGAACGGTCGGCGTAGCGCCGGCACGCGAGCGCCGGCTGTCGTTCTCCCAGTCTCCCGAGTACCTGGGCGACGTGGACTTGCCCGACCTGACCGGCGGCGCGACGCTGCTGCTGCCGGTGCATGTCGAGGGCGCGCTGCTCGCGCTCGGCGACGCGCACGCCGCGCAAGGCGACGGCGAGATCACCGGCGCGGCCGTCGAGATCGAGGCCGAGGCAGATCTGCGCTGCGTGCCGCGAGACGCGGAGGAGGCCGGGTTCACCGGCCTGCCCCAGCTGAACACGGCGACGTCGATCGGGTCCATCGCGGGACTGCAGGGCAACGACCTGACGGACTGCGCCAGGGCAGCGTACCGGGACTTGGTGCTGAGACTGACCAGGCACTACGGCTTCGGCCAGCGGGATGCCTACATGCTGCTCGGCCAGGTCGGTCGACTCCGCGTTGGCAACATGATCGACCCGTTCTACTCCGTCTTGGCCTCGATCGACCGCCCCTATATCTCCTAGCGGACCAGCACGCCGTTCCCTGTCGGTGGGGGGCGGAATAGTAGCCCGCAGCCAAGCGAACGAAGGGCCACCCATGTGCTGGATGTGCGATCACCCGAATGCCACCAGGCAGGACTATCTGAAGCACTTAAGGTCGATCATCACCGAGGTGGGGTGGGCGGTACAGGCAGTCGAAGGGGGCCGGAACAGGGCTCCGTACGCCTACACCGTCGGGCTGGCCGCACGCGGCAAGCCCGAACTCGTTGTCACGGGAATAGCGGCGTACCGCGCAGCGAAGTTACTGAACCAGGTCGCCGTCCACATGCTGCACGCGACCGTGCCCGAGCCGGGCGAGCAGGTGCAGCTGGTTGGCGGCCCGCTGATCGAATTCGTCGAGGTTGAACGGCCTTCCGTGCATCTCGGAGTGGCCTGTCAGTTCTACGGCGCCAAGATCCGCGCCCTGCAGATCGTGCACGCCGACGATCACGGTCACTGGCCGTGGGAGCTGGGATATCGGGGCGGGCGCGGCGGTCAGCCCGTCCTGGGCAACCGACAAGGCATGCAGCAGGCCGGCTAGCGCTGGCAGGCGGTGCGTAGGGTCCGCTGATCTCGCCGCTAATGCTTGCGGTCAGGCACTGTGGGGCATAACGCAACGCTGTAGACGCGGCACGAGGAGACTCCGATGGCGAAGGTACTGTGCGTGCTGTACGACGACCCGGTCGACGGGTATCCGACGTCCTACGCGCGAGACGACATCCCCCAGATCACGTCTTATCCGGGTGGCCAGACCGCACCCACCCCTGAGGCGGTCGACTTCACCGCGGGGCACTTGCTCGGCAGCGTTTCCGGCGAACTCGGGCTGCGCCGGTTCCTGGAAGACGCCGGGCACACCCTCGTCGTCACCTCCGACAAGGATCGGCCAGACTCGGTCTTCGACCGCGAACTGCCCGATGCCGATGTCGTCATTTCGCAGCCGTTCTGGCCCGCCTACCTGACCAGGGAACGGTTCGCCAGGGCCAAGAACCTCAAGCTCGCGATCACCGCCGGAATCGGCTCGGATCACGTCGACCTGCAGGCCGCTAGCGAGGCAGGGGTCACCGTCGCGGAGGTCACCTACTCCAACAGCGTCAGCGTCTCTGAGCATGTCGTCATGATGATCCTCGCGCTGGTCCGCAACTACATTCCTTCTTACGGCTGGGTGATCAGGAGCGGTTGGAACATCGCCGACTGCGTCGAGCGGTCCTACGACCTGGAGGGCATGACGGTCGGCTCGGTCGCGGCCGGGCGGATCGGCACCGCCGTGCTGCGGCGGCTCAAGCCGTTTGACGTGCGCCTGGTCTACACCGATCCGCACCGGCTCCCCGAGGACGTGGAGCGCGAGCTCGGCGTGACCTTCTACGAGACCCCAGCCCAGATGGTGCCGCACTGCGACGTCGTCACGATCAATGCCCCGCTCTATGCAGGCACGGAGGGACTGTTCAACGACCAGCTCATCGCGACGATGAAGCGCGGCGCCTATGTCGTCAACACCGCCCGGGGCAAGATCGCCGACCGCGACGCCATCGTCCGGGCGCTGGAGAGCGGCCAGCTCGCCGGGTACGCGGGCGACGTCTGGTTCCCCCAGCCCGCTCCGGCGGACCATCCATGGCGGACCATGCCGCACCACGGCATGACCCCGCACATCTCCGGAACGTCCCTGTCCGCCCAGGCTCGTTACGCTGCCGGCACCCGCGAGATTCTCGAATGCTGGCTGGAGGGCCGTCCAATCCGCGACGAGTACCTCATCGTCTCCGGCGGCGGCCTGGCCGGGGCCGGGGCGCACTCCTACAAGCTCTGACCGGCACCCGGGTCGGCCCAGAGGGCGCGCAGGTTCTCCCATTCCTCCTCATCGGAGGTCTCGCCTGCAGGGATGTAGCGGGCGCCGGGGAACGCGCGGGCTGGCGGGGTGAAGCTGCCGCGTTCGACGGACTGCCGAACATCGTGAAGCTGCCCGGCGATCCCGCGCCAAGGGACACGCTCGGCCGCACGTTGCCCCGATTCGGCACGCCGGTCGCCGCGCTGACATTTCTGCTCGGCTTCTGCCTGGCCATGGGCTTCGGGTTTGGCTTCGGGTTCCAGCCGCTGCCCGCCTTCACGCTGCTGAGCCTCGTCGTCACCCTGTGCGCGCTCGGCGTCTACGCGATCGTGCAGGTGGCGCTCGTCCGCTACTTCCTGCGACTCGGCACGTTCAACCCCTTCTGGCACGGGCTCGTCCCGGTGCTCGCTGTGGCGGCGATCGTCTACCTGTTCATCAAGAACATATCCCCGCAGCCGTCGTACCCCTCCAACCTGGCGATCTGGATCGCCATCGGCTGGGCGGTCGTCGGCCTGGTGGTCGTTCTCTTGTTGTCCATCGTCAGGCCCGGCCAGCTGGAGGAAGCAGCCGCGATCATCGGCGACTCCGAAAGTCCCCAGGAGGGCGACTAAGGCAATCTCTAGGCTCCTGGCCTGCTCGGATCCGGCCAAGAATGGTCCTGCACGCCTATTTCACAACGGCTACAAGCGGTTTACATTTTTTTGAAGTAAAGTGCCGCGGAACCGATCTTGTGAGGTGTGTCGTGCCGATTGAGCATGTTGTCGTGTTGTGCCTGGAGAATCGGTCATTCGACCATATGCTTGGCTTCCTCCAGCATCCTTCGAACGACTTCAATGGCCTGCTGAACGGCGGCCCTTACGGCAACAAAAGCTGGGATGGCAACAGCCGTGTTCCGGTGACGCCGAAGGCGAAGCGGGTACTGCCGTTCGGCCCCGACCATTCCCACGATGCGGTCATGGAGCAACTGAAGGTCACCGGCCGCGGAGCCGGCCGGCACGCGACCAACGACGGCTTTGTGACGAGCTACGAACGCAAGGCGCGCGGCCTGGCACCCGCTCAGCTCGGCGGCATGCTTGGGCCCGTGCTCAACCTGATGCAGCAGCGCAAGCAGGCCACGGCCGCGACCACCGAGGGGCGCGGCCCGCTCGTGATGCTATGTCAGGACCCGGCGCAGGTTCCTGTGCTGAGCAAGCTCGCTCTGGAGTTCGCGGTATGCGACCAGTGGTTTTGCTCAGTGCCAGGAGAGACGTGGCCGAACAGGAACTTCCTGCACGCCGCCACGTCCGATGGTGAAACCGACATCGAGATCAGGGCTTATGCCGATCGCACGATCTTCGAACTGCTCGAGGACGAGGGCGCCACCTGGCGGATCTACTACGACGACACGCCGCAGGTCTGGGCCTTTCCCGGACTCTGGGATACGCCAGCCAGACACAGCAACTGGTACCCGACTCAGCGGTTCGCCGAGCACGTCGCCGCCGGCGACCTGCCGAGCTACTCGTTCATCGAGCCCAATCATCGCCCGCCGTTGCACACGTTGGACCACAACCCCTTGTTCAATGGCTCCCCTGACGTCAGCGACAGCCAGCATCCGGAAAACAACCTGGTGTCCAATAAGGCTTACGACGCCTTCAACGACGCGAAGGACACCGACTTCGCGCGCGGTGAAGGGCTGATCGCCACGATCTACGAGGCGCTGCGGGCCAACCCCGAGCTATTCGCCAGCACGTTGCTGCTGATCACCTATGACGAGCACGGCGGGCTGTACGACCACGTGCCGCCGCCGAGAGCAGTTCCTGCCCCTGGTGACGGGCGCGGTCCCGGGGCGAACGTCCTGCACGCGATCTGGCATCGTAAGGCAAAGAGCTTCGACTTCAAAATGCTTGGAGCGCGCGTTCCTGCCGTTCTGGTCTCGCCGCTCATCGACGCCGGCACGCTCGATCACCGCGTGCATGATCACGCCAGCGTGCCGTCGACGCTGC
The DNA here is from genome assembly GCA_036258115.1 of Streptosporangiaceae bacterium. GTDB lineage: Bacteria > Actinomycetota > Actinomycetes > Streptosporangiales > Streptosporangiaceae > Chersky-822. The sequence continues at coordinate 12,155 of DATAEH010000067.1, forward strand.
GCGCTCTCTTCGCGCCCAGCGCGAAACCGCTGACCCGCCGCGACGCGTGGGCAACTCCGTTCCACGACATCGCCTCCCGCGACACCCCGCGCACGGACCTGCCAGACCTGTCGAAGTACCGGCGTGCGGCCCCCGCTCCCGCGGCGGCTGGGGCTGCCGAAGCCGCGGCGGCGGCGACAGCAGCACCCGACACGACACCTGGCACCGTCATCCCCGACTACTACCAGGACTTCCTCAAGCAGGCCGATGCGGTTCGGCAGCGGCTAACCCAGGTCGGAGAGCCAGAGATAGCCGCAGCGAACGCGACCGGCAAACTGCAGCGCGCAGCGCAGACCACTGAGGCTTTCCAGGAAGCGGCGCACCGTCACCGCCATCCCGATTGACGCTCCGTGCTACTGCAGCACGCGGGCGCGGCAGGCTAGCTGGAGGGCCAGGCGCTGGTCGGGGTCATCGAGATCGACGCCGAGCAGCCCAGTGATGCGCCGCATCCGGTAAGAGACCGCATTGCGGTGCAGGTGCAAGCGCTGGGCCGTCCTGTGGATCGACCCTTGCTCATCGAGGAACGCGGCCAGCGTCCTGATCGCAGTGTCGGCGCGGGCCGGGCCAAGCCGTTCGAGCGGCGCGAGCTGTACCCGGACCGAGGCCCTGGCCGTGTCCGAGGCGTACCACTCCATCAGCATCCGCTGCACCCCGGCGGCGTCGTGCGCGGTCACGCCCGGCCGCTTGCCGCCGGCGCGAGCGGCGATGATCGCGCTGCGTGCCTCGGCAGCGGCGGCGCGGAGGCCGAGTGGCCCTTCGTGCGGCGTGCTCACGCCGGCCCGCATGTGCAGCGCCGGGAATCGCGAGCTCATGATCTCAAGGGCACGGGAGGCTGAACGCGACCCGCGCGAGACGGCCTCCGCACCAGGGTCGGACTTGGTCATCCAGATCAGCACGATGGCGCGAGCGATCCTGGACAGGTACCAGGTCCCGCCGGCGGCGGCCGCGGCGCCAAGCGCGGCCTGGCCGAGAGATTCGAGCAGCTCGAAGCGGCCGATCTCATCATGGGTGACGTCGGCGAGGTTGTCGGCCTCAATCCGGACCGCGATGTGCCAGCCACCGAGCGGTACGCCAAGCTGCCTGGCCCGGTCGAGCATGTCCTCGTTCAATGAGGACTCCGAGATCAGCAGCTCGGCGAGCAGCTCGGAGCGGGAACGGATCGGCAGCTCGCGGGCCTTTCTCTCCTCATCAGCGAGCCGCGCCGCCGCGTCGGCGGCGGCGCGGAGCACGAGACGCGCGGCGACCGCCAGGTCGCCATGGGCTTCCGGCGCGACCAGGCGGGCGGGGTCAGAAGGGTCGCGCTCGACCGGACTGCCCAGGCTCGCGGAGACCGTCGCGTACAGCGTGTCGAGATCAGTCCCGGCTTGCTCGGCGCGCTCGATCGCGTCGATGCCGGCGCTCGCCCTCGCCAGGGCGAGCGCGGGACCGCCGCCCACCTCGGCGAGCACGGCGAACAGCAGCGCCGTGAGCTCCAGCTTCGCTGGGATCGATATCAGCGCGACGCCGGCCCGCGTGGCGATGTCGATAGCCGTGAGCGGAGGCCGCCATCGCTCATCGGCGAATGCGCCGACCGCCCCGACACCACCGAGGGCAGCCCAGCGCAACGCCATGTCGAAGCGGTAGTCCGTCGCCGACTCCGACGCGACCCTGCCGAGCATTGCCAGGCTGCCAGGGGGAGCGGCCTCGAGGTCAGAGAATCGCTCGGCGAGCCAGACGCCGGTCAAGTCGCGGTCGCCGCCGACGTCGTTGACCCTGGTGAGGCCTGTCAACGACGGAGCCGCCAGGATCGCGTCAACGCAGGTCATGCACGATGATATTAGGCATTCTGCACAGCATTTAGAAGATGTTTGGTTACCACGGCCATTACCCGTCGCCTCAGTGACTGAGAGCATCGGCACGTGCCGGCTCCCGCATCACCCTTCGCACCCTGCGCTCCCGCCACAGGTGCACCTGTCAGGCTGGCCGTTGATATTGGCGGCACCTTCACCGATCTGGTCGCTGTCGACACGGTCAGCGGCAGCGTCGTGCGAACCAAGGCGGATACCACACAGAACCTGAGCGACGGCGTGCTGGCAGCGCTCGCCTCCTCCGGTGTACCTGCCGCGTCCGTCGCGGAGTTCATTCACGGCACCACCGTCGTTATCAACGCCGTCACCGAGCGCCGCGGCGCGCCCACCGCGCTCGTCACGACGCGAGGATTCCGAGACGTGCTCGAGATCGGCCGGGCCAACCGCCCCGACCTGTACAACCTCGCCTACACCAAGCCGGTGCCGTTCGTGCCCAGGCGTTTTCGCTTTGAGGTCAGCGAGCGGATGACGCATCACGGCACCGTCGTGCAGCCGATCTGCGACGCCGACGTGGCTGAGGTGGCCTCGCGGATCGCTGCGAGCAGCGTCAAGGCCGTGGCGGTCTGCCTGCTGCACGCGTGGGCGAACCCGGCGCATGAACAACAGCTGGCCGCGGGACTGCGCGCGGCGCTGCCGGGCACCTCCGTGGTGGCCTCACATGAGATCAGCGGCCAGTGGCGCGAGTACGAGCGGACCAGTACGACGGTGCTGTCCGCCTACGTCCAGCCTGTCGTCGCCGAATACCTCGCGTCCCTTGAGGCTGCGCTGCGCGGTCAGGGCGTCACGACCGCGATGCGGGCGATGCGTTCCAACGGCGGCGTGAGCTCCTTCGCCAAGGCGGCCAGGGCCCCAATCGCGCTGCTCGAATCAGGGCCGGTCGCTGGCGTCATGGCAGCCGCGGAACTAGGCCGCCGGCTCGGAAACGGGAATGTGCTCACGCTGGACATCGGCGGGACAACTGCTAAGACGTCGGCGGTTCGCGACGGCGAGGTCCGGATCGACACGTTGCACCACATCGGCAGAACGCCATCGTTCGCCGGGTACCCCGTCCAGGTGCCGACCGTGGAGATCGTCGAGATCGGGGCCGGCGGGGGATCCATTGTGTGGGCCGATTCGGCCGGCGGCCTGCACGTCGGGCCGCGGAGCGCGGGCGCCGACCCGGGCCCGGCCTGCTACGGCAAGGGCGGCAGCGAGCCGACGCTCACCGACGCGAACCTGATGCTCGGCAGGCTCGACCCCGACTACTTTCTCGGCGGCACGAGACCGCTGGAATCCGACGCCGCCGAGAAGGCGCTGGCCGGGCTGGGCAGGCAGGTCGGCGCCGACGCCAGATCTGTCGCGCGCGGCGTCCTGCGATACGCGGTCGCCCAGATGAGCCACGCGCTCCGGCTCGTGACACTGCGCCGTGGCCACGACCCCAGAGACTTCGTCTTCGTCGCCTACGGCGGCGCGGGACCGCTGCACGCGGCGCTGCTGGCGCGGGAGCTTGGCATCGCCAGGACGGTCATCCCGCCAGGTCCCGGCCACTTCTCAGCCTTCGGGATGCTGGCGAGCCCGTTGCGCGGTGAGGCCGTCCGTACCGTGGTCGGGCCGCTGGACGCGATTGACCTCGCATCGGCGTTCGCCGAGGTCGAGAAAGAAGCGCTGGAAGAACTCGCCGAGGGCCGCGACACCGGCCAGGCGGAACTCTCGAGATACGCGGAGCTGCGGTACGCCGGGCAGGAGCACACGCTAGAAGTCCCCGTGCCCGATCCGGACGCGCTCGACGACGTCCGCGCCGCATTCGAACAGCGCTGCCTGGACAACTACTCCTTCCGGCTGGACGCACCCCTCGAAGTCGTCTCGCTCCGGGTCGCCGCGACGCGGCCGGCAGCGGAGATCAGCTGGACCGACCAGAGCTCGCCAGGGCCTCGACCGCCGGCGCGGAGCCGCCTGGTCGACCTCGATCCGTTCGGCGCGCAGCAGCAGATCCCCGTCCTGACGCGGGCCGAACTCCGCGAGCGGGCCGATGCAGGCGCTCGCCAGCACCGGGTCAGCGGACCCTGCGTGATCGAAGAGCAGGCCGCCACGACTTTGGTGCTGCCCGGCCAGACTGCGCGCCAGGACGACGCGGGCAACCTCATCCTCGAGGAATCGGGGGCAGGGCGATGACAGTCGTGCCGGAGGCGCGCCAATGAGCACGGACCGGTTCACCATGGACGTGCTGCGCGAAGGCTTCGCGGCGATCAGCGACGAGATGTTCGTCTCGCTGCAACGCACCTCGCAGAGCCCGATCATCTACGAGGTGCTCGATTTCGGCGTCGGCATTTCTGATGTCAATGGCGAGCTCGTCTCCCAGGGCAATGGCATCGCGGGCTTCCTCGGACCGCTTGGCGACGCCATCAAGGAAACGATCGCGCGTCACCAGGTCCTGCGGCCGGGCGACGTGATCATCGCGAACGACCCTTACTCCGGCGGCGGAACGCACCTGTCGGACGTCGCGCTGGTCCGGCCTGTCTTCGCGGGTGCCGAGCTGGTCGGGTTCGCGGCGGCCAAGGGGCACTGGACCGAGGTCGGCGGCAAGGACCCTGGTTCGTGGACCGCAGACTCCCAGGACGTTTACGCCGAGGGCCTGCAGCTCCCGTTCGTGCACGCCTACCGGGAAGGCAAGCCCGTGCACGACATCCGCGCCATTCTCGCCGCCAACAGCCGGCTGCCTGAGATGGTCCTCGGCGACCTGACGGCCCAGGCCGCCTGCCTGGAGGTCGCAGAACGCCGCCTGCTCGAGATGTGCGACCGCTACGCGACCGCCACCGTTAAGGCGGCCATGAGCGCCGTCCTCGAACGAAGTGAGCGTCTCTGCCGGGACACGCTCCGGCGGATCCCGCATGGCGTCTTCACCGCCGAGGACTTCACCGACACCGACGGCCTCGGGAACGGCCCGTTCCCGGTGAAAGTCCGGGTCGAGATCGCCGAGAACGGCGTGACCTGCGACTTCACCGGCAGTCACGGCCAGGTACCCGGCCCGATCAACTGCACATGGTCGGGCCTGGTTTCAGGCGTGCGCACAGTCTTCAAGGCCATCACCGACCCGGCGGAACCTGCGACCGACGGCTGGTTCAGGCCGCTGACGATCATCTGCCCGGCCGGCAACATCTTCAATGCGAACCGCCCCGCTCCGGTGGCCGCATATTTCGAGGCCACGGAGATGGCATCGGACCTGGTCTGGCACGCTCTCGCACCGGCCTTCCCTGATCGGCTGCCCGCGGGAACCTTCGTTTCTGTGTGCTCGACCTCGGTCGCGCTCACGCATCCCGACACCGGCGAGGAGACGCTACTCGTGGAGCCGCAGCCGGGCGGCTGGGGAGCGACCCGTGACGCCGACGGTCAGCACGGGCTGGTCTCGGTCGGCGACGGCGAGACGTACACGATCCCCGTCGAGGTCGCCGAGCAGCGCTACGGGGTGCGGGTCGAGCGGTTCGGGTTCGACATCGTTCCCGGTGCGGGGGCGGGCCGCCGCCGAGGCGGCCGCGGCCTGGTGCGCGAGTACCGGATCTGCAGCGACGACGCCCTGCTCACCGTCGCGTGGGGACGTCACCTTTATCCGCCGTGGGGAGCGGCGGGCGGCAGGGACGGCTCGCCCAACTACGTCGAAGTGCTGCGGGACGGCGAGCCGCTGAAACCCGGGCCGGCTGCCGGGCTCGGGCCGCGCTTCGGCAAGGTCTCGCGGATGCCGCTGCGCCGCGACGACGTGGTCAGGCTGGTGACCGGCTCCGGCGGCGGCTATGGCGACCCGTCAGAGCGGGAGCCCGCTCGCCTCGCGGACGACTTGGTGGATGAGCTCATTACTCCTGACGAAGCGACCCGCTTTTACGGGCATGAGCTGCCCGATGCGTTTGGTTCATCCCCCGAAGAACTGGAGCCCAATTTATGCCGCGCGCATATATGCACCGACAATGCCGCGTAGGTAGCGTTCGACCATGAAACGCCTGCTCGACGAGCCTGCGCTGCGTTCGCTCGCGCGCGGTTGCGCCGTGCTCGGAACCGGCGGCGGCGGCGATCCCAGGATCGGGCTGTTGCTCGCGCTGCAGGCGCTCGAGGAGGTCGGGCCGACCGAGCTTGTCGACCTCGACGACCTTCCGGCAGAGGCGCTGATCATGCCGTGCGGGATGGTCGGCGCGCCAACCGTCCATATCGAGAAGATCGAGAATGGCGGCGAGGGCGCGGTGCTGCGCGAGCAACTCGAACGGCTTACCGGCAGGACGGTCGCCGCGCTGATGCCCGCGGAGATCGGCGGGTCCAATGGACTGCTGCCGCTGACCTGGGCGGGCCGGATGGGCTTGCCGGTCGTTGACGCGGACGGCATGGGCCGGGCGTTCCCGCTGATTCCCCAGGTCACCATGCACCTGGCGGGCATCGATCCGAACCCAGGCGTGATGACCGATGAGCGCGGCAACGTTCTGGTCTTCACCGCGATCTCGGGCGCCTGGATGGAGCGGCTCGAGCGCTCAGCGGCGGTGGAGTTCGGCGGCGCCGGGGCGGCCACTGAGTACATCATGACGGTCGCGCAGGCGCGGGACGGGGCCGCGGTGCGCGGCACGTTCACGCTTGCGATCGAGATCGGCGATGCGCTGACCGGCGCCGTCGGCGACCCGATCGCCGCGCTGGTCGCCGTGACCGACGGCTTTCCGCTGATGAGCGGCAAGGTGACCGACGTCGAGCGGCGCACGACCAAGGGCTTCGTGCGCGGCTCGGTCGTCGTCGAGGGGCTCGGTGATGACGCAGGCAGACTTCTCAGGCTCGAGATTCAGAACGAGAACCTGGTCGCACTCGAGCAGGGCAAGGTGCTCGCCTCCGTGCCTGATCTGATCACCGTTCTGGACAGCGAGACCGCCGACGCGATCCCGACCGAGCGGGTGCGGTACGGCCAGCGCGTAACCGTGATCGCGATGGCTTGCGCACCGGTCTGGCGGAGCGCGTTCGGGCTGGAGATGGCCGGGCCGCGAGCGTTCGGCTACGACTTCGACTACGTTCCCGTGGAGGAGCTCGCCGGTGCCAGCGCTTGACTATCGCCTCGGCATTGACGTTGGCGGGACCAACACCGACGCGGTGATCCTCGATCGCGCCGACCAGGTGCTCGCCAAGGCGAAGGTACCGACAACGCCGGACGTGACCGGCGGCATCGTCTCCGCGCTTGACGCCGTGCTCAGATCCTCGTCCATCGAAGTCTCGCGGATCACGCACGCGATGCTCGGGACCACGCACGCGACCAATGCCGTGCTCGAGCGCCGCAAGCTGCATCGGGTCGCGGTCATCAGGATCGGCGCTCCCGCCACCCTTGGCGTGCGGCCGATGTTCGAATGGCCGGCCGACCTGACCGCCGTGGTCGCGGCCGGCGCGACGGTCGTCGCAGGCGGCATCGAGTTCGATGGCAGGGACCTGTCGCCGTTCGACGACGATGCGGTCGCGGCGTTCCTCGGTTCGGTCGCGGGCCGGTGCGACGGCGTCGCGATCACCAGCGTCTTCGCCCCGGTCTCGCCGCGGCACGAGCTGCTCGCCGCCGAGATCGTCAAGCGCGAGCTCGGCGAGGTGCCGGTCTCGCTCAGCCACGAGATCGGCTCAGTCGGCCTGCTGGAACGCGAGAACGCCACCATCCTCAACGCAGCCCTGGCCGGGGTTGCTGGTGACGTGGCCCGCGCGCTCGGCCAGGCGCTGGCGGCGCACGAACTTTCTCCTGTCACGTTCTTCGCGCAGAACGACGGCACGCTGATGGCCCTGGACCACGCCTTGCGGTATCCGGTGCTGACCATCGGGAGCGGGCCGGCTAACAGCATCCGCGGCGCCGCGTTCCTGACGGGACGGTCCGACGCTTTGGTCGCCGATGTTGGCGGAACCTCGACCGACGTAGGGGTGCTGGTGAACGGCTTCCCGCGGGAGTCGTCGCAGGGCGTGGAGATCGGCGGGATCCGCACCAACTTCCGGATGCCCGACCTGGTGACGATCGCACTCGGCGGCGGGACGATTGTGACGGACGGCGGCGGCGGCGAGCGGGCGGTCCGGCTCGGGCCGGAGAGCGTCGGATACCGGCTGCAGACCGAGGCGCTGGTCTTCGGCGGGTCGACGCCGACGCTGACCGACAGCGCCGTTGCTACGGGACGAGCGATGCTCGGGGATCGCTCGTTGACCAGGCCGGAGCTGGGGCTACTCGAGGCAGCTGCCCGGGCTTCGGACACCGAGCTAGCCGACGCCATTGATCGGGTGAAGACCGCCAAGGGCGACCAGACCCTGATCGCGGTCGGCGGCGGCAGCATCCTGATTCCGGACGAGCTGCCCGGGGTCAGCGAGGTCATCAGGCCCGACCATTACGACGCGGCGAACGCGATTGGCGCCGCTATCGCTTCGGTCAGCGGGCAGGTTGACCGGATCTTTCATTTCGGGCCTGGCGGCCGTAAGGCAGCCCTGGACGAGGCCAGTCAGGAAGCAAGGGACCACGCGGTCGCCGCCGGCGCCGACCCCGGCACGGTCCAGATCGTCGAACTAGAGGAAATCCCGCTCGCTTATCTCACGTCCCCCGCGGTCCGGATCAGGGCCAAGGCGGCGGGTGCCCTGGGCGGGCTATTCGACCACCAAATTCAAGCTAGTCAGCACTAGAGGTGGGACCATGAAGAAGAGGGCATGGGCAAGGCTTACCGCGGCGTCGGCCGCTGGAATCGCCCTTGCGCTGCTGGCGGCATGCGGCGGCAGCACCTATAACGGCAACAACGGCGGCGGCAAGAAGCCGGCGTCATCGACGGTGTTCACCTACGACACGTACACGCAGGTCATGGTCGACGGCTGGGACCCCGCGACCGAGTACTCAAACGGCATCATTGCGATGAGCAATATGTATGAGACGCTCACGCGCTATAACCCTGTGACCCACAATGTCGATCCGCTGCTCGCGACGAGCTGGTCGCACTCGTCCGACGGGCTGACCTGGACCTTCCAGCTTCGGCAAGGCGTCCACTTCCACACCGGGCGGTTGATGACGGCGCAGGCGGCGAAGGCGGCCATCATGCGCACAAAGCAGCTGAACGGCGGCGCCGCCTACATCTGGGGCGCGGTGAAGAGCATCGACACCCCCAGCCAGTACACGATGGTCTTCCACCTGACATACCCGTCGCCCCTGGCCCTCGAGGCATCCGCTGACTACTCGGCCTACATCTACGACACGAAGGCAGTGAGCGGCGGCAGCCTGATGAAATGGCTGAACACGCCGCACGACGCGGGCACCGGGCCTTACACGCTGCAGACCTTCAATGACGGCCAGGAGTTCGAGGTCATACTCAAGGCCTTCCCCGGTTACTGGGGTGGCTGGAAGGGCCAGCATTTCAAGAAGGTCGTGTTCCGTGTGGTCCCGCAAGACACCACGGCTGCCCAGCTGCTGCGGCAGGGGCAGGTTAGCTTCGTTGAGCAGATGAGCCCGACGCAGTGGAAGTCACTCCAGGGCGCGCAAGGGATCAAGCTGGTCAGCTCGCCCTCCTGGCAGAACCTGCTGGCCCAGCTGAACGCCCCGGCCCTGCCAGAGCCGGTGCGGCAGGCCATTTCCTATGCCACCAACTACCCGGGCATCGTCGCCGCGCTGAGCGGCGCGGCCGTGCAGTCGAGCGGGATTGTCCCCGCAGGCCTGCTCGGCCACTTTACGAACTTGCCGAGCTACAGCTATGACCCCAAGAAGGCCGCGAGCCTGCTGAACTCGGCCGGCTACGGCCCCGGCAAGAAGAAGCTGAACCTGAGCCTCACCTATACCGCTGGCGATTCCAATGAGCAGGTCGTCGCGACCCTGCTGAAGTCGAGCCTGGCCAAACTGAACGTGAACCTGAACGTGCAGCCGCTGGCCTGGGCGACCCAGTGGGGTAAGGGCAAGTCCACCTCACCCAAGACACGACAGGACATATTCATCGAGTATTGGTGGCCTGACTATGCCGACCCGTACTCCTGGTTCGTCAACCTGCTGCTGAGCGAGAAGAAGCCGTTCTTCAACCTCTCGTACTACTCGAACCCGACCCTCGACAAGCAGATCAACAAGGTGGAATCGCTGGTCGCAACCAACCCGTCGGCGGGCAGCGCGCTGTACCGGACGATGCAGGTCGAGATCTTGAAGCAGGCCCCGATCGTCTTCCTGTACAACGCCAACTACCAGTACGCAATGGCGAACTCGTTCTCCGGGTTCCAGGTGAACCCGGCGTACCCGAACGTCATCTTCGCTTACAACCTGAAGCCGTAACAGGTGCTGGTCTACGTCGCGCGCCGGATCGCGCTGGCCGTCGTGGTGGTCGTGGGCGTCATCGTGGTGACGTTCGTGGTCGCTCACGTTGTGCCTGGCGATCCGGCCGCGACGTGGGCCGGCCCGCATGCCTCGGCCGCGCAGATAGCACGGGCGCGGCAGTTCCTCGGTTTGAACCGGCCGCTTGTCGTCCAGCTGGTCTCCTACCTGGGCGGCGTCGCGGCGGGGAACTGGGGCGTATCCATTCACACGCACCGGCCGGTGCTCTCTGACCTGATGAACGTGGCGCCGGCCTCCCTTGAGCTGGTTATCACCGCGTTGCTGATCGCGATCGTGATCGGCATCCCGCTTGGCCTTGCCTCGGCACGACGGCCCGGCCGCCCCACCGACCAGGTCATCAGGGCCGGCTCGATCCTGGGCATCTCGATGCCCATCTTCTGGATGGCGCTGATCCTGCAGCTCGTCTTCAGCCAGCGGCTCAAATGGCTGCCGGCCGCGGGTGAGTATTCGCCGAGCCTGCTGTTCACGCACCCGCTCGCGAAGCGGACCGGCTTCCCCGTCATTGACTCGCTGATCGGCGGAAATCTGCCGATGTTCGGCAGCACGCTGACCCACCTGATCCTGCCTGCGATCGTGGTCGCGGCCTATCCGGCTGGCCTGATCGCGCGGATGGTGCGGGCCCAGGTGCTCGACACGATCGGCGACACGCACGTGCTCAACGCGCGGGCGCTGGGATTTGGCGAGCGGCAGATCTTCGGCCGGTTCGCCATGAAGCTGGCCTGGACCCCCGTAGCGGCCGCCATTGCCCTAGTCTTCGGGTATTCGCTGGTCAACACGTTCCTGGTGGAATCCATCTTCGACTGGCCGGGACTTGGCAGCTACGCGGCCGTTTCGATCTCCACCCTCGACACCCCGGCCATCCTCGGAGTGACGTTGTTCGTCGCGGTGGCGTACGTGGTCGCGAACCTAGTGGTGGACATGGTGCAAGCCGCTATCGACCCGCGGATCAGGCTCCGATGACCCAGCCAATGATCGCGTCCTCGGCTATCAGGCCGCCACAGCCCGGCGTCACGCGCGGCCAGGCGTTCCGCCGCGGGCTGACTGCCAATCCGCTGCTGACAATCGGCGGCGCGTTCGTTCTGCTGATCGTGCTCGTTGCGATCTTCGCTCCGCTAATCACGCCGTTCCCTGGTGATGCGGGAACGGCGACCAATCCCTTCGCGGTGCTGAAGGCCCCGTCGGCCGCCCATTGGTTCGGGACCGATCAGGTCGGCCGCGACATTTTGTCCAGAGTCTTGTTCGGCGCGCGGGTGTCACCTGTCATCGCGATCATCGTGCTGGCGATTGCCTGCCTCATCGGCATTCCGCTAGGCGTCGCGGCCGGATTCCTCGGCGGCTGGGTCGACGAGCTGATCATGCGGGCGACCGACATCTTCCTAGCGTTTCCGCCGCTGCTGCTCGCGCTGGCACTGGCAGCAGTGCTGCCCGCGAGCCTGACTAGCCTGACGATCGCCATGGCGGCCGTCTGGTGGCCGTGGTACGTCAGGCTGATCCGCGGCCAGGCGGCCTCGGTCGCGGGGAGGGCCTACGTCGAGGCGTGCCGGGCGGCGGGGATCTCGCGGTTGCGGATCATCTTCCGGCACGTCCTGCCGAACTCGTTCACGCCAGTGCTTGTGCAGGTGTCGCTCGATGTCGGCGGGGTGATCCTGACCGCGTCGGCGCTGTCGTTCCTCGGGCTTGGGGCCCAGGATCCGGTTCCTGACTGGGGCCTGATGGTCGCGGAAGGCCAGCGCTATTTCACGCCGGACTGGTGGCTGGTGACCTTTCCCGGCCTGGCCATCTTGCTAACCGCGTTCGCTTTCAACCTGCTGGGCGACGGGCTGCGCGACCTGCTGGATCCGAAGCGGAGCTTCCTGCCATGAGCGGAACTCCTTCGGCAGATCCCGCACCGGCCGGGCGGCTCGGCATCTCCGGCCTGACTGTCTGCTTCGGCAGCCGCCAGGTCGTCTCGATCGATGAGCTGCGCCTAGACCATGGCGAGATTGTCGGCCTAGCCGGGGAAAGCGGTTCGGGCAAGTCCATGACCACGCTCGCCATCCTCGGCCTCGCGCACACCGTCGGCGCGAGCGTCACAGGCAGCATCACGCTCGACGGCGTCGAACTGACCGGGCTGCCCGAGGACAAGCTTCGTGCGATCAGGGGGCGACGGATCGCCGCGATCTTCCAGAGCCCGTCGACCGCGTTCAACCCGGTCTACCGGGTCGGGTCGATCGTGACCAAGGCGCTCCGCCTGCACGGCGCGACCAAGTCGGAGGCGCCAGACCGGGCCGCGGAGGCGATGCGTCAGGTGCTGCTGCCGCCGGACCTGATGCGGCGGTATCCGTCCCAGCTCTCCGGCGGTCAGCTGCAGCGGGTCGCGATCGCGCTCGCGATCGCCCTGCGCGCGGACATCCTCCTTGCCGATGAACCGACCAGTGCGCTCGACGTCACGGTGCAGGCCGAGGTCCTCGACCTGCTGCGCGACCTGCGCGAGTCGATCGGCATGTCCATCTTGTTCATCAGCCACGACCTGGCCGTTGTCGCCGAGCTGTGCGACCGGGTCGCCGTGATGCGCCACGGCCTCATCGTCGAGCAAGGCCCGGCCCGCGACGTGCTGTCCGCCCCGGCCGATCCGTACACCGCCGAACTGCTCGAGTCGGTGCCGAAGCTGGCGAGCCAGCCATGACGACCGAAGGGCATCTCGAGAAGACGAAGAGTATTGCGCCTGATAGCCGTAAAACTCTTCGCGATCCTGTAACTGGCGATGCGAGCGCCGAGCCAGGAGCGATGGAGCCGGCGCCGCTCCTGCGGGTCACCGACCTGACGGTACAGTTCGGGCCGGTCCGCGCGGTCGACGGGGTGTCGCTGGACGTCGCTGCTGGCCCGTTCGGTCTCGGGCTCGTCGGCGAGAGCGGCTCTGGCAAGTCGACCATCGGGCGCGCCATAGTCCGCCTGGTGCGCTCATCGGGCGGCAGCATCACGTTCGCGGGTCAGGACGTTGGGTCGCTTCGCGGCGCTGCGCTCAAGGGATACCGGCGAAACACGCAGATCGTGTTCCAGGACCCTGATAACAGCCTGGATCCCAGGATGACGATCGGCGCCACGATCGCCGAGGTGCTCCGCGCCCACCAGGTCGTGCCGCGCAATGCCATCACCGAGCGGGTCGAGGCCTTGCTGACCGAGACGGGCCTGGACCCGGATTTCGCGCAGCGGTACCCGCATCAGCTTTCGGGCGGGCAGCGCCAGCGTGTGGCGATCGCCAGGGCACTCTGCGTCCAGCCGCTCCTGCTGGTCCTCGACGAACCGACGAGCGCGCTGGACGTCCGCACCCAGGCGAACATCCTGAAGCTCATCGCCCGCCTGCGGACCGAGCGGGCACTATCGTACCTGCTGATAACCCACAATTTCGGCGTGGTCAGCGAGCTCTGCGAGCAGACCGCGGTGCTGTATCTCGGCAGAATCGCCGAGATCGGCAAGACCGAGGTCTTGCTGCGTGCCGCGGCGCACCCCTACACCGTCGCGCTGCGCTCTGCGGTACCCGAGGTCGACGTGGCCGCGCGGCGCTCCAGGATCGTGCTGCCCGGCGACCCGCCGGATGCCGCGAACCCGCCGTCGGGCTGCGTGTTCCATCCGCGGTGCCCGCTCGCTGTCGCCCGCTGCCGGACCGAAGTTCCGGTCTTGCGCGAAGCCGGTCCAGGACACCTGGTTGCCTGCCATCGCGCCGAGGAAGTCTTGGCTGGCGCGCCGATGCCGACTCACAGCGGCCGCTCGCTTTCATGATCGGGTAGAACGATCCCCGAGTGGCGCTGTGTCAATCTGCCCATTCTGCGTCACGCCGCCTTCTTGATCATCGAGACCAGTTGAGGGCCTAGAACTGCATCTCGGCCGACCCGAAGCGGTCCAGCAACGCGGGCACCCAGTGTCGGCCGTACCGATCACGCAGGTCTTGTCGGCGCCAGTCGTTGCCCGTGACGACCCCGCGGCACTGCCCGGAACCGCATGAGCACGCGATGACAAAGTCTGGTTCGGCCGTGCTCGTCGCGTAGTCGTTGGTCAGCTCGTCCCCGGCGGCGATGTCGCGACGGGCAGCCAGCTCGTAAGGCCCGACCCACCACAGGTTGGGATCACAGCTGTGGTTGCCGTAGCCGTTCGGCCGCCGGGGCGGAAGGACGAGGTGCAGATCGGCGCCGACCGTGATGGTGTCGATGTAAGGGTGGTCAGGGTCGCGGGCTGCGGCCGTGAGCAGGTCACGCAACGCTGCGGTGGAGACCAGCCGGCCGCCGAGGCGCGACACAACCGTGCCGAACGCGATATTGGCCGTCGCGAACAGTCCACGACCGGAGATCGGGGATCGACGCACCTCGACGTCGTGATATAGCCAGCAATCCGGCTGAGGCGAGTCGACCACAGCTCCTCCCTTCGGTTCGATCAAGCTAGTGCGGCCTCCCGCAACCTCTCAAACTCCTGTACCAGTCGGTGCACCTGATGAGAGGCATTAAGACCGCTCGGATTCGGATATCGAGGAGCCGGAAATCGCGAGCGACTGAAGCCGAGTTATCTCCTTCCCGATCAGCAGTTTTGGGCATCGACGGTCGGCGCGGCGCATGTTTCGAGCGCGTGGCTGTGTAACGCGCGCCCGACGAGCGATAACATCGCTGGTATGGCGTGGGGAGAGGCGGAGCTCGAACCCGAAGTCTGGCAAGTTACGGGAGCTGCGGTTCTACTGCGGCGGCCAGCGCGTTCGGATCTCCTACTGGATCGCTCCAGGACGGCGGATCATCATGCTGACGGTCTTCACCAAGACGAGGATGCGCGAGACCGTCGAGATCGAGCGCGCAGCGTTGGCAATGGTGAACGAACCTCTCCTGCCGACGGCGCCCAGGGGCTTAGCGCTCGACGAGCAGCCTCAACTCTCGAAATGCGGTTGCGAGTTGAACCGCGTTCCAGTGCGCGTTAAGGCCGCTCGGATTCGGGAGCACCCACAGCTTCGTGTCGCCGATCGTGAGCTCCTGTCGTCCAACCTTGGCACGCGGCTGCGCGAACGCGGTCCGGTAGGCGGTCACCCCGGTCACGGCCAGCCAGCCAGGCCGCAGCCGCTTGACCTTCCGGGCGAGCCGTTTGCCGCCAGCGACTAGTTCTTCAGCGGTGAGTTCTTCCGCGCGGGCGGTCGCCCGGTCCACGACGTTCGTGATGCCAAGCCCGAGGTCCAGTAGTTCGGTCTCCTCGCCCGGCGCCAGCACCCGGCCGGTGAACCCTGACCGGTGCAGCGCGGGCCAGAACCGGTTGCCAGGGCGAGCGAAATGGTGGCCAGTGGCCGCCGAGTAAAGGCCAGGATTAATGCCGCAGAACAGGACGCGCAGGCCAGGTGCCGTCACATCAGCAACTCCGCCTCCCGCGGCAGCGGCCAGTTCCGCCTTGGTCGGCCTGCGTTCGGGCGGTGTCAAGCCGGGCTCCAGTTCAAGGTCCCGAGCAGCACGCCGTGATTAAAACCAGCCGCGTTGAGGTCATAGATCATCAGCTCACACCGGTCCAGCACAGCGGTGACATCAGCGAAAGAGTCCTGTTCAACCCGCTCGAAGACTTGGACAGCGAACAATACCGGGCGAGTGCCGAGCGTCTCCGCGCAAAACCGCAGGACCTGGGCCACGGGCGGCGTCGTAGCACGCAGGTCAAGCCCGGCCTCCGCGCTCAGCGCGCGGCCCCACGGCGGGGCGACAAAGACGACAACGGGCCCTTCCGCGGGCACCCGGAGCGCCGGCAGCCCGGTCTCGTAGCTCTCGTGCAGGAGCTCGACGTCGGCACCCACAAGCCGCAGGTTGGCGTCGGCGAGCGCGAACACGGTGTCATCGCGCTCGAAGCCGAAGGCGCGGGAGGCCCGCAGGTGGTGCTTGATCCAGAACAGCGTGTTGCCCGATCCCGCGAACAAGTCGACCACGATCGGCACGCCGGCGGGGTGCCGCCCGGCAAGCGAAGCGATGTCGCGGCCGATCGGGTCCGCGAGCTGATCGCGGGTGCATTCCACGGCCGTGCGCCCGGCGATCCGCACGCCGCGGGCGTACCATTCCGCGGGCCGCAGTCCGTACAGGGAGACATATCCGGGGTCGCCGAAGTTCTCACGGCCGTATCGTTCGACCTCGTGCAGTGTTAGCAGGTCGTTGCGTCTTTCGCCGAGCAGCAGGGCCCTGTCCAGCTTGTCGGCCGGGGGCCGGTCGGGGGCGGGTTCGTCCATGGCTTGGATTATTGTTCCGGCTGGAGGAAAACGATGCCCTACGAAGATCCCGAAGACTTCGCCGGACGGATGGCCGAGAAATCGATCGCTGTCGGTGACCCGACCGGCTGGTTCGAGCAGGTCTACGCGGCGGCTGAAGTCGGCCAGACCGAGGTTCCGTGGGACCGGCAGGCGCCGAGCCCGTTTCTTGTCCAATGGGCCCGACAATGCGGGCTGAACGGAGCCGGTCGGCGCGCGCTTGTCGTGGGCTGCGGGCTGGGCGACGATGCCGAGTTCATCGCCGGGCTGGGCTTCCAGACCGTCGCCTTCGACATCGCGCCGACCGCGATCGCTACAGCTCGCCGCCGGTTTCCCGGATCGCCCGTGCAGTACCGCACCGCCAACCTGCTGGACCCGCCGCCCGACTGGTATCGGGCGTTCGACCTCGTGGTGGAGAGCCTGACGTTGCAGGCGCTGCCCGATCCGCCCAGGCGTGACGCGATTGGCAGAGTGGGAGACCTTGTTGCCCCTGGCGGAACGCTGATCGTCATCGCCAGGGCCAGCGAAGAAGGCGAATCGGTGCAGGGCCCGCCGTGGGCACTGGCCAGGTCCGAGATCGATTCACTCGGGCAAACCGGGCTCGAGCAGGTGCGGATCGAGGACATGCGCGACACCGCTCTGCCCTGGCCGCGGCGATGGCGCGCCGAGTTCAGGCGGCCATCAGCCAATTAGACCGATGAAAGGTCTACTCCTA
>DATAEH010000068.1:0-100169 GCA_036258115.1 Streptosporangiaceae bacterium
GCCATCTGGCTCGCCGACGTCGAGGGCTACCCCTACCGCGAGGTCGCCGCCTTGATGGGCACCCCGCTCGGCACCGTGATGTCCCGGCTGCACCGCGCCCGCGGCAAGCTCCGCCACACCCTGGCCAGCCACCCCGCCGCCACCTGACCCGCCCTGCCCCGCCGCCTCCCGCACCCCCGCCGGAGGCGGCGGCCCGGCCACGCCCCCCGGGCAACGGCCACCCCGGCCCGCCCCCAGCCGGGACAGCACCACCCCGGCCCACCGCCCGGGCGGCGGAGAGCATGACCGGCCCGGCACCCCCCGGCCGGGCCACCGGACTGGCACGAGCCCCCGTTCCGGCCAGCCCGCACAGCAGTGCCCCGCCGACCAGGCGGCGGGGCACTTTCCATTCACGCGGACCGACTTCCGCTGTCCAGAGTTACTTGAGGAGCAGCCTGCTGATCCGGCGTCCGGCGATAGCCAGGCCGATCGCTCCCATTACAGCGAGATATATGACGCTCCACAGCAGGTCAGGGTTCACCACCCCCAGCGTCAACCCGCGCAGCAGCACGACGCCCTGATACAGCGGCGTGCACTCGACAATGATCTGCACAGCGCGCGGATAGACGCTGAGCGGATAGAAAGTGGTGGAGAACAGGAACATCGGCACTGTTGCCAGCATCACGAACTCGAAGTGCTGCCAGCTTTTCATGAATGTCGTGGCCGCCATCCCGGCCCCGGCAAACGCGAATCCAATTAGCAGCGCGGCCGGCACGTTGAAGATCGCCCACGCCGAGTGGACCAGTCCCATAGCCAGCATGATCACCATGAATGCGACTGCGTAGATGCCGCCCCTGATCAGCGCCCAGCCAACTTCGCCAAGCGCGATCTCATCGGATCGCATCGGCGTCGCGAGCGCCGAGTCGTAGAGCTTTGCGTACTTCATTCTGAAGAACACGTTGAAAGTGGAATCCATCACCGCGCCGTTCATGGCGGACGTGGCCAGCAAGGCGGGCGCGACGAAGCTTGTGTAATCGATCGGATGACCACCTGGCCCGATGACCGTGCCAACAAGTTCGCCCAGGCCTACACCTATTGACAGCAGGTAGAACAGCGGCTCGAAGAAGCCCGAGATCAGCACAGTCCAGGTGTGCTTGTAGACCCTGGCATGCCGTTCGATCAGGTGCACGCTGCCACGGCCGCCCAGGCCCGATCGCCTGGTTGCGAGCATGGCTACCGGGATGATGCGCAACGGCAGCTCATGGATCCGCGCCAACAGCGGTGGCGCTGCTGTCTTGACTGCGGCGTCCGTTCTGGCCTGTGGCTCGCGCACCTGCTCAGGCATAAAGCCTCCGCACGTACGTTCGGTTGCCGACGACGATCCCGAGCGCAGTCACCGCCACCAGGTAGCCGACATGAAGCGCTGATTCACCGAGCTGTGCAGTGCCAAGGCTCAGCGTCCTGCACAGCGCGACGCCATGCCAGAGCGGCGTTATGTATGCGAGCGGCCTGATATAGCCGGGAAGCTGCGTGATCGGGAAGAAGGTCCCAGAGAACAGGAACAACGGGATGATGCCGAACCTGAACAGCATCGCAAACGACGTGTCCTTCGTGCAGGTCATCGCGTATGCCTCGATCGGGGTCGCGAACGCCATGCCGGTGAGGACCGCGGCCGGTAGGGACGCGATGGCCCACGCGGAATGAATGGCGCCAAACGCGGCCATCACGATCAGGAAGACCACCGAGTTCATCGCCAGCCTGACGGTCGTCCACAGCAGGTGACCGTGGAAGAGGTCAGTCGGACGCAGCGGCGACGCGATCGCGGCCTGGTACGTCTTCAACCACTTGACCGAGCCGTAGACGGGATAGGTCGACTCCCCCATCGCGGTCTGCATGGCCGAAGCCGCGAGCAGACCGGGCGCGAGGAAGGCCAGGTAGCTAACGCGGCCGAGGCTCGCCGTACCGCGCGCGTCGACCAGGGTGCCCAGGGCAAGGCCCATCGCCCCGAGGTACAGCACGGGATTGAGCACGCCCGAGTAGATCGTGCCGCGCCAGGTCCGGCGGTAATTCGTGAGCCAGAACCTGAACTGCCTGACGGCGTACGACTGAGTTCTCCGAGGCTCGGCGATCAGCGACGGCGTCATCAGTCCTCCAGCCGCCTGCCCGTGAGCCGCAGGAACACATCCTCCAGAGTGCTGCGGCGGACCAGTGAAGTGACGGGCTCCAGGCCACGTGCCCGCACCGCATTGAGTGTCGCATCGCCGTCCACGGTGTACAGCAGGATCCGGTCCGCCAGCACCTCTATCCGCTCGGCCGCCACGTCAGCGACCTTCTCCGCCGCCTGCTCCTGCTCATCGAGCGCGAATCGCAACTCGAGCACCTCGGGGGTCGAGTAGGTCTCGATCAGCTGCCGCGGCGACCCGCCGGCTGCGATCTTGCCGCGGTCCATGACGACGAGCCGGTCGCATAGCTGCTCAGCCTCGTCCATGTAGTGCGTGGTGAGGGCCAGAGTGACGCCCTGCTGCTTGAGCCGGTAGAGCCGGTCCCAGACGACATGCCTGGCCTGCGGGTCGAGCCCGGTCGTCGGCTCATCGAGGAGCAGAATCTCCGGCTCGCTGATCAGCGACCTGGCGATGGTCAGGCGCCGCTTCATGCCGCCGGACAGCGGATCAACCTCATCGTCGGCTCGCTCAGTCAGCTGGACGAAGTCAAGAAGCTTCGCGGTCCGCTCCCTGATTACGTCCCGGCGCAGGCCGAAGTAACGCCCGTAAATAAGCAGGTTCTCCCGAACGGTCAGCTCGACATCGAGGGTGTCCTCCTGGGGCACGACGCCGAGCCTGGCCCTGATCTGCGGGCCGTCCTTCGATGGATCAAGGCCGAGGATCGTTAGCTCGCCGGCGGATCGCGGGGAGACACAGCCGATCATCCGCATTGTCGATGACTTGCCCGCTCCGTTCGGGCCCAGAAAACCGAACACCTCGCCGCGGGTTAGCTGAAAATCGATCCCATCGACAGCAGTAAATTCGCCGAATACCTTCGTGAGGCCCCTGGCGCGAATCAGGATGTCAGGATCAGCCACGTGCGCGACCCTACCTTCCGGTGCCGACAGTACCGAACGAATAACTGAGCGCGATGACGCGATCAGCGCCCAGACATTGGGGATTTGCGCTCTTGGCACGCAGCACATCCGGCCCAGGTAATCTTGCCGACAGTGCTTTGAGTACCTGTGGTGCGGGTAGCACCGCGGGGGTGACGCGATCGAACGGAGGACCGCCTCGGTGAGCGCTGTGCGACGGCTCTACGAGCGTTTCCGGCTGCTCATTCACGAGGGTGCGAAGTTCGGCATCATCGGCGCCATCGGCGTCCTCGTCTATAACCTCGTCAACGGGCTGCTGCACTTCAAGCTGCACACCGGTCCGCTGACGGCCGCGACCGTCGCTGTCATCGTCACGACGATCGCCAGCTACATCGCCAACCGGTACTGGAGCTTCCGACACCGGGAGCGCACCACCGTCCCGCGCGAGACCGTGATGTTCTTCGCGCTCAACGGCGTCGGCCTGCTGATCCAGTGGGCCCTGGTCGGCTTCACGACCTATGGTCTGGGCGAAACCGGCAAGCTAGCCAATGTCGTCGCAAACAACGTCGGCATCGCTCTCGGCACCTTGTTCCGCTTCTGGTCGTACCGCAAGTGGGTGTGGTCGGCACCACGACCCGCTCCGCAGGGCCACGAGGCGCTCGAACCTGCACTGGCCTCGGCACCGAACCAGGCTGATCTACCTGAGATGGCACCCCCGCCAGGAGACGAGGCCGGAAAGCCGCATTGAGCAGTACCCGCCTCACCCCAGGGCCGATTCAGCGCGTCGCTGACCTCTACCGGCGGTTCCGTCACGTCATCCACGAAGGTGCCAAGTTCCTTATCGTCGGCGGCATCGGTATCGGCGTCACCAACCTGGTGTTCATTCCGCTGCATGGCCCGCTCGGCCTAGGCCCGCTGACATCAGTGACCATCGCGACGATCGTGGCAACAGTCTTCACCTTCCTCGGCAACCGGTACTGGAGCTTCCGGCATCGTCGGGGAGCAGGTACTGCCAAGGAAGGCGTGACCTTCTTCATCCTCAACGGCGTCGGGCTGCTGATCCAGTACGCCGTCCTGGGTTTCAGCAATTACGCACTCGGCCTGACGACCAAGGTCGAGAACGTGATCGCGCTCAATCTGGGGATCGTTCTCGGCACACTCTTCCGCTTCTGGTCGTACCGCAAGTGGGTGTGGGTTCCTCCGGAGGTGCGGCTAGAGCGGCTTCGGCACGGGAGGCATCGGAAGGGGCGGACCAACCACGCCGCGGAGGCACCCGAACGGACGGTCGTCTAGGAGCGGCAACCCCCGGCATGCTCCAGAAGGCGATTCATTGGAACGGCGAGCACGGCGGCACCCTCCGGCTGGCTCAGAACGCCCGTCGCCACCAGCCTGGCGACCACGTGTTCCTCGCGGGCACGGGCAAGTTCGGGGTGCTGCAGCGGATCATAGGCGGAAGGTGCCTGCACCAGACCCGCCATCACCGCCGACTGTGGCCATGACAGTTCGCTTGGAGGACGGCCGAAGTAGCCGCAGCTAGCTTGCTCGATGCCGTAGTACCCATGCCCAAAGTAGGCGACATCGGCGTACATACGCAGGATCTGTTCCCGCGGGTAGCTGAATTTCAGCTTGATTCCAAGGGCTAGCTCGTACACCTGCACGGTCAGCCCGCTCTTGTGCTTGGTGTACAGCAGTTTCGCTAGCTGCTGGTAGAGGGTCGAGCCGCCCTCATCCTTGCCAGTCACGACCGACATCACGACCCGGCGAAGCGCGAACGGGTCGAAGCCCGGTTCAGACGCGAATCGGTGATCCTCGGTGGCGATGAGCGCAGCAGCGAACCTGGCTGGAACAGGCGGCCCGGGAAAGCGCTCGTGATGTGCCCTCGCCTCAGCTCTGGCCAGCGACCATGCGTTGCCAACCGAAGGCGTCGCCAGAAGCACGATCGATGTCGCGACAATCAGCAGGGTGATCAGCGCCAGCAGCGAGAAGAACACGCGGCGCAAAAAGAGCCGCCCGCCCCCGAATCGCGGCACCCGCGGCACCGTCCTGTCTGCTCCCACTGGGTCATCCGGGTACCACTGCCACCCGGGCTGCCCCCGCTCCGTCGTTCTCACTGCTAGCGCAACGAGCAGCGATTGCGCAGAGTGCCCGAAGCTGTCCAGATCATCACGTGGTCGGGACGCCGGGATTTGAACCCGGGCTCTCTGGTCCCCCAGACCAGCGCCTTAACCAAGCTGGGCCACGTCCCGTTGCCCTTAACGGACGGACAGATCATAGCGCAGGATCCCAGTCGGCTGGACGGCTCCAGTCCGCCGCGGATGAGGGTGGACGCCCTGAGGTCGTGGAACTATTGCCGTGGATACACGGCCTTCGGGTCATGTTGTTATTTCGAGCGTGTAACTGAACGTGCCCGCCCAGAGCGATTGGGCGCTCCCTTGGTGGCCAATATCTATCTAATTTCAGCAAAATGTTTCGCCGTTGCCAGAGGTCCGGCAGCGAACGTCCTGCCCGCTGCACGCCTAGCACGCATTTGCAGCGTCTAACAAGCAACGAGCAGCCAAGACCATTATAGTGAGCCGACATTGAGCCGCCAGGCGAGCGGATTTAGTGCCCTTCGGCATATAAATTGCTCTGCCATTCGAAACAGAGTTGCCGATAGGAGAAATTGGTGAAAATGTGCGCTCTCGGCCGACGGTCCGTGATGCCGACCACCGCCTTGACACTAGGACTGGCTTCGGCAGCGATTCTGAGCGCGATGTCACCGGAGTCGGCGGCCGATGCCCGGACGATCGCCGACAATCGGGCGGGGCTGACGACCGCCCCGCTCCGGCAGTCGGGAGCGCGGGACTGGCCGGCATATCTGTACTCCTACGAGCATCCGTCCTTCGCCGCTGGCGACACGGGCATCAAAGTCGGCAATGTTCGCCGCCTGGTCCGCAGATGGCACTTCCGCGGCGATCGTGCGACACAGCCCGGCCAACCGGGTCCCGGCTTCCTCGCGAGCCCGACCGTGAGTGGCGGGGCGATCTACATCGGGTCCAACACTGGCTGGTTTTACAAGCTCAGCGAGCGCACCGGCGATGTTCTTGCGAAGCAATTCCTTGGCTTTCAGGTTGACCCGAACTGCGCGGCCAAGGGAATCATCGCAACCGCCACGGTAGCCACGGAACCGAACGATCGGCAGCAGATGGTCTACGTTGCCGCGCCTGCCGGACATCTGTATGCGCTCAAAGCGTCCAACCTGTCCGTTAAGTGGCGGTCCTTGATCGCCATATCTCCCGGCACGACTAACAGCTTCTTCCCGTGGTCTTCCCCCACCGTGGTTAACGGCAGGATCTTCGTCGGTGTCTCATCCAACTGCGACGCACCGCTGGTCCCCGGCGCGCTGATCAGCTACAACCAGGTCACAGGGAGCATGATCGCGAGATTCAGCGTCATGCCGCCCGGGGCTCGTGGCGGCTCCATCTGGTCGTCAGCAGCGGCCGGCCCGGCAGGGGACATCTATGTCACCACGGGCAACCCAGTGGACAATGGCGTGAGCGGTCACTCGGACTCGATACTGAAGCTCAATCCGGTCACGCTGGCACTTCGCGGCTCGTTCACCGTGCCCACAAGTCAGCTGATTCCCGATAGCGATTTCGGCGCATCGCCCGTCATCTTCGGCAAGTACGTAGGCGCTTGCAACAAGAACGGCATTTTCTACGCGGTGAACCGGTACACCATGAAGCTCGCTTGGTCCGTGAGGGTTACGGCAAAAACGACTACGCATCGAAAACTGTGCATCGCCGGAGCAGCATACGATGGCCGTTCGCTGTACCTTGCTGGTCAGTCGAACTTCGTCCGCGGCAAGATCTACCGCGGATCGCTGATCAGCGTCCATGCGACTAACGGGGCAGTCAACTGGAGGATTGGGCTGCCCAACGGTGTTAACGGGACGCCGACGATCAATGGGTCAGGAATCATCGCCGTCGGTACCTACCTCACATCCAACGTTCCTGATGCCATCTACCTAGTCGACGCCAGCAACGGCAAGATCCTCCGCAGACTGTCAAGCGGGCACCAGGACTTCGGGCAGAGCGTATTCGCCAACGGCGGGATCGTCACCGCAGACCTCGGCGGCGTCACTCGTTGGGGCTTCGCGAGCCGTTAGCTAGCCTGTCCCGCAAGTAAAGGATCCGAACCCGGTCCTGCCGCTGGCCATGCCTGCCCTCAGAGATCATCACGCTGGTTACCTATGCCGATCGGCTTGCCGCAGGCCAATGAGACCGGCTCGGCGAACAGGTTGGTGCCGGGAGGTGTCCGACCCTGACCGAGAATGGCGCGATACGTTGCCGAAAATCACTAGCTGGCCCTTGTGGTCGATATGGCCCAAGCCCTACAGTTCGGCTGCGCCGCGACCGCGGTGCGAGCATGATCCTTCCGGAGGTTCCCGTGGCACGCATCCGCTCGCTGGTGAGACAGTCGCCAGCCGTCGGCATCTCCATCCTGGCTCTCGTCTTCTCCATCGGAGGCGGGGCTGGCTACGCGGCGACCTCGGCGCACAGCTCCCCTAAGGTTGCGTTCCACAAGCTGACGCTCAAGAACGGCTGGAAGCCACAAACCGCCAATAGTGTCGGCGCTCCCGCGTACGGCGTCAGCAGCGGAGTTGTCTACCTGACCGGCGGGATGCATCAGCCTTCGGGAGCTAACAGGAAATTCGCCGTCTTGCCGGCGGGCGCGCGTCCCAAGCACGAACTGTGGATCGGTGTCTTCAGCGAGGCCACGACCAGCGCCTTCGTCGAGATCTTGCCGAGTGGCGCAATGTTTATAGGTGGCGATAATCGCCAGTTTTTCGCGTCCCTGGCTGGCGTGTCATTCCCGGTCGGCTCGTAGCGAACCTGCCGGTAGACTGACGGCAACGCGCTGACGGAGACTAGTAGCGCCGGGTACCGCGAGTCCAGAGAGCCGCCGGCTGCTGGGAAGGCGGCGTCGCGGCCGGTCGCGAAGACACTCCCGAGTGCGGGGAGGAACGGCCGCCGCAACCAGCGTTGGCTCAATGCCCCGTCGGCTTGCCCCCGTGACCGGGCCAAATGAGGCAGCGACCGCTGAGGTGGTCGCCTGCGAAGGTGTGGTGGCACAGCGAGTCCCTTCTCGCCCGCACTCCCAGGGGACGTCCATCCAGGGAGTGAGTCATGACACCCACGGTTCCGCAGCATTCCGCGGAGCAGCCCCAGCCGACCCGGCGCGTCCTGGCCGCCGACATGCCCGCGCATGCCGGAAAACAGGTGACCGTGGCCGGCTGGCTGCATCGCAAGCGGGTGCTCAAGGCGGTCACATTCCTGATCATCCGAGACCGGAGCGGCCTCGCCCAGGTCGTGCTGACGGCCGACGAGGCGGCGGCATCCCGCGTCGCGGACCTGCCGGAAGAGACGGTCCTCGCGGTCACAGGAACGGTCACGGTGAACTCGCAGGCTCCAGGCGGAGCTGAACTGACCGCGCCCGTTTTCACTGCCTTGAGCGAGCCCGCCGAGCCGCCCCCCTTTGACCTGTACCGTCCGACCGTCGGCGCCGCGTTGCCGACCATCCTCGACAAAGCGCCGACGACACTGCGCCACCCATTGCTGCGGGCCGCCTTTCAGATCTCGGCGGCGAGCGTCGCCGGGTTCCGTCAGGTCCTTGACGACCGCGGGTTCACCGAGATTCACACCCCGAAGATCGTGCGCTCGGCCACTGAGTCCGGCGCTAATGTCTTCGCGATCGACTATTTCGGTCAGCCTGCCTATCTCGCGCAGTCGCCGCAGTTCTACAAGCAGGCCATGGTCGGGGTATTCGAGCGGGTCTATGAGACTGGTCCCGTCTTCCGGGCCGAGCCGCACGACACAGCGCGGCACCTGGCGCAGTACGTGAGCCTCGACGCGGAATTCGGCTTCATCACCGATCATTACGACGTCATGGCGATGCTCCGCGACGTGATCGCCGGCATGGCGACGGCGGTCACCACCCGGGCTGGTGATGCCGCCGAGCGGCTGAACATGAAAGTGCCCGAGGTACCAGAACGGATTCCTGAGCTGCATTTCACCGATGCACAGCAGCTCATCGCCACCCACGCTGACTGGGATCCGCGCGGCGAACCGGACCTCTCCCCCGCCGACGAGCGGTGGCTGGGCGACTGGGCGGTCCGCGAACACGGCAGCGAGTTCCTCTACGTCACCGGTTACCCGATGGTCAAGCGGCCGTTCTACACCTATCCCGACCCGGATCGCCCTGAATACTCTCGCAGCTTCGACCTGATCTTCCGCGGCATGGAACTCGTCACCGGCGGCCAGCGGCTGCACAACCACAGTGCCTACCTGACCGCGCTCGCTGCCCGCGGTCAGGACCCGGCGCCGTATGCGGGGTACCTGCAGGTCTTCAGCCACGGCATGCCGCCTCATGGCGGGTTCGCGATCGGGCTCGAACGCTGGACAGCGCGCCTGACCAGCGCCGTTAACATCCGCGAGGTCACGCTCTTCCCGCGCGACCTGCACCGCCTCGAACCCTAGTGACCCGGGACGACCGCGCGCCTACCCGGTCAGCCCGAGCGTGATCGCATCCACCTCGGCGAGCTCATCGGCGGTCGGAATCCAGTCGGCCGTCGCGGCGTTGGCCTTGACCTGCTCGGGCGACATCGCCCCGGCAATCACGCTCGAGCAGCCAGGCTGCGCGGCCAGGCACGAGACCGCAACGGTCAGCAGCGAGACGCCGTGTGTTTCTGCCCAGGTCGCGAGCCCCTCAACGATGTCCAGCTTCGCGCCGGTGACGTAGCCATCCCGGCCCGCGAGCCTGGTGCCTTCCTGCGCCGGATGGCCACGGCGGATCTTGCCGGTCAGCAGGCCGTTCGCCAGCGGGAAGTAAGGCAGGACGCCAAGGCCGAAATGCCGCGCCGCGGGTACAACCTCGGCTTCGGCGGCGCGCTCGAGCAGCGACCAGTGGTTCTGCGCCGAGACGAAGGGAACCTTGCCGTACCGGTCAGCGATGCATGCGGCTTCGGCGATCTGCCAGCCGGAGAAGTTGGAGTGACCGACGTAGCGCACCTTTCCCTCGGTGACGAGTTCGCCTAGAGCGTCCAGGGTCTCGGCAACCGGGGTCTTCGGGTCGGGCGTGTGAATCTGGTACAGGTCTATGTAGTCCGTCCTCAGTCTGCGCAGCGACTCCTCGACCGCTCGCCGGATATAGGCCCGGCCGCCCTTGGCTCCTGCTGCTGGGCCATATCCCATGTCCGCGCCCTGGTGACCGAACTTCGTCGCGAGCACGACCCGATCGCGCCGGCCGGCCAGAACCTCGCCGATCAGCTCCTCCGACCGCCCCCCGCCGCCATAGGTGTCGGCGGTGTCGAAAAGAGTGATGCCGCAGTCGATCGCCGTGTCGATGACCGCCTGCGTGCCTGTTAGGTCCAGCCTGCCGCCGAAGTTGTTGCAGCCAAGGCCCACCACCGAGGCGAGCAGACCCGAATTGCCGAGCGGCGTGTAGCGCATTGTCCTGCCTTAACTGTCACCGGAGCTGATGCCGATCAGATCGTACCGACCCGACCGAACCGTCCAGAACGCGGCGCAGGGGCACGATATTCTGTGCCGCACCATGCCAGAGTCACGGACGCCTGGACCTGTGGTCCTGCGGATCAGGCTCGGGGCGACGCTCCGCCGCCTGCGCGAGGCGCAAGGCATTACGGCTCAGCGGGCCGCCGAGGCTATCAGGGCGTCAGATTCCAAGATCAGCCGGATTGAGCTTGGCAGGCATGGCGCGCGAGAGATCGATGTGAGCGACCTGCTGACCCTGTACGGGGTCACCGAGACAGCCGAGCGCGAGCAACTGCTGCAGCTCGCCAGCGAGGCGCTTGCCCGGCCGTGGTGGCACAGCCAGGCCGACATCCTGCCAGTGTGGTTGCAGACCTATCTCGGTCTCGAGGAGGCCGCCGAGACTCTCCAGACCTACGACACGCACTTCGTGCCCGGGCTGCTGCAGACCGCGGACTACGCGGCGGCGCTGCTGACCAAGGCCGATTTCAGCCAAGATGAGATCGGGCGCTTCCTGAACCTGCGTGCCCAGCGGACCGAGCGCTTCGCGGCGGGCGGGGGCCGGCTAGCTGCCGTCATCGACGAGGCCGTTCTGCGTCGGCCGGTCGGTGGCAGGGACGTGTTCGCCGCCCAGCTCGAGTACCTCGAGGAGGCCGGCCGCCGGAGAGCCGTCACGGTCCGGATCAGGCCGTTCGCGGCCGGGGCGCCGCTGGGTCCTTCCGGTTTCACGATTCTGCATTTCGCTGACGAGGCCCTGCCCGACGCCGTCTACACCGAACAGCTGACGAGCGCCAGCTATGTGGACCGACCAGCCGACGTGTCCCGTTATGCCGCCACGATGGATCTGCTCGTGAACACCAGCAAGCCGGCGAGCCAGACGGCAGCGATGATCGCGCAGGCGCTCGACTGCATCGGCTAGCTCACTACGCTCAGGCAATCAGCCGTGGGCGTTACAACGTCGCGGCCACCTTGCTGATTAGATCCGCCGACTCCCGCGAAGGAACCGCCAGTTCTGTCAGCGCGTCGAACGTCCGCCGGAGCGCCTGAACCTCGGCCGGTCGATGTTCAAGCAGCACCTGCCCACGGATCCCCGTCGCGCAGACCACGTCGGCGTCGTCGGGCTCGGCGAAGCTGAGTATGCCGAACGAACTCGGCGGCAGCTGGCCGATCTGGCTGCCCAGGCGCAGCACTTGGATACTGACGTGCGGCGCGTGGCCGACATCGATCAAGTGCTCCAGCTGCGTCCGCATAACGGAGGGTTCGGCAATGGCACGCAGCAGCACGGACTCGTCAAGCACCAGCCTCAGCCTGATTGGGTTGCTGCCCTGCAGCACGTCCCGGCGGCGGATGGCCACCTCGATGAGCCGCTCTGCCTGCCCGGGATCCAGGCCGGGCCTGCGGGCAGTGATCACCGCCCTGGCATAGTCCGGCGTCCTGACCAGGCCGTGGATCACCTGGGACTGGAAAGCCCGCAGGTCACATGCCTCGGCCTCCAGGCCCAGGTAATTGCCCATTCCGGCGGGAAGCAAGTCGTCCGATCCGACCCACCAGCCCTTGCGCTGGCCCTCGCGGGCCAGGTTCATGAAGCTCCGGCGCTGGTCGGCGTCATCGACGCCATAGAGGTCCAGCATCAGCGCCAGATAGCTGGTCCTGGTCGGGGCCTTGCCGGTCTCGATGCGGGACAGGGTCGATGGCGCGACCCCCAGCTGGCTGGCAACCTCGTCAAGCCTGAGCGACCGCTGTTCGCGCAGCCGCCTTAAATCGCTGCCAAGCCTGCGCCGCCGAATGGTCGGTCCTACCAACACGAACTGCCGCCTCCTGCCTCGACGAAGGCTACACCGCCAAGATCTGGCTGGATCTCCGGCGAACTGAGCACACCTTAGCGCCTCAAGCACGTTTGTGGGAACCCATTTGCAATCGCATTATGACAA
Source organism: Streptosporangiaceae bacterium (assembly GCA_036258115.1). Classification (GTDB taxonomy): domain Bacteria; phylum Actinomycetota; class Actinomycetes; order Streptosporangiales; family Streptosporangiaceae; genus Chersky-822. The sequence continues at coordinate 12,516 of DATAEH010000068.1, forward strand.
CATGCTCAATGCACTTGCCTTTTCTGCATTCCCATTGAAGTATAAGCCAGAGGCCGCGAGGGAGGATCGCCGGAAGGAGTGACCCCATGCCCGCCGAGACGGCTCCGGCCAGCGCCCCGATCGCTGACCCGGCTTTACTGATCTACTGGGTCATACTTGGCAGGATCACGCTGCCGGGTCTGCCAGAGAACGTCCGCGACGCCAGGCAGTTCGTCGTCCACGCCATCGGCGCCGGGCACGCGCAAGCTGACACGGCCACGCTGCTGACGTCGGAACTGGTCACGAACGCGCTCAAGCACAGCAGGTCGGGGCTACCCGGAGGAACTGTCGAGCTGATCGTGGCGGCGAAAGCTGCCAGCCTGCTGATCTCAGTCATCGACAACGGATCGGACCTGGGGCCGCCGCAGGCCGGTAACAGTCCTGGCGAGGAGAGCGGAAACGGGCTGCTGCTGGTAGAAAGCCTTGCTGAGGACTGGGGGTTTGCCAGCGAAACAGGGCGGACGGTGGTCTGGTTCCGGCTCAAATAGCTAGCCCTGCACTTGTCAGCCTCGCCTGGCTCCGCGCCCGCCGCGGGCTGCCGCAGACCGCTTTTCCCGCAGGCGCATGGACAAGTGCACGGGAGTCCCCTGGAAGCCGAATTCCTCCCGCAGCCGCCGCTCGATGAAGCGCCGGTACCCGGCCTGCAGGAAGCCCGAGGTGAACAGGACGAAGTGCGGCGGCTTCGTCCCGGCCTGGGTAGCGAACATGATCTTAGGCTGCTTGCCGCCGCGCACCGGCGGCGGAGTGGCCGCGATCAGTGCCGACAGCCAGTTGTTCAGCCGCCCGGTCGGGACGCGGGTCTCCCAGCCCGCTAGCGCGGCCTCCAGCGCGGGAACAAGGCGGTCCACGTGCCAGCCCGTCGACGCTGAGATGTTGACCCTGGGCGCCCAGCGCGCCGTGTAGAGCTGCCGGTCGATTTCCCTGTCGAGGAAGTTCCTGCGATCCTCATCGACCAGGTCCCACTTGTTGTACGCGATCACCAGTGCCCGGCCGGCCTCGATCACCATGGAGACGATCCGCAGGTCCTGCTCGGCCAGCGGTTCGCTGGCGTCGATGAGCACGACTGCCACTTCGGCGCGATCCAGCGCTCGCTCGGTCCGCAGCGCCGCGAAGTAGTCGGCTCCCTGCGTTTCCCTGACCCGCCGCCTGATCCCCGCGGTATCGACGAATCGCCACGTCTTGCCGCCCAGGTCAATGAGCTCGTCGACCGGGTCTCTCGTTGTCCCGGCGACCGCGTCCACAAGGACGCGGTCGTGCCCGGCGAGCTTATTGAGCAGGCTCGACTTCCCGACGTTCGGACGGCCGATCAGGGCCACCCGGCGTGGGCCCCCCTCGGCTTCATCACGGTCTTCTGGCGCCTCGGGCAGCGCGTCGAGGACGGCATCAAGCAGGTCGCCGCTGCCCCTTCCGTGCAAGGCACTCACCGGGACGGGTTCGCCGAGTCCCAGCGACCAGAGCGAGTGCACCCCTATTTCGGCGGGAGCGTCATCGACCTTATTGGCGGCGAGGACGACCGGCTTGCCAGAGCGGCGGAGCACAGCCGCGACGGCGGCATCGGCATCGGTCACGCCGACGACGGCATCGGTCACGAAGAGGACGGCGTCGGCGGCGTCGACGGCCACCCTCGCCTGCCCAGCGACCCTGGCCGCCAGCGCTGGAGACCCCTCAATGGCCGGCTCCCAGCCGCCCGTGTCGACGATCGTGAACGCGCGGCCGCGCCATATCGCGTCGTATGCGACCCGGTCCCTGGTCACTCCCGGCGTGTCTTCCACCACGGCCTGGCGGCTGCCGAGTATCCGGTTCACCAGAGTCGACTTACCGACATTTGGTCGTCCGACGACGGCCAGCACAGGTGCGCTGGCGGCGTCGGCAGCGCCGACGCCTACGTCGTGAACCTGCTCGTTCATCCGTCCGCCCGCTTGGCTGCAGCGAGCCTGATGATGCGCCCGATGACGTCATCCAGGCCCAGGTGAGTGGCATCGATTTCGATGGCATCGGCAGCAACCTGGCTCTGCGGCGCATCGCGGCTGTCTCGCTGAGCTTGCTCGGCCCTGGTGACAGCCGCGCTTGGCGGCACCTCATCGACCGGGGTGCCGTCCGTCGCGCGGCTCGGGTCCGCCCTGGCGGAGCCGATCGTTGGCTGGCCGGGCTCGCGGGGGGCGGCCTGGCGGCCTGCAAGCTCCCCGATCTGGCGGTCGGCCAGCTCCTCATCCTGGCGCCCGGCCAGCTCTGCGGCTCGGCGCTCGGCCCTGACCTGCTCGCTGGCAGTCAGGTAAACCTTCACCGTCGCGCTTGGCGCGACCACGGTGCCGATGTCCCTGCCTTCGGCGACGATGCCGCCAGCTGAAGCTGCGCTCGCGATAATGTCCTGCTGCTGCGCGATCAGGCAGGCCCGGACTTGCGGAACTGCCGCAACCAGGCTGACGACGTTTGACACGCGCCTCTTCCTGATCTCGGAGCTCACGTCGATCCCGTCCACCCTGATCCACTGCAGTTCCGGATCGGTACTGACATCGATGGTCAGGCTCACCGTGTGCCTGGCCACGGCGCCGGTATCGGCCAGGTCGACGTCATGCTCGAGCATCCACCACGTGACCGCGCGGTACATCGCTCCGGTGTCCAGGTAACGCAGGCCGAGTGCCGAGGCCGCTCCGCGCGCGGCACTGGACTTTCCCGATCCTGACGGGCCGTCCACGGCTATTACTTGCGCGCTCCCGCTTCCTGAGCGCGAGGTCTCCGTCGCCCGGACACCCGCCACCGAATTTGTCACGCAGGCGATGCTACCGGCCAGCCGGCTGCAGTCAGAGCGGCCGCGAGCGCCTCCGCGGCATCCGGGCGAACGGACAGCTCTGCCACGCCAACCGGGAGCCCGGGCGAGTGCTCGATCCTGACATCCTCGATGTTGATGCCGGCCGTTCCGGCCGCCGCGAACAACCTGGCCAGCTCGCCGGGCGAGTCGGCGATCACGACTTGCACGATGGTGTACGAAGGAGCCGGCCCGCCGCGCTTGCCGGGGATCCTGGCCACGCCCTCCCGACCGGTCTCGAGGAAGGCAGTCAGCTGCTTCGCCCCCTCATCGCCGCCTGCCGCAAGTGCCGCCAGCGCGCCGGCTGCCGTGCCCAGCTGCCGGATCACACCGGAGATGATCTCGTGCGCCGGAGATGCATTCGCGGCCAGGATCTCGGTCCACAGGCCGGCGTCGCCGGCGGCGATCCTGGTCACATCGCGCAGGCCAGGTCCGGCGAGAGCGAGCGCGCCGGGCGGCGCATCGGCGCATTGCGCTGCCATCGCGCTGGCGACCAGATGCGGTACGTGCGAGACCAGCGCCACCCAGCGATCGTGCTCGGCCGGGGACATCAGGACCGGCTGTGCGCCGCAACCGCGGGCTAGGTCGGTCACGGCGGCGACACAGGCTTGCGATGACTCCGCGGCCGGGCAGATGACCCACGGCTGGCCCGCGAACAGGTCTGCCCTGGCAGCCGCCGGTCCTGAGCGCTCTCTGCCGGACATGGGATGACTGGGGACGAACGCGGCCAGGTCGCAACCGGCCGCTCTTGCCGCGCGCAATGGCAGCTCCTTGACGCTAGCCACGTCGGTATAGCAGGCAGCCAGACGCTGCCGTTGCGCTCCGGCAAGAGCACCGGCGACCGCAGCCGGCGGCACCGCCAGCACGGCCACATCTGCGCGCTCGGCAGGGATGGTGCCGGGCGTTAGCACCTTCCCCGCGCCCAGTTCCGCCGCTAGGCGCGCGGCCGCCGGGTCCGCGTCGCTGAGCCAGACCTCGGTGCCGCGCTCGCGTAGTGCCAGCGCGATCGACGTGCCGATCAACCCCGTGCCCACCACGACAGCAAGCCGTAGCGCCGCAGCTGCCGGCCCGGTCGTCATGTCGTCCTGGCTCATTGGGCGATATCCAGCCGCAGAGCGGCCGCCCCGCGCAGGTAGACATGCTGGATCTGCTGCCTGCCCAGGCCGGTCTCGACATGCATCATCAGCCGCACCACTCGCGGCATTGCCCCAGGCACGCCGATCTCGCTGCAGCACAGCAGCGGCACCTCCTGGAAGCCGAGCGCCCTGGCTGCCAGCGCGGGAAACTCGGCCCGCAGGTCTGGCGTGGCCGAGAAGATCACGCTGATCACCTGGTCTGTTGTCAGCCCGTTGCGTTCCATTACCTGGGTCACGAGCTCGGCCGTGCCGTCGAGAATCTCCTGACGGTCATCCGCGCCAACCTGGATGGCGCCCCTGATCGCCCTGACCGCCACAATTGCTCCCTTCCCCCGAGACTCTCCCGTGACCCTATCCGCACCGGCGACCGGCCGCGTTATGGCGGCTGGCTACATGCCAACAGCGGCGTACAGGTTCCCGATCTCGGCGGTGGACAGTCGGCGTGACGTCCCTGGCTTCAGTGTTCCGAGGCTGACGGGGCCGACCTGGGTGCGGACAAGGCGGCTGACCGGGTGCCCCACAGCGGCCAGCATCCGCCTGACGACATGCTTGCGCCCTTCGTGCAGGGTGATCTCGACCAGGACCCGCTGGCCCGCCTGATCCACCACCCGGAACCTGTCGGCGGTGACGGTGCCGTCCTCGAGTTCGACGCCCGTCGTGAGCCGGCGGGCGAGGTCCTTGGGGATCGAGCCGCGGATCTCAGCGAGGTAGGTCTTCAGCACGCCGTATCGGGGATGAGCGAGGCGGTGGGCGAGCTCGCCGTCATTGGTGAGCAGGATGAGACCTTCTGTCTCATAGTCCAGCCTGCCGACGTGGAACAGCCGCTCACTGCGGTCTGCCACCAGATCGGCGATCGTTTTCCTGCCCCGGTCGTCGGACATGGTGCTCAGTACCCCGGCGGGCTTGTTCAGCGCCAGGTAGACCAGGTCCTCGCTGGCCGGGATCCGCTTCCCGTCAACCCTGATGACCTGAGTCTTCGGGTCCACCCTCGCGCCGAAGCGGCGCACGATCTCGCCGTCGACTTCAACCCGTCCCGCGCCGATCAGCTCCTCGCAGCTACGCCGGCTGCCAACGCCGGCCGCCGCGAGTACCTTCTGCAGTCGCACCCCGCCAGGCACATCCCTGAGCGAATCCCGCTGACCCGGCTCGATGCCCCAGTCGTCATCGTCATCGTCGAAGGCACCACGCCGCCCGTCACGACGGGCGGGCATGGCCGTCGTCCTGTTCATCGTCAAGCTGGTCGGGCAGGAAGGGCGCGAGCTCGGGGAGCTGGTCCAGGCTCGGCAGGCCGAGCCGCTCCAGGAAATATGCGGTCGTGCGGAACAACGTCGCGCCGGTCTCCTGGTTGGTGCCAGCCTCTTCCACCAGGCCGCGCAGAGTGAGGGTGCGCATGACACCATCGCAGTTGACCCCGCGCACGGCCGACACCTGAGCTCGGCTGACGGGTTGACGGTATGCCACGACAGCGAGGGTTTCGAGTGCTGCCTGGGTGAGCCTTACCTCCTGTCCGTCCCTGACGAACCTCTCGACGACCGGTGCGAACTCGGCTCTGGTGTAGTAGCGCCAGCCGCCTGCGACCTCGCGCAAGTCAAAGCCGCGGCCTTCATCGGTGTAACGGGCGGAAAGCTCGTGCAGGACCTGTGCCACGTCCTGCTGAGCGACCTCAAGTACCTGCGCCAGCATGTTCTCGGGCACGGGTTCGTCGGCCACGAGCAAGATGGCCTCGATCGCGGGCGGAAGCTCTGGCGAGGACTCCCCTGTTCCCGGCAACGGCTCTGCTGTCATCGTTGCTTGTCGTCCGCTCCGCCCGTGTGCGCGGGCATTGTTCTTGCGGCTGGATCGCCGTCCGCCGATTCCGGCGCGATCCAGGTGATGAACAGGTCACCGAGCGGGCTGTCCTGCTTGAAGGAGACGCACCGGTCCCGGTACAGATCGAGGACGGCGAGGAAGCGCGCCACGATCTCGTAAGTATCCTCGCAGTCCGCGGTGAGCTCGGCGAATGAGGCTCGCGCAGCGGAACGCAGCTTCTCCGTGATGATGCCGGCCTGCTCGAGCACCGTAGTGCGCGGCACGTGCAGGTGCGCGGTTGAAACGACAGGCGCGGCGCGTGGCGCGAGCGTTGCGGCCGCGATGGCAGCGAACTGCGCGGGCGTCAGCCCGAGCAATACCTCCGGTAGCAGATCGGCGAATCCGGCTTCCATCGGCACGCGCCGCGGGAACCTGCGGCCCTGGTCGGCCATCTGGCCTGCGAAGATCGCCGCCGCCTGCTTGTAAGCGCGGTATTGCAGCAACCTGGCGAATAGCAGGTCCCTGGCCTCCAGCAGGGCCAGGTCCTCCTCGTCGTCGACCTCCCCCGCTGGCAGCAGCCTGGCCGCCTTGAGGTCGAGCAGCGTCGCGGCGACGACCAGGAAGTAGCTGGCTTGGTCGAGCTCCCACCGGCCCGCAAGCCTGCCGATGTAGCTGATGAACTCATCGGTGACCGCCGACAGCGCGATCTCGGTGATGTCGAGCTTGTGCTTGGAGATCAGCGCCAGCAGCAGATCGAAGGGTCCTTCGAAGACATCGAGGTGTACCTCGAAGCCGCTTCTTCCGTGACCGGGCGCGGTCTGGCCGGGTCCTTCGGTCATAACCGACGTCAACGTCCGTCCTGCAGCCGCCTGGCCATCAGGCTGTCCGCGCCTTCATGATCAAGGTCGGCAAGCAGCACTGCGATCGCCTCCCTGACGACTCTGCCCCGGTCGGCGGGTATTCCGTAACTACGCAACGTCAGCCTGGCGCGTTCGAGGGCAAGCAGTTCGGCTTCTGATAGATACACAGTGATCTTATGGGTGTGGCTCTCGCGGCCACTCGCTTGCCGCTGCTCGATACTGGCCGGCACCGCTGACGCAGGCCGCAGCAGTTCAGCTATGCCAGGGACTCTTACCCGCCGTTGACCTGACTTGCGAGTTCGGCCCTGCGCCACCGGTACAGCACCTCCCTGGCGAGCTCCCGGTAGGAAGCTGCTCCAGCCGATGAGGGATCGAAAACTGTGATCGGCTCTCCGGCGACGGAGGCATCAGGGAACCGGACCGTACGGTTGATGACGGTATGGAACACCTTGTCGCCGAATCCGGCGACGACGCCGGCAAGGACCTCTCGAGTGTGCAGCGTACGCGAGTCATACATGGTGGCGAGCAGGCCGTCCATGCCAAGTTTGGGGCTCAGCCTGGTCGAGACCTTGTCGATCGTCTCCATTAGCAGTGCCACGCCGCGCATCGCGAAGTACTCGCATTCCAGCGGCACCAGGACACCGTCGGCGCAGGCGAGTGCATTGACGGTGAGCAGGCCGAGTGACGGCTGGCAGTCGATCAGCACGATGTCATAGGCGGGGAGCAGCGGAGCAAGCACGCGGCCAAGGACGAACTCTCTGCCGACCTCGTGCACCAGCTGGACCTCGGCGCCAGAGAGGTCGATGTTGCTCGGCAGCAGGTCCATGCCGTCGACCTTGGTCTGGAATAGCACGTCCCCGGCCGTGACTGCGGCCTCCATGAGCACGTTGTAGACGGTGGCATCAAGCTCATGCGGCTGGAAACCGAGCCCGACTGAGAGCGCGCCTTGCGGGTCGAAGTCGACCAGGAGTACCCGGCGCCCTACTTCGGCCAGTGCCGCACCCAGGCTGATTGTGGTGGTGGTCTTGCCTACGCCGCCCTTCTGGTTACACACAGCCACGACTCGGGCTGGGCCATGCGTGAGCAGCGGTTCTGGCTCGGGAAATATCGGAAGCGGGCGGCCGGTCGGGCCGATGATGCCGGCACTGGCTTCCGTTGTCCCTGACGCTGACAAGGTAACGAGCACCTCCCGGGCGGCCGCGCACGCTACGGGCCGCTGACTTCCGGACTTTATTGGCTGCATGGGGTCGCGGCAAGCCGACTCACCCTTTGCGCGGAAACGCGTTCACTCATTCGCACAGGTCTGGGCCGGTCTGCCGGATCGGATCTGGCTGGCTTCAGCCCAGAGCGCGCGGATGGGACGCCGCATAAACCTCGCGGAGCTTGTCCACAGTCACCAGGGTGTAGACCTGCGTGGTGCTCACCGATGCGTGACCGAGCAATTCCTGAACCACCCGGACATCGGCGCCGCCGTCCAGCAGATGGGTAGCGAAGGAATGGCGCAGCATATGCGGCGATACTTCGGCCAGCCCGGCTCGCGCCGCCGCGGCGCGAAGAGCGCCCCAGGCGCCCTGCCTGGTCAGCCTGCCGCCGCGGGCGTTGAGAAAGACGGCATGGCTCGGCTGCCCTGACCGGGCGCTCGCCGCGAGTGCGGGTCTCGCTTGAACCAGGTAGGCCTGCAGCGCCGCGAGCGCGTAACTCCCGACGGGCACGAGGCGCTGGCGTCCGCCCTTCCCGGCCAGCCGGACTGTGGCAACGCCACCGTCGTGCCCTGTGTGGGGGCGGGCGGACTTAGGCAGGTCCAAGTCGTCGATATCCAGGCCGACAGCCTCGGAGATGCGGGCTCCCGTTCCGTATAGCAGCTCAAGCAGCGCTCGGTCCCTGCGCTGAGCTGGGGAGTCGCCAGCGACTTGCAGCAGCCGCTCTACATCGGGAATCGAGACCGCGCGCGGCAACCGCCTGGGCGGCGCCGGCGGGCGCACTGACCTGGCCGGATTCGATCCCGCCATGCGTTCGGCGAGCGCGAAGGCGTGCAGCCCGCGGACCGCCACGACGGCGCGGCCAGCCGAGCTTGCCGCGAGCGGCTTGTGCTGCTCGTCGCCCTCGCGCAGCCTGGCGAGGTACTCGGCGACTTCCTGGGTGGTCACCGCGCCGATCTCGGTTCGCCCTGCGGCGGCCAGGGTGGCGGTGTACCGCTGCAGGTCTCTGCGGTACGCCTCGATGGTGTGAGCGGCCAGTCCGCGCTCGACGGTGAGATGGTCGAGGTACCTGCGGGCCGCCGCTGCGACGGTTGTCAGCCGGGCACTCCGATCATCGCGGTCTCATCGTCAGCCGGGCGCCGCAGCGGTCAGGCCAGGACATCGGCCAGCGGCGTCCACGACATGCCATGCGCCTCGGCCACTGGCTGGCACGTCACGACGCCGTCGTGAGTGTTCAGGCCAGGGGCGAAAGATGGATCGGCTCGCAGCGCCTCTTGCCAGCCGCGGTTCGCGATCTCGATGGCGAACGGCATCGTGACGTTGGTGAGCGCGTAGGTCGAGGTGTGCGGGACCGCGCCGGGCATGTTAGCCACGCAGTAGAAGACCGAGTTGTGCACCCGGTAAGTCGGATGGGCGTGCGTCGTTGGTCTCGAGTCTTCGAAGCAGCCACCCTGGTCGATGGAGATGTCAACAAGCACAGAGCCCTGCTTCATCCGCGACACGAGCTCGTTGCTGACGAGCATCGGCGCCTTAGCGCCCGGGACCAGGACCGCCCCGATGACCAGATCAGCGTCAATCACAGCGCGCTCGATCTCGTAGGTATTCGACGCGACAGTCTGGCAGTGACCCTGGTAGATGGCGTCGGCGGTGCGCAGCCTGCCCACGTTCTTGTCCACGAGCAGCACTTCAGCCTGCATCCCGAGCGCGATGGCCGCCGCGTTCATTCCCGACACGCCAGCACCGAGAACGACGACCTTGGCCGCGTAGACGCCCGATACGCCGCCCATCAGCACCCCCCTGCCGCCGCCCTCGCGCTGCAGGTGATGGGCACCGACCTGCGGCGCCATCCGTCCGGCCACTTCCGACATCGGCGCGAGCAGCGGCAGGGAGCCGTCGGGCAACTGGACGGTCTCGTACGCGATCGCGGTTGTGCCCGAGCTGAGCAGCGCGTCGGTGCACTCTTTCGAGGCGGCGAGGTGCAGGTAGGTGAACAGCACCTGATCTTTTCGCAGCCGGTGGTATTCCTCAGCCACTGGCTCCTTTACCTTCAGGATCAGATCAGCGGCCTGCCAGACGTCGTCGGCAGTCGGCAGCATGCTGGCGCCCGCGCCGACAAAGTCCTCATCAGGGATCGAGGAGCCCATGCCCGCGTTCGCCTCGACGACGACCTCGTGCCCGTTCCTGACGAACTCGTTCACCCCGGCAGGCGTGAGGGCCACCCGGTATTCGTGGTTCTTGACTTCCTTGGGAACGCCGACCTTCATGACCTTCAGTCCTCCTCATGTCCAGAGCCTGCCCCGGCATCCTTGCCGGGCCGATGCCCCGCCAGACTCTCGCCCGGTCCGTACTCAGAGCTCTGCCGCATCCGCCGCGCGAAGCGTCGCGAATCCGTCCTGCTTCGCTGCCATCGCTGCGAGCACGCCGATCATCATGACGCCGTTGTGCAAGTTCCCTGCCAGGATGCGGGAGACCACCACATCGAGCGGTGCCCACTCGACCGTCAGGTGAGCCTCCTCGTGATCGGGAACGTAGTCACGTTCAGCATCAGGCACGCGGGTCATGCCGCGAGCCAGGTAGACCCGCAGCCGCTCACTCGTGATTCCAGGGGAGGTGAAGAAATCAGCAAGCACCTGCCAGTCTGCGGCCAGGTAACCGGCCTCTTCAAGCAATTCGCGCCGTGCTGTTACCAACGGGGGTTCTCCGGCGACATCGCGTAGCCCGGCCGGTATCTCCCACAGCATCCGGCCGACCGGGTGCCGATACTGCCTGATCAGCAGCACCTGCCCGGCGTCGTCAAGCGCCACGATGCCGACAGCGCCGGGATGCTCGATGACCTCACGGCCAACCTCGGCGCCGTCGGGCATCCTGACCTGATCCCGCCGGACGGTGACGACGCTTCCCTCTGCGAGCTTCTCGCTGCCGACTACCGGCCAGTCAGCCGTCGCATCGGTAAGCCACGGTGCGCTCTCGACCGATCGCTGGTGCTTCATCGGCGCGCCTCCGGCACGACTTTCATGCGCTCGCGACCGAGCGGCTCCCGGCACCTGCGGTCACCGGCTGCCCGGTCGGCTTCAGCCGCGACCGCTCGATCGCAGCAGCAATGAGCCCGCTGAACAACGGGTGCGGCCTGGTTGGTCTGGACAGGAACTCCGGATGTGCCTGCGTCGCCACGAAGAACGGATGGACGTCAGCCGGCAACTCTACGAATTCAACAAGCCGCCCGTCCGGCGACATGCCCGAACAGACGAGCCCGGCGGCTTCGAGCTCCGGCCGGTAGGAGTTGTTCACCTCGTACCGGTGCCGGTGTCGCTCGTGCACAACGTCGGTGCCGTACAGGGTTCTGACGATGGTGCCTTCGGCAAGCACAGCCGGGTACAGGCCGAGGCGCATGGTGCCGCCCATGTCCCGCTCGCCGGCGACTACATCCTCCTGGTCAGGCATGGTGGCTACGACCGGATACGGAGTCTGCGGGTCGAATTCTGCGCTGTTCGCGCTGGCAAGATCGGCGATGTCCCTGCCGATCTCTATCGCCATACACTGCAGGCCCAGGCAGAGTCCAAGGATCGGGATCTTGTTCAGACGAGCATGCCGGACCGCGCCGATCTTGCCCTCGATGCCGCGCACGCCGAAACCCCCTGGCACCAGAATGCCGTCGACGCCGTCCAGGTGCCTCGCAGCGCCGTCCGGGGTCTGGCAGTCGTCGCTGGCCACCCACCGGATGTTGACTCCGGCGTCATTCCCGAATCCGCCAGCCCGCAGCGCCTCGGCCGGTGAGAGGTACGCGTCGGGGAGGTCGACGTACTTGCCGACGAGCGCGATCGTCACGCTTCTGGCCGGCCGGTGCACCCGGGCGAGCAGGTCGTTCCAGTCGCTCCAGTCAACGTCGCGGAACGGCAGGCCGAGCCGGCGGACGGCGTAGGCGTCCAGTCCTTCCGCGTGCAGCACCTTCGGGATGTCGTAGATGGACGGCGCGTCAGGCGCCGAAACCACAGCCTCTTCGTCGACGTCGCACATCAGGCTGATCTTGCGCTTCAGCCCGCCGCTGATCGCGCGGTCGGACCGGCACACGATCGCGTCGGGCTGGATTCCGATACTGCGCAGCGCCGCGACGGAGTGCTGAGTGGGCTTGGTCTTCAGCTCTCCGGACGGACCGATGTACGGCAGCAGCGAAACGTGCAGGAAGAAGCACCGGTCCCTGCCAATCTCATGCCTGATCTGCCTGATCGCTTCCAGGAACGGCAGAGACTCGATGTCACCGACCGTGCCGCCGACCTCTGTGATGACCACGTCAGTCTGCGGGCCGCCCATCTCGATGATGCGGTTCTTGATCTCGTTGGTGATGTGCGGAATGACCTGGACCGTATCTCCGAGATAGTCGCCGCGGCGCTCCTTGGCAATGACGCTCGAATAGATCTGCCCGGTCGTGACGTTGGACGAACCGGGCAGCCTGATGTCAAGGAACCGCTCATAGTGCCCGACATCAAGATCGGTCTCAGTGCCGTCATCTGTCACGAAGACCTCGCCGTGCTGGAACGGGTTCATCGTGCCGGGGTCGACGTTCAGGTACGGATCCAGCTTCTGCATGCTTACCCGAAGGCCCCGCATCTTCAGCAATCGGCCCAGGCTGGACGCCGTGAGCCCCTTCCCGAGACTGGACGCGACGCCTCCGGTTACGAAGACATGCCTGGTCAGAACAGGTCGCGGGGTGAGCGGTGACGTCGCCAAGTTGGCTCCCGTGGTCAGTGCCGACGGTCGCTGCCCGCCGGTCCACGGGGTCTCAGAATATCAGGAACGGCCCTTACTGACCTGGACCGACACCGGACGGGCCGGCGCGGAGCCACAATGACCCGGGTTTAGTTGTGCTCCGCGCTCGTCACCGGTCGATCAGGTCCGCCCGCCTGAAGCCAATTGGCCGTGCCGGGAAGATTGCCGGGTGAGTCCGGTTAAATATCCTAAGTCCTGGTCTTTCGGCGCCACACGGACCACGGGAGGAATGCCGGTGACGGATGACGCGGCGATCGCTGGTCTCGGCATGACGAGCCTCGGGCGCGTCTTCGGCTCCAGCCCGCGCCGGCTTGCCGCCCAGGCCGTCCGCCTGGCCGCGGCCGACGCGGGGATGGCGCTGGCGGATCTGGACGGCCTGCTGATCTGCCCGGGCATTACCGGGGGTCTCGACGTCGGCCTGGCGGGACAGCTCGGCCTGCGGGACCTGGCCCTGCTCGCCGTCGTGAACAGTTTCGGCGCGTCGGCCGCGACCGCAGTGCAAGTCGCCGCCCAGGCCGTGACCAGCGGTGCAGCTCGCGCCGTGGCCTGCGTGTTCGCTGACACGCCGCTCCGTGAGGGACTGCCCGCGGGGAGCGCGTTCGGCCGGGGTGGCGTGGCGAATGCGGGAGGGCCGCCAGAGCGCGACGGGCTGCACGGCCTGGCCGCGGGCTACGGATTCAACAGCGTGACCGTGTACTACGCGCTGGCCGCCAGGCGGCACATGGAGCGGTTCGGTACGACGTCGGAGCAGTTCGGGGCGATCGCGGTCGCGCAGCGGCAGTGGGCGGCGGGCAATCCGGATGCTCAGCACCGCGAACCAATCTCCCTCGCAGATCACCAGGATTCGCGTTGGGTCGCTGAGCCGCTGCATCTGCTCGACTGCTCGCTGGTCTCCAACGGCGCGATCGCCGTGATCGTGACGTCGACGCGGGCCGCCGCCAGCGGGCCACGACCGCCGGTCCACATCTGGGGCTGGGGGCAAGGCCATCCCGGCCAGCCGATGGCGCGTGACAGTGATTTCGGGCTGGTCACCGGTGCTGCTCAGGCCGGGCGCGCCGCGATGGGCGGGGCCAAGATCGGCCCGCCCGACGTCACGATGTGCCAGATCTATGACTGCTATACCTACACGGTGCTGGTCACGCTCGAGGACTACGGATTCTGCGCCAAGGGCGAAGGCGGGCCTTTCGCGGCGAGCGGAGGACTCGGCCCAGGCGGGTCACTGCCCGTCAACACCGGCGGCGGTCAGCTGTCGGCGTACTACATGTGGGGATTTACTCCGTTGTCCGAGGCGATCATTCAGGCGCGCGGTGACGGTGGCGATCGCCAGTCTCGCGCCACCGACGTGATCCTGGTCAGCGGCAACGGCGGGATCTTGTCTTATCACGGGACCCTGATCGTCAGCCCACATGAGCGGGAGCGGTCGCACACCACCTTGGCGCGGTCCGGTCGGCCACAGGCTTCGCAGGCCGGCTCGGCTATGCCGCCCGCGGCCGGCGAAGCGGGTCACGACAACGCTCATGACCGGCGCACCTGGCCGCCGGTGGCCGGACCCGATCAGCTCGGCCTGATCCGGCCAGACTCACGCAGCGAGCCCTTCTTCGCCGCGGCCGCCCAAGATGTGCTGATGGTCAGGCGCTGCGAAGGCTGTGGCGCGTGGCTGGCGCCGACGGCGAGCGGCTGCCCTGGATGCGCCGATGACGGGGAGCTGAGCTGGGCGCCAGCCTCCGGCCAGGCCACACTGGTGAGCTGGTCCGTGGTGCATCCGCGGGACGGCGGGCCGGTGTCGGTGCCCGCGCTGGTGGAGCTTGCGGAAGGCCCGTGGCTCTCGACCGGGCTCCTGCTAGCTGGCCCCGAAGAACTGGGCGCGCTGCATGCCGGGGAGCCGGTTGGCGTCGAGTTCGTCCACCCGGACGCCGGAGCGAGCTATCCGGTGTTCCGCCCGCTGCTCAGCTCTGGGCATGCGCAGGAGCGGTGATCCCGGTCACATGCGCCAGCTGCTGCCAGAACAGCGGCTTCCTCGCTACCCACCTGGCGCGGCCGTGCCCGGTTCCCGAGACAGCCTCACAGCCGCTGGTCCGCAGCGTAATGGCGTGCAAACGCGCTCCGGGCGCCGAGAACTGGAGCACGTAACCGCCGCCCAGGTCCGCGGGGCAATGGATGATCCCGCGCGGCATTCTGGGCAGCTTGCAGATGGCCACGGCCAGCTCGCGCACCCGCGCCTTGTCCTTGATCGTGATGCCCGGGATCGGCCGGCGGAGCGGCTTGGTCTGGCCAAGCTGAGCGCGCGAGCCGAACCGAACCACGCGCACCACCGTGGCCGCTCGTGGCTGCGCGCACAGCAACCTGATCATCCGAGCATGACCACCGCTGCCCGCGTTGCCACCGCCTCGCTGACCAGACTGGGTTTGGCGGCTGCCTGGTCCGGACGCTCCGCTGGTGCTGACCTGGCCGCAGGCTGCCATGGTCGCCGTGGCGATGACGATTAAGCCGGCCGCCGCTGCGACCATGGACACGGACATCTTCCGCTTGGGCGCGGTCTTCTGCCGCTCTGGACGGGTGAATGTGTGCGCAGTCCTCATACCCGTTTGGACGGTGCACCGGGCCCGGCGGTTCCGCCGGCTTCCGTTAGGTCAGACGCCCGCGGCCTGCATGCCGCGGAGTTCCTGCTTCAGCTCCCTGACCTCGTCCCTGAATCGGGCGGCCAGCTCAAACTGAAGCTCCGCGGCCGCGGTATGCATCTGGTCCGTCAGCGTGCCGATCAGCGCGATCAGATCCTCACGGGCGGCAGCGCCCGTGCCCGGCACCGCCTCGGCGCTGCGCACACCTCCGGCTGCTGCTGCCGCCCTCGCCCGCGCGGACTGCCCGGGCACAGGAGCCTTGCCTCTGCTCTGCCGCCGGCCTCCGCCGCCGAGCAACTTCTCGGTGTCGGCGTCCTCACGGGCGAGCTGGTCGGTGATGTCCGCGATCCGCTTGCGCAGCGGCCGCGGGTCGACTCCCTGCTGCTGGTTGTATGCGATCTGCTTGGCGCGGCGCCGGTTCGTCTCGTCGATCGCCTTGCTCATCGACGGTGTGACCTGGTCGGCGTACATGTGCACCTGACCGTAGACGTTACGGGCGGCACGGCCGATGGTCTGGATCAGCGAGGTGCCCGAACGCAGGAACCCTTCCTTGTCCGCATCCAGGATCGCGACCAGCGAGACCTCAGGCAGGTCGAGACCTTCGCGGAGAAGGTTGATGCCGACAAGCACATCGAACTCACCCAGCCGCAGCTCGCGCAGAAGCTCCACCCGGCGCAGCGTGTCCACCTCGCTGTGCAGGTACCGGGCGCGGATGCCGAGCTCAAGCAGATAGTCAGTGAGGTCCTCTGACATCTTCTTGGTCAGGGTCGTGACCAGCACGCGCTCGTCGCGCTCGGCCCGCAGCCTAATCTCGTGCACGAGGTCGTCGATCTGGCCCTTGGTTGGCTTGATGATCACCTCTGGGTCGACCAGCCCGGTCGGCCTGATGACCTGCTCCACTACCTCGCCGCGGACCCGCTGCAGCTCGTACGGGCCGGGAGTGGCCGACAGGTACAGGGTCTGATCGATGCGGTCGCCGAACTCTTCCCACGTCAGCGGCCGGTTGTCGATCGCACTCGGCAACCGGAAGCCGTGCTCGACCAGAACCCGCTTCCGCGATACGTCGCCCTCGTACATCGCGCCGATCTGCGGCACCGTGACGTGGGACTCGTCGATGACCAGCAGGAAGTCCTCGGGGAAGTAGTCGAGCAGGGTGTTCGGCGGGCTGCCTGGCTCGCGGCCGTCGATGTGTCGCGAGTAGTTCTCGATGCCGGAGCAGCTGCCGACCTGGCGCATCATCTCAAGGTCGTACGTCGTCCGCATCCGCAGCCGCTGCGCCTCCAGGAGCTTACCCGCGCGCTCCAGCTCCGCCAGCCTTTCGGCCAGCTCGGCCTCGATGCCGGCGATCGCCCGCTCCATGCGCTGCGGCCCCGCGACATAGTGCGAGGCCGGGAAGATGTAGAGCTCTTCGTCGGTCGTCAGCACCTCGCCGGTCAGCGGATGCAGCGTCATCAGGCGCTCGATCTCATCGCCGAACATCTCGATCCTGACCGCGTGCTCCTCATAGACGGGGATCACCTCGATCGTGTCCCCGCGGACACGGAAAGTGCCGCGGCTGAACGCGAGATCGTTACGCACGTACTGCATGGCGACCAGCTTGCGCAGCAGCGCCTCGAGCTCGATCGTCTCCCCGACCTTGAGTCTGACCATGCGGTCCACGTATTCCTGCGGCGTGCCGAGTCCGTAGATGCACGACACAGAGGCCACCACGATCGTGTCCCGCCTGGTCAGCAGCGAGTTCGTGGCCGAGTGCCTGAGCCGCTCCACCTCGTCGTTGATCGAGGAGTCCTTCTCGATGTAGGTATCGGTCTGCGGTACGTACGCCTCAGGCTGGTAGTAGTCGTAGTAGGAGACGAAGTACTCGACCGCGTTGTTCGGCAGCATCTCGCGCAGTTCGTTGGCGAACTGCGCGGCCAGCGTCTTGTTCGGCAGCATGACCAGGGTCGGCCGCTGCAACCGCTCGGCCAGCCAGGCGACTGTCGCAGTCTTTCCTGTACCGGTCGCGCCCAGCAGGACCGTGTCAGCGGAGCCGGACTTGATCCGCTTCTGCATCTCTTCGATGGCCGCCGGCTGGTCGCCGGCGGGCACCATCTCGGTGACGACCTCAAACGGCGCAACTCGGCGCCGGAGATCAGTTACCGGGCGCATCGCTTCTCCTCACACAGCACGGTTCAACTGTAGGCTGGGTCACTGACATACAGCGCAGCCCGAACACATCTGGCGGCACGGCACGGGTGAAGGAGCATCATGTACCAGCCCTATCCGACTGGCGGCCAGGGCCCAGTCGCACCACCCGAGGGACCAGCGCCGCAACCGTTGCAGAATGCCGTCAAGCTCATGTACGCGGGCGCGGCGCTGAGCGCGATCGAGATCATCATCGGGCTCACCACGATCGGCAGCCTGCGGACCGCGATCCACAACGCTTACCCCAACTATTCAGAGAGCCAGATCCATACCGCGGAGGTGGCGGGAATCGCCATCGCGGTCGTGATCGGCGCGATCGCGATCGGCCTGTGGCTGTGGATGGCTTGGGCCAACGGGCGCGGTCGCAGCTGGGCGCGGATCGTCGCGACCGTGCTGTTCGCGCTCAACACGATCGACCTGCTCACCCTCGTCGCCAGACCGCACTCCGTGATCAGCCTGGTGCTCGCGATTTTGGTTTGGGGTGCCGGGCTCGGTGCGATCTACTTCCTCTGGCAGCGAGACTCCTCGGCCTACTTCCAGGCCAGGTCGCAGCGGATGCGGTAACTAGCGCAGTTCAGACCTCACGGCTCAGGCGTCGCGGCGGACCAGCAGGTAACCCGCGACTCCGAGCAGCAGAGCGGTCCACACGCAGAACACCCCGAAGCCCTGCCACGACGTCAGCAACTGATCGGGCTGCTGATGTGTCTGGTAGATCATCGAACCGGCCTGTTCTGGCAGGTAGGAGTTGATGTGATGCCCCCAGCTCCCGGGCAGGAAGTTGGTGATGATGGGCAACACGAGCACGGCGCCGATCACAGTCGCGATGCCGCCAGCGGTGTGCCTGATCAGCGCGCCGATCGCCACCGCGAACAGGCCGAGGACGGACAGGTAGAGCCCAGCGCCGACCACCGCCCTGGTGACGCCCGAGTCGCTGAGCGTGACCGGCACCTTGCTGTGCAGCAGCAGGGAGCCTAGGAAGAACGACCCGAATGCGACGATCTCTGACAGCACGATCAGGATCGCGGCGAAAACGACGAGCTTGGCCATGAGCATCGGGATCCTGCGCGGTACCGCCAGCAGCGATGCCCGGATCACTCCCGTCGAGTACTCGGTGGTGATCACCAGGACACCAAGCACGCAGATCGTGAGCTGGCCAAGCCCGATGCCTGCGCCCAGTATGAATCCGACGGGATCTGCGAGGATTGCCACCTGGCCCTCGCCCGATCCCGGCCTGCCCCAGCTGCTCACAACCAGAGCCGTGATGCCAGCGGTCAGCCCAATGGTCAGCACGACGAACAAGATCAGCGTCCACACAGTGGACCGCACCGACCGGATCTTCGTCCATTCGGAGAGCAGCAATCCGGCGAATGCAGCCCGGCGCCTTGGCGGCAGCGGCGCCGCGCTGGTGACTGGTGCCGCCGGTGATGTGGTCGTCATGACGGGCTCCCCTGCTGCGCCCTGACATGGTCACTGACCTGGTCGCCGACGGGCGGGGCGCCGACTTCGGCTGCGATCCCCGCGGCGTCATGCAGGCTGAACTCAAGGCTGCCCGCGGTGAGCTCCATGAACACTTCCTCCAACGAGGCCAGCTGCGGGGTGAGCTCGTGCAGCACAAGCGACGCCGAGGCTGCGAGCTCGCCGATGCGCGGCGCCTCCAGGTTCTTGACTGTCAGCAGCTCACTGTCCGGCTGCCCCGCCTCGTCGGGCTGGCTGGCCGACCCGGCGCTGACCTCGCCGCCAGCGGCCGTGATGAGGGCAGTGAGTTTGGCCGCGTCCGGCGTCCGGACCCTGACCGACTTCTCGGTTCCGCGCGCGATCACGTCGGCCGTGCTGGCGGCGGTGATCAGCTTGCCCTTGCCGATCACGATCAGGTGATCAGCGGTCACGGCCATCTCGTTCATCAGGTGGCTGGACACCAGGATCGTCCGGCCCTGGCCGGCCAGGTACTTCATCAGGTTCCTGATCCACAGCACGCCCTCAGGGTCGAGCCCGTTCACTGGCTCGTCGAGCAGCAGCACCCGCGGGTCGCCGAGCATGGCGGCGGCGATGCCCAGCCGCTGGCTCATGCCGAGCGAGAAACCGCCCGCCCGCTTGTCGGCCACCTCGGTCAGGCCGACGAGCTCGAGCATCTCAGTGGCTCGGCGGGCAGGCAGGCCCTGCGTCTGAGCGAGGAAAAGGAGGTGATTGCGCGCGCTCCGGCCCGAGTGCACCGACTTGGCTTCCAGCAGCGCGCCTACGGTCCGCAGCGGGTCGTGCAGGTCGCGGTAGGCACGGCCCTCGATGGTCGCTGCGCCGGCCTGCGGCCTGTCGAGGCCGAGAATGACGCGAATGGTGGTCGATTTGCCCGCGCCATTCGGCCCGAGGAACCCAGTGACCCGCCCGGGCTCGACCGTGAACGACAAGTCGTCCACCGCCACCTTGCTGCCAAAGCGCTTGGTCAGGTTACGTACCTCGATCAAGCGGTCCGCCTCCTCATCGTTGGCTGCAGCTGCCGCCGTTTCACTGTAGTCATCCTGCACCGATCACCAGACGATGCGGGCAATCGTTTCCACCGACAGCTGCCTGCGGGAGGGTTTGCGCGGCGCGGGCTAGTCGACCGTCCGCAGCCGTGCGCGGCGCCGCATTTCGGTCCAGAGGTCCCCGACCTGGCGGTCGAGCTCGGCAAGTGAGCCAGAGTTGTCGATGACGAGGTCGGCGACGGCCAGGCGCTTGTCCCTGCTCGCCTGCGCTGCCATCCTGGCATGCGCCTGCTCAGCGCTCATGCCGCGCTGCCTGGTAAGCCTGTCGACCTGCAGATCCTCGGGGGCGTCGACCACCACCACGAGGTCATATCCCGCGGCCAGGTCATTCTCCGCGAGTAGCGGAACATCATGGACGACGATCGCATCGGGCCCTGCGGCGCGTTCAACCTCGGCCATCCGCTGCCCGACTCGCGGATGAACGATCTTGTTCAGTGTCTCGAGGCTGGCCGGATCGGCGAACACGATCTCCCCGAGCCGCTCCCTGTCCAGGCTCCCGTCTGCCTGCAGCACACCGGTGCCGAACGCCTCGGTCACGGCGGCAAGGCCAGGCGTACCCGGTGCGACGACCTCCCTGGCGATGGCATCAGCATCGATGAGGATCGCGCCCTGCGCCGCGAGCCGCCGCGACACCTCGCTCTTCCCGGCGCCGATGCCGCCGGTCAATCCCACACGAAGCACGCAGCAAGCCTAGTGGCGGCGGAGCGGCGCCGGCCCGCGAAGCGGGCCGGCGCAGCGACAGGCCTGAGATTAGTTCCGGCCGCCAGAGAGTTTCTCGCGCAGCGCGGCGAGAGCCTCGTCTGAGGCAAGCGCACCGCCCGCGCCCTCGTCAGACGGACCGGACGTGTGCGAGCTGGCGCCGTCGTCTTCTTCGCCTTCTTCGCCCTCCGCCTTGGTCCGCGCCTCGGCGACCTGGCGCTGATGTGCCTCAAAGCGGGCACGGGCCTCTGCGTACTGCCGCTCCCACTCTTCGCGCTGGGCGTCAAAGCCCTCGAGCCACTCGCCCGACTCGGGGTCGAAGCCGTCGGGGTAGACGTAGTTGCCCTGCTCGTCGTACGTGGCAGGCATGCCGTACAGGGTCGGGTCGAAGTCCTCGCCTGTGACCTCGCCGACGGCGCCCTCGTTGGCCTGCTTGAGCGACAGGCTGATCCGGCGCCGGTCGAGGTCAATGTCGATGATCTTGACGAAGATCTCGTCACCGACCTGAACGACCTGCTCGGGAATCTCGACATGCCGGTCCGCGAGCTCGGAGATGTGGACGAGGCCCTCGATGCCCTCTTCTACCCTGACGAAGGCACCGAACGGCACCAGCTTGGTAACCCGGCCCGGCACGACCTGGCCGATCTGGTGCATCCTGGCGAACTGCTGCCACGGGTCTTCCTGCGTCGACTTCAGCGACAGCGAGACGCGCTCGCGGTCCATGTCGACATCCAGCACCTCGACCGTGACCTCCTGGCCGACCTCGACGACCTCGCCTGGATGGTCGATGTGCTTCCAGGACAGCTCGGACACGTGCACGAGCCCGTCGACGCCGCCAAGGTCGACGAACGCGCCGAAATTGACGATCGAGCTGACGACGCCCTTGCGGATCTGGCCCTTCTGGAGCGTGTTGAGGAAGTTCTGGCGGACCTCGGACTGGGTCTGCTCAAGCCAGGCTCGGCGGGACAGGACCACGTTGTTGCGGTTCTTGTCCAGCTCGATGATCTTGGCTTCGATCTCCTTGCCGACGTACGGCTGCAGATCGCGGACGCGGCGCATCTCGACGAGCGAGGCAGGCAGGAAGCCGCGCAGCCCGATGTCCAGGATCAGGCCGCCCTTGACTACCTCGATGACGGTGCCTGTGACGACGCCGTCCTCGTCCTTGATCTTCTCGATCGTCCCCCAGGCCCGCTCGTACTGGGCCCGCTTCTTGGACAGGATCAGCCGGCCTTCCTTGTCCTCCTTCTGCAGGACAAGGGCCTCGATGTGATCGCCGGTCTTGACGACGTCATTCGGATCGACATCGTGCTTGATCGACAACTCGCGGGACGGGATGACTCCCTCGGTCTTGTAGCCGATGTCCAGCAGGACCTCGTCCCGGTCGACCTTGACGACGGTGCCGTCGACAATGTCACCGTCGTTGAAGTACTTGATTGTTTCGTCGATCGCGGCGAGGAAGGCCTCCTCCGAACCGATGTCGTTAACGGCTACCTGAGGGGTGGAGGCGGCCTGCGTGCTGCTCGTCGTCATGTGTAAGTGGGCTCCGGATACGGACAGGTTTGGTTTGGTGCGCGATGCGCGGCTTCCGACATGATGGCCCGAGTACCTGGTCAGGACACCGGCCCGGCCTGAGACTGCCCTGGGGCTGCCTGAGCATGACGGATTGCAAGAGATCACAACGCACCGATCAGCATATGAGAGCGCGGCCGGTGGGTCAATCGCGGCTGTGGCTGCGGTGGCACGTGGGACGCGCGGCCGGTGTCAGCCATTCGCTGCTCGAGGAGCGGCTCCAGCGGGTGGCTTAGTGGGCAGCATCGGCCCAGCTGCGGCCGGTGCCCATGGACACCTCGAGCGGCACGGTCATGGAAAAGGCGCCGCACATGGCCCCGGTAACCAGGTCGCGGAGGGCGCCAAGCTCGCCGGGAGCCACCTCGAAGAGCAGTTCGTCGTGCACCTGGAGCAGCATCCGGGAACGCAGGCCGCTGCGGCGAAGGTCCTCATCGACGCGGAGCATGGCCACCTTGATGATGTCGGCTGCCGAACCTTGGATCGGGGCATTCAGCGCCATCCGCTCGGCCATTTCCCTGCGCTGCCTGTTGTCCGATGTCAGGTCGGGAAGGTAGCGACGGCGGCCGAGAATCGTCTCCGTGTAGCCGTCCCTGCGGGCCTGGGCGACGATCTGGCGCAGGTAGTCGCGGACGCCGCCGAACTGCTCGAAATACCCGCCCATGAGTTCCCTGGCCTCCTCCGTGGTGACCCGGAGGCCTTGAGAAAGACCGTACGCCGACAGCCCGTATGCCAGGCCGTAGTTCATGACCTTGACCTTGGCCCGCAGGTCGCCGGTTACCTCCTCGGGGACGACTCCGAAGACCCGGGCCGCCGTGGCGGCGTGGAAGTCATGGCCGGAGGTGAATGCGGCCGCCAGGGCCTCATCCCCGGACAGGTGCGCCATGATCCGCAGTTCGATCTGGCTGTAGTCGGCCGTCAGCAGGCACTCGTAGTCCTTGCCGACGATGAAGCCCTGCCTGATCCTGCGGCCTTCCTCGGTTCTGATCGGAATGTTCTGCAGGTTCGGGTCGGTGGATGACAGACGGCCGGTGGCGGCGATCATCTGGTTGTACGTGGTGTGGATCCTGCCGTCCTGGCCGGCCATCGGGATCAGCGAGTCGACGATGCTCTTGAGCTTGGCGACGTCGCGGTGCCTGAGCAGGTGCTCAAGCACCGGGTGGCCGGTCTGGGCGAGCAGGCCGGTCAGCGCCTCAGAATCGGTGGTGTAACCGGTCTTGATCCGCTTGGTCTTCGGCAGCTTCAGCTCGGTGAAGAGCACCTCCTGGAGCTGCTTGGGCGAGCCGAGGTTGAACTCGTGGCCGGTCGCCGCGAACGCGCCCTGCTCAGCGGCCTTGACCTCAGCGCCAAGGCTCGCCGACATGTCGGCGAAGTGCTCGACGTCAGCTGCGATGCCGGCCCGCTCCATCGCAGCCAGCACGCTGACCAGGGGAAGCTCGACGTCGGCGAGCAGCTTGGTGGCGCCGCGCCTGGCGAGGTCGGCGTCAAGCGCGTCGGCGAGCTCCGCGGTCGCGAGCGCGCGCTGGGCGAGCGCTTCCGCGGCCTCGGTCTCCGCAGCCATGTCGAGCGTGAGCTGACCGCTGGCAGCGGCGTCGCCGCGCAGCTCCCGCCTGGTGTAGCGCAACGCCAGATCGGCCAGGTCAAAGGACCGCTGGCCGGGCAGAGCGAGGTAAGCAGCCAGGGCCGTGTCGCTGGTCAGCCCGTTGAGCTGCAGTCCGCGGGCGGCCAGCGCATGCATCGGGCCCTTCGCGTCGTGCAGCGCCTTCGGCGCAGAGTCGTCAGCCAGCCAGTCGGCAAGTGCCTTCTCATCCTCGGGCGTCAGCGTCACCGGGTCGATGAACGCGGCGGGACTGGGCCCGGGGGTCGCCTCGTCAGCCCCGTCAGCTTCCTCGGCGCCGGTTGCCGCCGTGCTGCCGGCCTTGGCCAGAGCGAGGCCAGTCACGTCACCGGTGCCTCGGCCCCAGGTGCCGTTGACGGCGATCCCGATCCTGCCCGTCCTGGCATGACTCGCCAGCCAGTCAGCGAGGTTCCCGGGCCCGACCCTGGTGAGGGCGACGTCGAAGCCGGCCTCGGGGCTGGCTGGCGGCGGAGCGCTGAGCTGTCCGATGATCCCGTTGGGCAGCGTGGTGTAGAGCCGGTCCCTCAGCACCCGGAACTGCAGCGTGTCGAAAAGCTGGTGGATCTGGTCGCGGCTCCACGGCACGGGCACCAGGTCGGCGGGCGCGACGTCGAGCGGTACGTTCCTGGTCAGCTCGGTCAGCTGCCGGTTCCGCATCACGTTGCCGAGGTTCTCGCGCAGGTTGTCGCCTGCTCTGCCCTTGACCTGGTCGACCTTGTCGACCAGATTCTGCAGCGACCCGAACTCGGCGACCCATTTCGCGGCCGTCTTCTCACCGACACCGGGAATGCCAGGCAGATTGTCACTGGGGTCGCCGCGCAGCGCGGCGTAGTCGGGATACTGAGCCGGGGTGAGCCCGTACTTGTCCTCTACCGCGGCCGGCGTGAACCTGGTCATGTCGCTGATGCCGCGCCTGGTCATCAGCACCGTCACGTGATCGTTGACCAGCTGCAGGACGTCCCGGTCGCCAGAAACGATCAGCACGTCCATGCCGCGCTCGGACGCCTGGGTAGCGAGCGTGGCGATGAGGTCATCGGCTTCATAGCCGGCCAGCGACAGCCGCGGAACGCCGAGCGCATCCAGCACCTCGAAGATCAAGCTGAGCTGGCCCTTGAAGTCGGTCGGTGTCTCCCTGCGATTCGCCTTGTACTCGACATACTGCTCGTGCCGGAACGTGGGCTCGCTGCGGTCGAAGGCCACCGCGATGTGGCTGGGCTGCTCGTCGCGCAGGACGTTGATGAGCATCGCCGTGAACCCGTACACCGCGTTGGTCGGCTGCCCGGTCGTGGTCGCGAAATTTTCCGCCGGAAGAGCGAAGAACGCCCGGTAAGCGAGCGAGTGCCCGTCCAGCAGAAGCAGGAGTTCGCGCCGCGCCGTGCTGTCCTCCGGCGGGGGCGGGTTCATCGCAGCCACCCAAGTAATCCTAGGCTGCGGCAGGGACAGTCCAGGCGTCTGCAGCGAACTCGGAGGTGCCATCGGCGATGACCGACAGGGTCGACTCGGTGAGCCTTACCGAGCTGAACGAGGCCTATCCGGACACTCTGGCCGCCAGGATGGGCATCAGGATCACCGAGGCGTCGGCGGAGCGCGTAGTGGGGACGATGCCGGTCGCGGGCAACACGCAGCCGTACGGCGTCCTGCACGGCGGCGCGTCCTGCGTCCTTGCCGAGACACTCGGATCGACCGGCGCGGCCCTGCACGCAGGGCCTGAGCGGTTCACGGTCGGTATCGAGATCAACGCGACCCATCACAGGTCGACATCGTCGGGACAGCTGACCGGCGTCGCCACCAAACTGCACGCCGGCCGCACCCTGGCCACCTACGACATCGTCATCACCGATGGACGCGGCCAGCGAGTGTGCACCGCCCGGCTCAGCTGCCTGTTCCGCGATGCGGTGCCCGGGATGAGCCCGTCGTAGCTGTGAATGCCCAGGTCAGGCATGGTCGGCCGCACTTGGGTCGCTTCGCCGAGCGGATGTTCTACTCATACCGGCCTGGTAATTGAAGTGTCTGCGCACGAGCCGACGAAGATCGCTACGGTGTTCCCCGGAGCTCACGACGCCGAGTAGAGAACGTGCCGGCCCGGGGAAGGCCGACACGGCACCAAAGGGTTCGCTAGCTCCGTTCCGCGGCTGCGCCTGGGCAGCTGGCGGCAGCAAGCGAGCGGGCGCCGGGTCCACGGGGAGTAAACAGACCCAGCCCCGCTTGCTTGCGTATGAACACCTCAGCCATCCCTTGCCTTGGCGCCAGGCCGCGCGTCGCCGGGACCGGGCCGCCGCGGCTCCGTGGGCCTGGGCCCGGCGGATCCAGGTCCGGCAGCGCCAGGTCTCGGAACCTCTGGACCCCGAGCCTCAGGCGCCTGGCCGCCCGACCCCGCCGCCGCAGGCCCCGCCGGCATCTTGCCGGGATCGGCTGGTTCCCTGGCGCCGTCGTCGGTTGCCGTGAGTGCCGCCGCGCCCGGCTCCGGTGCTGCTTGGCCGTCGAGAATCTCCTGCGCGAGGACGCGCATCGTCATCCGGCGGTCCATCGACGTCTTCTGGATCCACCGGAACGCTTCAGGCTCCGTCATGCCGTGCATGGCCTGCAGCACGCCCTTGGCTCGGTCGAGCAGCTTGCGCATCGCGAGTCGCTCGCGCAGGTCGCTGATCTCCGACTGCAGCGCGTTCAGCTCAGCGAACCTGCTGACCGCGATCTCAATGGCAGGTACAAGCTCGGCCTTGGTGAACGGCTTGACGAGGTATGCCATCGCGCCCGCGTTGCTCGCCCGCTGTACCAGGTCGCGCTGGGAGAACGCCGTCAGGATGACCACAGGCGCCAGCCGGCGCTCCGCGATCTGCTCGGCTGCGGAGATGCCATCGAGCACCGGCATCTTGATGTCCATGATGACAAGATCGGGCTTCAGGTCCGCCGCGAGATGGACGGCAGTGTCGCCGTCGGACGCCTCGCCGATCACGACGTAGGCACCCTCGCCCGGCTCCTCAAGCATCTCCTTGAGGTCCAGCCGGATCAGGGCTTCATCCTCGGCAATCACAACACGGTACGGAGACTGGCTCACCCAGTAAAGCCTATCCACAGCCGCTACATTGAGTGCAGGCACGGCGCGCCACCAGTTCGCCCGTGTTGCCCCGGTAGACCAACGGCAGAGTCAATGGCCTCAAAATCCATCCAGTGTGGGTTCGAATCCCACCCGGGGCACCAGCTGGAACGCCGGGCCGGCACCTGCTGTCAGGCCGCGTGGTGCCGGTGTGCGGCGCGAGGCCGGAACGGGCCAGGCGGCGGGCTCGTGCACCCGTAACAGGCGGGCGCGCCTTGGAAGTAGGGCGGAATCGCCGGCGAGTCGGTCGGCAGCAGCAGCGGCGGCCGCGGCGCCTGATTGAAGTTGAAGTCGGCCAGCAGGTTGCCCAGCGACGGCTGCATTTCACGCACGTCAGGCCGGCCATCGGGCCGGCCGTCGGTCCGCGGATTGAGCCTGGCGCCGCCCAGGAAGTCGTCCTCAATGAACCTGAGGTAGGCGTCGCTGCTGAGGATCTGGTGGTCGATGAACCCGCGCTTGGCGTAAGGGGAGATCACGATGCCGGTGCCGGGTTGGGCACGCACACAGCCGGAGTCCTGCCACGCATCGGTATCCCGTCCGCGCGCGGATAGGTCCCGAAGTTACTGTCGAACGACCGGTTCTCCTGCGTGATGATGACGACGTGCTTGATCTTGTGGATGCCCGCTGGCGGCGGAGTCACCCGGTGCCTCGGCACCTTCGGAGTGCACGAGGCCAGGACAAACAGGATCAGCGCGGCAGCGACTGCCAGGCGAATTAGCCGCGGCCTGGCGAAGATGCTCCCGGTCATGCCGCACCGCTCTGTCCTAGCAGGGGCTGAACAAAGCGCAGCGCGCCAGGCGAGCACTCAGGTGGCACGTTCGCAAATAATCGCATATACCGGCACCGGCCTGACCGCTCGCCCGGTAGAGACAGATCAGGGCGCTCCTGGCCAGGCGAAGCTCACCGGCCCGCGAGCCGCAGCGGCGCCGCCGATGCCGGGATTGCCACTGGCAGGGCTGTCGTCCCTGACAGGTACCGGTCGGCCGCGGCAGCCGCGGACCGGCCCTCGGCGATCGCCCACACGATGAGCGACTGGCCGCGGCCCATGTCGCCGGCCACGAAAACACCTGGCTCCGGTGCCGCGTAGCCGTTGTCCCGCGGCACCGTGCCGCGCCCGGTCAGTTCGATGCCGAGGCCCGCGAGCAGGTCGCCGTCTTCGGCTCCGGTGAACCCCATGGCGAGCAGGACGAGTTCGCAGGTCATCTCGCGCTCGGTGCCAGGCCGCACCGAGAAGCTCCCGTTGGCAAGGTCGACACCGGCCAGGCGCAGAGCCCTGACCCGGCCAGCCGCGTCGGCAAGGAATGCTTGAGTAGAGACCCCGTAGACTCGTTCGCCGCCTTCCTCATGCGCCGGCGAGACGCGGAAGATCATCGGGTGCGTGGGCCACGGCTGGCCAGCAGGACGGTGCTCTGGCGGCCGCGGCATGATCTCGAGCTGCGTGACCGATGCGGCATCCTGGCGCAGCGCTGTGCCGAGACAATCGGCGCCGGTGTCACCGCCGCCGATGATCACGACGTGCCGGCCGCGCGCCGAGATCGCCGGTTCGACCACGGCGCCCTCGCCCCGCACCTCCGCGCCGGCCTGCGCTGTGGCCGCGCGGTTGGCGAACGGCAAATACTCCATGGCCTGGTGAATGCCGTCGAGGTCGGCGCCGGCCACCGGGAGGGTGCGTGGCACCCTGGCCCCGCAGGCCAGCACGATCGCCTGGTAATCGCGGCGCAGCTCCGCGGCGGTGATGTCGGTGCCAGCCGCGACGCCGCACTCGAACACCGCGCCCTCGGCCCGGATCTGATCGAGCCGGCGGTCCAGCCGCCACTTCTCCATCTTGAACTCGGGGATTCCGTAACGCAGCAAGCCCCCAGGCTGGTCGTCGCGCTCGAACACGGTAACCGCGTGCCCCGCCCTGGCCAGCTGCTGAGCGGCCGCGAGGCCGGCCGGCCCTGAGCCCACCACGGCGACCTTTTTCCCGGCTGCCCGGGCAGCTGGGCCGGGAGGCTGGCTGGTGACCCAGCCTTCGGCCCAGGCTCGGTCGATCAGCTCGAGCTCGACCTGTTTGATTGCCACCGCATCGGCGTTGATGCCCAGCACGCAGGCCGACTCGCAAGGCGCTGGGCAGAGCAGCCCGGTGAACTCGGGGAAATTGTTGGTGGCGTGCAGGCGGGCGACAGCTTCCTGCCAGTGCTGTCGCCAGACCAGGCCGTTCCATTCCGGGATCAGGTTGCCTAGCGGGCAGCCGTTGTGGCAGAACGGGATGCCGCAGTCCATGCACCGGCCCGCCTGACGTTCGGTGTCCGCAGGCCGCATGCCCGCCTGCACCTCACGCCAGTCCGTTATCCGCACGTCAACGGGCCGCCTGGCGGCGATCTCCCGCTGCGTGGTCAGAAATCCGGTCGGATCCGCCATCTCACCTCACTGTCGAAAGCAACGCTGACCTGCCACTCGCCGCGGGCGCTAGCCACGTGCCGCCGCCATCACGGCATCTGCGACGTCATGACCGTCGCGCCTGGCCCGGCTGGTGGCCGCAAGAACCCTCTTGTAGTCCCTGGGCATCACCCGTCGCAGCCGCTCCAGTGCGGCAGGCCAGTCGGTAACCAGTTCTGCCCCGACCGCTGAGCCGGTTTCCTCGGTGTACCGGCGCAGCAGGTCAGCCAGGAAATCCGCGTCGGCGCCGGTGACCGGCTCGACGTCGACCATCTCGGTGTTGATGAGCGTCAGATCGGGGTCTAGCAGGTAGGCGATCCCGCCCGACATTCCGGCCGCGAAATTGCGGCCGGCCGGTCCTAGCACGACGACGCGGCCTCCTGTCATGTACTCGCAACCGTGGTCGCCCGCTCCTTCGGCCACTGCGGTGGCGCCCGAATTGCGGACGCAGAACCGCTCGCCGACCACGCCGCGAAGGAAAAGCTCGCCGCTCGTCGCGCCGTATCCGATCACGTTCCCGGCGATCACCTGCTCGTGTGCCGCGAACGTGGCTGCCGGGTCGGGTACGACCACGACGCGCCCGCCCGATAGCCCCTTGCCCACGTAGTCGTTGGCGTCACCGCTCAGCCGGATGGTGATGCCAGCAGGCAAGAAGGCGCCCAGCGACTGCCCGGCCGACCCCCGCAGGCCGACGGCGATCGTGTCGGCAGGCAGCCCCTTCCCGCCCCAGCGCCTCGTCACCTCGTAGCCGAGCATCGTGCCGACCGCGCGGTTCACGTTCCTGACCGGCAACTCCAGGCGGACCTGGCTGCCGTCTGCCAGAGCTCCCTCGGCGAGCTGGATCAGCGTGTTGTCCAGCGCTAGGTGCAGATGGTTCGCCTGGCTGGTCGCCTTGCACCTGGCCGCGCCCGGTGGCAAGGCTGGCACGTGCAGCAACGGTGCGAGATCGAGGAACGCGGCGTTGCGGTGGCCCGCTGGTGCCGCGGGCTCGAGCAGCTCTGCCTGGCCAACGGCCTCGGCCAGGCTGCGGAATCCCAGCATCGCCAGGTACTCACGGACCTGGCCGGCGACGAACTCCATGAAGTTCACGACGTTCTCCGGACGGCCAGCGAAACGCCGTCTGAGCTCCGGGTTCTGGGTGGCGACGCCGACCGGGCAGGTGTCGTTGTGGCAGGCGCGCATCATCACGCAGCCAACGCTGACCAGCGGGGCGGTCGCGAAGCCGAACTCCTCGGCGCCGAGCAGCGCGGCGATGATCACGTCCCTGCCGGTCTTCAGCTGGCCGTCGACCTGCACGATGACCCGGTCCCGCAGGCCGTTGCGCAGCAGCGTCTGCTGGGTTTCGGCGAGCCCAAGTTCCCACGGCGCCCCGGCATGCTTGATGCTGGTCAGCGGGGAGGCTCCGGTGCCGCCGTCGTGGCCGGAGATCAGCACCACGTCCGAGTGCGCCTTGGCGACGCCCGCGGCGATGGTTCCGACGCCGACCTCGGCGACCAGCTTGACGCTGACCCTGGCCGCCGGGTTGGCGTTCTTCAGGTCCGCGATGAGCTGCGCCAGGTCCTCGATCGAGTAAATGTCGTGGTGCGGCGGCGGCGAGATCAGGCCCACTCCCGGCGTTGAGTGCCTGGTCTTAGCGATCCATGGGTAGACCTTGTGCCCGGGAAGCTGGCCGCCCTCCCCTGGCTTGGCCCCCTGCGCCATCTTGATCTGCAGGTCTTCTGCGTTGACGAGGTACTCGCTTGTGACGCCGAAGCGGCCGCTCGCAACCTGCTTGATCGCCGAGCGACGGATGTCGCCGCTGGCATCGGGGGCATAGCGATCGGCGTCCTCGCCGCCCTCGCCGGAATTGGACCGGCCGCCGAGCCGGTTCATCGCGATGGCCAGGGTCTGGTGGGCCTCTGCGGAGAGCGACCCGTACGACATCGCTCCGGTCACGAAGCGCTTGACGATCGCGCTGACCGGCTCGACCTCCTCGATCCGCACAGGCGGTCTGGCACCGCGGGTTCCTTCATCGACGCCGCGGATCGCGAGCAAGCCGCGCAGGGTCATGAGCCGTGCCGCCTGCTCGTCTACCTCATTGGCGTACTCGCAGAAGACCTCGGCCTGGCCGGTGCGGGTCGCGTGCTGCAGCCTGGCGATGGCCTCAGGGCTGAATAGGTGCGGCGTGCTCCCCCGCCGCCAGTGATAGTCGCCGCCGACGTCGAGTTCGGAAGGGCCGGCTCCGGTCGTGCGGTACCAGCAGACGCTGGCGAGCCGAGCGGAGGTGTCCTCGGCGAGTTCGTCGAACCCGATGCCGCCGAGCCTGGACGACGTGCCCGCGAAGCACTGGTCGACGACCTCGCTCCCCAGGCCCATCGCCTCAAAGATCTGCGCGCCGGTGTAGGAGGCGACTGTGGACACGCCCATCTTGGACATGATCTTCAGCAGTCCCTTGCCGAGCGCCTTGATCAGGTTCGCGGCCGCCTTGCGGCTGCTGGTGCCGCCCAGCAGGCCAGAACGCGCCATGTCCTCCACCGTCTCGATCGCGAGATACGGGCACACGGCGGCCGCGCCGTAACCGATCAGCAGGGCGATGTGGTGCGTCTCCCGAACGTCGCCCGCCTCGACCACCAGGCCAGCCCTGGTTCGCGTTCGCTCCCTGATCAGGTGATGATGAATCGAACCGGTCAGCAGCAGCGAAGGAATCGGCGCCCAGGCAGCGGCGTCCCTGCTCGCCGGGCGGCCTGCGGTCCCGGCTGCTTCGCCGGCCTGCCCGCCGCCCATCGCCGCGCCCCGGTCGGACAGCACGATGATCTTGGCGCCTGCGTTGATAGCGTCGCTGACCTCGGCCTTGATCTCTGCCAGCCGCGCGCGAAGCGCGCGGCCGCCGCCCCGGGCCAGGTACCGCCCGTCGACGACGTGCGCGGCGAAGCCGGGCAGGTCACGGTCCTCGTTGATGTGAATGATCTTCGCGAGATCGCTGTCGTCGATGACCGGATACGGCAGTACGATCTGCCGGCACGACGCGGGGCCGGGGTCGAAGATGTTGTGCTCAGGGCCGGTCGCCGCCGCGAGCGAGGTGATCAGCTCCTCCCTGATCGCATCCAGCGGCGGGTTAGTGACCTGCGCGAATTGCTGGGCGAAGTAGTCGAAGATCAGTCGGGGCCGGTCGGACAGCGCCGCGATCGGCGTGTCATCGCCCATCGAGCCGATGGGCTCGGCGCCGGTGCGCGCCATCGGCGCGAGAATGACCTGGCGCTCCTCCTCCGTGTAGCCGAACAGCCGCTGCTGGGCGGCGAGCTCCTGGCCATCGGGCAACTCGCGGTGCCGGTCGGGGAGGTCGTCCAGGTGCAGCAGGCCGGCGTGCAGCCATTCGTCGTACGGATGCTGGGCGGCCAGGTCGGCCTTGACCTCCTCATCGGTGATGATGCGGCCCGCCTCGGTGTCGACGAGGAAGACCTTGCCGGGCTGCAGCCTGCCTTTGCGCACGATCTGCGAGGGCTCGATGTCGAGCACGCCGACCTCGCTGGCCAGCACGACCAGGCCGTCGCTTGTGACCCAGTACCTGCCAGGACGCAGGCCGTTGCGGTCCAGCACCGCGCCGGCGATCCTCCCGTCGGTGAATGCGATCAGCGCCGGGCCGTCCCACGGCTCCATCAGCGAAGCGTGGAAGCGGTAGAACGCGCGCAGCTCCTTGCTCATCGCCGTGTCGTTCTCCCAAGCCTGCGGGATCATCATGAGCACGGCGTGCGGCAATGACCTGCCGCCCAGGTGCAGCAGTTCGAGGCAGGCGTCGAAGCTGGCAGAGTCGCTTGCCGCCTCGTCGAGGATCGGCAGCAGCCGTTCGATCCCGCGTCCCTCGGCGTCGGCCGGGATCACCGCGGTATGCAGCATGGCCTCGCGTGCGCGCATCCAGTTCCTGTTGCCGCGGATGGTGTTGATCTCGCCGTTGTGCGCGGTGAACCGGAACGGGTGGGCAAGCGGCCAGGACGGGAAAGTGTTCGTCGAGAACCTGGAGTGGGCCAGCGCCAGCGCCGAGGTATATCGCGGATCGGTGAGGTCAGGAAAGAACTTCTCGAGCTGCAGCGCGGTCAGCATGCCCTTGTACACGATTGTCGAGCAGGACAGGCTAGCCAGGTAGATGCCCGTCTCGTGCTCGGCTCGTTTGCGCAGGCAGAACGCACGCCGGTCCAGCTCGATCCCCCGCTCGCCGCGCTGCGAGGCCACGAACAGCTGCAGCATCCTCGGCATCACGGTGCGCGCACCGCTGCCGCAGGCGGCCGGGTTACAGGGCACCTCGCGCCAGCCGAGCACGACCAGGGACTCCAGTGCGGCCAGCTGCTCGATACGCCGCATCGCACCGGCGCCTGCCGCGGGCGGCACGAAGGCGAGGCCTGCCGCGTAGTAGCCGGCCGGTGGCAGCGGGAACCGGCACACCACGCGGAAGAACTCGTCGGGAATCTGCGTCAGGATCCCCGCGCCGTCACCGGTGTCGGGGTCGGCGCCCTTGGCGCCACGATGGTCCAGGTTGCGCAGAACGCTGAGTGCCTGGGCGACGGTGTCGTGCACACGCCGTCCTGACAGGTCGGCGACCATCCCCACGCCGCAGGCATCATGCTCGAATTGAGGATCATAAAGCCCGGACCGGTGACTGGCTGACGAATTTGGGGTGTGCGAAGTGGCGGCTTGGACCATCCAGGCTCCTGTCGTCTCGTCCGCGTGGGCATTCCAGACAGCGGAGGGACGACGTCGGCCCGCCCGACAGGCTCGATAACCGTGTAGGTCAGCGGAGCCTAACCAGGACATCATATCGAATCGAGCCAACAGTTACCCGCGCGTAAACTTTGGGTTTCATAACCGCGCACCAAGTCCGGTCCCAGGCGGATCCCAGGTTGTATTCACGATGCCGAGGACACACTGCTTTTCATAATCCGGAAAGATCGTGGTTGCTGTGGGACCCACAATCCTTCCGGATAAGCGTGCGGACGCCCTAACGACGGACGCCGGCCGCGAGTTCGGCGGCCAGGTCGGCGACGGCTGCGCAGCCGGCCGCCGGGTCAGCGGCGGCGAGCAGGCGCTGGACGAACGCCGAGCCGACGGCGACGCCGTCGGCGTATTGAGCGACCTCGGCGGCCTGCGTCCGGTTGCTCACGCCGAGACCGACCGCCACTGGCAGGCTGGTGTGCTTCCTGACCCGCTCGACCAGCACAGCGGCAGCATCGCCGACGGTGGCCCTGGTGCCGGTGATCCCCATCACCGACGCCGCGTACACGAATCCGGTGCAGGCCGAGGTGATCAGCTCGATCCGTTCCTCCGACGAGCTCGGTGCGACCAGGAACACGGCGTCGAGGTCGTATCCTGCCGCAGCCTCAAGCCAGTCCCCGGCCTCTTCAGGCGGCAGGTCCGGAGTGATCAGGCCGCTGCCCCCGGCCGCGGCGAGATCGCGCGCGAACGCACCGACGCCGTACCGGTCGATGGGATTCCAGTAGGTCATGACCTGGACAGCGACGCCGGCCGCGGCAACGGCCTCAACCGTGTGCAGAACGTCGGTAACGTGCACGCCGCCCTCGAGCGCACGGTGCACGGCCTCCTGGATCACGGGCCCGTCCATCAGCGGGTCGGAATAAGGCAGCCCGATCTCCACGATGTCGGTGCCGGACCTGGCCATCGCCGCCGCGGCCTCGATCGCGCCTTCGACCGAGGGGAAACCGGCCGGAAGGTATCCGACCAGCGCGGCTCTCCCTTCCTCCGCCGCCCGCTCGAACGCGGCCCCGACCCGACCAGCACCGGCCCGGCTAGCCGCCGGCACCTCCTGCGCCCCGCGCGCTGCCTGGGTCACTGCTCGCCTCCCGCGCCGAGGTGGCCGAACCAGCGAGCGGCGATGTCCACATCTTTGTCGCCGCGACCTGACAGGTTCACCAGCAAGACGGCTCCCTGGCCAAGTTCCCTGCCCACCGCCAGCGCCCCAGACAGGGCGTGCGCGGACTCGATCGCCGGGATGATCCCCTCGGTCCTGCAGAGCAGCGAGAACGCCTCCATCGCCTGAACATCAGAGATCGCGCGGTATTCGGCCCGGCCCGTCTCGTGGAGCCACGAATGCTCGGGGCCGACTCCCGGATAGTCCAGGCCCGCCGAGATCGAGTGCGTGGGCAGCGTCTGGCCGTCGCTGTCCTGCAGCAGGTAAGTCCGCATTCCGTGAATGATCCCTGCCGATCCGCCGGAGATCGTCGCGGCGTGCCGGCCCGTGCTGATCCCGTCGCCGCCCGCCTCACAGCCGATCAGCCGCACGCCGGAGTCGCCGATAAAGGCGTGGAAGGCGCCGATCGCGTTCGAGCCGCCGCCCACGCAGGCGATGACAGCATCAGGCAGCCGGCCCGCCTTGGCCTGAATCTGCTCCCTGGCCTCGACGCCGATGACGCGCTGGAAGTCACGAACCATGGTGGGGAACGGATGCGGCCCCATGACCGAGCCGATGCAGTAGTGAGTGCTCTCGACGCTGGACACCCAGTCGCGGAAGGTCTCGTTGATCGCGTCCTTGAGCGTCCTGCTGCCGATCGTCACCGGGACGACCTCGGTGCCGAGCATCTGCATCCTGGCGACGTTCAGCGCCTGCCGCCTGGTGTCTTCCTCGCCCATGTAGACGACGCACTCGAGGCCGAGCAGGGCAGCGGCGG
The DNA here is from genome assembly GCA_036258115.1 of Streptosporangiaceae bacterium. GTDB lineage: Bacteria > Actinomycetota > Actinomycetes > Streptosporangiales > Streptosporangiaceae > Chersky-822. The sequence goes on from DATAEH010000068.1 coordinate 48,480, forward strand.
TGGCCGTGGCTACGCCGTGCTGGCCAGCCCCGGTCTCGGCGATGATCCTTTTCTTTCCCATCCGGCGGGTGAGCAGCGCCTGCCCGAGGACGTTGTTGATCTTGTGCGAGCCGGTATGGGTGAGGTCCTCCCGCTTCAGGAACACCCGGCAGCCGCCGGCTTCTACGGCGAACCTGGGCACCTCGGTCAGCAGCGTCGGCCGGCCGGCGTAGTCCCTGAGCAGCGCGTCAAGGTCCGCGGTGAACGCGGGCTCGGTCCTGGCCTCCTCGTAGGCAGCGGTCAGTTCCTCCAGCGCCGACATCAGCGCCTCGGGCGCCAGACGGCCGCCGAACGCGCCGAAGTGCCCGGTCGCATCCGGAACAGTGCTGGGCTGGGTGGACGACCCCCCAGAACCCCCCGCGGTGTGGGTAGACGTCGTCATGAGCTACCGCCGCGATCGGAGCGCAATGCGGGGTGCGAGCCGGCCGTGACCAGGTCGGCGACCGCGCTGCGCGGGTCCTTGCCGATGACAAGGCTCTCCCCGACCAGAACCGCGTCGGCGCCCGCCGCCGCGTAAGCCAGCAGGTCATGAGGGCCCCGCACGCCCGATTCCGCGATTTTGATGATGTCGTCTGGGATCTGCGGTGCGAGCCTTGCGAAGATCGACCTGTCGACCTCAAGGGTGGCCAGGTTCCGCGCGTTCACGCCGACCACCTGGGCGCCGGCGTCAAGTGCCCGGCTGAGCTCGGCTTGCGAGTGAACTTCGACCAGCGGGACCAGGCCGATCGACGTTGCCCGCTCAACCAGCGAAACGAGGGCGTTCTGCTCCAGCGCGGCCACGATGAGCAGGACAAGATCGGCGCCGTATGCCCGCGCCTCCCACAGCTGATACGAGCTCACCACGAAGTCCTTGCGCAGCAGTGGCACGCCCACGGCGTCCCTGACCGCGGCGAGGTCGTCGAGGCTGCCACCGAACCGGCGGCCTTCGGTCAGCACGCTGATCACGGTCGCACCGCCGGCTTCGTAGTCGGCGGCGAGCGCCGCCGGGTCAGCGATAGCCGCGAGCGCGCCTTTAGACGGGCTCGCCCGCTTGACCTCTGCTATGACCGCGACGCCCTGGCGTCGCAGTGCGGCCGTTACCTCGCGAGGCGAAGCCGCCTTAGCGGTCGCATGCTTGAGCTTTTCCAGGGGCGTCGCCCGCTGCCGCGCAGCAAGATCGGCGCGCACGTCAACGAGAATGTCATCGAGCACGCTCACGCGGTTCCGCTGCCCCCTCGGGTGGGTTGCCTGGCGCCCCCGATGGTACCGAGGGTACCTGCACCGCCCGGCTTCCGCCCCTGCACAGGCGGTTGCTCAGCGGCAGCAAATAGTCTCGCAGCGTATCTCCGGCGGCAGCCGGCCGCCCGCCGCATCAATTTAGTCCGGCCCGGCGGCCGTCGGGTCGCGTCCCGCGCTCAGCGACTCCCACATGCTCGCAGCGGCTCGCGGGCGGCCCGCCTGGCCTTGCGGGTTCGGCGATGCTGATGCGCCGCGCCGCTCGTAGCGACCTGACATGACGGGCAACCTGCGAGCGAGAGCCACCACAGCCGCCCCGGCCGCCACTATCAGTACCGCGCCGACCAGCATGAGCGCCCGCCAGCCGGTTCCGCCGAGGATCACATGCATCGGGAACCCCGCGATCGAGCCGGCCGCTCCTGACCCGCCGTTGCCCGCGGTCACCGACCCCGCGGCGGTTCCCGCCCCTGCGCCGCTGGCCGCGGATGAACCGGCATGCCCTGCGGCTGACAGCGCGGCTGCCGCGGTCACCTTGCCAAGCGCCGACACCGCCACTCCAGCGCCGAGCGCGATGGTGATCAAGCCGGTCAGCCTCCGGAGCAGGCCGCGGGTCGCGATGACGGCCGCGAGGCTGGCCAGCGCGGCGAGCGCCAGCGCGGCCATGGCGGGGCGAACGTTCTGGGCGGTGACGGTCGTCACTGTGTCGGGCAGCGGCCGCGGGGCATCGACGACCACCGTGGCCAGCTCCTGCCTGGTCGCTAGCAGCACCACGCCTGCTCCGGCGGCGCCGCCAGCGAGGATGGCGGCGAGGTTCCTTCGCTGATGCACGAACGGGCCGGCGGCCACGGCTCCTTTGCTGTTCGCGCCGGTCATGCTCCTCCTGCGATCGGGACCAGCCTCCAGCGTCTGGTTATTGCCCTGACTGCGGATTTTCCGCCTGAGGCTAACTGCCACCGTAGCCTGCTGCCGCCGCGGCCAGCACGGGAGCAGGCCGGTGGCCTACTATCGTGCAGTGACTTATGCCCGAGATGAGCGCCTTGCTTTGTGCGCCTTGTTCGACAAGCAAGGCCCGGACGCGCCGACGCTCTGCGAGGGTTGGCGGACCGCCGATCTGGCTGCCCACCTGGTGCTACGCGAGCGCAGGCCGGACGCCGCGCTGGGCATTCTGGGCGGCCCGCTGGCTGGATATACCGACCGGGTGCGGCGCAAGATGGTCGCGAAGACGCCGTTCTCGCTGCTGGTCGAGACCGTCAGGAGCGGGCCGCCGAGGATGTCGGTGTACGCCGTGCCCGGCGCGGACGCGCGCCTGAACTTCGCTGAGTTCTTCGTCCACCACGAGGACGTGCGGCGGGCGCAGCCAGACTGGGAGGCGCGTGCGCTCGATCCGGCGATGACCGAGCTGATCTGGAAGGATCTGTCACGCGCCAGGCTGGTACTCCGCAAGGTCCCTGTCGGCATCGAATTCGCCAGAGACGATCTGCCCGACAGCGCGGGAGAGCAGCCGGTCAGGATGACCGTCCGGCCGCGCACGCCGGTGGTCACCGTGATCGGCCCGCCCGCCGAGCTGCTGCTGTGGACCTTTGCCAGGACCACCGTGGCTCGGGTCAGGCTGGAGGGCGCCGAGGCTGACGTGGCAGCGCTCCGGCAAGCTTCATGGGGGGTTTGAGCGGCCTCGTGAGCCGCGCTGACAGCAATCGGCAAACCGGCGAAACGGAGACATGAATGGCTGATGTCCTGGGCGTCGACATCGGCGGCACCGGGATCAAGGCAGCGCCGGTGGACGTGGCGGCCGGGCGCTTGACGGCCGAGCGCGTGAAGCTGGCTACTCCGCAGCCGGCCGCTCCTGATCCGATGGCCCGCGTCATCCGGGAGCTGGTCGACCAGTTCTCGTGGCAAGGCCCGATCGGTATCACCTTCCCGGGGGTGGTCTCAGCGGGAACGATCATGACAGCCGCCAACCTCGATCAGAGCTGGATCGGCGTGAACGCCGTCACCTTCCTCGGCGAGGCGACCGGCCAGCCGGTCACGGTGCTGAACGACGCCGACGCCGCCGGTGTCGCCGAGATGCGATTCGGCGCCGGGCGCGGGCAATCAGGCACCGTTTTGCTGCTTACTCTCGGTACTGGTATTGGGAGCGCACTGTTCTATAACGGCGTGCTGATACCCAATACCGAGTTCGGGCATATAGAGATTCACGGCAAGGATGCCGAGACCAGGGCATCGGAACGGGCGCGCGAGGAAGGCGAACTCAGCTGGCACAAATGGGCCGGCCGCGTCGATGAATACCTAGACAAGATGGAGTCATTGGTCTGGCCCGAGCTCATCATCATCGGCGGTGGCGTCAGCAGGAAGTCGAATAAATTCCTGCCCAGGCTGACCTTCCGCGCCAGGGTCGTCCCCGCTGCGCTGCACAACGACGCCGGCATCGTCGGGGCGGCGATGGCCGCGTCGGCCGGCGGCGGCCAGCCATAAGGCCGCTGACGAGATTCAGTCGCAGCCGCATATTTCGGTCACCAAGTGTTCATGAATTGGCTTTGCATAGTTCATGGAAGCCTAAATAAATGGTAATGACCAGGACAGAGCCTATTCATGAAACACCGCCACTATTGCTCCGTCCTGACCATCATGGTCGCGAGCTCGGAGGGGAATAGTGCGGAACAAGAAAACAATCGCGGTCGTTGCGGCCGCGCTCAGCGGTGCCTTGCTGGCCGCTGGTTGCTCGAACAACTCGAGCAGCGGCGGCACCGACTGGTCCAAGGTGACGTCGGTCGCCAAGGGCGGCGGGATGAACGCTCTGATCGCCGCCGCCAAGAAGGAAGGCGAGCTGAACGTCATCACGCTGCCGGCCAACTGGGCCAATTACGGCAACATCATGAAGGACTTCACCGCCAAGTACGGCATCAAGATCAACGACGCGAACCCCGACGGCTCCAGCCAGGACGAGATCAACGCGATGGTGCAGCTGAAGGGCCAGTCCCGGGCACCTGACGTCCTCGACATGGGTACCGCCTTCGCGATCAAGGCCGACCAGCAGCACCTGCTCGCCAAGTACCAGGTGGCCGCCTGGAACGACATCCCCGCTGCCGAGAAGTCAACGGACGGTACCTGGTACGGCGACTACGGCGGCTATGTCGCCATCGGATATGACGCCAAAAAGGTGAAGGTCCCCCCGACCTCCTTCAAGGACCTTGCCAAGCCCATCTACAAGCACGAGGTTGCCATCAACGGCAACCCGACCGAGGCGAGCGCCGCGTTCTCCGCCGTGTACGCTGCGGCGCTGGCGAACGGCGGGTCGCTCAGCAACATCACGCCAGGCGTCGATTTCTTCGCGAAGCTGAAGAAGGACGGCAACTTCGTCCCGGTCACCGCGGGGCCGACGACCGTGCAGAGCGGCCAGACCCCGATCGTGGTGTGGTGGGACTACCTGCTCGCCTCTGAGATCAGCGCGACCGATCCGAACTTCAAGATCGTGATTCCCAGTGACGCCAGCTACGCGGCGTACTATGACCAGGCGATCAACGCCGACGCCCCGCACCCGGCGGCGGCACGCCTGTGGGAGGAGTACCTCTACTCGGTGACCGGCCAGAACCTGTGGCTGCAGGGCAAGGCCAGGCCCGTGGAGCTGCCGACCATGGTCGCCAACGGAACCGTGGACAAGGCGGCCAACGCCGCCCTGCCTCCCGCGCCGTCCAGCCCGCTGCAGTTCCCGACGCAGGCCCAGGAGTCAGCCGCCGAAGGCATCGTCGCCAAGCAGTGGGCAGCCAAAGTCGGCGGATGACGACGCACGCTGCCCCGGTCGCGGCGCCCGCTCCAGCACCGGAGCCGGGCGCCGCGGCGCGGCGCCGATCCCTGACCATGCTGCGCCGGGCCCGTGACCTGGCCGGCGTGGTGCCCTTCACCGTCTACGTCGTGCTCGGGCTCGTGCTGCCCATGGGCGCGATCCTGATCGGCGCCTTCAAGACGCCGCTCACCGGCAAGCTGACGCTGAGCAACATTCACGACGCGACCCACGGCATCTACCTGCACGGGTTCGGGGTAAGCATGGAGCTCTCGCTGATCGCCTCGATCGCGCCCGGCGTTCTCGGCTTCCTGATCGCCTACGCCATCTACACGGCCAAGCGCGGCGCGGTGCTGCGCCGGGTAGCGATCACGGCGTCCGGGGTGTTCGCGAACTTCGGCGGGGTGCCGCTCGCGTTCTTGTTCATCGCCACGCTTGGCAATACCGGCCTCGCGACGCGGTGGCTGACCGACATCGGGTTCAACCCGTATAACAACGGCTTTGACCTGTACGGGCTCGGCGGCGTGGCGCTGGTCTACATGTACTTCCAGATCCCGCTGATGGTCCTGGTGATCCTGCCCGCCTTTGAGGGGCTGCGCCCCGCCTGGCGCGAGGCGGCCCAGAATATGGGCGCGAACGGACTGCAGTACTGGCGGTACGTCGGTGTTCCGGTGCTCGCGCCGTCGGTGCTCGGTGCCATCTTGCTGCTGTTCGGCAGCGCGTTCTCCGCGTACGCCACCGCCGAGGCGCTGACCAGCGGCACCATTCCGCTGACCTCGATCCAGATCGGCTCGTTCCTGAACGGCAACGTGCTCGCCGGCCAGGAGAATGTCGGCTACGCGCTTGGCCTCGGGATGGTCGTGATCATCGCGATCGTCATGCTCGTCTACGTCTACCTGCAGCGGAGGGCTGCGCGATGGCTGCGGTAACCGAAGCGCAGGCCAGCCGGCCCGCCGGCACCTCGGCCGCGCAAGGCCGGGCACGGCGGCGAAGCTATCCGGTGTGGCGCTGGATCATCCTGATCATCGCTGGCCTGTACTTCGTAATCCCGCTGTACGCCGCGTTCCAGTTCACCGGCTGGAACGCATTCGGCCAGGTGTTCTCCCAGGTCGGATTCTCCGACGCCATCATCTTGTCGATCAAGCTCGCAGTTATCACCACGGTGCTGACGCTGGTCCTGATGGTGCCGACGACCATCTACGTGCACTTGCGGCTGCCGACCATCAGGCCGCTGCTCGAGAGCATCACGATCTTGCCGATCGTGATCCCGCCGGTTGTCCTGATCCTCGGCGTCCTGGACATCTCCCCGGCCAACCTCAAGGGGACGCCGTACCTGCTCGCGCTGGTGTACGTCGTGCTCGCGATGCCGTTCGCGTACCGGACGCTCGACGCCGGGCTGCTGCGGTCACTTGACCTGAAAACGCTGGTCGACGCGTCGAACTCGCTGGGCGCCGGCTGGCCGTCAACGCTATGGCGCGTCATATTGCCAAACCTGCGAACGGCGCTGCTGTCGGCGACCGTGCTGACCGTGGCGCTGGTGCTCGGCGAATTCACCATGGCCAGCCTGGATCAGTACCAGACGTTCCCGGTGTGGATCGTCAACTTCGACCAGACCAGCGGGCCGGTCTCGGTGGCGGCGTCGCTCTTCGCGCTGTTCGTGACCTGGATCTTCCTGCTCGCAATCACGATGATCGGAAGCAGGCGCGCGCGTCGCCTCGGTGGCGGCCAGGTGGACCTGGTGACCGTGACGCGCCAAGAGACTGGAGAGACCCGATGACGGCGAACACCGCCAAGGCCGAGACCACCCTCAGCGCTGGCAGCGCGGGCCACGGCGGCGTTCCGGTCGTCATGTCGGGCCTGAGCAGGACCTTCGGAACTGTTCAGGCGCTGAACCAGCTGTCGGTCGAGATCGCACCAGGCGAGTTCGTGGCGCTGCTCGGCCCGTCCGGCTGCGGCAAGACGACGGCACTGCGTATCCTCGCCGGCTTCGAGACAGCCGACAGCGGCTCGGTCACAGTGAACGGCAAGGACATCGCGCCCGTGCCAGCCGCGAAGCGGGACATGGGCATGGTGTTCCAGAGCTACAGCCTGTTCCCGAACATGTCGGCGCTCGACAACGTCGGATTCGGCCTGCGGATGCGCCGCGTTACCGGCTCCGAGCGCAAGCGCCGGGCCGGTGAGCTGCTCGACATGGTCGGCCTGACCGAGCACGCGCGTCGCTACCCGCACCAGCTGTCCGGCGGCCAGCAGCAGCGAGTGGCGCTCGCCCGTGCCCTCGCGATCGAGCCGCAGGTGCTGCTGCTCGATGAGCCGCTGTCCGCCTTGGACGCCAAGGTCCGGCTGCAGCTGCGGGAGCAGATCAGGTCTGTGCAGCAACGGCTCGGCATCACGACCCTGTGCGTCACGCACGACCAGGAGGAGGCCTTGTCGATGGCCGACCGGGTCGGCGTGATGAAGGACGGCAAGCTCGAGCAGATCGCGCTGCCCGACCAGCTGTACGCCGAGCCTGCCACCGCGTTCGTGGCCGAGTTCGTCGGGACGATGAACCGCCTGCCTGGCGAACTTGAGGGGGCCGACCGGGTCCGAGCACTCGATACCGTGGTTCCCGTGCACGGCGAGCGGCCACCCGGAGGCGTAAGCGAGGTCGACGTGCTTGTGCGGCCAGAGGGCCTGCTGATCGCGGCGGTGCCGGGAGGCAATGGCATCGTGACCGACCGGTCCTTCCTCGGATCGGTGAGCCGGATCAGCGTGCGGCTATCCGGCGACCTGACCGTCAAGGTGGATCATTCGAGCGTCGACTCCGGCCGCTTCGCGCCGGGAGAGTCGGTGCAGGTCAGCCTGCCCGGTGCGCCGGTGCTGGTTGCCGAGCGCCAGTGATCGCAGCTTGATGACGACGCCGGCCGCGGAAGACGGGAGCACCACGACCGCGCAGCGCCGCCTAGTTCCCGGCGAGCCTGGCGATGGTGGTTACCGCCCGCTTGTGCAGGCCGACGGCGAGCAGCACACGGTCAGGGCGGAGCTTTGCGGGGCTGCCCTGCGCCCAGGCTGGCGCCGAACAGCAACGCCGCTGCTGTGCATGGCCCATCTGTCCGACACGCACATCATGGATCACCAGTCCCCGGGCCGGGCCGAGCTCTTCGACCGGTTCTCCGACCCCGACTCGCCGCTGCGCAGCGCGGTGGGCGTCATCGGCTGCTACCGCGCTCAGGAGTTGTTCACCTTCCAGGTGGCGGATGCCATGACCCGGGCCGTCCGCCTGACAGCGGCAGGGCCCCTGTCAGGTGAGCCCGTCGGTTTCGCGGTCGTGACCGGCGACGCCACCGACAATTGCCAGGTGAACGAGCTGCGGGCGTACATCGCGCTACTGGACGGGCGGGTTGTCGTCCCTGACTCGGGCGATCCGCAGCGGTACGAAGGAGTTGCTTCGCCCCAGGTGCAGGACGAGCGGTACTGGCATCCGGAGCACGACGTCGGCGACCTGCCCAGGAGCACGTACGGGTTTCCCGCTGTCCCCGGCGTGCTCGCCGCGCTCAGGCGGCCGTTCCGCGCCGCGGGTGTCGGCATGCCGTGGTACGCGGTGCATGGCAACCACGACAACATGCTGCAGGGCACGGTTCCGCCGGCCGGCTGGCTAGCCAGGCTCCAGGTCGGCGGGGTCAAGTACGTGACGCCCGCCTCCGGCCTGGACGCGGCGAACGCGCTCGCCAGGTTCGATGCCGCGGACGCGCAGGCGCTTGCCGAACTGCCCGAGAGCGCAAGCATTGCCGTCACGCCCGATCCGGGCCGCGCTCCTGTCAGCAGGACGGCGCACGTGCGGGAACATTTCCGTAGCACGGGCAGCCCGGCCGGGCACGGCTATACAGAGCAGAACGTCGCCGACGGGACCGCCTACTACGGTTTCGACAGCGGCCTGGTCAGGTGCGTCGTGCTGGACACCGTCAACCCGCACGGCGGCTGGCAGGGATCGCTGGACGAAACGCAACTGCGATGGCTGAACACGGAGCTGAGCAGGTGCCAGGACCAGCGCCGTCCCGTGATCTTGTTCAGCCACCACCCGCTGGAGACGCTGGTGAACGACCGGCGCCCGCCTGGGGCCGATCGCCGGGTGCTTGGCGAGGAGCTGAAGACGTTCCTGCTGGAGTTCGCTTGTGTCGTCGCCTGGATCAACGGCCACACCCATATTCACGCCGTCACGCCCGTGCGCGGCGGCGGGGCACCCGGCGGGTTCTGGCAGGTCACCACCGCGTCTCACATTGACTGGCCGCAGCAGGCACGGCTGATCGAAGTCCTGCAGACCGACGACGCGCTGGCGATCGCGTGCACGGTTATCGACAGCGATGCGCCGGCCGGCTTTGCCGGTGTGGACGAACCAGGAGCGATGGCCGCGCTGGCCAGGGAGCTTGCCGCGAACGACTGGCAGGTCAGAGATCTGATCACGCCCGACGGCGGGGCAGGGGCCGGAACCTCAGCCGACCGCAACGTGATCCTGCTGGTCGACTGGCCACGCCATCGCTAAGCGGCCGTGACAGGATCAGCTGTCGATGTCAAGCAGCGACAGCAGGCCGCCGATTCCGTCGAGGACGTGATGCGCTCCGGCCTTCTTGAGTTCGTCCCGGCTTCCCGACCCGGTCAGGACCCCTGCGACCAGCCCGGCTCCGGCGCGCAATCCGGATTCGATGTCGCTGGCCGTGTCGCCGGCGACGGCAAGCTCGCTCACGGCTCCGCCGCCGAGCCGGAGCAAGGCTGTCAGGGGCATGTCAGGCCACGGCCTGCCGCGGCCAGCATCGGCCGGGGATAGCGCCAGGTCGATCAGCGAGTGCCAGCCGAGCGCGTCGAGCACGGCATCGCGAGTCGCTGGCGAGAAGCCGGTAGCCAGGCAGATCTTGATGCCGGCACCCCGCAGCGCCGTCAGGGTGCGCACGGCATAGGGCAACGGCGCGACCTGACCCGTTCCCACGATCTGGGCGTAACGGGTCTCGAACGCCCGGTTGGCGGCGGTGGCGGCCGCCTCGTCACCGAGAATCCGCCGGAACACCTCGATCTTCGACTGGCCCATGGTGAGCTGAACGATTTCCGCTGCCCGGTCGTAGGCGTCAGTGCCGGGCGCCAGGCCAGCCTGCGTCATCGCAGCGCCGAACGCGGCCATCACGCTCCCCTCGTCGGCAACCGTCGTTCCTGCCATGTCCAGGCATGCCACGCTGATCCTGGCCGCCACGGCCGCTCCCTTCTGCGGTGTCCTTGGCCCTGCGCGCTTACGCAGCGAACGTTTGCTCGGCGATCGCAGGCGCGAGGGTCATGCCGCGGCCGCCCGGCCCGGTGACCAGATGCACGCCGGGCTCGACTTCGCCGCGCAGGTAGATGTCGGTGCCGGTCGCCTGGCTGTACACGCCGGCCCAGCGCCGCCTCGTCGGCGGCAGCGGCGACCCGAGCAGCTCCTCGGCCACGGCTCTGAGGTGATCGTAGGCGCCTTCTTCAAGGTCGAAATCGAACGGCTCGTCGTAGGCGTGCGTGTCGCCGATCGTCAGGCTGCCGTCGAAGCGCTGGGCGAGCAGCAGCTGCGCTCCCGCGGCCGCGGCCGCAGGTTCCTGCGGTACCAGGGCGGCCCGCCCCGGCAGGTCATAGGCCGGGTAGTACCGCAGCGAATCGCCGTCGGCGAGCGAAGTCGACAGCCGGCGACCGAACGGCCCGGTCTGCAGCATCTGGAGCCTGACCCGGCGCACCGGCGGCCGGTCACAGCGCGACAGGTACCGGCCAGCCACCCCGGTGTGGGCCGCCCCTGTGCACAAGATGACAAGATCACCGCCGTGCCAGGTACCGGTCTGATCGCGCACCGCTTGCGGCGCGACGTCCACCGCCTCCCGGCAGGGTAGCCAGGTATATCCGTCAGGCGATCCGGTGCGGAGGAGGTAGTCCCGGATCGCCGCGGGAACCTGCCGCGGTTCCACGATCGCGTCTTTCTCGCAGTACAGACCGCATCCGAATGCACCTCGCAGCGCGGGATTGAGGGCACGCACTGCTGCGGCGTCCAGGAACCGGCAGCCGCGTTCGCCGGCGTCGGGCCTCTCGGCCGCCTCGCGCAAGAGCGCTCCCTCCGCGTCGTTGCGGGCCAGAGTAAGAGATCCGTGCGGGCGGAACCCCGTTCCCGGCACGACGTTGGCCAGCTGCTCCCAGAGTTCCCTGGCACGCAGCGCCAGCGATAGCTCGGCACCTGGAGCGCGGCCGCTGATCCAGATCAGGCCGAAGTTGCGGACCGTGGCACCGCGAGGATCTGTTTCCCGTTCCAGGTGGACGACCTGATGGCCCCGCTGCCTGGCCGCCAGGGCGTGCGTCATGCCGAGCACTCCCCCGCCGACCACGACGACACGCTGCATCTGAGTCCGACCCTTCCCGCCCCGGGCACCAGCACAATTGAACAGAGCAGCGGTTACGCGACGGTTAACGCGCCACGCTACTGGCCTTGATAGAAGGGGAACTGCGGCGAACCCGGCTCGAAGGTCTCGCGGTGCCGCTGAGAAGAACGGCGGCGCATCGAGCCGAAGAACACGATGCCGCCTGCGACGACGCAGGCGGCCAGCGGCCAGAAGGCCACCGCGGGAAGAGAGGCGACCGGTGGCCAGATCGCGGCCTTCGTATCGCCGGCCAGCGCCAGCGGCGCATGCAGCAGCGTGCCCTGGTGCACGGTCAGCAGCTGACGGTCGAACCGGTGCAACCCCTGATGCTCGCCGACCCACCGGGCCGCGATGCCTGCCAGCACGCTTCCGGCGAGGATCGCGGCCATCGGCACTGGCCCGTAGCGGCGCACCGCGAAGAGGTAGCCGGCCAGGCCGATGATCACGCCACCGGCGGCGCCGATCAGGCAGTACCAGGCATCAGCGGCTATGAATGCCGAGGTCTCAGGGTTGACAACGTCGGCCGACCCGCGGGCGACCACCACGTAGACAGCGCGGGGCGCGACATGCGTCCACAGCAGGCCGCCCGCCATGCCGAGAAGGCCGCTGCCGATCAGGATCGCCAGCGCGCCGAGAAATCCCCCGGCCGCCGAAGGCCGCACGGCATGCGTACCGCCACGGCCGGTGCCGTCGCCGGAAATCCCTGCGCCTCTCCTGGGCTCGAACGGATATTCATTCGTGATCGACATTGCCGAACAGCGTAGTTGAAACGGACATGCGCTCAGGCCGCGGGCGGACAGGCAGCTATGCGCGAACCCACCGCTAGCTCACGCAAGCCGGGCCGAGCAGCTGCTTCAGGTCGGCGAGCAGCGAAGGGGACTGACGCACGCGCAGCTTGTCGTCGAGCTTGAGCACCTTCGCGCGGTCACCGCTGAGCAGCCGCAGGTGGACCTCCGTCGGACCAGGATGGGTCCGCAGCACTTCGCGCAGCCGCTCCACCACCGGTGGCACGCACCTGGCCTCGAGGATCGACACGACGAAAGGGCCGATTTCTCCTGTCGGAAGCTCAGCCGGCTTCAGCTCCATCGCGATGAGCTTCGGCACCTCCTCGCGCCTGTCCAGCCGGCCGCGGACGAACACGATCGCGTCCTCGACGACCAGATGCATGCACTGCTGATAGGTCGCGGGGAAGAACAGAACCTCAATCGCGCCCTCGAGGTCCTCGAGCATCGCCGCGGCCCAGGGGTTGCCCTGCCTGGTGACCTTGCGCTGGACGCCGGAAAGGATGCCGCCGAGCGTGACTACCTGCCCGTCGGCGCGGTCGCCGCGAGCGTTCCGTTCAGGGTCGTCAGCAGACCCAAGCAGCTGCAGGACCGAGCAGTCGGTCTCCGCGGCCAGCACGTGGTCAAGTCCCAGCAGCGGGTGGTCGGAGACATAAAGGCCAAGCATCTCCCGCTCAAAGCCGAGGAGGGTTGACTTATCCCACTCGCCGTCCGGCACCGGGATGTCGAAGGTGGCGGCGTTGTCCTCGTCGTCGCCGAACAGCGAGTCCTGGCCGATGGCCTCGTTGCGCTTGACATCGATCACCGCGTCGACTGCCTGCTCGTGGATCATGAGCATGCCGCGGCGCGGCGCGCCGAACGAGTCGAACGCGCCGGCCTTGATGAGCGACTCGATCACGCGCTTGTTGCAGACGTTGACAGGGACCTTCCTGAGGAAGTCAGAGAAACTGGTGAACGCGCCCTTGGCCGTCCGAGTCGCCACGATCGACTCGACGACCGAGGATCCGACGTTCCGGACGGCGGCCATGCCGAACCTGATGTCGGTGTCGACCGGAGTGAAGTACGCGGTCGAGGCGTTCACGTCGGGCGGCAGGACCTTGATGCCCATCCTGCGGCATTCCGACAGGTACAGCGCCGACTTGTCCTTGTCACCAGCGACCGACGTAAGCAGGGCCGCCATGTACTCGGTCGGGAAGTTGGCCTTCAGGAACGCGGTCCAGTAGGCCACCATGCCGTAACAGCTCGCGTGCGCCCGGTTGAAGGCGTAATCAGAGAACGGGACGAGGACGTCCCAGATGGTCTTGATGGAGTTCTCCGAGTAGCCGTTCGCCCGCATCCCAGCAGCGAAGGGCTCGAACTCGGCGTCCAGGATCTCCTTCTTCTTCTTGCCCATGGCCTTTCGGAGCAGGTCCGCCTTGCCAGGCGTGTACCCGGCGAGGACCTGGGCGCAGGCCAGGACCTGCTCCTGGTAGACCAGCAGGCCGTAGGTGTCGCCGAGGACGGCGGACAGCGGCTCGGCCAGCTCGGGGTGAATCGGCACGACGGGCTTGCGTCCGGTCTTGCGGTCGGCGTAGTCGTTGTGGGCGTTGGCGCCCATGGGGCCGGGCCGGTACAGCGCATTGACCGCCGAAATGTCGGCGAACCTGTCGGCCCGCATCGACCGCAGCAGGGCGCGCATCGGTCCGCCCTCGAGCTGGAAGACGCCGAGCGTGTCGCCTCTGGCGAGCAGTTCATAGGTGGGCTTGTCATCAAGCGGCAGCGTCTCCAGGTCGATGCTGACGCCCCGGTTCGCCTTGATGCCCGCCAGAGCGTCGTCCAGGATCGTCAGGTTCCGCAGCCCGAGGAAGTCCATCTTCAGCAACCCGAGATCCTCGCAGCTCGGGTAGTCGAACTGGGTGATGATCGCGCCGTCGGCCTCACGCTTCCACACCGGAATGTGATCGAGCAGCGGCTCGCTGCTCATGATGACGCCGGCGGCGTGCACACCTGCCTGCCTGATCAGCCCTTCCAGTCCGCGCGCGGTCTCCAGCACCTGCTTGACCTCGGGCTCAGCCTCATAAAGCGCCCGGATCTCGCCAGCCTCGCCGTACCGGGCGTGGTCACGATCGAAAATTCCTGACAGCGGCACGTCCTTGCCCATCACGGGTGGCGGGAAGGCCTTGGTGATCCTGTCGCCGAGCGCGTAGGGGTATCCGAGCACCCGCGCCGAGTCCTTGACCGCGGCCTTCGCCTTAATCGTGCCGTAGGTGATGATCTGGGCGACCCGGTCCTCGCCGTACTTCTCGGTCACGTACCTGATCACATCGCCCCGCCGGCGCTCGTCGAAGTCGATGTCGATGTCTGGCATCGATAGCCGCTCGGGGTTGAGGAAGCGCTCGAACATCAGCCCGAAGGCGATCGGGTCCAGATCGGTGATCCCCATGGCATAGGACACGATCGATCCGGCCGCCGAACCGCGGCCGGGCCCCACCCTGATCCCGTTGCGCTTTGCCCACATGATGAAGTCGGCGACGACGAGGAAGTAGCCGCAGAACCCCATCTGCTCGATGACGCCCATCTCGTATTCGGTGCGCTGCCGGCGCTCGTCGTCGATGCCACCGGGGAAACGGCGGTCCATCCCGGCCCAGACTTCCTTCCTGAACCAGGTCACTTCGGTTTCGCCGGCCGGCAGCGGGAACTCTGGCATCAGGTTGGTCTTGGTGAACTCGACGTTGGCGCGCTCGGCGATCAGCAGCGTGTTGTCGCAACCGGACTGCCACTCCGCGGAGTCGCTGACCGCTCGCATCTCAGCCGGGCTCTTGATGTAGTAGCTCGCTCCCTCGAACCTGAACCGCTTCGGGTCGGCCATGTTGGTGCCGGTCTGAACGCACAGCAGCACGTTGTGTGCCTGCGCGTCCCCTGGCGCGACATAGTGCGAGTCGTTCGTCACCACGTAAGGCAGCGATAGTTCCTTGGCGACCCGGCGCAAGCCCTCAGCCGTGCGCTGTTCTACCTCGAGATCGTGCCCCATCAACTCGACGAAGAAGTTGTCCTGGCCGAAGATGTCCCGGTAACTGGCAGCCGCTTTGACGGCCTCGTCGTACTGACCAAGCCTGAGCCTGGTCTGCACCTCCCCGCCGGGGCAGCCGGTCGTGGCGATGATGCCCTTGGCATACCTGGCCAGCAGTTCCCTGTCCATCCGCGGCTTACGGAAGTACCCCTCGATCGAGGCCATCGAGCACAGCCGGAACAGGTTGTACATGCCCTCGGTGGTCTCGGCGAGCAAGGTCATGTGGGTGTAGGCGCCAGCACCCGAGACGTCGTCGTCTTTCTGCGCGGGCGTCCCCCACCTGACCGGCTGCTTGAGGCCGCGATGCTCGGGCGCCACGTAGGCTTCGGTGCCGATGATCGGCTTGATGCCGGCCTTGGTCGCCTTTTGATAGAAGTCGTAGGCCCCGAAGACGTGGCCGTGGTCCGTCATTGCTATGGCCGGAATGTCGCGCTCGGCACACGCCGCGAACAGGTCGTTCAGCCGCGCGGCGCCGTCGAGCATCGAGTACTCGGTGTGCACGTGCAGGTGAGCGAACCCGCCGTCGCGTGCCCTGCCCCGCGAAGTTGCCGTAGATGCCGGAAAGGCCATGAATTACCGCCTCCTTCAGGCATGCTGCGAGCAACCGCGCGCCGGGGTCGGTTCGACACTAACCCACCGCCGCGGACGGGCACGCCGTGACGCGCCAGCGCCCCTTGCAGAACCTAAGACTCTGCCGCCAGTAGCTCAAGCGATGCGGAGAGATCGGCCGGGTAGTCGCTGATGAACTCCATCCAGCGGCCGTCGGCCGGATGCGCGAAGCCGAGCCTGACCGCGTGTAGCCACTGCCGGCCGATGCCTAGCCTCGCCGCGAGCACCGGGTCGGCGCCGTAGAGTCGATCGCCAACGCACGGGTGCCTGACCGCCGCCATGTGCACCCGGATCTGGTGCGTGCGCCCGGTCTCGAGCTTGATGTCGGTCAGGCTTGCCGCGCGGAACGCCTCGATCGTGTCGTAATGCGTGATGGCCGGGCGGCCGCCGGCCACGACCGCGAACCTCCCGTCACCAGAGGGGTGCCTGGCGATCGGGGCATCAATCGTGCCGCGCAGCGGATCGGGATGACCCTGCACCAGGGCGTGATATCGCTTGTCCACCACCCTGTCCCTGAACGCCTGCTTGAGCACGCTATATGCGTGTTCGCTCTTGGCAACCACCATCAGCCCCGTGGTGTTGGCGTCGAGCCGGTGCACGATCCCCTGCCGCTCGGCAGCGCCGCTGGTGGCGATCTGATGGCCGGCCGCGAGCAGGCCCTGCAACACTGTCGGGCCTGTCCATCCGGGCGTGGGGTGAGCGGCCACCCCGGTCGGCTTGTCCACGACCACGATGTCGCCGTCCTCGTAGACGATGGTGAGCCCGGGCACTGGTTCTGCTGGCGGGATCGCCGGGACCGGCGCGGCGGGAGGCAACGTCACGTCCAGCCACTCGCCCGCCGGGACCCGGTCCGACTTGCCGGCCGGGCGGCCTCCGATCAGCACGGCGCCCTCGCCGATCAGCTCCGCAGCTCTGGTCCTTGACAGGCCGAACATCCTCGCGATCGCCGCGTCGAGCCGCTCGCCGTCAAGCCCGTCGGGGACCGGGACCCGGCGCTGGGCCGGGGCCGTCACGCCCCGCCGCCGCCCCGCTGCTCCTGTGATCCAGGCGCGCCGGGCGTTGCCTGGCCGCCAGCTTCGCCACCTCGCTCCGCAGCGGGCCGCTCAGGCGGGGTGCCGACCTCCGGCTCACCGGCCTGCGGTTGATTGGCCGGCCGGCCGGCTGCCGAGGCGTCGATCCTGACCCCACGGACGGCCAGGAACACGGCGAGCACACCGCCGCAGACGATGCACGAGTCCGCGACGTTGAACACCGGCCAGTGCGGGATCTGGATCCAGTCCACAACGTATCCGCGGAACGGGCCAGGATACCGAAACAGGCGGTCTATCAGGTTGCCCGTCGCCCCGCCGAGCAGCAAGCCAAGCGTCACCGCCCAGGCCAGGCTCTGGATCCGCCGCGAGGTTCGCAGGATGAACACGATGACGCCGACGGCGATCACAGCGAACACCACGGTGAGCGACGGGCCGATGCTGAAGGCGGCGCCTGGGTTGCGGGTGACCCTGAGCGTCAGGAAGCCTCCGAGCAGCCTGACCGGCGTGCGATCCGACAGCGTCGCGACGATCACCAACTTGCTGATGATGTCGGCAACCAGCACGATCACCGCGACGGCGAGCAGCGCTGCTACCCGTCCGCTGCGCTTGGAAGGCGAGCTCACGGTGGCTATCGTGCCAGGTGGCTGCGGGTCGCTTGCGACCCTGTTACCGGTCAGCGCCGTTCCTCCCGCTGCTTGCAGCTCACGCACAGGGTTGCGCGCGGGAAAGCCTGGAGGCGTGCCTTGCCGATCGCCTCGCCACACGACTCGCACACGCCGTAGGTCCCTGACTCAATTCTGGCAAGTGCACGCTCCGTCTGGACCAGCAGGTCGCGTGCGTTATACGTCAAGGACAGCTCGTGCTCGCGCTCATAGGTCTTCGCGCCGACGTCGGCCTGGTCATCACCCGCATCGCTAACTGAATCGCCCAATCGGTCCGCGATATCCGATTCGGCCCGCTTGATCTCGTCGCGGAACTCGTCGGCCTCGGTGGTCAGTTCCGTCCTGACCTTGGTGATCTCAGCTGTCGTCCACCGCCGTTCGCCTTTGCGTACGGGGAAGCTGGCAGCGTCAGACTGTGCGGCTGCGGTCATTCCCCGCCTCCCCTGGCGCAGAGCCCCATCATGATCTTGGTTGACAAGCGTCACCGGAGGATAAGTGCTGACTGGCGCGATTCGCAAACAGGCCAGGTTCGCGGCGCGGCACTTTGCCTGCGGGCGCGCGGCCGCCCGACCAGCCCAAGCGGCGCAGGCCCGTCAGCTATCGTGGTGCGCTGCGCGGACCAGGCGGCACACCGCGGGCCTGGCAGGGGGCACGGTCAGAGATGGTCCGCGGCCGTCACGGGGGTAGTGATGACGCGTCATGCGTCGGATGGGCCGGCAAGCCGACTCGATCTGCCGGCGATCGAGAGCACGGTGCGAGCCCGCTGGGTGGAACTGGCGGTGCCCGGCAGATCGATGACCAGCGTCGCGGGAGCTCCGGAATGGACGTGCTGGAGCGAGCCGCCGACGGCCGCCGGGCTGCCAGGAGTGCACGACGTGCCGGCCCAGGCGCTGCGGGACACCTATCTGCGGCTGAAGCGGATGCAGGGCTACGCGCCTCGCGGTGGCTCCGGCGTCGGCTGCCATGGCATGTCGATCGAGGTCGCAGTCGAACGCGAACTCGGCCTGCCAGGGCCCGTCGAGATCGAGACCTACGGCCAAGCAAGGTTCAACGCCCGATGTCGCGAGTTCGCGCTCCGGCATAGCGCGGCGTTCTCCGATCTGAGCACCTCGCTGGGTTGCTGGCAGGGCGAGCCCCCTCACGCCACGATGGACCCCGGCTATGTCGAGTCCGTCTGGTGGTCTCTGTGCAGGCTCTACGAGGCAGGGCTGCTCGAGCAGGACGAACGGATCACGCCGTATTGCCCGCGCTGCCGGACACCTCTTTCCGCGCAAGATCTCGGCCATCCCGGCTCCCGCCGGCCAGCCGCGAACACAGGCGTCATCGTCCGGTTCAGGCTGGCGACCTTGCCGGACGGCGCGAACCCAAGGCTGCGCGGCGCCGACCTGCTCGCCTGGACAACGAGGCCGTGGACGCTTGCCGGTAACGCGGCGATCGCGGTGCACCCGCACCAGTCATATGCGCTGGCCCGCCGGTCCGGACACGACGACGGCGTGATCGTGGCGGAGGCTCGCCTCGCCCCGATGCTCGGAGAGGACTGGCATGTGGCGACTGAGGTCAGCGGCGCCGACCTGGCCGGCGCGACCTATCTCCCTGTGCTCAACCTGACCGGGGACACGCGGCCGCTCCCGGTAATAGCCGGCTACTTCGTCGGTACGCATGCCGGCACAGGAGTGATGCCGCTGGCGCCCGCCTACAGCGACGCTGATCTGGACGCCGCGAGACTGCACGGCATCGGCGCGCCGGACCCGCTCGGCCCCGATGGCCGGTTCGCCGCCGAGGTTCCGGTCATCGGCGGTGCGTTCTTCGCCGACGCCGATCAGATCCTGATCGCCGCGCTGACCGACGCCGGTGCGCTGCTCCCGCCGGTCAGGCCCGCGGACGGCGAACATGCCTGCTGGCGATGCGGGACGCCTCTGCTCCAGCGAACGACGTCCGCCTGGTACCTGCGCACATCCGCGGGCTGGCCAGCCGACGACGCCGACTGGATGATCTCGCGCACCAGGTACTGGGGCACGCCGCTGCCCTTCTGGCAGTGCACGGACGGGCACGTGACCTGCGCGGAGTCATTGGCGCAGCTCTCGGAGCTGGCGGGCGCGGACCTCACCGGCATCGATCCGCACCGGCCGCAGATCGATGAGGTGCTCATCACCTGCCCGCGGTGCGCCGGGCAAGCCTCTCGCGTGCCGCACGTGCTCGATGCCAGATACGACGCGACCTGGTTGCCGTTCGCGGAGCAGCGCCTGCCGGAGGCCGCCGGTTCCTTCGTCGATAACACACCTCACAACGGACTCATCATTGGCAGCGCTGGCCGGGCCGGGGGGTGGCCGGCGGCGGTCAGACAGATCGGCACCATGGTGAACGGCCGCTCGCCGGCGTGCCGCGTGCTGTTGGTGGACGCGGTCACGGACGCTAGCGGCCGGGCGATGAGCCGCGGCCTTGGCAACGTAGCTGAGCCACTGCCGCTGATCGAGCGATACGGCGCCGACGTCATCCGCTGGTTCTGCGTCGCCCGGCAAGCTGAGCGCGGGATGCTATTGTCCGAAGCCGCGCTTGCCGACATCGCTGACCGCGTTTTCGCTCGCTACTGGCTGGCGGCCAGCATGCTGCTCGAGTTGATCGGCACGTCAGAAGATAGCCAGAATGCCCGCCCGCCGGACGCCGACCTGACGCTGATGACGGAACTTCAGACCCTGATCGCAGATGTCACGGCCGGGTTCGATGCTCTCAAGCCCGCCTGGTCTGCCGCCAGGATCGCTGAATTCATCGATGTGCTCGTCAGCGGCTGCCTGCCTGCGGCCGAGGCCGAGCGCACATCCCCGGAACACGCCGCCGCGGCGGGAACGATGCGCGTATGCCTGACCGCGCTGACGCGGCTGATGGCGCCGATAGCGCCGTTCATCACCGACGAGGTGTGGAGCAGGCTCCGTGACCGCGGCGCGCTGCCCGGCCAGCCGGATTCGGTGCACCTGGCCAGCTGGCCACGACGAACTGCTGCACCGGCCGACGAGACGGATGCCGACGACCTGGAGTCGTCGTAACCAGATGAGGTGGCCGGCGGCTGTCAGCCGCTGGTGGCGCCCGAAGCGAACTGGTCGGGCTTGCACGCCTTGCATGGCACGCAACCTGCTTCGGTCGCGGCTCTCTTGGTCATAACGTCAAGATCATCCGCCGACAGGAACCTGATCAGCTGGCAATCACTCTTGTGGTACCTGGTGATCCCTGGGACGACGCTTACCTGCATCTCATCGTCGCCGGCCACCGAGGACTCGCGAGCCGCGCCGTCGTCGTGGCCGTCGCTGGCCGGCTGGCTCGCCGCGGCTGCCTGGCTCCCACCTGACTCCCCGGCACCAGCCTGCCCCTCGGCTACGGGAGCATCCGGCTCGGTGCCGACCGCCTGCTTCGTGCCGACCTCCTGCGTGTCGACCTGCTCATTGCCCGCCAGGTCGGCGCTGGCCAGGTCTGTACTCGCCGAGCCCGTGACGACCTGCCCTGCCTGTGCCCGAGCGGGCTCGGCGGCGCTGTCGCTTGCCGTCGCATCCGCGTCCGGCTCCCCGGTCCTCGCTCCGCCGCCAGCCGGGGTCGCGGCGGGCGCTGGCTTTGCGCCGGCTCCCGAGACTGCGGCACCGGCCGAGGCTGGCCTGACCACCTCTGGCCTCTCTGCCGCATCGGCCGACCTGCCGCCCGAGGAGGAAGGGTCGGGCGCAGCCGGTCGCGAGCCTGCGGCTCTAGCCGATTCACGCTCAAGCCGCGAGGGCCTGCGCGGCTCGGCGCGAGCCTGTTCTGCGGGCTGCTCCCCGCTCGGCCGGTCCAGACGCGCTGCCCCATGCTGAGCCGCTAGCACGTTGCGATCCGAGCCCTCGAAGTTGCCGGTGCTACGCTCGCGTTCGGCCGGCTCGTCCTGCCCTGCGCGCGATCCGGACGGTGCAGGCGCGGCCCGCTCAGCCTTTGTTGGCGCTTTGGGCAACGGCGCCGGCTGCGCCTTAGCCCTCGTCGTGGCCGTCTGCTGCCCGCGATCTGCCGTCTCAGCCGGGGCGGGTTTGGGCACCGGCTGCGCAGGCGGCTGCTTGCCGCGGGAGCGATCGCCGACGTCATCTTGGGGCCGCCCTGACCGGTCCTGGCCCCGGCGCTCCGCCGGCCAGACGCGAGGAGGCCTGGCGGCCTGCTCCGCTCCCGGCCTGGCGGCCTGCTCCGCTCCCGGCCTGGCGGCCTGCTCCGCTCCCGGCCTCGCCGCCGTTTCCTGGCTCGACCTGGATGTCGCCATAGCCGGCCCTGCCTGCGCGGCGCTGCGAGCCAATGCGCCATGGACTGCCGGTTCTTTAAGCGATGGCTGCGCGCTATCGATATCGAGCGGTGTCCGGCCGAAGATCTCGTGCCGGAAGCTGATCACGACGCCGATCAGCACCAGCAAGGCGAGCAAAGCGACGCCGATCGAGATCACCACAAGCAACAGGCTGCCGGCAACGACACCCGTTACCAGCAGCCCGATTGCGATGAGCACGACCGATAGGACGACGCCAAACCGGATCACGCTCGAACTCCGCTCGAGAGGCTAGGCCTAGCCTAGGCAGAACTCCGGCTAGCGACGGTCGTGCTGACCGCTGTCCGCCGGGTGGTAGCCGCCATTGTGCCCCATCGGATCGGACATTCCGGGGAACCCGGTGCCCGACGGCCCGCCGCGCATGTGGCCGACGCCAACCGGAACGGCTGGCTGCGGGCCGGTCGCGGCGACGGCCGGGAATACACCGCTGTCCGCGGCGCCCGCCTCAAGATCACGGAGCTGGCCCTCCAGGTAGGCCTTGAGCCTGCTACGGTACTCGCGCTCGAACGCGCGGAGGTCATCAACGCGCCGCTCAAGCTCCTCGCGCGACTGAACAAGGGAACCCATCGCCTGGCGGTGCCGCTCTTGAGCGTCGCGCTCGAGGCTCTCGGCCCGCGCCCGCGCATCGCTGGTGATCTGCTCAGCCTGACGGCGCGCCTTGGTCAGCAAGTCATCGGCCTCGCGGCGGGCCCTGCTCAGCGTCTCGTCGGCCTCCCGGCGGGCGTCGGCGATCGCCTGGTCGGCGGTTTGCTGTGCCAGCGCGAGGACCCGTGCGGCTGTATCCATGTTGTCCTCGGCAGAGGACTTCATCATCGGCATCGGCTCCGGGCGGCGCTCTGGCTCTGGCCGGTGCGGCTCGCTCGGCATGAAATCGGGGCCGTCCATGTGCGACGAGCTCAGTGGCGCCGCCGTCTTGCCGCCTCGGAGGACCTCCGCGAGCTTGGCCCGCAGCTCCTCGTTCTCCTGGATCAGCCGGTCGAGTTCTGCCTCGACCTCATCCAGGAAGGCGTCCACTTCTTCCTCGTCATAGCCAGGCCTCAGCCTGGTCGTGCTGAACTGCTTGTTCCGCACATCCGCGGGCGTCAGTGGCATGTCGATATCTCCTTGGCGCGTGAGTCCCCTAGGCAGGCTACCTGCCTCACAAGCTGCTTACTACCGATAGCAACACAATGATCACAAGAAACAACAGCGTGTAGCTGAGGTCTAGGGCAACACTACCGATCCGCACCGGGCGAAGGTAGCGCCTTAGCAATCTCAGTGGCGGATCTGTCAGTGTGAAGATGATCTCAGCGACCCTGGCCAGCAAGCCAGAAGGGCTCCAGGTGCGGCTGTAGCTCTGCAGCATGTCGATGATCAGCCGCCCAATGAGAAGCAGCAGATACAGCCAGAGGATGTAGTAGACGACGGTCAGGAAGATGGTCACGGCATGGCTCCGCTCTGGCGTGTCTCACGCCGATCCGTCCGCCCGCACACCATATTCCCTGCCCGCATGTACTCGATCGCGACTATCGCTGACTCCGCGAGCTAACCGCCGCGACGTCATGTGCTCGTATCCGCGCTAGCTCTGGTTGAAGAAGTCTCGTTCGGCGATCCTTGCCTTGTCTTCCGCCGTGACTTCGACATTAGCCGGAGACAGCAAGAAGACCTTATTGGTGACCCGGTCGATCGAGCCGCGAAGCCCGAAGATCAGGCCAGCCGCGAAGTCGACCAGGCGACGTGCATCACTATCAACCATCTCGGTGAGGTTCATGATAACGGGTGTTCCCTCGCGAAAATGCTCACCGATCGTGCGCGCCTCGTTGTACGTGCGCGGATGCAAGGTCGTGATCCTGGCCAGGTCAGCAGCGTGCATCGGTTCGGAAGCGGGTCGCTGGTCGGTCCGGACGCGGCCGTCGTCTGCCGCGTAGCCCGCGTGCGTCTCCGTCACGCTGGCTTGGTCGGCGTACTCGGTGATGTAGTCGCCGTAGTCATCCGCGTCGCCGTACTCGTCGGTGTAGGGATCCCCGTAGCGATGGTCGTCCTCCACCAGGCCGAGATAGACCGCCATCTTGCGCATTGCGCTGGCCATCTTCAGTCCTCCTGATGCCGGTGTGCAGCAAACATGGGTGCAGCCCAGGCCCACGCCGCGTGCTACGGGTCGGACATTACCTGACCAAGGCCGCCCGGCCGCCGAGCAACGCCGTACCGACACGTACATGTGTCGCACCTTCTGCGATGGCCTCCTCCAGGTCACCCGTCATGCCGGCGGAAATCATCGTTGCGCCAGGGTGCACCTTTCTGACAATGGCTGCCACGCCAGCGAGCCTGCTGAACGCTGGCCTTGGCGGTGCGCCGAGCGGCGCCACCGCCATGACACCGCCAAGAGTCAGGCCTTCTTCCGCGGCGATCGCATCTGCGAGCGCGGGCACCGTTTCTGGCGCAGCCCCGCCGCGCGGTGCCAGGGCTGCGGGCTCGCCTTCTTCGCGCAGGGCCTCATCGTCCTGCTCGAGATCGACCTGACCGAGGCAGATAAGATCGCGGCCCGCCGCCCGGGCCCGCGTTCCCAGCACCTCGACAAGCCGCGCGCGGTCGACGGAATGGATGACGTCGGCGTACCTGACGACGCTCTTGGCCTTGTTCGCCTGGAGCTGGCCGACGAAATGCCAGCGGAGCGCCGGCTCGAGGCCCCTACATTCGGCGGCCTTCTGCGCCGCCTCCTGATCGCGGTTCTCGCCGATATCCAGAACGCCCAGCTCAGCCAGCAGCCGAATGTCAGAGGCAGGGAAGGTCTTGGTGATTGCTATCAGCGTGACCTCGTCGGGCGACCGGCCAGCTTGTTCGCACGCGGTGGCTATCCGCGCTCGCAACGCGGCGAGATTGGCCCCGAGCTCATCGTGCCTTGCGGCCCCGCTGCTCATCGGTCAAGCCAGATCAGGCCGGCGAACCGGCCGGTTGCGCCATCCCTGCGGTAGGAATACAGCTCGGCTGACTCCGCCGTGCAGCGGGCGTCGTCTGTGATCGATGCGACGCCGAACCGTTCCAGCTGGCCGTGCAGCCCTGCCCGCAGGTCAATCCCCGGGGTCCCGTCACGGGTCGTGCACCCTGCTCCCGGGACAGCGGCGGCCACCTCTGCGCGCATGCTCGCTGGCACCTCATAACACTGCCCGCAGATGGCAGGGCCGATGATGGCGTGCATGCGGCTCGCATCTCCGCCGGCTCTGGTCATCGCGGCGATCAGGGCGCCGACGACTCCCGCGGCCATGCCAGGCCGTCCTGCGTGAGCAGCTCCGACGACCCGCGCCGCCGGATCAGCCACCAGAACGGGCGCGCAGTCCGCGCCGAGCACCCCGAGCGCGATACCTGGCAGGTCCGTCCACTGAGCGTCCGCCTCCGGGCCAGGACCAGCGGTGGCGGGCTGCGTACAACCGTGGTCCTCCCTGACCCATGTCACGGCGGTGCCATGCACCTGCCGCATCCAAGCCAGGCGGACCGCGGCCGGCCCGACCGCCCGCCGCGCTATGTCACGGTTGCTGGCCACGGCCGCCGGATCGTCGCCAACGCCGTCGCTGAGGTTCAGCGTGGCGAAGGGTTCCGCGCTCATCCCGCCAGCCCGGCACGAAAAGGCGACGCTCACGCCATCACACAGAGGCTGGCACCGGAGCGGCGCCTCGTCAGGCCTCGTCGGCCGTGCGCTCACTTCAGGAAGTCGGGCACGTCGAGCTCGTCGTCCTCCTCGAAGACCACGGACTTGCGCTTCGTGCCCACTCGCTCGGCCCTCGCCTCCGCCGCCGCTGCGCTCTGTCGCGCGGGCTCGGCGCCGCCGTCAGGTCCGCCGGCCGCCGGCCGTTCTGCCGGGCGCGGCGCAGGCACCGGATCGGCAGCCGCGGCGGGCGCCGGCCGCGGGTCGGCGGCCTTCCGGCCATTTTCCGTCGCCGCCGCGATCTCCGCGGCAGCCGGTCCTGCAGGCTCGCTGGCGCCGGGGCCAGGCGACGCCGGGTCGGCGTGGACAGCGTTGTCCTTGAGACCGGGCAACGAGACGGGGCGCCACGGCGAGCCGAATGCGTCCGAACCCTGCGACGGCTGGTACGCGGCGACCGGGCGGCCCGACCGTGCCCTGCCTGTCGCTGTGTCGTCGAACCCGGCTGCGATGACCGTGACGCGCACCTCGTCGCCGAGCGCATCATCGATGACGGCGCCGAAGATGATGTTGGCGTCCGGTGCGGCGGAGTTGGCGACCAGCTGAGCTGCCTCGTTGATCTCGAACAACCCCAGATCGGAGCCGCCTTGGATGGATAGCAGGACCCCGTGCGCGCCGTCGATGCTCGCCTCGAGCAGCGGGCTGGAAATGGCCATCTCGGCCGCGGCGACTGACCTGTCGTCTCCGCGCGATGATCCGATGCCCATCAGCGCCGACCCAGCTCCCGACATGACCGATTTCACGTCGGCGAAGTCGAGGTTGATCAGCCCCGGGGTGGTGATCAGGTCGGTGATGCCTTGCACGCCTGACAGCAGGACCTGATCGGCCGCCTTGAACGCGTCCAGCACGCTGACGTGCCGGTCCGAGATCGACAGAAGCCTGTCGTTCGGGATCACGATCAAGGTGTCGACCTCGCTGCGGAGCCGCTCGATGCCAGCATCGGCCTGCCCCGCGCGACGCTTGCCTTCGAATCCGAACGGCCTGGTGACGACGCCGATAGTCAGGGCGCCCAGGGACCGGGCGACCTGGGCGACCACGGGCGCTCCCCCGGTGCCTGTGCCGCCCCCTTCGCCGGCGGTCACGAAGACCATGTCGGCGCCTTTGATAACTTCCTCTATTTCCTCGCGGTGATCTTCGGCCGCTTTATAGCCGACGTCGGGATTGGCGCCCGCGCCGAGTCCTCTTGTGAGTTCCCTGCCGACGTCCAGCTTGACGTCCGCGTCGCTCATCAGCAGCGCCTGGGCATCGGTGTTGATCGCGATGAACTCGACGCCCTTGAGGCCCTCTTCGATCATCCGGTTGACGGCGTTGACGCCGCCACCGCCAATGCCGACTACTTTGATGACCGCCAGATAATTCTGCGGTGCTGCCACGGAGGGACCAGACCTTCCCGTTCGGTTGCCTAACGCGGGACTCCCAGGTCATGCCCGCAGTCCGGCACGCCGGACCGCCTGTCATGCCAGCCATGCGGCGGGCCGAGATGCTCCCCCAGGACCGCACGGCAGTCTCCGCTTTCCAGCACGTCAACTCTCACCCTCAGGTTGAGATTTAGAGTTATGTCAAGCTGCGGACTGTATTGGACAGTAGGGTTGGGCGGCACCGCTGGTCAACTTGCCTCGCCGTGACCGCGACCGCGTGTCTCAGTCCGTGCCTCCGCAACCACGGCCCGTTGATAGATCGCCCGACCTCAGCTCCTTTCAGCCGCTCCCGCTCCCCGTATCTCCCGCATTTCCTGTCACAGCCGTGGCCGGATCGCTGACGTCGTAATACCTAGCATTCGTGCGCAGCAGGATCGCCATTTCCTTGGCCTTCGCCGGCCCGTGTCCTGGGCTTCCCCAGCTCACGTGAACGCCGCCGCGCAGTATCAGGATCACGTTCGCGGGCCCGTCGGCCTGAACCGTCGTGATCCGGCCGCGCAACCAGGCGGGCATGCCCCTCACGACGGCGCCTGCCGCCAGGACTGACGGATCGCGGCGCAATCGCTGATCGGCCCCCGTCCAACCCGTCTGGCCCGCGGCTGGCAGCAGCATGATCAGGCCAGCCGGGCGCGAGGCCGCAGTTCTCAGTACCACGCCGTAGGAGTCGACGGCGGCGTAGCGTTGCCCGGCGCGCACCGTGAAGATGGCCGCCCGTCGCCTGGTCCAGATCACGACCGAGTCCGGCCAGGACAGGGTCACCCTGGCGGACTGGACCTGCGTGATCCGCTCCACCCGCCTGGCGATCGCGCTGGTGTCAATTCTCGCCAGGGGCGTTCCGAGCTTGATTGCCGCGGCGTCGAGCACGGTCGCGCGCGGCACCTGCGAGCCGGTGGTCCGCACCGTCCGCACGACCAGGAAGCTCGAGCCGAGCAGCGCCCAGGCGACGCCGCCCACCAGGGCGACCGCGGCGACCCCGATGAACGCGGCCTTCCACCAATCTCGCCGCTTGCGTTCCGGGCTCGCCCGCTGGCTCATCCCCCGCCATCCGCCCGCGCGCCCAATGCGGCGACGATTTGCGGTCCGAGCTCGGTGACGTCACCCGCTCCCATCGTCAGCACCACGTCCCCGGGCTTCGCCAGGTCCGCTATCGCGCGCGGCAGGCTTCGCCGGTCCGGCCAGAACGTTCCGCGCCCGCCCGGCACCGCGTCGGCGATGAGCGCGCCGCTGACGCCGGGCTCAGGATCCTCACGGGCGGCGTATACGTCAAGCACGACTATCTCGTCGGCGGAACCAAGCGCAGCACCGAACTCGCCGGCGAAGATCCTGGTCCTGCTGTACAGGTGAGGCTGGAAGACGACAAGCACCCGGCCGCCGGCCGCGATGTCGCGCGCGGCGGCCAGATCGGCCGCGATTTCGGTCGGATGATGCGCGTAGCTGTCGAGCACCCGCACCGAATCCGCCTCGCCCTTGAGCTCCATCCGTCGCTGCGTCCCGCGATAGCCGGCCAGGCCGGCGGCGATGTCGCCGCCGGCGAAGCCAAGTTCCGCGGCGGTCGCATAGGCGGCCGCGGCGTTGAGCGCGTTGTGCCTGCCTGGTACCTCGACCCGGAGCCTGGCGGGGGCGTTTCCCGCGAGGACGCCGCCGCGGCCGTGCGCGAGCTCGAACTCGGTCGCCATCCCGGTCGGCTTGATTGCCGCGAGGCGGTAATCGGCGGCCTCGGATTCGCCGTAGGTCACGATCCGGACCGTGCCAGCCGATCCGGCCCGCGCACGCGCCGCTGCCGCGAGCTTGGCGGCGCCGGGGTCGTCGGCGCAGGTGACCAGGAGACCGCCCGGGGTGATACGGCCCGCGAAAGCCTCGAAGGCTGCCTCGATCTCGGCAAGGCCGGCGTAGTTGTCGAGATGATCCGCCTCGATGCAGGTCACTACCGCGGCGTCGGGCGCGAGCATCAGGAACGACCCGTCGCTCTCGTCGGCCTCGGCGACAAAGGCCTGGCCGCCACCGTCCTCGGCGCCAAGACCAGACTCGGCCAGAATCCCGCCGATGACGTAGCCGGGGTCCGCGCCGCAGCGGCGCAGCACGGTGGTGATCATGCCGGTGGTGGTGGTCTTGCCGTGTGTGCCTGCCACCGCAATCCCCTGCCTGCCGAGCATGACGCTGGCCAGCGCCGCAGCCCTGTGCAGCACCCGCATGCCGCTCGCACGCGCGGCCACAAGCTCGGGATTGTCTGGCCTGATCGCGCTGGATACGACGAGCGTGTCTGCAGAGGTCAGATGATCGGCCGAGTGGCCGACGCCGACCCGGGCGCCGAGCGCTGCAAGCTCCTGAAGCTGCGGTGAAGCAGCCGAGTCACAGCCGGAAACTGCCATGCCCCTGGCCAGCATGATCCGCGCGATGCCGGACATCCCCGCGCCGCCGACCGCGACGAAGTGCACCCGGCCGAGCTCGGCGAGCGCAACCGGTTCAACCGGCGTTACCAGCCCCATGGTGATCCTCCCCCGTCACCGGCCTGGGGCGCGGTGGCTGCCACCGCGCCCGCTCGGACCACCTGGCCCGGTTCCGCCTGCCCTGGGTCCGCCTGCCCTGGGTCCGCCTGGCCTCGGCCCGCCCGTCCTGGGTCGGCCGGTCCTGGGTCCGCCCGTCCTCGACCCGTCGGCCCTGGCGCCGTCGGCGACGGCGAGGACCCTGGCGGCCAGCCTGGCATCCGCATCCCTGCTGCCGATGCTCGCTGCCGCCCAGGACATGGCAGCGACGAGTTCGTGGTCGAGCAGCGTCCTCAGCAGGACGTTGCGGATCCAGTCCGGGCTGAGGCTGGCGTCATCAACGATCAGTCCGCCGCCCGCGCGCTCGACGGGCAAGGCGTTGAGCCGCTGCTCGCCGTTGCCGTGCGGAAGCGGAACGTAGGCGGCTGGCAAACCGACAGCCGTGAGTTCCGCGCACGTCATCGCTCCGGCGCGGCACAGCGCGAAGTCCGCGGCGGCGTAGGCGCGGTCCATCCGGTCCAGGTACTCGATCAGCACGTACGGCACGTCGCGGCGCGGCACGTTGGCGATCTGACCCGCGCGCGGTCCGACGATGTGCAGGACCTGAACGCCGGCCGACAACAGCGCATCGGCAGCGCCGAGCACCGCCCGGTTGAGCGAGGCCGCGCCCTGCGATCCTCCGGTCACGAGCAGAACGGGGAGGTCGGGCCGCAGCCCGAAATGCGCCCGCGCCTTATCGCTGAGCGCGAGCCTGTCCAGGCCGGCGATCTCGCGCCTGATCGGAATTCCGATATAGGTGGCGTGCGGCAGCTTGGTGCCCGCCTGGCCGATGTACACATGCTTGGTCAGCCGGGCGCCGATCCTGTTTGCCAGGCCGGGCCTCGGGTTCGCCTCGTGCACCACGATTGGGACATGGCGGCGCCTGGCCGCGAGATAGCCGGGCGTTGCGACATAACCGCCGAAGCCGACGAGCACGCTGGCCTCCGCGCGGTCCAGGACGTCGGCCGCCGCCGATACCGCTCCGGCGAGCCTGCCAGGCACGCGTGCCAGATCGGGCGTGAGCGAGCGGGGCAGCGGTACGGCGGGAATCAGATCCAGGGCATAGCCGCGCGCGGGAATGGCCTTTGTCTCCAGCCCGCGCTCAGTTCCGAGGCAAGTGATCCTGACGTCCCGATCGAGCCGTCGCAGCGCGTCGGCTAGCGCCATGGCCGGCTCGATATGCCCGCCCGACCCGCCGCCGGCAATCACGACACTGCGCATCCGTACCTCACCCGTCCGGTCTACGAAGGCAGCGACCCCCGGGGTGGCGGTCCCGGGCGCTGCCCTGGACGCGCCGCCCTTGGGCGCTTCGGTCCGGAGTCCTGCCGCGGCGGATGCTGCTGGGCAGGACCGTGGCCCGCCGACGCCTGTCTGGGCACTTGCGGCACCCGCTCATCGCCACGCGTTCGCCTGCCACGACCGGCCTTGGCCGCCGAGGTCTCCGGATTTGTCAGCCTAGACCGTTCCGGCCTGCCTGCCGAACGTGTCGGCGCGGATGGCTGGCTAGCATGACCGGCCGACCGGGGTCCTCGCCCTCCGCCTGACGGATCCGAGACCGGTCTGGTCTCTACTCCGCTCCTGCCGAAGGTCGTTGCGAGCCTGCGCCGCCACCGGGGGGCAGCCAGCGCGAGGGCTTGTTGGGCGCCGGGCTCGGACCTGGCGAAACACAACAGCATGCCAATCGCGGTCATCGTGACCAGCACGGAGGACAAGCCCTGCGAAATCAGCGGCAACGGCACGCCGGTGATGGGTAGCAGCCCGATGACGGCGCTGATATTGACCAGCGCCTGCACGACGATCCACACGGTCGCGCCAGCCGCCGCCAGCCGCATGAACGGATCGGTAACGCGCCTGGCGACCCTGATTCCCGCGAACGCCAGCCCGCCGTACAGCAGCACGACGCATCCGGTGCCGATCAAGCCGAGCTCCTCGCCGAGGATCGCGAAGATGAAGTCGGTGTCATCATTCGGTACCCAGCCCCACTTCAGCTGGCTGTCACCGAGGCCGACGCCGAACAAACCCCCTGACCCGATGGCATACTTGCCCTGGATGAGCTGCCAGTTATTGGACAGCGTGGGGTGGAGGAACTGAGGGATCCTGCCTGCACGGTACTTCGCAACCTTGATCAGCAGCACCAGCGCGAACAGGACGAGGCCGAGGATGCCGACGAACAGCCTTGCTGGGGTACCGATAACCCACAGCAGCGCCAGCAGGATGACCAGGAGCAGGAACGTGGTCCCGAGGTCGTCGCCGAGTATCACGAGCAGCCCGACCACGGCGGCTCCTGGCAGCAGCGGGAGTAGGAGTGTCCGCCAGTCGTTCAGCTGCCCGAGGCTCTCCTTCCTGGCGAGCAGGTCGGCGCCCCAGATCAGGAACGCTAGCTTGGCGAACTCCGAGGGCTGCAGCTGGATGCCGCCGACCACGATCCAGCGGCGGACCCCGGCGATGTCGGGCCCGAAGGCCAGGACGAGGATCAGGCCGGCGATCGCGGCGAGCAGCAGCGGGTAGGCCACAGACCGCAGCAGCCGCGGCGGCGTCCTGGCCAGGATCCACATGATGACCAGGCCCGCGAGCACGCCGAGGAGCTGCTTAAGAAACACGCTGTATGGCGAGCCGCCGCTGTCCAGCTGCGAGGCCGACGAGGTCGACAGGACCATGACCAGGCCGACCGCGAGCAGCAGCCCGCTGGTACCGAGGATCAGGTAATACGACGTCAGCGGCCGGTCAAGCGATGCGAGCGTGGCTGCGGCCCGCGGCCTGAACCCAGCCGCGGTCACCGCGCGGCCGCCAGCCGTCTGACCGCGGCGGCAAAGGCCGCGCCGCGCGCCGGGTAGTCGCGGAACATGTCGAACGACTGGGCGGCCGGGGCGAGCAGGACGGTATCGCCCGGCCTCGCCAGCTCAGCCGCGGCCCTGACCACGAAGTCCATTGCTCCAGTGTCGGTCTTAGCGACCTCAACGACCGGGACATCTGGCGCGTGTCGCGCCATCGCGGTCGCGATTATGGCCCGATCCGCCCCGAATAGCACCACACCCCGCAATCGGTCTGCCGCCGCGGCGACGAGCTCGGCGAGGTCGTCGGTAGCGCCCTTGAGCAGCCCGCCGGCGATCCACACGACCGGGTGGTAGGCGCCGAGTGCGGCCGCGGCCGCGTGCGGGTTCGTCGCCTTGGAGTCATCGATGTAGTCCACGCCTCCCACCGCGGCGACCAGCGCGATCCTGTGCGGATCTGGCTGGTAGCGGCGCAGCCCGGCGCTGATAGCCGCCGCGGGTGCTCCGTATGCTCTGGCCAGCGCGGCTGCTGCGAGTGCGTCGGAGACATTGTGCGGAGCTGGCGGCCTTGATCTCGCGTGCTGGTCGGACCCGCATACATCGGCGAGCGAGGCTAGTTTCACCTCCGTCTTCGCGGCCTGGGCGCCGAAGGCCATGTCCACCAGGAACCCGTCACTAACGCCGAGCTCCCCGGGGCCGGGGACGCCCAGCCGGTACATGGCCGCGGCCCCGGCCTGCGCCGCCATCTTGGCCGATGGCTCGTCGTCCGCGTTACCGATCGCGATCGTGCCTGGCGCGAAGATCTTCGCCTTATCTGCGGCGTATGCCTCGAGCGTGCCGTGCCAGTCCAGGTGGTGCGCGGCAACATTCAGCACCACGGCGGCGAACGGCGTGATCGTGGAACTCCAGTGCAGCTGGAAGCTCGACAGCTCGACGGCGACAACCTCAAAAGGATCGGCCTCGGTCACCACGTCGGCCAGCGAGGTGCCGACGTTCCCAGCAGCGATCGCCCGGTATCCCGCGGCCTGGAGCATCAGGGCGAGCATCCGCACCGTGGTCGTCTTGCCGTTCGTCCCGGTCACGCCGAGCCACTGCTGATGCCTGCCGTCGGTAAGCAAGGGCCTGAGCCGCCATGCGAGCTCAACGTCGCCCATCACCTCAACCCCGGACTCCGCCGCCTCGGCGAGCAGCGGCGCATCGGGCTTCCAGCCGGGCGAGGTTATGACCAGATCGGTCCCCGCGGGCAGGGTCGCGGCTGGTTCTGGGCCCAGCAGTACATCGACGCCGAGGCGGGACAGGCCGGCCGCGATCGAGCGCCCGCCGGCGTCATCGCGGGAATCAACGGCGGTGACCAGCGCGCCATGCTCGGCCAGAACGCGGGCGGCAGGAGGCCCTGAGACGCCGAGGCCGGCCACGCATACCCGGCGCCCGGCGAGGCTCGCGGCGAACTCGCCGGGAGCGAGGCTGCCTGTTCGTGCGTCGCCGGCAGCCGGACCAGCCATTATGACGGCAGCCATTCGATATAGAAGATGCCGAGCCCCAGGGCCACGAACAGCCCGGCAATTAGCCAGAACCTGATCACGATCGTCGTCTCGGCCCATCCGAGCAGCTCGAAGTGATGTTGCAGCGGGGCCATCTTGAACACACGTCTGCCCGTCAGCTTGAATGAGCCGACCTGGATCATGACCGACAGAGTGATGATCACGAACAATCCGCCGAGCAACACGAGCAGCAGCTGCGTCTTGGTGCAGACGGCAAGGCCGGCCAGCACGCCGCCGAGCGCCAGCGAGCCAGTATCGCCCATGAAGATCCTGGCGGGCGGCGCGTTCCACCACAGGAACCCGAAACAGGCTCCGAGCACCGAGGCAGCGACCACCGCGAGATCAAGGGGGTCGCGGACGAAGTAGCAGTTCTGCGTCAGCAGCACCGTGCAGTCGTTGCGCAACTGCCAGTTCGCGATCAGCAGATAGCCGGCCAGCACCAGGATCGCAGCGCCGGTCGCCAGTCCGTCCAGGCCGTCGGTGAGGTTCACCGCGTTCGAGGTAGCGCCGATCATGAGAACGATCCAGAACACGAATGGCAAAACGCCGATCGCGGGCCCGAAGTCGCGGAGGAAGGACAAGGACGGGTCGGCCGGAGTAAGCGCATAGCCGTCGGGGTGGCCGAGCACCTCGACCGCGAAGATCGCTCCGACGACGGACTGGCCAGCCAGCTTCGCGCCGCTGCGCAGCCCGAGGCTGGTCTGGCGGTAGATCTTGATGAAGTCGTCCACGAAGCCGACCAGGCCGAGGCCGGTCATCAGGCCCAGCACGAGCAAGCCGGACGTGGTGATCTTGTCACTGGTCAGCAGGTGCCCGACCACATAGCCGATCAGCGTCGCGAGCACGATCACCGTGCCGCCCATGGTGGGGGTTCCGCGCTTGGTCGCGTGCGCGGCAGGACCTTCCTCGCGTATCAGCTGGCCGTACCCGCGCCGGGTGAACAGCTTGATCGCCAGCGGCGTGCCGAACAGCGCAAGGATCAGGGCCACCCCGGCAGAAACGATGATGGTTCTCACGGGGCGACCTCCCCCGCGGTGTCTGCCCGGGGGGACGACCCCCCGGAACCCCCCGCGGCAAGCGCCAGGGCGACCGTCTGCAGGCCTGCGGCCCGCGATGCCTTGATGAGGACGACATCGCCTGGCTGGAGGCGATCGGCGAGCGCGGCCAGCGCCGCTGGGCCATCGGGAACCGCGATCAGTTCGCCTGAGTATCCGGCGACGGCTTTGGCCCCGGTAAGCATCGGTGCTGCCTCGTCGCCGACCGCGATGAGACCGGTCACGCCGGTGCGCGCGGCTACCATGCCAGCCTGCTCATGGAATTCCCTCGAACGCTCTCCGAGCTCAGCCATGCGGCCGAGCACAGCATAAGCGCGCCGGCCGGCAGCGATGACCCGCACGGCTTCGAGCGCAGCGGCCACAGCCTCGGGGCTGGCGTTGTAGGCGTCGTTCACGACGATCACCCCGTCCGGCCTTTGGGTAACCTCCATCCGCCATTTGCTATTGGCTACAGCGGCTGAGAGGCCGGCCGCGATCGCGCTGACGTCCATGCCAAGCTGGCCGGCCAGAGCCGCAGCGGCGAGCGCGTTGGTGACGTTGTGCTCACCATGCAGCCGCAGCGCGACGTCGGCGACCCCGTCGGGCATCTCGAGCGTAAAGGCCGGCCGGCTCAGCGCGTCCAGGCTGACCGAGCTCGCCCTGACGTCCGCGACGGCGGACCGGCCGAAGGTGATTACCCTCGCGGCCGTGGTCGCGGCCATGGCCGATACGAGCGGATCATCGGCGTTCAGCACGGCGACCCCGTCGGCGGGCAGCGCTCGCGGCAGCTCGGATTTGGCGGCGGCAACCTGCGTCACGCCGCCGAATTCGCCGGCGTGCGCGTTCCCGACGCACAGCACGACGCCGAGGCGCGGCGGAGCGATCTGGCAGAGCGCCGCGATGTGCCCGGGCCCGCGTGCGGACAGCTCGGCTATCAGGTACCTGGTGTCGGCGTCGGCCCGCAGCACGGTGAGCGGATGGCCGATCTCATTGTTGAACGAGTTCTGCGGAGCGACTGTCGGGCCAAGGGTGGCGACTAGCTGCGCGGCCAGATCCTTCGTCGTTGTCTTTCCTGCCGAACCGGTGATGCCCGCGACGATCAGGGCAGGAAGGCGGTCCACGACCGCTCTGGCAAGCCGGCCGAGCGCAGCGGCGACGTCGGCGACGATCAGCGCCGGCGTGCCGGTCGGCCTTGTGCCGAGCGTCACGACCGCGCCCGCGGCTGCGGCACCGCCGGCGAAGTCGTGCCCGTCGGCGTGCTCGCCAGGCAGGGCGGCGAACAGCGCGCCCGGCACGACCTGCCGGGAGTCGATCACGACAGGACCAGCAACAATGGCCGTCGGGTCGGCCACGCGGTCGAACGCGGCCCCGGTGATCTGCGCGATCTGATCGATCGAGAGCGGGATCACCTGCGATGCTCCGGACCATCGACGTCGTGCTCGGCACCATCGAGGTCATCATCGGGCCTGGTCAGCTCGGCCCTGGCCAGGGCCGCAGCGGCCCGCTCCGTCCTGACCCGGTCAGCGAGCGCTCGGGCTGCTACCTCGCGGTCGTCAAACGGGATCACCTGGTCGCCGATGTACTGACCGCGCTCGTGGCCCTTGCCTGCAATCACGATGACATCGCCCTTCGCCGCGCCCTCGATCGCCAGCCCGATCGCCGCGGCCCGGTCAGGCTCGACGACGACGTGCGCGCGGTCGCGCGGTGGCACCGACAGCGTGCCTGCCAGCATTTCGCCGAGGATAGCCAGTGGGTCCTCCGATCGCGGGTTGTCGCTGGTGAAGATCGCCGTGTCGGCGAGTTCCGCAGCGATCGCGCCCATCAGCGGGCGCTTGGCCGTATCGCGGTCTCCGCCGCAGCCGAGAACGATGCGCAGGCTGCCCTGGGTGACCGGGCGCAGCGCATTCAGCACGGCTTCGACCGCTCCTGGCTTGTGCGAGTAATCGACCAGAACGGTCAGGTCGTGCTCATTGCCTACCCGCTCGAGTCGGCCAGGCACACCAGGACACGCGGCGACGCCGGCCACAGCGGTGGACAATCCGACTCCGGTCTCGACCAGCGCGACGATGGCGGCGAGCGCGTTCGCGACGTTGAACGGCCCTGGCAGCATGATTGACGCATCCGCCTCGACGCCGCCAGGACCGACGACCTGGAAGGTCGAGCCATCCGCGCCGCACCGCACGTCCGCAGCGCGCCAGTCGGCTTCCGAGAGCCCGCCTGCCGAGTAGGTCGTGATCGGAATGGCAGCCCGGTTAGCGAGGCGGCGCCCCCGCGAATCGTCGACGTTGATCACTGCCGACCTCGCATAGCCAGGCGTGAACAGCTGGGCCTTCGCGGCGAAGTAGCTGTCCATGTCGTGATGGAAGTCCAGATGATCCTGCGACAGATTGGTGAATACAGCGACCTCGAAGGTCGTCCCCGCCACCCGGCCGAGCGCGAGAGCGTGGCTGGATACCTCCATCACCGCGGCCGTCACCTTCTGCTCCACCATGACAGCGAAGGCCGCCTGAAGGTCGGTGGCCTCCGGGGTGGTGAGCTTGCTTGGCAGGGCAGCGTCGGCGATCCTCGTCTCGACGCCGCCCACCAGGCCCGTGACATGGCCGGCCATGCGCAGCCCGGATTCGATCAGGTAGGTGGTCGTCGTCTTGCCGCTGGTTCCGGTGACGCCGATCAGCTGCAGCCTTGCAGACGGGTTGCCATATACCCAGGACGCGACGTCGCCGAGCCTCGCACGCGGATCGGCCACGACGAATACCGGCAGCCCGCAGCGGATCGCCCGGTCCCTGCCGTCGGCGTCCGTGAGTACCGCGACCGCGCCGGCCTTCGCAGCCTGGCCGCAGAACGATGCGCCATGGTGCCTGCTGCCAGGCAAGGCGGCGTACAGATCACCTGGCCGGACGGCGACCGAGTCGTGCGTGACACCGCTGACCCCGCGCAGTTGTTCATGGATAAATGAAGAGTCGATGTCTGGCTGCCGGAGGCCGAGCAGCGCGGCAAGACCGGTGAGCGGGCGCACCGGAACATATCTGGGGCGAAGAGCCGCTGGCACGGGCCGAGGTTACCCGGTGGACGGCACCGTAAGAGGGACGGCCGGGACATGTGCCCCATGTGGCGGGATCTTCATGCTCGCTAGCGCGAATTTCATCACAGCGTTAAAGACCGGCCCCGCTACGTCGATGCCGAAGTAGGAGCCCTTACGGGGATCCTGCAGGTTGACGGCGACGACCAGGCCCTTGCTGGTGGCCGGCGCGATACCGATGAAGCTCGAGCCGTATGTGTTCCGCGGCTCCTGGGCGGTACCGGTCTTGGCCGCGACCGTGTATCCAGGGATCAATCCCCACGGCTGCCCCGCCTGGTTATAGATCAGGGGAACCTGCTCGAGTATTCGCATCAGCTCGCCGGCCGTACGCCGGGAGATGACCCGCCTGGAGGCAGGCCGCAGCGACCGGACGTAGTCGCCGTCGCTCGTCGTGTGGCCAGCCACGAGCGTCGGCGTCACTCGGACGCCGCCATTGGCGATCGTCGCGTACACGCTGGCCATCTGGATGGCCGTGACACTGACGCTCTGGCCGAACGACAGCTGGTAGCGCGTGTTGCTGGCACCGCCGGTCCACAGCTGCGGCGGGGCGATCACGCCGCGACTCTCGCCAGGCAGCCGCAGGCCGGAGTACGACCCGATGCCGAAGGCGCGGAACATGTGGTACTGATCCTCCGGCTTGACGTGAGCTGCGACCTGGATCATGCCGTCGTTCAGCGAGTGCGCGATGATCCCGGCGATCGTATAGCGCTGCGTCTTGTGCACCTCGGCGTCGTGGTACACGGCGCCGTGCCAGCGGATCGCGTCTGGCACGACAAAGCTGGTGTCCGGCTTCATGCCTGCGTACTTGAACGCCGCGGCGGCAGTGATCACCTTGGCGGTGCTGCCAGGTGCGAATACGTTTTCCACGGCGATGTCCCTGGTCGCCCACATGCTCGCTGGCGCGGCCGGGTTGAACGTCGGATACTGCGCGAACGCGAGGATCTTGCCGGTGCTCGGCTGCATCACCACAACCGTGCAGTTCTTGGCCCTGGTCCTGGCCACCTGCAGCGCGCACTCCTGCTCGGCCTTCCACTGGATGTCGGACTGGATGGTCAGCCGAAGATTGCCGGCCGGAACGGCTTCCTTGACCGTCGACTCAGTCCCGGGGATCGGCTGCCCGTTGGTGCCCTGCTCATAGACCACCCTCCCGCCGCGACCCTCGAGCAGAGAGTTATAGGCCTGCTCGAGGCCGCCGACTCCGGTCATCAGGCCCGAGCGCGGGCTCGTGCGGACAAAGCCAACCGGCGGCGCGGCCAGGCTGCCCCCCGGGTAGGCGCGCTGATACGTCGGCGTCAGAGCGATGCCGGGAAGCCCGAGCTTGCTGACCGCGTCGGCGGTCGAGGCGATCACCGACTCCTTGAGCTTGACGTAGTCCGGAGAGCTCGGATGCCGCAGCAGACCCGCGATCGTCGCCGGATTCATGTGCAGCAAGCCGGCCAGCTTCGCAGCGACCGCCTTGAAGGTCGTCGACTTCCTGATCAGCGGCGGATCCGCGTAGACCGTCGCGGTCCGCATGGTCATCGCAAGGATGGCGCCATCGCTGCTGACGATCTCACCGCGGACCGCCGGAATCGTCTGCGTGGCCACGCGCTGCTGCTGGCTCATGTTGCGGTAGCGCGCCGCCTCAATTCCCTGCAGCTGCACGAGCCTGCCGAGCACTAGTGAGACCGCGAACGCGACCGAGAGCAAGGCGACGTTCAGCCGCCGGATCGAGCTCGTACGGCGCAGCGGCCACCGGTTCCTGGCATGCCGCCGCCGCAGCGCTCGCGTGTGCCGGCCGTCCCGCGTGCCGGGGGGCCGGCCACCTCGTGGCCTAGCGCGGTGCGGACCAGATGGCGGTGGACTGGCGGGGCGCGGACCGGAGGGACGCCGCTGGCCAGAAGGCGGACCGCCAGCACGTGGCCCGCCAGAACGCGGACCGCCAGCACGTGGCCCGCCAGCACGCGGCGCACCAGGCCGCGGGCCGCCGGGACGATGGCCGGCGTATCGCTGACCACCGGGACGGCGCCGGTCCCCAGCTGGCTGCCAGCGGCCGTTAGCCGCCGGGGGCTGCCGGTCGTCGCTCCCCCCGTCTTGGCTCAACGCATCTGCCCCCGGCCGGTCAGCAGGGAGTGATGACGCAGGTCGACAAAGGCCGAGACCTGCTGCGGGCGCATTCCGAGCTTTCGCGCCTCATTCGCGATCACCGTGGCCGTCTGCGCGGCGGCGACATCTTGCTGCAGCTGCTCGACCCGCTGCGTCCTTGCCCCGTTTACCTGCTCGAGATGATTGATCTGGATCGAATTGGCCGCCAGCGTGGTGTTGACAACCAGCAGGCAGACCAGACCGCCGCCGAGCAGCCCGAGCACCAGCATCACGAACGATGTCCGGCCAGCGCGCCTGGCCCGCGCCGCAGTCGACGTGGTCGCCGCGGTTGCCGTACCCGAGGCCAGCTGCGCGGCCGGACGCGGTCCTGTTCCCTCGGCGCTGTGCCTGGGCGGTCCAACCGTCCTGATCGTGCGGCCGGGGCGCCCCG
Source organism: Streptosporangiaceae bacterium (assembly GCA_036258115.1). Taxonomy (GTDB): domain Bacteria; phylum Actinomycetota; class Actinomycetes; order Streptosporangiales; family Streptosporangiaceae; genus Chersky-822. Next base: position 88,911 of record DATAEH010000068.1, read on the forward strand.
GCCCGGCGGGGCGGATCGGGCTGGCAGGCCTGACCGGGCTCGGGGGCAGCACGGGGCCGCCTGGCCGATCCGGCCGTGGCCGCCTGCCTGGACGCTGCGGTCGCCTGGACTCCGGTACCGGTGCAGCCGGCGTGCCGGCTCCCGAGCCCGCCGTGCGGCGCCGTTCGCCCTGTCCTGTCCTGGGCGGTGTCATGACGTCGGTACTCATCTGCGATCGTCCGTCCTGTGTGAGGTCATGCGGCCGGCCCAGGGGGAACGGCCCCCATGGACCCGGTGGCTCGGTTGGATCCCGTTGATCCCTGTGCGGAAGCCAGCACTCGTTCGGCGGCGCGGAGCCTGGCCGACGCGGCACGCGGGTTCGCCGCCAGTTCCGCGTCGTCCGGCCGTTCAGCACCACTCGTCAGCAGCCTGAACTGAGGACGGCTGCCCGGCAGCGACACCGGCAGGCCTGGCGGGGTGGTGTCGGTCGAGCGCTCGGTCAGCGCCCGTTTCACGATCCGGTCCTCAAGCGAGTGATAAGAGAGCACGACGATCCGCCCGCCAACGGCGACGACGTCAAGCGCTGCGGGCACGGCCCTCCTGAGCGCGCCCAGTTCATCGTTGACTTCGATCCGCAGCGCCTGGAACGTGCGCTTAGCCGGATTGCCGCCAGTGCGCCGGGCCGCCGCCGGAATCGCGCTCTTGACGATGTCGGCCAGCCGGAGCGTCGAGGTGATCGGCTCGCGGGAGCGCTCCCCCACGACCGCGTAGGCGATCCTCCTGGCGAACCGTTCCTCCCCGTAGTCGCGCAGAATGCGGGCCAGCCGGTCCGGCGGATAGGTGTTGACCACCTCAGCGGCCGTCAGCGGCCCTGACTGATCCATCCGCATGTCCAGCGGTGCGTCCTGCGCGTAAGAGAAGCCGCGGCCCGGATCGTCTAGCTGAGGAGAGGAAACCCCTAGGTCGAACAGGACGCCCTGGACACTGTCGAAGCCAAGGCCGGCCAGGATCACTGTGATCTGGTCGTAGGTCGAGTGCACGAGGTGCACCCGGTCCTGCTCGGCGACGAGCAGCTGCCTGGATTCAGTGATGGCCGCCTCGTCGGCGTCGATGCCGACCACCGTCAGTCCCGGGTGGTCGCCGAGCAGCGCGCGTGTATGGCCGGCCCGGCCAAGCGTGGCGTCAACGAGGACGGCGCCAGGGGCGCCGAGCGCCGGAGCAAGGATCGCGCGAACCCGGTCAGCCATGACCGGAACGTGCGCTGCGGGCATGTTCATCCGCGCCCCCCTCCCTCCGTGCCGCTGGCCGCCAGGTTCCTGATTGCGGTGCCCGGCCAGGTCGCCATCCGCGGTCCTTGCGATCCGGCCCGCCTGACGCCGGGGAAGGGGCGTCAGCCAGGCGATCGATCATGCGCGGGTGGAGACCTAGCCGGGCACTGGACTCCGGGATTGCGGCGCGGCACCGGCACAGCCTCCGGAACCTCCGCGATCCGGGTCCGCTCACAGAACCCCTGGCAGCACCTCCTGCGATGCGTCAGAAAATGCGTCTTCCTGCTGCTCGAGGTAGGCCTCCCAGGCCACCGCATCCCAGATCTCGAGCCGGGTATTCGCTCCGATCACCACGCAGTCGCGCTGCAGCGCCGCGTAGTCGCGAAGCGCCGGCGGGATCGTGACCCTGCCCTGCTTGTCGGGCACCTCGTCGGACGCGCTCGCGAAGAACACGCGGCTGTAGTCGCGGACCGCCTTGGCGGTCACCGGCGCTGTGCGCAGCGCCTCGGTGATCCGGCCGAACTCCGCCTGCGGGAACACGTAGAGGCAGCGCTCCTGGCCTTTGGTCAGCACCAGCCCCTCCGCAAGTTCATCGCGGTACTTCGCGGGGAGGATCAGCCGGCCTTTGTCATCCAGCCTGGGCGTGTGAGTGCCCAGAAACACCGGCGCTCACCTCCACTGCCCCCCACAACGGCTACCCAGTGAGGCCCTCGTCGCCCCACCGCGCACCACTGTACCCCACATTCCTCCACCGTCAATGATCGCATAGCAGAAAATAGGCAAACTGGGATAGGAAACCCGAGGTCACAGGCGTGGAGCGGAGTGGGGAAGAATGGACTCCGAGCCGCAACGGAAGCGATTGGCGCTTCGGACGCGTTCTCAAGCTATGTCGGCTGTCGGAAGGCTCGTTATGCAGTGATGCCCAATCCGTTGTTACATCGAGCCATGCCTACACGTACTGTCTAGGCGCACACGCTATGGACGCCGAACGCGGGGGGCACTCCCGCGAGGCACATCACTCGGCAAGGCGGCCGGGACGAGGAGGACGAGTGTCTGCTGAAACAAAGCAGGCCGAGAGCACGCTTGAGCAGCTGATTCCGGTCGCGCACAAGATCAGCGAGGCGATCGGCACCGTGATCGTGGGCAAGCCGGATGCGATCAGGCTGGCGCTGACCGTGCTGCTCGCGGAGGGGCACGCACTAATCGAGGACGTTCCAGGGGTGGGCAAGACGCTCCTGGCCAAGGCGCTTGCCAGGTCGATCGACTGCTCGGTGCGGCGCGTCCAGTTTACTCCCGACCTGCTCCCGAGCGATATCACCGGGGTGAGCGCGTTCAATCAGGAACTGCGCGAATTCGAGTTCAAGCCGGGACCTGTGTTCGCCAATCTGGTGCTCGGCGACGAGATCAACCGCGCATCGCCCAAGACGCAATCCGCGCTGCTCGAAAGCATGGAGGAGCACCAGGTCACGGTCGACGGCGTGACCTACGCGCTCGAGTCACCCTTCATGGTCATCGCGACGCAGAACCCGATCGAGATGGAGGGCACCTACCCGCTTCCCGAGGCGCAGCGAGACCGGTTCACGGCGAGGATCTCGATCGGCTACCCGGATCCGGTGGCCGAGTCGGCGATGCTGGATACGCACGGCTCAAGCTCGCCGCTCGACGACCTCGAGCCGGTCGCGCATGCCGCTGACGTGCGCGCTCTGATCGCGGGCGTGCGCACCGTGCACGTCGCAGAGCAGGTGCGCCAGTACATCATCGACCTCATCTCGGCGACCAGGACGGCGCAGGCCCTGCGGCTCGGCGCTTCGCCGCGCGCGGCGCTCCACCTGCTCCGCGCAAGCCGCGCCTTCGCCGCTCTCGAGGACCGCAACTTCGTCATCCCGGACGACGTCCAGGCACTGGCCGGCCCGGTCCTCGCGCACCGGCTGCTGCCGACAGCCGAGGCCGTCGTCGGCAGGGAGCAACCCGAGCAGGTCCTGGCGAGGATCATCGAGCGGGTACCGCTGCCGGGCAGATAGAGGTGCCCTGGCCGCGGCTTCCGGCACGACGTACATTGACAGGGCAGCCAGAAGGAGGCGGCGATGCGGTCGGTTCTCGCCTGGTTCACGGTCCGCGGGGCTTCCTTCCTTGCCGCCGGGATCGTGGGCATCCTCGCCGGGTTGGTCCTGGGTAGCCACCCGATGATCAGCGTCGGCGTCCTCCTCGTCGGGCTGCCATTCTTTTCGGCGCTGACCGCGCGCCGTGCGCGTTATCAACTGCGCTGCGAACGCCACATCGTGCCGCCCAGGGTGGCGCCAGGGCAGCCGGCCACCGTGGCCGTCCGTTTGGAGAACATCAGCCGGATATCTACCGGACTGCTGCTCGCCGAGGAGACGATCCCCTATTCCCTTGGTGCCAGGCCCAGGTATGTGCTCAACGGCATCGAGCGAAGCGGTTCTCGTGAGGTGAACTATCAGCTCCGATCTGACCTGCGCGGGAAGTTCGTGGTCGGACCGATGCGGGTCAGAATCGCCGACGTCTTCGGGCTGGTGGAGCTGACCGCTAACTTCGCGACCAAGAACACGCTCACGGTCACGCCGAAGATCGTTCCGCTGATCTCGGCAGCCACGACCGGCAGCTGGTCCAGCGACGGCGACGGCAGGACCAGGATGACCGCGGCCGCCGGAGATGACGACGTCATCCCCCGGGCGTACCGCGATGGCGACGAGCTTCGCCGGGTGCACTGGCGATCGACGGCGAGGTATGGCGAGCTCATGGTGCGGCGCGAGGAGCAGCGCTGGCAGGATCGGGCGGTTGTGATTCTCGACTCCAGGCGCAGTGCCCACACCGGCACCGGCCCGAGCTCGTCTTTCGAGTTCGCCGTCAGCGCGGCGGCCTCGATCGGCGTGCACCTGGCGCGTGCCGGGCTTGACGGTCACTTGCTGACCGACGCCGGACCGCTCGCGGGTCCCGCCATGTACGAAGACGTCCTGCTGGACGCCCTCGCGGTGGTGTCGACTTCACGCAATCACGATTTCGCCAGGACTACCGCCGCGCTGAGCACGATCGAGGGCGGGTTGCTCGTGCTGATCGCCGGCCGGCTCTCCTTGGACGCGGCCAGGGAGATAGCGACGGCGCGGCGGCATGGCCGGCAGGGCATCGCGCTGCTGCTCGCGGTGTCGACCTGGGCGGCCAATCCTGCCCGGCCGGGGCAGTCGCCGAGGCAATCCGGCGGCCCTGCCCAGGACGCTGGTCCTGGGCAGCACGACGAGCACGCTCCGGCCCGGGCGGGCGCTACCGCGGGCAATGGGCAAGCCAGGCCGGCCCGCCTTACCAAACAGGCCAGCCAGATCGTGCACTCCGGCCAGAGCGGCATTCAGGCAGGAAACGGCAGCGCCGCAAGCGGCAACGGCGCCGTAGCAGACGTCCTCAGGACGACCAAGGACCATCCCGCAGCGCACGCGCAGCGGGCAGGCACTTATGGGCCCGAGGCCGCCACGAATGCCGGGCCCGCCGCAAGCGCCCAGGGCGGGAGCCTCACATCGGAGGCCAGCCTCGCAGAGACCGCCGCCGCGGCGGCGGTACTCAGAGCCGCCGGGTGGCGCGTGATCACCGTCGACGCCTCTACGCCGCTGGCCGTGGCGTGGCAACAGCTGCCGAGGTCCGGCAGCAGCCTGCTGGCGGCCTCGGAGCGCGAGTTCGGAGGTGCACGATGAACCACCGCCTGACGCTCGCCGCTGCCGTCGCCGTAATACTCGCCTCAGTCTCCATATTCAGCCTTATCGACGGGGCCGCCTGGTACGTGCAGGCGTCCGGCGCTGTGGTGATCGTGGCACTGGCTGGCACGTTGACGCGGGTCAGCCCAGTGCCGGCCGCGGTCGGCGCGTCTGTACTCGCGCTGATCGCGAGCGTGCCGTTCCTGACCGCCTCGTCGCCGTACCTGAAGGCGACCGGAGCGGGCATCATCCTGCTTTGCGCCGCGAGCGCGTCCGGTTTGCGCCCGCTCCGCGTCGTGGCCGGCCTGGTGACTTACCTGGCAGCTCTGCTCATCTACCTGAACGTGCTGCATGCGGCGGCGCTGTCGTTCCTGTACGTGATCCCGACCCCGCACTCGTTGCACCACCTGGCCAAGCTTGTCAGCGATGGCTCATCGGCCGGGCGGTTCGCTCCGCCGGTGCCCGGCCACGAGGGGGTCATCCTCCTGGCGGCGGGAAGCATCGGCCTGGTCGCTGTCGCAGTGGACTTCCTGGCCGTCAGGTTGCACCGCCCGGCAATCGCCGGGCTGCCGCTGCTGGTGCTGTTCATGGCGCCGATCGCGACAACCGCGAACATGCGTGGTCTGGCCAGCGCGGTCGCGTTCTTGCTGGCGGCGGCTGGCTATTTGGCGTTGCTCTCCTCCGATGGCCGCAGCAGGCTGCGCGGCTGGGGCCGGGTCGTGACGGTGTGGCACTACGCCGGCCATGATGAGCGGCTCGCCGGCGCTGACATGGGGGCGCTGGCAGCGACCGGGCGGCGGATCGGCCTGGCAGCGGTGTGCGCCGCGCTGATCGCGCCGCTCCTGGTGCCCGGCCTTAATGTGCACAAGCTGTTCGGCGGTCACGGCAGTGGCGGAGCCGGCGGCACAGGGGTCGGGCTGCCCAACCCGGTGGTTCAGCTGCATGGCCTGCTGACCAAGTCGAAGCCGCGGACGGTGCTGACCTACCACAACACCATCGCGGACCCAGCCAATTACCTGCAGGTATACGTACTGAGTTACAACAGCAAAGCTGGCAACTGGGGACTCATCACGCCGACGCACGGCAAGCCGATCGGGCGTGGACCGCTAGCACCAGCACCGGGGGTGGCTCCAGGCACCCCCGAGAACACGGTCGAGACGAGGGTCAACATCCCGGGCAACGGAGGATTCACCGGGCCAGTCGACTTCCTGCCCGTGCCCTATGTCCCGATGCGCGCGACCGTTCCCGGCAATTGGCGCCAGGAGCCGGGAACGCTGATGATCTACTCTGACAGCGCGCCAAGCGACGGGCTGCAGTACACCGTCACCAGCGCAGAGATCGAGCCGACGACCAGCACGCTGGCGGCGACGCCGCACATCCCCGCCGCGATCAGTCACGATTACCTGGGCTTCAAATCCAACATCACTGGCAAGCTGACTGACATCGCACGGCAGATCACCAAGGGGAAGACCACGCCGTTCGAGAAGGCCGTCGCCCTTGAGCAGTGGTTCCTGTCGAGCAGGTTCAGCTATTCGATCCAGTCCACCAACCTGCCGAATACGGCCCGGGGCCTGCTGACCTTCCTGACGTCGGACCGGCAGGGGTTCTGCCAGCAGTTCGCGTTCGCCATGGCGGTGCTGGCCCGCCTGATCGGGATCCCGTCCAGGGTCGCGATCGGGTTCACCGCCGGCCATCGGCACGCCGACGGGACCTGGGTCGTCACCACGGCCGACGCGCACGCCTGGCCCGAGCTGTACTTCACCGGGGCGGGATGGCTGCGGTTCGAGCCGACACCTGGCGGTGCGGGCGGCCAGCAGACCGCGGTGGAGCCGGCCTACGTGACCGGAGAGAACTCTTCAGGCGGCCAGAACAACGGCAACGGCGGCAATGGCGTCGTATCGTCCAGCTCGCCCTCGCCCGGCGCAGCCACGAACAACATCGGAGCCCATGTTCACCAAGGGCCTGGATCGGGCGTCGCTGGTGACGGCGGAGGCGCTGGGCATGGTGGCCCGCCGATCGGGTTGATCATGCTGGCGGTACTGGTCGTGATCGTTGCCGCTCCCGGCACCACGCGCGTGATCACCAGGCGCCGCCAATGGCGGTCAGCTTCCGGCGACGCCGGTCTGGCCGGGGCTGCGTGGCGCGAGCTGTGCGCCGATTTGGACGACTATGGCATGCATTGCCGACCGAGTGAGTCACCGCGGACGCTGGCGAGGAGGATCAGCGCGAACTCCGACCTGGATGATCAAGCTAGGCAGGCTCTCGGCCGGATTGCCACTGTTGTCGAGCGTGCGCGTTATGCTCCATCGCCCGCTGCCGCGGACGCTATCCGTTCCGATGTCACCTCGGTGCGCCGCGCTCTCGCACGCTCCTCAAACCGCGGAACCCGGTGGCGGGCTAGATTGCTGCCTGCTTCGACGCTTCAGCCGGTGCGGGCCTGGTTCCGCCAGGCCACCGGTCTGCTCACCGGCTGGGCACCGGCCTCAGGCGAGAGCTAGCCGTCCCTGCCCTCCTGGCGCCTGCGCCAGCGCTCGTCGAGCCGGTCGCCAAGGCCGCCCTGGCGCTTGCCGCCCGTCTTGTCCTTGCGGCCCGGCCTGCGTTCCTTGGCCTGGACCTTGCCGGTCGCCAAGCCGTTCATCCGCCGGTAACTGATGGCTGCCCAGTAGCACGAAGCAAGCATGATCACGAAGCCGACAATGCTGATCGCGATGTTTGTCGAGACGCCGACTGGCAGCAGTGCCACGCCGATCGCGAATCCCACGGCCGCGTAAACGACCCGGCGCTTATAGTGCACGCGCGGGTCAGCCGCGCGCACCGCCTTGGCAAACCGCGGATGCTCGGCATAGAGCGCCTGCTCGATCTGCTCGAGCTGGCGCTGCTCGTGCTCGGAAAGCGGCACGTTGCCTCCCAGTTGCTCGCGCCGGCCGAACCTGTCGGCCGCTGGCTATCCCCCAGAATACGAGGGCCAGCGCGTTCTGTGGAAGGGGACGCCATACCAGGGGCACGACATCGGCGACCAGGCACTTGGCAAAGTCCCTGAGGCCGCTGTGATTCACTCACGTATCCGGCGTTCGCCGTCGCCGGGGTTCACCAGCGATCCCGGGCGTACGGCGCTGGATCCGAACCGGCTGGTGATCTTGTCCATCGCGGACTCCGCGTCGCGCCAGGCGTCGGCACGCTCCCCCAACGCGAGCTGGGTCCCGGCCAGAGCAGCCGGGGACAGGCCGCTGGCGCGGACCCCGACGAGCCGCAGCAAGACGCCATCTGCGAGGCCGGACGCGGCGTAAAGCTCGCACGCCGTGGCGTAGATCTTGTGGGCGACGTCGGTCGCTTCTGGCAGCGTGCGGGAACGCGTGAACGTCTTGAAGTCAGCCCGCCTGAGCTTGACCGAGATCGTCCTGGCAACGTAGCCGGACGAGCGGAGGCCGCGGGCCGTGCGATCGGCCAGCCTGAGCAATTCGCGGCGGATCTGCTCGGGGTCGGCGATGTCGGTGCCGAACGTCTCCTCAGCGCCGATGCTCTTGTCATGAGCTCCGGTCTCGACCTTGCGCTCATCGCGCCCCCACGCAAGCGCGGACAAATGCGCCGCCGTCGCTCGGCCCAATTCCCGCTCAAGAGTGGAAACCGGTGCATGCGCGAGGTCAGCGACTGTCCGCAGGCCAAGCCTCGCGAGCACGGTACCGGTGCGCTGGCCAACCCCCCACAGCGCGGACACGGGCAGCGGATGCAGGAAATCGAGTACGCCGTCCGCCGGGATGACGAGCAGGCCGTCGGGCTTGCAGTGCACCGATGCCAGCTTGGCGACGAATTTGGTGGTGGCGACCCCGACCGAACAGGTAATCCCCAGTTCTTCGCGGACCTGGCCGCGGATCGTCCGGCCGATCGCGGCGGGCGGGCCGACCCGGCGCACGGCGCCGGCAACATTGAGGAACGCCTCGTCCAGCGACAGTGGCTCGACTTCCGGCGTGACGGCCTTGAAGATCGCCATCACCTCGCGCGACACCGCGCCGTACAGCCCATGCCGCGGTGGGACGAATACGGCATGCGGACACAACCGCTGGGCCCTGCTGACCGGCATCGCGGACCGGACACCGAAGCCGCGTGCTATGTAATTCGCCGACAGGACGACGCCCCGGCCGCCGGTATGAGCCACGATGACCGGCTGTGCGGCGATCTGCGGGCGGTCCCTGATCTCGACGCTGGCGTAAAAGGCGTCCATGTCGATGTGCAGGACGTGACAGCCGGTATCGTCCGCGGCGCCTGCCTGGTCCACCATTTCGCGCGGCTGTGGCTGGGCCTTCCAGCCCTAGCTCGCCTCCTTGCCCATGACTGTAGCGCCGGGCGCCGACAACGGCGCCTAGGCGGCGTCGGGATCGTTCGGCGGCTGATCTCCTGCCTGAACCGACAGCGTCGGCTTGATCTCGAGCAGCCGCGCCAGCAGCCCGTTGACGAATGCAGCTGAAGCGTCCGTCGACAGGTCCCCGGCAAGCTGAACGGCTTCGCTGATCGCTACCGCCGCAGGCACCTGCTCCCCCCATAGCAGCTCATAGCCACCTATCCGCAGGATGTTCCTGTCCACCGCTGGCATCCGGTCAAGCGTCCAGCCATGCGAGTTGTCGGCAAGCAGGCGGTCAAGCTCCTCGCGATGGGCCTGCACGCCCTGGACGAGCTCGACCGCATAGGAGCTGACCGGCGGCTCGGGCCGGATGAGCCTGGCCTCGAGCACGTTCAGCGCCGGCTCACGCCGCACGTCGGCTTCAAACAGGATGTCGAGCGCTCGCTTGCGTGCCTTACTGCGCGCCGCCACCGACGCTCCCGCCTGCGCCTCCGCGACCCGGCCTGGTGCAGGTTACGTGCGGCGCCCCGCCGTCCCTGGTCTTCACGCCCGGCCGAGATAGTCGCCGGTGCGTGTGTCGACCCTGACCTTCTCCCCTGTCGTGATGAACAGCGGCACCTGGATCTGCGCGCCCGTTTCCAGCGTCGCAGGCTTGGTTCCGCCCGTCGAGCGGTCGCCCTGCAGGCCGGGGTCGGTCTGGCTGACCATCAGCTCGACTGCGGCAGGGAGCTCGACATATAGCGGGGTACCGTCGTTGAACGCCACCGTCACGGTCTGCTCTTCGAGCAGGTAGCTCGCGCCGTCGCCGATGACCTCGGCGGGGATCCGGGGCTGGTCGTAGTCCTGGGTATCCATGAACACGAACTCGTCGCCCTCGCGGTACAGGTACTGCATCTCGCGCCTGTCGACATTTGCGACGTCAACCTTGACCCCAGCGTTGAAGGTACGGTCGACAACCTTGCCGCTCATGACGTTCTTCAGCTTCGTCCGCACGAAGGCTCCGCCTTTACCCGGCTTGACGTGCTGAAACTCCACGACGTTCCAGAGCTGGCCGTCGATGCTGAGGGTCATGCCGTTCTTGAGGTCGTTCGTGGTGGCCACGTAGTTGCTTCTCCTGCATGCGGGTGGGACCGCCGCGTCCTCGCGGCCGACCGTGCCGATGGCCGTCTAGAGGACGAGCAGTTCCGTGGTGATCGTGGTGAGCGGCTGTGCCCATCCCGCCGCCCCGGCTCCTGCGCGAACGACGAGGGTGTCCTCAATGCGGACACCGCCCCTGCCGGGCAGGTAAATGCCTGGTTCGATGGTGATTGGAACCCGATCCTCTAGTCTACCGGTCCGGCCGTACCCAATGATCGGCGCCTCGTGGATCTCAAGCCCGACTCCGTGACCGAGTCCGTGCCCGAAATGCTCCCCGTGTCCGGCCGCCGCGATCAGGTCCCGCGCGACCGCATCGACATCCATCACCTCCGCTCCAGGCAGGGCGGCAGCGACACCCGCGGCCTGTGCCTCGGCGACAAACTGGTAGATCTCGCGCTGCCAGGCGGCGGGCTGGCCGATCATCACCGTCCTGGTCATATCGGCGTGATAGCCACCGCATTCCGCGCCGCAGTCCACCGTCACCAGGTCTCCGGCTTCGAATCGCCGGTCGTTCGGAACATGGTGCGGTATGGCCCCGTTTGGCCCGCTCGCGACAATGCTGTCAAACGCGATTCCGTCGGCGCCGAGGTCAATCATTGTCCGCTCAAGGGCGACGGCGAACTCGCGCTCGGTCACGCCTGGGCAGAGCCGGTCCAACACGGCAGAAAACGCCTGGCCCGTGATCGAGCAGGCGCGGTCCAGCAGCGCAATCTCGTCCTCGTCCTTGACCATCCGCAGTTCGTCGATCGCGCTGCCAGCAGCTATGAGCTTGAGCTCGTCTTTCCCGGCGTCCGACAGCTCCCGGTAGGTCTGCACCGTCATCACGCGGTCCTCGAACGCG
>DATAEH010000069.1:0-12112 GCA_036258115.1 Streptosporangiaceae bacterium
CATGGACGGGGACCCTATCCCTGAATCAGCCCGAAGCACTAGCGCAACGGACAACCGGGTCTGCCGCGCCGGGACTGACGTCGGAGCGGTCGGCACGCGAGGATGTGGTTGTGAGCCATGCCATGGAAGACGACGAACTCGCGGAAATCGAGCAGCGCGCCGCGCTAGCCTTCGCGCTCGCGCCGACACCCTGGACCTAGGGCAGTCAGGCAACCCGCAGGCCATCGAGGCGCTACTGGCGGTCGCACGAGACCCTGAAGTAGACGTCATTCTCGCTGCCTCATGCGGGGAATCCTTGGCGGAAGTCGCAGTTCGAATTTGCTATTTCGACAGGGCTTGGCTTGACGGAATGACGGCAACAGCTCGGATGGAGTTGATCGAAATGCTTCGCCATCAGGCGCCAGAACTCCTTGCGGCGGATGATTGACCGCCAGCGTTAGCAAGACCTCAAGGTCCGCTCCGAACATCCGCTTTCTGGCGCCGTGCGCGGCAGGATGGCCAGAAGTCGTGGTGGGCCATTGGCTACAAGGCGAGGTGGATGCGAAGTGCTTCATCGAGTTCGGTCATGGCGGCAGCGGGCAGCCTGCCTATCTGCTTCCCTATGCGCTCGACCGCGACTGACCGAACCTGCTCAGCCTGCGCTTTGGAGTCTTGCCTGAGCCCGGTCTGATCTGCGCGCAAGAGCACCTGAAACGGGTAGACGCGGGCGACGTTCGAGGTGATCGGAACCACCGTTATCACGCCTCGCGCGAGCCGACTCGCGGTGGCGTTGGCCGCGTCGTTGCTGACAACGATGGCAGGCCGGGTTTTGCTGGCTTCGGATCCGCGCGCCGGATCCAGGCTGACGACCACGATGTCGCCGCGGCGCATCTACTTCTCCAGGCCGTCGGCAGTTACCGCATCCCAGGCGGCGGCCTCGCCTTCGTCGTCCCAGGACGTGAACGCCTGCTCGTATGCTTCGCCGAGGTCGCTCACACGCAGCAGCCGGACTGCCTTGTGCACGACAGCTGAACGTGACTCGATGCCCTGAGATTGGGCGTATGCGTCCAGGAACTCTACGTCGTCCTCTGGCAAGCTGATACTTACTTTCATACCCTCAGAATACCATGGTTGCTACCAAAGTAGCAGCCCTATGCCCACCGTCCGCTCATGCCGCAAGTCGCCTGGCTAGCTTCTGGTGGATGGTGCTTGCCGCGGTCGCTGTGGGGCTCAGTTTCTGCCGTCCGCGGCCTGCTGCTGCTCCCCGACGCCTGCGAGATCTGCGCGGCTCGTTGGCCGCGATGTTGTGGTCTTCGGCCCGCGCCGGATGTCGCCGATGCGGGCACCCGGCGCCGCGGTCCTCGAACTGCAGGGCTGAATCGGCTGCTTCTGCTTTACTGCGCCGAGCGTTGGGGGGGAGTCCGTCAGAGCCATTGGATCCGGTGTGGCCAGATTCATATGCTCCGTCGTGCGGATGAGAAATGGACGCGGAAACAGCACGATTGCTGACCAGAGAGTCGAGTCCCGCGCCCTGATCCTGGTCCTGCTCTCGCTTACCCTCGACTGCTGGCATTGCTGTTCGGCATCGAGACGACCAGACGGCTCGGGAAGGTCCACTACCTGCGTGCTCGGCAATGGCGGCTCACCGACTACCGCTGGCAATGCACCGTCAAGACCTTGCCGCGGACCGGGTGCGAGGAAGTCGAGAAACAAGCCGCTCACATAGCTGACTACTGGCGGTCCGTCCGCGTCGGCGTCACCCAGGCCGCACCCGGCCGCCTGGTCGTCCGGGCCCTGCGCCAATCCACTAGCAGAGCCATTCGGTCCCGATCGGTGTCCCGCCGGCACCTACCGACCACGGGCTCCGACGTGCTCTACGTCGGCCGCGACGACATCGGTAACGACCGCTACCTGCCGCTGCGCGGGGATCACCGGCATCTGCGTGTCCGGACTGCCCGGCTGCGGCAAGACTTCCCTCATCGCCAGCTGGCTCTGCCAGCTCACCCCACCCCCGCCGCGCAGTTCGCGCTGCTCGACGGCAAAGACGGCGGCGATCAGGAACCCTGGCACGAGCGGGCCCGGCGGCACTGCAGCGACCAGCTCGCCGACGCCCTCGAAGACCAGCACGCTGAAATGCGGCGCCGCCTGCGCAACATCGTCAGCCTCTGTGGCCAGCGCCACGCCTGGAACGCGCGCGGGCCTACCGAGGACCTGCCGCTCCTGGTCACCGTCATCGACGAATGCCAGACCTACCTCGACCTCGCCCAGCACAAGGGCGACCGCGCCCTCGAAGCCATGACCCCCCGCTGCATCGCCCTGACCGGCGAGCTGATCCGCAAAGGCCGCTCCGTGCTTTGCCTGACCATCCTGGCCACCCAGAAAACCACCGGCGACTCCATCCCTACCAGCCTGCGCGACAACTCCGGCCTCGCCGTCTCCTTCGCCCTCAAGACCACCGAAAGCAGCGTCGCAGCCCTCGGCGACGCCATCCGCGAATATCCCACCTACAGCCCCACCCTGCTTCGCGAAACCCCGAACGGGATCGGCACTGCCGTCGTCACCCTCACAACCGGCACCGACCCGTTCTGCCGCCTCCGCGTCCCCGAGATCACCGAGCAACGGGCCGCTGCCCGTGCGGCCGCGACTGCTCATCACCGCCGAGACCCGCAGCTAGCCACGCCAGCGCTGGCCGCGCCCGATCAGTCGGCCGGCGAATCGACCGTCTGGTGCCCGAGCAGCTCGAGGACGGCTGCGGGAACATGCTCGCTAGCGGCCTCGCCCCATCATCGGTCCGCAAAGTGCGCGCCATCCTCTCGAGCGGCTACGAGATCGAGGTCAGGCGGGGCAATGTCACCCGCAATCCCTGGCAAGCTCGTGGAGCCTCCGCGGCTCGGCCAGCCTGACAAGGCCGCACTCAGCCAGCTGCAAGCCCGCGCGGTCCTGAATGCGGTGGCAGGCCGCCGCAATGCTGCACGCTGGTCTGTCGGGCTCGCGTGCGGGCTCCGGCAAGGCGAGGCGCTCGGCCTGCGCTGGCCTTACGTTGACCTGGATTCCGGCGAACTGCGCGTCTGGTTCCAGCTGCAGCGCCTCCCCTGGCGGCACGGATGCGCTGACGTTGCAGCGTGCACGGAGGGGAAGCACCGAAGACCCTGCCCGCGTCGATGCCCAAAAGCGGCCCATAAGTCGGGCAGGCCGCATGTGTGTATCCCGGCTGGTGCGCGCCAGCTGTGTCAGCCCGGCTGTTCGGCACATGCCGCGACCTGCGCCGTGCGGCACGGAGGCGGCCTGGTCTTCCGGGAGATCAAGGAACGCCGCCGCAAGACAGTTCCCCTGCCGCCTGAGCTCGTGGCCATCCTCACCGCTCACCGGGAAGTCCAGGAACTGGAACGCGACCTGGCGGCGAACCTCTGGCAAGACCACGGCGTTGTCTTCGCCCAGGAGAACGGGCGTCCTGTCGACCCCCGCGCCGACTGGCAGGAGTGGTCAGACATCCTGGCCGAAGCAGGCATCCCGCACGCGGGCACGCACACGATGCGGCACTCGGCCGCCACCATCGCCCTTGACCAGGGAGTCGCCCTGGCGGTGGTTCAGGAAATGCTCGGCCACTCTGACATCAGGGTCACCCGCGGCTACACGCACGTCTCATCGCTGCTGGCGCGGGATGCGGCCGCCAAGCTCGGGCGTGCCTTGTTAGGGGAAACTGCTACGAAAACTGCTACGAGGAGCCATGATCATTAACGCACTGCTAGCATTTGCGCAGGTCACAGAGAGCCGCCTGTCGGAATCGAACCGACGACCTGTTCATTACGAGTGAACCGCTCTGCCGACTGAGCTAAGGCGGCGCGCCGCCTGAAGGCGGGCGGCTCAGAGAGTCTACCGGTCGGCGGGCAGCCCTCGCTTGCGGCCATGCGTCGCCTCATAGGCCTGCCGCGACCCGCAGACGCTGGCGCGCGGACAAGCGCAGCGGGAACCTGACTCGGCGACCTTCACGATCACCTCATCTGCCGGAACGCTGTACCCGACGACCACGCCAGCGCCTTCCGGCGAGTCCACCTTCGCGCCCAGTCGCGGCGCTTTATCTTTGAAGTCCATATACAGCGGGTGCTCGTACTTCAGGCAGCACATGAGCCGTCCGCATGCCCCCGCGATACGCATCGGGTTGACCGGAAGATCCTGATCCTTCGCCATCCTGATCGTGACCGGCTCGAAGTTCTTCAAGAAGGTGGAGCAGCACAGATCCCGGCCGCATGGTCCGATGCCGCCCTGCAGCCTGGCCTCATCCCGCGGGCCGACCTGCCGCAGCTCAACCTTGGCTCGCAGCCGAGCGGTCAGGTCGCGAACGAGCGCCCGGAAGTCGACCCGATGCGGAGCGCTGAAGTAGATGATCAGCTGGCCGGAGGCGGCCATGTAGTCAACCGCGATGACCTTCATCGGAAGCTCATGCTGGCGGACCAGCCGTCGCGCAACGACCTTCGCCTCGGCCCGCCTGGCCTTGTTGCACTCGGCCCGCTCCAGATCAGCCTCGGTTGCGAGGCCCTCGCAAACCGGCATACCGCCGATGTCATCATCGATCCACGTCGGTGCCCAGATGCATTCGGCCACTTCAGGACCGGTATCGGTAGGCACCAGTACCTTGTCGCCAACCGCGGGGTGGTGCGGCCCGGGGTCCAGATAATGGAGCCGCCCTCGCCGCTCGAAGCTCACTGCCATCATCATGGGCACCATTCAAGGTTACGGCCAGATCACGGAAAAGCGTTAGGGTGCAACCGCCAGTTCTCCGTCCGTTAACAGAAGCTGGCATGTCATCGCGCCCGCAAGGACGGGTTGGCACCTGGAGGTGCAATGGATGGGCCATTCCTACATGCCGATCACCGAACCCGAGCCCGCCGCCCCGTCGGCGCCAGGCGGCCGAACGGCCGTCAGTGGAGCACCGACGGGCGTTCGGCTAGGGCTAGGGTCAGTTCCTCTACCGCGAGCAGGGGCGCGACGCTGGCGGCAAGCCGTTCCCGGCAGCTCATGATCGCCTCGATACGCCGGACTGTCGTGGCGGGATCTGAGGACTCGGCGAGGTCACGTAGGTCCGCCTCGCGCGAGGCGTTGGCCAGCTCCACTTGCGCGCCCAGCTGTACCGCGAGCACATCGCGGTAGAAGGCGGCCAGATCCAGCAGCGCGAGGTCAAGCGCGTCTCGCTTGATCCTCGTCGCGCGGGACTTCTGCCGCTCCTCAAGTTCCTTCAGTGCCCCGGCTGCTCCGCGGACGGCCGTAGCGACGCCTTTGCCGGTGGAGCCTTCGCCGAACGCGCGCTTGAGCGCCTCGCGCTCCGGCACGTCCATCTCCTCGGTCGTCGCATTGGCCTCGTCCTCGGCCGCCTTGACCAACGCCGCTGCCGCGGCAAACGCCTCGGCCAGTCCGGTCACCCGCACTGGCACCTTGAGCACGTCGGCGCGGCGGCGCGCGGTCTGTGCATCTGTGGCCAGCCGGCGAGCCCGGCCGATATGGCCGAGCGAGGCAAGCGCTGCAGCGAGTGCCTGGTCGCTGCCGACGCCCTCCCGTTCGAGGATCTCAGCGACGGCTGCGGTCGGCGGGGTGCGCAACGTGACCAGGCGGCACCTAGACAAGATCGTCGGCGTCAGGTCAGCCGCCGACGGCGCGCAGAGCAGCCAGATCGTCCGCGGCGGTGGCTCCTCGATCGCCTTGAGCAGGGCGTTGGCCGCCTGCTCGGTCGCCCGGTCGGCATCCTCGAACAGCACCACTCGCCATCCGCCGTAGACCGGCGACGCGGCGGCCTTGAGCACGAGCTCCCTGGTCTGCCGAACCCCGTACGACAGCCCGTCAGGGCGGATGAGCAGCAGGTCAGCATGCGTTCCCGCAGCAACCTGATGGCACGAAGGGCACTCACCGCAGCCCTGGTTCGGGCACAGCAGCGCCGCGGCAAACGCGCGCGCTGCTACCGAGCGGCCAGACCCGGGAGGCCCGGTGAACAACCACGCGTGCGTCATCCGCTCGGGTTCGGCGGCGGCCGCCTTAAGCTGCTCGACGACCGCATCCTGGCCGGTGAGCTTGTCGAACACCGTACCAGCGGTCATTCGCGAATCACCGGCATCGAGCCAGTGATCTCCTCGGCCCGCTCGGGCACCGGGTCCGGGAGCCTATCCCTGAGCGCTGCCTGGATCTCCTTGCTGAGCTGGCCCGGGCCCAGGCTGGCGTCGAGCAACACGTACCGTGCCGGATCTTCGCTGGCAAGCCGGCGGAACGTCGCACGGACCCGCTCGTGGAACAGCTCGGGCTCGGCCTCGAGCCGATCGGCCGAGCTTGCCCGCCGGCCAAGGCCCTCGACGGGCGGCAGGTCAAGCAGGAAGGTGATGTCTGGCACCAGACCACCGGTTGCGAGCTCATTGACGCGGCGGATCGAGTCCAGCGGCAACTGACGGCCGCCGCCCTGGTAGGCCAGCGTGGAGTCAACAAACCGGTCGGTGACGACAATCGTCCCCCTGGCGAGCGCCGGCCTAATCACGGCCGCAACGTGCTCGGCGCGGTCAGCGGCGTACATCATGACCTCCGCCCACGGCGACAGGCCGGTGTGGGCAGTGTCGAGCAGCAAGGCGCGCAGCCGCATGCCGATCTTGGTGGCGCCCGGCTCGTGCGTCGCTAGCACGTCGTAGCCGTTCTCGCGCAGCCAGATCGCCAGCAACCTGGCCTGGGTCGACTTGCCCGCGCCTTCGCCGCCCTCGAACGCCACTAGCAAGCCGCGTTGCTGCGCGGGCCCGGAGTCGTCGTCCGTATCCGGCACCTCGCTCCACGGGCCTGCGGAGCGCCCGTTGGCCGACGCGGCCTTTGGCCTGGGCGGCAACGGCTTACCGCGGATCGCTGCGGACAGGTCGGGCAGCAAGGGCGCACCCGGGCGGTCATCCATCTGCCGGTACGAGCGGTAGCCGAGCACGGCGGCCACGACCGCGGCCAGCAGCAGCACGACGTTGTTGCCGACCGCGCCATATTTGATTGTTCCGAACTGCACGCTGTTCTGGCCGTGCCGCAGCGAGCCGACCACCGACGTGATCGCGCCCGCCGCCAGGCCGGACAGCGCGATGACGCCGAACATCACGACCCTTAGCGCCGACTGCAGGAATGCGAACGTGCGCCCGCGAGTGTCGTCGTCGACTTCCTGGCCGACGACGGTGTAGGCGGTCACGTAAGCCATCCCGGCCAGGATGCCGAGCACGACTACGAGGAAGACCACCACAGGCAGGTTGGGGATCAGCCCGAGTAGCGCGAGCGGGATGCTAGCCACCGCGATGGCCAGGCCGAACAGCCGCCGCTTGCTGAATCCGTGGAGGAACCGGACGCCCACCGACATGCCGAGCGCGAGCCCGACGAACATGGCCGCGAAGACCGTGCCCCAGCCGGCTGATCCACCGCCCAAGGTGTTCTTGACATAGGCGTAGCCAAGGCCCACTATCACTCCGGCGCCTGCGAAGGCGCCGACCATACCGATCGTGAGGCCGCGTACGACCCGGTTCTCGCCGACGAACTTCCAGCCCTGCCAGATCGACTTGGCTACCGAGGGGACCGAGATCCGATCGCCACTCCGCCTTTGCGGCAGATCATGCAGCGAGTAGCAGACGAACGCCGAGATCACGAACGTGGCCACGTTGAAGTACAGCGCCAGGGAGATCTGACCGCGTGCCGGATCCCCGAAGAAACTCAGTGGCCCGCTGGCGAAACCCTTGCTGATCGACGCGAAGGCGATGAATACCAGCGATGCCAGGGGCGCGGTTCCGTATGTCGTGAGCAGGCTGTACTGATTCGCCTGGTCCAGCTTCTCCCTCGGGACGAGGTTCGGTATTGACGCGTCCTTCGCCGGCGTCCAGAACAAAGATGCACAGGAAGCCAGGAATTGCACGACATATAGCCAGGTCAGCTTATTAGCAAAACCGACAACGAGATCGACCGGGATCGTCAGGTACAACACGGCCCTGAACACGTCGCCGACAACCATGTTGATCCGCCGATCAAAGCGATCGGCGACAGCCCCGGCCAGCGGGCCGAAGAGCAGGTACGGCAGCAGCGAGGTAATCCAGACGCCGCTTACGGCGATCGCACCCGCGGTTGGCTGCACGTTCTTCCCGGTCAGCCCATACGCGAGTGCGGACAATGCAAGCAGGCTAAGCCAGTCCCCCAAGCTGGACAGCGACGTGGCGATCCACAGTCGCCGGAACGACCGGATCGACAGCACGCTCGCACCGCGCCGCCCCAAAGGGGACCTTAGGCTCATCCCGTCAGGCTATCTATGTTGCGCGTTGGCTTCACGTTACTATCGACCACGGCGACGCCAGAGTGTCACGTCGATGCCGCGGAAGCGCGTTGCCCCACCAAGGTGAAAAATCGCAGCAGGACCTGGCTCTGCTGCCTGAGCAGCGAGGTCTGCAGGCTTGGCGACGGCGGGAGGCCGACGACCCAGATCCTGCGGCGTTCGAGGTTCAGCGGGCGCACCGTCGCGAACGGCTTATCGGTGCCCCGGAATGTCCCATCCTGCACCGGGGAGAGCGCCTGCCCGAAGTCGTCGGTGTTTTTGAAATCGCTGGGATAGAGGAGTTTGTGGCGGAAGAACGTGTCGAAGAAGAGAACTCCGTCGTTCGGCCGGGCATGCGCGCCGATGAAGGCGGCCGGAAGGGTGAAGTTATAGTGGCGGCTTCCGGGCACCCGGATGTTCTGCTGCGGTCCGATCTGCGCGAGCAGCACGGCTACGCCGGCAAGAACGCCAGGTGCCCAGGCGAGCCACCGCCACCCGGACCGCCCGGTCACCGATAGCAGCCATCCTCCGATCCGGTACAGGCCAGCGCCGGCAAGCAACGCGGCGCCGCACTCACCGTAGAGAACGTAACGATCAACGTAGAGCGTCTTGCCGACGATCGACTCGACGATCAGGACAAATGCGGGTACCACGAGCAGCGGCAGGCCAACGGACGCCAGCGACACCCCATGCTGACGCCACCATGGCGCGGTCGTCATCGTCGCCGCGCCCCGCTCGGCCCTCGTGGATTCGGCGGGACTCGCTTGCCGTCCCCGGGCCGGCAGCAGCGCGATGATCGCGCAGAAAACTAGCAAGGCAGGAACGACCTGTGTGCGCCGAAGTAATCGTGGAACAGAACGGTGACCCCGGCCAGCGTCGGCTTGGGGATCCAGCTGACGTCCGCGTGCTGAGTCGCGCTGAGCACCGCCAGCGGTCCCACTAGCACCGCGCCGATGACTGCGGCGTACACCCAGTGCCTGAGCACCGCTCTGCGGTATCTGCCCAGCAGGATTAGGCTGCGGTTCGCGATCGCGTCCGCGAAGCATCAGAACATCCTGCTGATCGACGAGGCGCTAGCTACCGGCGACGCCCAGTTCCGGGTCCGCAGCCAGCAGCGGATCGAGGAGCTTCGCCGGGATGCCGGAACCGTGTTCCTGGTGGCGCACAATCTCCTCCACGTGGAGGAGACGTGCAACAGGGTGATCTGGCTGGAGCAGGGCCAGATCGTGCGGATGGGCGACGACGTGCCAGGCATCATCGACGAGTACGTGGAGGCGTCAGGCGGCGAGCCGGTCGTGCGCGACCGCGCCTTGCGCTAGCCGGGCACGCACGGCGGGCTAGTCACCCGACGGCGGCGACGGCTTCTTCCTGGCGCTACCGGACGGTTTCCTGGCAGTACCGGATGCCGACTTGGTCTTCTTCGCCGATCCTGACCCGGTGCGCCGTTTCGGCGCCGGGCCGGAGGCCCGGCGCTCAGCCAGCAATTCGATCGCCCGTTGCAAGGTGATCGACTCCGGCACGTCGCCCTTGCGCAAGGACGCGTTGGTCTCGCCGTCGGTCACGTACGGCCCGAACCTGCCTTCACGCAGCACGATCGGCTTGCCGCTGGCGGTGTCGTCACCGAGCTCGCGAAGCGGCGGCGCAGCCGCCGCCCGGGCTGCCCTGCCGCGCTGCTTAGGCTGCGCGAGCAGCTCCCTCGCCTGGTCGAGCGTCAGCGTGAACAGCTGGTCTTCGGACTCCAGCGACCGGGAGTCCTTGGAGTCCGCGCCCTTCTGAACGTACGGGCCGTACCGGCCGTTCTTCACCACGACGGCCTGGCCGTCGATCTCGCCGATCGTCCGCGGCAGCGTAAGCAGCCGGAGGGCGTCGTCCAGGGTGACGCTGTCCAGGTCCATCGCCTTCAGCAGCGATGCGGTCCTGGGCTTGACCGATGCCGGCGCGTCCTCCTCGAGAACTTCGGTCACGTAGGGACCATACCGGCCAGCCCTGGCGACGATCGTCCGGCCGCTGGCCGGATCGGTGCCGAGGATCTTGTCCCCGCTCGGCCGCTCGAACAGTTCGCTGGCGAACTCGGGCGTCAGTTCGTCGGGTGCCGTCCCTTCCGGCACGTTCACCCGCTGCCCGTCCCGCTCCAGATAAGGGCCGTACCTGCCAACCCTGATCACGATGTCGGTCCCGGCGAGCGGGAAGGAGCTGACGTCGCGTGCATCGATGTCGCCGAGGTCGCTAACCAGGTCCTTCAGGCCCTCTTCCTTGTGCCCGTCGGTCCCGTCGGCGCCGAAGTAGAACCTGCGCAGCCACGGCACCCGGCCGGCCTCGCCGCGCGCGATCTCGTCGAGCGCCTCCTCCATCCGCGCCGTGAACTCGTAGTCCACCAGGTGCGCGAAGTGCCGCTCGAGCAGATTTACGACCGCGAACGCGACGAACGAGGGAACCAGCGCCGTGCCCTTCTTGAACACGTAACCGCGGTCGAGGATCGTGCCGATGATCGTCGCGTAGGTCGACGGCCTGCCGATCTCCCTGTCTTCCAGCTCCTTGATCAGCGATGCCTCGGTGTACCTGGCCGGCGGCCTGGTGGAGTGGTCCTCCGCGTGCAGGCCCCTGGCCGCCATCGGGTCGTTCTCGGCGAGCGCCGGCAGCCTGCGCTCCCGGTCGTCACGGTCGGTGCCGTCGCCCTCCTCAACGTCCTCCACGTAGGCCTTGAGGAAGCCGAAGAACGTGATGATCTTGCCGGACGCGCCGAACTCGGCCTCTTCGCCCGCAGTCGAGCGGCCCGCGATTCTGACCGACACGGACTCCCCGATGGCGTCCTTCATCTGGGAAGCGACAGTTCGCTTCCAGACCAGCTCGTACAACCGCAGTTCGTCGCCGGACAGCCCGGCCTGGGTCGGCGTGCGGAAGCTGTCGCCGGCCGGCCTGATCGCCTCGTGCGCTTCCTGCGCGCTCTTCACCTTGCTGGAATAGGTCCTCGGCGCGTCAGGGACGTACTCGCCGCCATATAGCTCGCGTGCCTGCGCCCGGGCCGCGGCGAGCGCGGTCTGCGAGAGTGTGACCGAATCGGTCCGCATATAGGTGATGTGGCCGTTTTCGTAGAGGCGCTGCGCCACCTGCATCGTGTACTTCGCGGAAAAGCCCAGCTTGCGCGAGGCCTCCTGCTGCAGGGTGGTGGTACGGAACGGCGCATAGGGCGACCGGCGATATGGCTTGCGTTCAACCGTCTTAACGGAGAACGCGGACCCTTGGAGCCGGTCGGCAAGGCTTGCGGCAGCAGCCTCATCGAGATGCAGAACCGGAGCCGAATGCTGGCCGTCTGCGGTCGTCCCGGTGCGAAGCTCGCCGGTCGGCAAGAAGTCGCGGCCTTGTGCAATCCGCCGGCCATCCAGCGCCATGAGGCTCGCTGTAAACCAAGTCGAGTCCTGGTCGGTCGGCTGCGGCGCGAACTCTGCCTCAAGGTCCCAGTACCTGGCGGGCCGGAAGGCGATCCGCTCTTTCTCCCGCTGCACGACGAGGCGCACGGCCACCGACTGCACGCGGCCGGCGGACAGTTGCGGCATGACCTTCTTCCACAACACCGGCGAGACCTCGTAGCCATAGAGCCGGTCGAGCACGCGGCGGGTCTGGTATGCCTCAACCAGGCCGTCGTCTACGTCGCGAGGGCTCGCCACTGCGGCGGCGATCGCTTCCGGCGTGATCTCGTGGAAGACCATCCGCCTGGCCGGGACCTTTGGCTTGAGTTCCTGGACCAGGTGCCAGGCGATGGCCTCGCCCTCGCGGTCCTCATCGGTGGCGATATAGAGCTGGTCGGCCTGGCGCAGCGCGGCTCGCAGCCGTCTGACCACGTCC
>DATAEH010000070.1:0-18553 GCA_036258115.1 Streptosporangiaceae bacterium
ATCAGCTCCCTGATCCGTCCCGCCAGGTGATTGAGCCCGAACGCAAGCTCACGAACCTCCGGTGGCCCGGCCGGGCTGGCCCGGGCCTCGAGCCCGCCGGCCGCGAGCCGATGTGACACCCGCGCGAGTTCGCTAATCGGCTTGGTCACCGTTCCCACCAGGAGATTAGCGATGAGGATGCCGACAGCCAGCAGGAGCAGGCCGAGGCCGCTGAGGATCAGCCACGACTTGCTGACACCTTTTGTCAGCACGGAGTCGGGGACGAAGGCACGGACAACAGCGGTGTGGCTTGGGGGTGTGCCCTGACCCGCGAATATCACCGCGACAACGATCTCGGTCCCGTCCGGGTGACTAACGGTGACGCTCGAACCATCGCGCTGGGCGAGTTGCACTGCGGGCGTGCGCTCGGCGCTCCCTATGGGACGTTGGCCGGGTAGGAACACCGTCATACCCTCGACGTTCAGGCGCCAGCTGCCGGGATCCGGGTTGAGCGCCACGAGCGTGCTGAGCGCGCGGACGTCGTCGTTCGCTCTCGCGATGGCGCGGTCGGCCGCGATGCTGCGTATCAAGATGGCTAGCGGAATGGCAAAGGCGAGCAGCGTCAGCGCCAAGGCCGCGGACACCAGCAGGGATAGGCGTCGGCGCATCAGGCGGGCTCCGACTCCTCAGAGGCGGCTGCGCCCGGATCGTTAGGAGCAACTTGCTCCGGCTCGTCGGGAGCTGACAGCCGGACGCCGACCCTGTGCACCGTCTGCAGGTACCTGGGCTCGGTCGCCGACTCGCCGAGCTTGCGGCGCAGCCAGGACAGGTGCACATCGACGGACTTGTCGGCACCGCCGTACGGTTGCTGCCAGACCTCGACCAGCAGGTCTTGCTTGGTGACGACAGTCCCTTCCCTGGCGGCGAGATAGTGCAGCAGGTCGAATTCGCGCGGCGTCAGATCGAGCTCGCCGCCGTCTAGGGTTGCGCGCCGCGCCTTACGGTCGACCCGCAATCCGCCGACCTCGATCACCGGCTCCTCCGGCCGAACGTCGCAGGACTGCGCGGATCCTGGCATCCAGCTGCGCGCCACCGTAGGGCTTGACCACGTAGTCATCGGCGCCGGCGTCTAGCGACCTGACGATGTCCTCCTCGGTGCCGCGCGATGTGGCCACGATGATCGGCACCTTGCTGACCGCGCGGATCATGCGTAGCACTTCACGGCCGTCCAGATCGGGAAGCCCCAGGTCAAGCACCACGACGTCGGGATGTTCGGAGACGGCGAGCTGCAAACCGCTCATCGCGGTGTGCGCGGCTGCCACCGCGTAGCCTTTGCCGGTGAGAGCCCTCGTCACGGCCGTGCGGATCGTCGGATCGTCCTCGACGATCAACACTTTTGGCATAGCGACACGCTAGCCGAGGTGAATACGCGGGGAGTCCGCCTAAGGGTCTTGTTAGAAGTCTTGTTAGGAGTTCATTAGCGCGGCACATCCTGCGAACAGACAGAGTAGAAGGCATGAACAAACGCGTCGCCCTGGTGTCGGCCATCATGCTGCTCGCGCTCGTGGTTGCGGTTGTCGGCGCCACGGAGGCGTTGCGACTGATCAGTGGCGGCACGTTCGGCGCAGGCGGCAGTCCAATCAGTGAAGCGGACGTGCGACACTCGCTCGCGGCGGCTACGAGCACACCGGCCATCACGCCAGGATCGACGAGCACAACTTCACCTGCCGGCAGCCAGTCGGCGTCGCCGCACCCCACAAGGACGACCGGAGCTAGATCCCGCACCCCGGTCGCCACTCTTTCAGTGGTAACACCGTTCTCGCGTCTTGTCTGGGCAGCCAGGCGACGCTCACGAGCTGGTTCCCGGCCAGCGGATACAGTGTGGACGGCGCCAGGCAGGGTCCGGCGCGTTCCGTCTGGGTGAAGTTCAAGTCTGCGAACTCGGAGATAACAGTCACGGTGAGGTGCGCACGCGGCAATCCGCAGTTCACCCGATCGTTCGATGAGCGGGGCGGCGGGGACGGTGGCGGGGGACGCGGCCGAGGCGGCGGGGGCGGCAGCGGCCATTAGCCTGGCATCAGCTCGCCTGCCGTGACGGGAACCCGCACCGTATTGCCAGGCGGAGCGAGCGGGCAGGCCCAATCAGGGTCATAGGCGCATGACGGGTTGTAGGCGAAATTCAGGTCCATGACCAGGGTTCCGTCGCTGCCGCCGAGGTCGGCGCCTTTGACGGTGTCGATGAGGTAGCGCCCGCCCGGATACGTCGCGCCGTCGGCCCCGGCGTCCTTGATCGGCACGAAGATGCCGCCGCCGTAACTGACCAGCCACCACACGTCCAGGTCACCGACGCCCGGAAGGTGCGCGACACCCGCGCGTTCGAACGGCACGAGTCCATCGGTGCCCGATTGCATCTCGATCCGGGCCGGTGCCACGTGGTTGTCTACGGGCACGGTGAACCGAAACGATGGGTCATAGTCCGCCACCGGGACGCCGCTGAACCCTCGCCTTCGCTCTAGCGGTATCGGCGATTGCGGGTGGCTGCCAAGCAGCCTGTTCCGCTCGTCCTGCCAGTACCGGTGCGCGGCGCGTACGTCGGACTGCGACCTGATGACCGCGTACATCGCGGCCACCTGACGGCGCCAGTCGAGCAGTGCTGTGGCGTTCGACCTGAGCTGGGGAACCGCCTCGGTCACCCGGACCTCCCAACGGCAGAGCCCTCAGCGTAACTCGGCCCTCTGTCACAGGCCGGCCCGCTGGCCCGGTAGCGGCTCTACCGGATACAACTGGCATGGCTACGACGGTCGCCGATCTGATCCTCCAGGGTTCCCGAACCATGGCCGCATCGCGGGTTATCCCGGCGCAGGCGGATCGGCCGCGGTCCAGGGCCGAAGCCTCGGCCACCATCCAGGCACCGCGCTGCGGTACTGCTGATACTCCTGGCCGAACTTGCGCGTGAGCGCTGGCTCTTCATACCAGGTTGCGAACGCCCACATCAGCGCGCCGACGATGACGGCGTAGACGACCAGCACCAGGCGGCCGAAGATCAGCGCCTGGCCCAGGATCACCGCGACGACAGCGAGGTACATCGGATTTCTCACATACCTGTACAGCCCGCCGACGACAAGGTGCTCCGTTGGCGCGACCGGCGCGGGCGTACCGAGCCCTTCGACCACGAACCTGGCGAAGGCCTGCACGAGCACGACGCCGCCGCCGAGCACCAGCGCTCCGCCGATGACCCTGGCGGGCGGCCACCAGCTGTTGCCGTGCCAGCCGGTGAGCCACCATGGCACGAGCCCGGCAACCGTGCCTGGCGCCGCAGCCATAAACAGTGAACTGCCGATAGCCGCCGCGCTGCGCTGCATGCGGCCAGTATCCGTTCCAGCGCCGGCGCACGTCCAGAACCACGGACGGCTGGCCACTGCCTGGCGCAAACCCATAGGCCAGCGGTCAGCCGTCCGTACTGGTCAGCCGCCCGTGCCAGGCTTTACGACGTCGACCGTAAGCAGGTGAACCGACTTCGAGCATGCGGCCCCTGAGTACATGGCGTAGATCGGAGTGGTCTGGTTCGGCGGATAGACCTGCAGATACGTGGCATGCACCAGGTGGCAGCGCGCCGGCGGGAAGTTCTGCGCGGCGACGATCCGCAGCAGCGCACTGGCGGATCCGCCTGGTTTGAGCGTGACGACCTGGCGCGGGGTCGCAGGGTTCTCATCCGCCGCGACGCCTATCTGGCGCACGGGCGTTCCGCCAGCAAGCGAGACCCCCGGGTAGCCGTACAGCGTGCAGGTCGCAGTCGAGTTGTTTGTGAAGACGACCGGGAGATAGGTGCTCCCCGCTGCGCCTTCGCTGTTGCCGGTGTGTACGCCCAGATTGCGGCTCGCGCACGGGTGAGCTCCAACCGGAGCTGCCGACGAGGTGGCGGGCGCCGGACTGCTGGGGGCTGGCGTTGGCGTGGCACTGCCTGAGGTGCCGGCACCTTGGCTAGCCGGGGTTTGAGTGCCTGCTCCGCCGACGGTTGGCTGCGACGCGCATGCGGCCACCACCGAAGCCGCTGAGACTAGGGCGGCCACGGCGCAAGCCCGGCCCGCTGCCAGGAAGAATCGGTTCATAGCCGTGGCCCTTCGTTCTGTTAGGGAACTGACGCAAGTTATGACGCTGTCACGGCCACGATGGTTGGACTCGGTACCTGATGCCCGATGATGATCGGCAACAGCCTGGTCGTAACATTATCCGCCGACCTCGTCCGCCTGATACGGAACCGCATAACCCGGCACTGACGGCCACCTAATCCCTACGATGACCGATTCTTCCTCTGCGAACCAGGAGTGGTCGACACCCTTGAAGACCACATAGTCGCCACGCTCGGCGAGAACGACGCTCTGCTCAGGGAATTCGATCCGGAACCGGCCGCTCACCAGCACGATCACCGCGGTTCTGATCTCCCCGGTGACCCACTGCGCACGCCGGTCCCCGCGGGCATGGACACCCCACTTGATCTCGACGTCGGTGCTGTGCCTGATGTCACCGGCTGGCATGAAATGGCCGAGCAGCCAACCGCGGTTATCGTGCGTGTCCTTCGGCGCGGACCCTGTGTAGATCGTCCCAGACATGGGCCATGACGGTAGCAAGCACACGCGCCACTTCAGTCCGGCGGGCCAATCCCCGCTGGTTGCGAGCTAACTTGCCAGCGAAAGGGTGCTCGTCAATGCCGCGCCCCAGACCCGAGCGCGTTCTAGTTCGCCGGCGCTGAGCTTGTTTTTCCCGGTTACGAGGAAGCTCTCCGGCTCGGCTATCAGCTCATATCCTGTCCGCCGCAAGGCACGGCCGATGCTCTTGGACGCATGACCGGTAAACGCGACGGGCCCCCGCAGGCGGGTATCGAAAGCCGCTGCCATCCCATGGCCTCTGCCGCTGTTGAGCGATGTGAGCCACTCGCGCACTCCTTCGTTCACCGCGTCCGGCTCAAGGGTCAGGCCGCTGCCGTCTGCCTCAGCCTGTTTCGCCGCGCTCGCACGGGTCGATGCGCGACTCATGCCGTGCACGTGGGTGGGGCCGCCCACCACGACGAGGTCTGCTTCGCCAATCTGCGCAGAGTCAACGCGCGTAACGGGAACCACTTCAACGTCGAAGGTCTCCGCCAGTCCCGCCGCCACGGCGTCAGCGATCGCATGGGTGTTGCCGAACATTGATTCGTAGACGACCACAGCTTGCATGGTTGTACTCCCTCCCGGCTTTGAACTCCTGCTTCAACGGTGCGCCGACCGCTGGTGCCCTCGGCAGGGCCAAAGGTCACCAGGGCCAACGACCTCCGGCCGGTACTGCCAGCCGCCCGAGATAAGTTGGGTTGGCTATGGTCGCGATTGCCTCACTGTGCGTGTTCTGCGGATCTTCTACGCCTGCTGACCCCCGCTATCGCGAAGCCGCGAGGGCGCTGGGCAAATTGACCGCGGCTCGCGGTGTCGGCTTGGTCTACGGCGGTGGCCGGACTGGCCTGATGGGCGAGCTCGCGGACGCTGCGCTCGGTGCCGGGGGCCGGGTCATAGGCGTGATACCTACTGGCCTCTTCGACCGCGAGATCGCCCACACTGAGCTGACCGAGCTGCACGAGGTGGGCACCATGCACGAGCGCAAGCAGCTCATGTATGACCTCGCAGACGGGTTTGTCGCCATGCCGGGCGGGCTGGGGACTCTGGAGGAGCTTGCCGAAGTGACGACCTGGTCCCAGCTCGGCCTGCACGCCAAGCCGGTGGTCCTGCTTGACGTCCAGGGTTTCTGGGATCCGCTGGTGGCGCAGCTCGATCGCATGGTCGCGGTTGGCCTGCTCAAGCCGTCGAACCGGACGCTGATTCAGCTCGCCGCCTCGCCGGAGGATGCGATGGCCGCGCTTGCCGTTGCCCAGCCGCCCCGCGAGGAGAAGTGGATCACACCAGGCGAGCGGTAGATATCGCCAATAAGGGAACCCTTAATCGGCGGTCGCGATGGTCCGGCGGCAGAACTAGAGTCGAGAGATCAGATGTACGGCGTCAGCTTGCGGAGGTGAACGGGTGACCAGCCGGGAGATGGACCGGGATCCGGGTCAGGAGGCCCGGCAGGACCAACGCGGCGGCACACGCGGCGAGTCTGACGAGGCCATCGAGGTGCTACGCGGTGTGTGGACCGCGAGCGGACAGTCCAGCGCTGAGCTTGATGAGCTCTTCGGGCCAGCTAAGTCCTGCAAGAACATGCAGAATGTCGGTTTCGATGACTACGCCGGGTCTGACGGTGACATTCGCGACGCGTGGCGCGCCACGCTCGAGCGGGAAGGCAAGCTCAGCAAGCGGCAGGGCAGCGTTAGGGACCTGGTGCTCGGTCCCGCCACCGGCTCCGACCGCTAGCCGGCCGGGACCTTATGGACCGCCCTGAGACGGTCAGTGATCTGACCGGCGCGCTTCGCGCGGGCGGCTACATCGCCGACCGCGGACTGGCGACTGCCCTTTATGTCGGCATCAGAATGCATCGCCCAGTGCTGCTCGAGGGCGAGGTAGGCGTCGGCAAAACCGAGGTCGCCAAGGTGCTGGCCGCCATTTACGGCCGCACGCTGATCAGGCTGCAGTGCTACGAGGGCATCGACGTCAACCAGGCGCTCTACGAATGGGATTACGCCAGGCAGATGTTGCACATCAGGGCGCTGTCCGAGCACGAGGTCACCGATCCCGATTCGGTCGACAAGCTCTTCGGACCGAAGTTCTTGCTCGAGCGGCCGCTGCTGGCAGCGGTCAGGGCGGGCGAGCGTGCGGTGCTGCTTGTCGACGAGATCGACCGCGCGGACGATGAGTTCGAGGCCTTCCTGCTCGAGGTGCTGTCCGACTTCCAGATCAGCATCCCTGAGGTAGGCACCATCAAGGCCGACAGCCCACCGCTGGTAATCCTCACCTCGAACCGGACAAGGGAGCTGCACGATGCGCTGAAGCGGCGTTGCCTGTATCACTGGATCGGTTACCCGCCAGCGGAGCGCGAGGTCGAGATTGTCCTGCTGAAGGAGCCGGGCATCGGGGTGGCGCTCACCCGAAAGGTGGTCGCGGCGGTGAATCGCCTCAGGGAGCTGGACCTTGAGAAGCCGCCGGGGGTCGCGGAGACCATCGACTGGGCCAGGACCCTGCATTTCCTTGGTGAGAAGGACCTGAACCCGGATGTTGCTAGCGACACGCTCGGCGCGGTCGTGAAGGAACGCGATGACCTCGAGCTCGTCCGCGAGAATCTCGCGGACGTTACCGCCGGTGCCTGACCAGGTCAGCGCCGATCAGGACAGGATCGTCAGCCTCCTGGCCAGCTTCGGCCGCGAACTCAGGGCGGCCGGCATCGCCGTCGGCTCTGGCGACATCATCAGCTATTGCGTAGCCATGACTGAACTCGACCCGGCTGACCTGGTCGACGTGTACTGGGCCGGCCGGTGCGTCCTGATCAGCCGGCGCGACGACATCGTGATCTACGACCGCGTGTTCCGCAGCTTCTTCCTCGGCCAGGACGACCCGGTCGCCGAGGTGCTGCGGTTGAACGCGGACGCGGCAAGCCAGGTCAGCCAGTCCGCGCTGATCGTTCCGGCGAACGAGCCAGACTCGGATGATGAGCGTGAGGAGGCCATGCTCGGGTTGATGGCTTCGGACGCGGAAACGCTCAGGCATAAGGCGTTCGCCGCCTGCACTCCGGATGAGCTCGCAGCGGTGCGCCGGATCATGGCGCGGATCCGCCTTACCCCTCCCAGGCGGCGCACGAGGCGCACCGCTCCCGCTCGCCGCGGATCGGCCATTGATCTGCGCCGGATGGCGAGGCAGTCGATGCGCATGCATGGCGAGCCCGCCGAGCTGTACTGGCGCGATCGCAAGCTGCGGCTGCGACCCCTGATCTTGATTCTTGACGTCTCTGGATCGATGGCCGATTACTCACGCAACCTGTTGCAGTTCGCCTATTCAGCGAAGCGGGCTGCGACCAAGGTCGAAGTGTTCTGCTTTGGTACCCGGCTCACCAGGATCACAAAGGAGCTCGATCACCGCAGGCCGGATGACGCGCTGGCGTCGGCCGCGCGGGCGGTCTTCGACTGGGAGGGCGGGACCAGGATCGGCGCCTCGCTGGACACATTCGTCAGGGAATGGGGCCGTCGCGGCCTGTGTCGTGGCGGCATCGTGGTGATCTGCTCTGATGGCCTCGACCGTGGCGACCCGGCCGTCCTTTCCGCCGCTATGGACCGGCTGTCCAGGCTCAGCTACCGGATCGTCTGGCTGAACCCGCATAAGGGCAACGACGCTGGATTCCGGCCGAGCACGCTCGGCATGATGGTCGCCGCGCCGCATATCGACCTGCTCCTGTCTGGCCACGATCTGAGCAGCCTCGAGGAGTTCGCACGGGTTCTGCCTGCGCTGAATTAGGCAGGAGCCAGGTCGCTGAACTAGATTCGGCCCGGAACCGGCCAGAGCGGAGCGTGGTCATGAAGTGGAGCGTCGGCATTCAGGCCGACTGTGACCGGGTGCTGTCCCGCGAGGAGGTCGTCGAGCTCGCCGACGCTGTTGCGGGCTATGGCGGCATCGCGACTGGCATCGGCACGAGCCGTTACGGCGCCCAGCTCATCGTCGAGGCTCCGAGCCGCGAGGCCGCGATCGAGACGGCAACCAAGCAGTTCGTGGTGGCGGCGGCCCAGGCCGGCTTGCCGGAGGGTCCGATCGTCAGGAGCGAGGCGATCAGCGAGGACGAAGACGAGGCGTTCGAGCCATGATCAGGCTTGGCTCCGCGGCCGGTTATCCGTTCGAGGGTCCTCGGCTGCTTGCCGGGTGGACGGCGCCAGCGAGCGCGGCCGTCTTCGCGATCTTGTACCGCCCCGAGCCTGAAGCGCGGCCTGGCCGCTACGCCGTCAGCTATGTCGGGCACAGCGACGACCTGTCCGCCGAGCGATTTCCGTTCAAGCATCCTCGCGCAGCGTGCTGGGTGCGCCGGGCCGGTGACAGGTGGCGGGTCTACATCGCGACCTATGAGGTGCCAGGCGGCGGCCTTCCGCACCGGGAGCAGATCGCCCGCGAGCTTGTCGCCGTCTACCGGCCAGGCTGCAATTCCCAGCAGTACGACCAGGCTTGGAAGGATGAGTGGATCGGCGACTACACGGCGCCCACCACTAACTCTGTCACCAGGCGCGGCCCTGATCAGGCCTGACGCAGGCGCGCTCCGGCCGCTAGGGGAAGCGCGCCGCCGCTTGGCGGTAGGCAGCGTCCTTGATCGGCTTGCCGTCCGCGCTCGTCATCGTTTAGGGGAAGCGTGCTACAGCTCTGCGGAATGCCGCATCCTTGCGCGGCTTGCCGCCCAGGCTCCACGAGTACCTTCTGTTCTGGTCGAACCAGACCAGGCCGACCAGATGCCACTTCCAGATCCCGGCGAAAAGGCCAGCGATCTGACGGGCCTGCTGGGCGCTGTCGGCGACGCCCGTCTCGGCCAGATAGATCGGCTTGTGCGTCAGCCGCCTGATGTTGCGCAGCTGGAACCGCAGAACATCTCTGAAGTTGTGGCCCGGGCTGAAATAGCCGTCGATGCCGATCCAGTCGACGTACCTGTTCCCCGGGTACCACCTGCTCGCCGGCCAGGCGACCTTACCCGACCTGAAGTGGCCGTGCTCGTGGCTCGGATCCCAGGACCAGATCACGTTCGTTACGTGCTCGGCCGCGAAGATGTTGAAGAATCGGCGCCAAGCCGCCTTGAAGGCGTACGGCGTCGTACCTGGCAGCCCCCATGGATACCACCATCCGTTCATCTCGTGCCCCAGCGACAGCACTACATGGCAACGGAACGCTCTAACCTGCCGGGCATAGTTCCTGATCGAGCTGTCATAGGCTCCAGCCGCGAGCCTGGCCATGCTGATCCGCGTCGGGTTGAGCTGGATCAACGGCAACTCATGCATTCTCACGATCTGGAGCGCGGCGCGGCGCTGGAACGACCCGGGGAACCGGTTGTAGAACTCGACAAGACGCACATGCGCGCCCGTGGAGTGCCGGAACGCGGCGACCTTCGTGCCGAAGTGACCATCGGTCGCGATTCCGGCGAATGGTTGGGGGATCTGGCCCTGACAGGGGTTGTTCACGCGCGGGTACGAGGCGAGCGCCGGCGACCGATGGTGCGGGGTCCGCGCCGGCGAGCGGCGGGGCGCCTTCGGGCGCGAGGTTCTGATGGCCGAGTGACGGCCATCGACAGGAGACGCATGATGCTTCGCGGCGGTCATTGTCCGGCTCTGCTTCGCCGGGCGGGGCGCGGTGGCCGCCTGCCCGGACGCGCATGCGCTGACGGTCAGGAGTAGTACGGTCACGGCCCCGATCAGCTTCATAACGCTCCTTGTCGAAGGAATCGGCTGAGCAGTTTGTTGTATAGCGCGGCGTCTCCGGCTCTTTGCTGAAGCCGGAAGTCCTTGTGCTTCCCGGTCTGGTCCAGCCGGCCGAGGTAGTCGAACCAGATCAGCCCCGCCATGTGGTAGCCGCTCAGCCCGGCGAAGAGGTTGGCGATCTGCTTCTGCGCGGTCGGCCCTGGTCCTACAGCGGTCTCGGCGAGATAGATGAGCTTGTGAGGTGCAATGTGCCTGATGTCGTTCAGCTGGAAGCCGAAGATCTCCTTGAAGTTCTGCGGATGCCCGTTGATATCGAGGTTGAGGTAGCCATCGATGCCCACCCAATCGACGTAGTCGTTGCCCGGGTACCACTCGCTGGCCGGCGTCGCGATCTTGCCGACTGATGGCGACTTGTATTGATGCGTTGGGTCCCAGGACCAGATGACGTTGCGGGTGCCCTGATTCGCAAAGACATCGTGTATGTGCCGCCAAGCGGCGATGAACTCGGCGGGCGTCGTGCCTCCATGCGAGCCCCAGGGATACCACCAGCCATTCATCTCGTGCCCGAGGGACAGGATGATGACGCAGCCGAAGTCTTTGACCTCCTGGGCATATTTCTTTAGGTGGTGGTCATAGACGCCGTCCGCGATCTGGCGCGACGTGACGCGGTAGAGATTCAGTTGGACGAGCGGGATCTGGCCCGAATCGACGACCCTGAGCGCCTCGTGTGCAGCAAAGTCCTTGCGGAACGGGTTGTAGAACTCCACGATCTGCGGCGCATGTCCGGTGGCCGTAGCGAAGGAACCTATGTTCTGCTCGATTCGCTTCTTCACCGCGATCCCAGCGAAGTGTGAAGGCACCTTCCCGAGACACGCATCGGGCGGAATTGGCTTGGCGCTGCTCGCGGACGTGGCAACTTGAGCCGACGACGGCACAGACGGAAGTGCCAGCTTGGGTACCGCGGTGTGGTGCGTGGCGATCAGCACGCCGGCGACCAGCAGGGCGGCTAGGATTGGCGCGCCGAATGCGGCAAGAACCTTAGCCCACATCGACGTGCGCCGCGCAGGTTGACAGGCTTTCGGCCGAGCCGTTGAACGCGTAGACCATGGTCTTGTGGTCGCCCTTCCCGGCCACGGTCTTTCTCGTGAACATCCGTTTCAGAAGCGGGGCGATGACCTGATCGTTCGGGTTCTCGAACTGGTTGTTGATCTTTCTGAGCACCACGATGGACACCTTGCCGGTGCACATGCGGGCATACATCTGCGGACCGGTTCCGGCTGCCGAAGTGGAGGCGATCCAATTCTCCTCAGGGATCGATGGCAGGTAGTACCTGTCGGTCTTGTCGTTCCCGTCGACCAGGATCATCTTCCCGGACTGATAGTTGTTCTTGATCGCCGTCGCCACCCGCTGCGCAGCAGCCACACTCGGACCGCGGAACTGGACTCGCTCGGCCCGGCCGACGATCAGCATCGTGATCACTGTGCCGACGGCAGCGACGGTCGCGATCACCTTGCCCCAGTACCGCCGCCGTCCGAGCCATTGCCGCCAGCCGCCGAGCGCATAACCGGCGCCCAAGGCGGCGAATGGCAGGCCGAAGCTCATGTTCTGGTCGAGCGAAGAAATCTGATGCACCCGAGCCTGAAGAACCGGTGCGATCAGCGCACCGATGACCAGCAGGCACAAGAAGGCTGTCGCCGACGCCGGCATCTTCTTGACCGCGCTGACCCACACGCCGGCGAGCGCGATCAGCACGACGAGGCCGGTCATCAGCATCGCGTGGCCGAACACGCCAAGCATCGAGTTCGGTGGCCCAGCCTGCGCCCGGTAGAAGGTGTTCTGCAGGACGCCCGTCACGAAGTCCGTGCCACCCAGCATCACGATGCCGAAGTCGAGCACGGCCACGCTGGCCGCCACCGAGATGGTCAAGAAGATGGCTTGTGCCTTCTTGCTCCACCCGTACAGCAAGACGGTTCCGATGATCAGCGGGTCCCAGGCTACGGTGTTGTACTTGGTGGCGTTGGCTGCGGCGAGCGCGAACGGGCACAGAAGAACCCAGCCGATGCTGCCATCGCGCATCCTGACCGCCGCGTACAAGGCAAGAACCAGGAAGAACAGCGCCATCGGGTCGAACGTCGCCGCCGCCCCGAGGTGCACCACGATCCCGCACACGGCGAACAGGAGCGCCGCAAGGAGCCCGGAGATCTGACCGAACATCCGGTCGCCCATCAAGTAGACCAGCGCCGTACTACCGAGCATGAATATGAGCGACAGCAGCCTTGCGGCGATAAGACCGCCGACCGAGTCGAACCACCCTGCGATCGGCGGGTACAGCACGGGCGATCCGGGAAACGTCGTCGTGTATGCCGCCAGCTGCGACCAGCCTGCCCTGCCGACGCTGAGGTACAGCGCCTCACCGGAGTACGGCGCCGTGCGCCACATCCAGGGCACGGTCAGAGTGAGCTGAGCTGCCAGCACCGACCACAGCGCCCAGGAAGCTGCGATCCGATCCCTCACGCAGCGTATTCCTTGGCGCTCGGCCGCCTGCCCGCCACCTGCGGCATGCCATCTGGGCTGTAGACCAGCTCAGCGCCCTTCTGCCGGGTCGTCCAGCCCTGCTTCAGCAGGGTGATCGTGCCCCAGATCCGCAGCACCCTGGCCAGCATGATGCCGGACCAGATCGCCGCGATCGGCCGGATGAGGACAAGCGATACCCGGTCGAACACGGTCTCGTCGCTGCGCTTGAAGCACAGGGTCCGCAGGCCGTTGGGCA
Source organism: Streptosporangiaceae bacterium (assembly GCA_036258115.1). Taxonomy (GTDB): domain Bacteria; phylum Actinomycetota; class Actinomycetes; order Streptosporangiales; family Streptosporangiaceae; genus Chersky-822. The sequence goes on from DATAEH010000070.1 coordinate 13,083, forward strand.
CCGACAGGATGGCCAGGGCGATGACCGTATGGATGAGAACCGGGCGTCCGAGCGGCCAGGTCACGGCCAGCACGACGACAAACGCCGTGGACGCCAAGAACGCCTGGATGCCGCATACGGTGAACCACCAGCAATAGGACAGCATCGGGCGGTACCTGATCCGCCAGAAGTTGCGAACCGCGCGGCCGCGCGCCCACCGCAGACGCTGGCGCAGATGGTGGCCCACTTTCTCGGGCCACATCGTGAGCCCATAGGCGGTCAGCTGCTGAACGGACCGGCCCCGGCTGCTCGCGACCAGCGCGAGCAGTGAGTCGTCGCCGAGAATCACCCGGTGCCCGAAGAACGTCTCGTCCCGGTAAACGGAAAGGAATTCCCTGATCAGCGGCGCGCGGTAGAGCGCGTACGGCCCGCGGTTGGTATACATGTCGCCGGCCACGGACCAGGTGGCGCCGATAACAGCCTGCGCGAAAAGCTGGAACGAGCACTGCATCCTGGTGAGGAAGTTGTGATAGGCGTTGAACCCCATCTCGATTCCGGCGACCGACTGGACGGCTCTGCTCTGGAACGGCTTCAGGCCTTCCTCGATCGCTCGGTGCTCCAGTGTCGTATCCGAGTCGACCGTTATGAAAATGTCGGCGTCGGGCACCCGCTCGAAAACGTAGGAATGCGCCCGCCGCTTGCCCTGGTTGCTCTGCCTGGTCCAGCGGATCTCAGTGCCGTTCGACCAGGTGCCTGTCCAATAGCTCGATATCTGCGAATAGTCGGTCTTCGACCCGTCATCGACCACCCAGATCAGTTCCGGCGGCCTGGTCTGGTTCATGATCGCGTAGATACAGCGGTCCAGCAGCCCGGGATCCTCGTTGTACACAGGAACGGCAACCGTGACATGCAACTGGTCGAGACGCTCGTAGCCCTCTGCCGTCGCGGTGACCGGCTTGTCGAACCAGGAGATCACGTAGGTAATAGCGCGGAAGGTGGCGCCGGGCGCCGCGCACGCGAGCAGCGCGAGCGACTGCCAGCCCAGGTGGTACGAGATCCACCCGGCGACGACGATGCTGGTGAGGAATAGACCCCGAGCTTCTTTGCGGTCGAACTTGATTACCGGGATGTCATACCGGTGCCGAAGGGCTCCCGGCGTGACGTCGTCTGTTATGGCTCCCTGAGCGACTTGTTTCTGCGCCAGAACAGCCGAACGAGAACGACGAACGTCACGGTTATTGCGGCGGCCAGCACGGCTGCGATCTCGATGCCAGCCCGCACGGCGGGATTCATAGTCACGCTCCCTGTCGTTCCAGCCGGGCTCGGCCATATCGAAGAGCGTGCGGAGCCCGGCAGCCTGGTCATCGGGATGAGGCACACGCCGACCGGACCCCCTATGCCCACCTGGCACCGGCCAGCCCTCCCTTCAAATTCCTGACGCCGCTCCGCATCCCGCCGTGCTCGGGTCGCGCGTGGTGGCCGCGGCAAATCCCGATCCCTGTTTGCTAGGTGTCGGCGCGCATGGATGTTACCGCACAATTAGGTTATATTGCTGTCTATTGACACACTTCCGCCGCAAATGCACTGCAAATCGTGCGGTCCCGGCGGCAGGTGCCCGCCTAGTGTTAGGACCGCTCCGACCTGACCGGGCGAAGCCCGCAAGGTCGCCGCCCAGGTCGGCATTGCTCCACCCAATCGGTCAGCGAGGGCCAGAGGTAAGCGCAATTCCCTACGTTAACTGAGGTGCTCATCGCGGAGCCGCTATATCGCGAGATTCACGCGGCAAGCCGTGAAAGGCGGAGCCTGCGCGGTCGGGAAGCGAACCTGCGGACTGACAGGCAGCGAACTGTCATTAACTAAAGGGCCGATAACGCGGTCTCGGGTCACACTTAGTGCTCAGAGCCGAATCCGACCGAGTCGAGCAGCCGAGAGCGGCGGCGGCCAGAGGCCGGTCTCGTGGGCGCAGGGGCGTCTGGTGACTCGGCCGCAGGAGTGACGTCCGTGACGATCTCCTCGGCCATCCCGTACAGCAAGGGCAACGCTCCCGCCACGACGCCGCCGGTCCTGTTGATGTGCTCGACGCCGGGACAGATCAGCTTCGAGTGCCCGAGGATCTCCGCGGCCGTGCCGAAGCTCTCCTCCAGGTTGCTCGCGACGCGGTTAAGCAGCGAGCCGGCCCAGAACAGGTAGAACGCCAGCCCAGCGATCAGCAGCACGATCACGATGACCGTCAGGACAACCAGCGTGGTCATGACTTCACCTTTCCGAGCACCCGGCCGAGGAACAGATGGTGCTGCAGGCCCTCGGCAAGCACCGCCTCGACGCCCTCGGCCACCTGCGGGATTAGCACGGTATCTGCCGTGTTCGCCGACGCTGCCTTCAGCGTGTCCCGCACCTCCACCACGCGCCGGTCGATGATCTTGATGAGGTAGATCAGCAGGCTGAGCAGCGCGGCGACGGCGACTACCACCACGAAGCTCACGATGATCACGCTGACCCACAGCGTGTGCTGGGTCGAGGTCAACGCCAACTCATGCATGGTCAGCCTCCTAGCCTGGCTCGGCCGCGCTGCAGGCCGCCGATGATGATGGTGGCGTGCTCGATGGTCGTGCGCAGGCCGCCGAGCGCGGCGGTGTTGTGCACCGCCTTCGTCAGCTGCTCATTGATCTTCGGCGCCTCCTGGCCGATCGACTTGGCCAGCATGAGGATTGGCACGACAAGCGCGACCACCACCAGGACGATCACGCCGCCGATCACGTACCCGAGGACCCAGCCGAAGGTGCTGGTTGTCCCGGCTGCCAGCGCCGGGAGTGCGTGGTTCATCTGTATCTCCCTCGCCGGATCAGACTGTCTCGCAGAAGTCCCTGACGGGCTTCAGGCTTGCGTTGACCGATGTGAGGCGATCGGGAACGCTGCTGGTCAGGTCTGCGACGGCGGTGACTCCGCCAGTGACCTGCCGGAGCGTTGCCAAAATGGCGCGCAAATGGAAGATGACGCGCAGCAACCCGATCGCGGTGATCGCGATGATCAGCGCTGCGACGATCAACGTGAACCATGCGGCTGCAGGCATGATGTGCTCCTTTCCGGCTAACCCAGTAGCTTCGCGACCGAGCCCGCGTACCTGACCGCGCCGACTGAGATCGCGCGAACCGTCGCATCGGTCTTCGCCAGCCCATCGGGCACGCACTCGAGCTCGCCGACGAGGGCTCCGCCGCCGGCCAGGATGTTGTCGCACGCGGCCCTGATCCGCTCAAGGGCGGCCAGAACCCGGTTCAGCAACGCGATTACGACCGGCAGGATCACCACCAGCAGCACCACGTTGCCTATCCACCACAAGACCATGGCCACCGCCTCCTAACTCGCCGCCTGATACGGAAGGAAGAACCTGCGGTACACCCGGCGCAGTGCCATCAGCGCCGCTCGCAAGCCGATCGCGAGGCCGCCCGCAGGCGCCGCGGCCGTCTGCACCGTCTCGCCTCTTTCGGCGGCGCTGATCTGCGTGGCGAGGTTGTTCGCGAAGTCGCGCATGAGCACCGAGGTGACGTCCGAGATCATGCCCCGGCCGTACTGAGCGGCGGCGCCCGCGAGCTGCAGGTCCTGGCTGACAGCGACCTTGGTCCCGCCGCCGGCTGGCGCGAGTGTCGCCGACACGATCATGTTGGCCTGGCCGCGGCCGCGCTCCTCGGCCCCGGCCGCGTGGACGACGATGCGCTTGGCCGCTTCGTCCCGCTCGGTAATCTCGGCCGTTCCGGCGAACTGCAGTTTGACCGGCCCCATCCGGACCGCGACCCGCCCGCCGTACTTGTCATCGCCTAGTGTTTCGGTCAGCTCGGCGCCTGGCAGGCAGGTAGCTACGCGGGGTATGTCCTTAAAGAAATCCCACACCGCGGCGACCGGCTTCGCGACCTCGAAGTCGTTGGTGATCAGCATCGCGTCTCTTTCCTGGCGTAGGAATCTGGGCTGGACTCGAATTCGCTGCGGCAGCCGGCGCTGCAGAAGTAATAGGTCATGCCCTCGAACTCCAAGGGGCGTCCGGCCTTGCCCGTTGCCACCGTCATGCCGCAGACGGGATCTGTCGCCTCGGCCGGAGCCGGCGCACCGGCCGCCGGCGTCTGTTCCGCGGAGCCAGACAACGGTCGCTTTCCGCGCCGCGAGGCGGACTTCTCCGCCGTCGAGGCGCCGGCGGCTTTGCCGGGCCGCACGCCGAGCTCGCCTGCGGCCCTCAGCTGCACGAGTTCGGCAAGGATCGCGACCGCGATCTCGACATGGGTGGTCTTGCCGAGGTCAAGGCCCGCTGGCACTCGCACCCGGTCGAGCTGGTCCCTCGCAACGCCGCGGTCGGCGAGATAACCCAGAACGGACGCGCCCCGCCTGCGCGAGCCGACGAGCCCGAGGTATGCGGGCCTGGCCGCGACTGCCTGCTCGATGGCCTCCTCGTCGCCGTGGCCCTGGGTCGCCACCACCACCATCGATCGCTCGTCGGCATTTCCTGTGGCGAACTCGGTCCAGTCGAGCAGATCGGTCCGCCAGCCGATCCCCCTGGCCAGATCGGCAAGCGCATGCGCCATCGGCGACCTGCCCACGACGACCAGGTGCGGTGCGGGCTGCACCGGCTCGATATATACCTCGAGGGCGCCCTCACTCTGGCAGGAGATCGGTACAGCGGTCATCCCCCCAGGGATCGCGTCGCCGAACTTGTCTGTGCTGCCGAGCAACAGGAGCCTTGGCGACCCTTCAGCGATCACCTCACGGGCCTGCCTGATCACGGAGGGCTCGGCGCAGGCGCCGCCGATCCAGCCATGTACCTCGCCGGCGGCGGTGATGATCGCACGCGAGCCCACCTGGCCGGAAGACGGACGCTGCCGCCAGACCACGGTGGCAAGAGCGACCGGCTCACCGCGCTCCGCGAGCTCGGCGGCCTGCTCCATCACCTGCCAGTCGTCCATGTCATTCCTCAGGTCAGTCGTCGCTGCTTAGTCGTCCGCGCGTACCGGCGGTGCGCCAGAGACGTCGCGGCGGTGCGTGATCGCTTCCCAGACCCGGTCCGGCAGCACCGGCATGTCGATGTTGCGCACCCCGGTGTCAGCGATGGCGTCCATCACTGCGTTCACGAACGCTGCCGGTCCGCCGACGGCCGCGCATTCGCCGACGCCCTTGGCTCCGATCGGATGGTGCGGGCTAGGCGTGACCACCTCGCTATGCAGTTCGAAGCCCGGCGTCTCCCACGCCGTCGGCAGCAGGTAGTCCATGTAGTTCGAGCCCACGCAGTTGCCCTCGGCGTCGAAGGTGATGAACTGCATGTTCGCCATCGCGTAGGCCTCGGTCAGGCCGCCCATGATCTGTCCTTCGACGATCATCGGGTTGATGCGGACGCCGCAGTCGTCGACGGCGACCATGTTCAGCACATCCCAGACCCCGGTCTCCGGGTCCACCTCGACGGTGACGATGTAGACGGCGAACGGCCAGGTCAGGTTCGGCGGGTCGTAGTACGC
>DATAEH010000071.1:0-77651 GCA_036258115.1 Streptosporangiaceae bacterium
GTCCGGATGGGCGGGTCCGGATGGGCGGGGAGGCTCGGGACGGCTCGGCCGGAGCGGCCTTCGCGCAGGCGGCCGGCGCGCACGCCGGGATCGCGCAGGTGAACAGGATCCTGCATATCGACTCGGGCCTGCCGGCCCGGCTGGCGGAGCTGCTCGCGGCGCGGGTGGGTGGCTGCGGCGATGATGCCCGGGCGGTGCTGGCGGCGCTGGCGGTGGCGGGCCGGCCGCTGACCGAGGATCTGCTGGGCGGTGTTGCCGGCCTGCCGGCGGGGGCGGTGCGCGGGGGGCTGCGGGAGCTCGGGGCGGCCCGGCTGCTGGCCGAGGATGCCCCCGGTGAGGCACACCGGCCCCGGCATCTCTGGTAGCGGAGGCGGTCGTGGCCGGGCTGCTGCCCGGCGAGCGGGCCGCCTTGCATGTACGCGCGGCGGGGGTGCTGGCAGCGGTCGGGGACGAGTCCTTGGCGTCGGAGGTGGCCGGGCACTGGGCGGCGGCGGGCCGGCGGGGGGCGGCGGCCAGGGCGGCGGCGGCGGCTGCTGCTGAGCAGGTGTTCGGCTACGCCGACGCGGCGGCCCATTGGCTGCGGGCCATCGAGCTATTCACGGCTGTGGAGGGTGCTGCAGGTATTGCCGGGCTGGGCCTGCCGGAGTTGTACGTGCGGGCCGTCGACGCGCTCTATGCATCTGGTGCCGGTGACCTCGCGCACGAGCTAGCGGCCCAGGCCTACCGCCGATTCGCTGACCACCCGGCGCCTGCCACGGCCGCGGTTATCCGCCACCGCGCGGCGGCGCTGTGGAGAGTGGATACGCCGGCCGACAGGGCCGCGATGATGACCGAGGCGTTGCGGCTGTTCGAGAAGGGCCCGCCGTCAGCCGAGCAGGCGCAGGCCTGGCTGGACTACGGCACCGTCTTCTTGCTGCACGCGCAGGGGCGCAGCGAGGCCGGCGAGCAGGCCCTGAACCGGGTGCTCGAGGTGGCCGAGCAGGCCCAGGCCGCCGCCGTGATCCCGCGCGTCCTGACCTGGCTGGCGGTCCTCACATTCCTCCGCGGGCAGGTCCGGGAGGCTTTCGGCATGCTGGACCGCGCCCGCGAGCTGATCGGGCCGGCCGCCGGTGAGACCGCGGGCCTCTGGCTCGCGCTGCAGGAATGCAACCTGCTCCAGGCACTGGGGGAATTCGAACGCGGCGCCGAGGTAGCACCGCCCGCGACTACATCCGCCTGGCCCGCGAAGCCGGCCACGACTGGGACCAGATCGGCCGTGTCCTTGGCCTGGACCGCGGCGCCGACGCTGAAGCGTCCCCAGGCGATGCCGCCTACACCTATGCCGCCGGCCGCCCGGACACCGAGGCCCCGTGGCGTGCCAGAACCTTCACCTGGAAGTGCCGGTCCTGCGACCAGATCATCCTCGACCACGGCCTGGTCCAGGGACCCGCCGACGACGAGCTCGGCCACGCCGGCGACTGCGCCCGGCACGCCGCTGCCATCGCCGCATGGGACGCCGAAGCCGAACGGTGGGACACCGGATGGGAGGCCGGCCAGTGAGAACCCGCCCGTTCACCCTCACCCTGCCCGACGACGGCATCATAGACCCGGTCGCCATCGAGATCGCCGCCCGCGGCCTCCGCCCGGTCGCCCTCACCCGCCCCGAACGCCAGCTCGCCGCCGCCCGCATCCTCGCCCGCGGCGGCACCCCCGCCCTCATCTGCCAGCGCCTGCACGTCAACGGCACCACCGCGCTCGTCCTCGCCGCGCAGAGCAGGCTGCTCCCCCAGGCCGTGGCGCCATGACCAGCACGCTCCAGGACCACGGCAACGCCGGCACGCCGCTGCGTGCGGGAGAGCGACCGGCCACCGCGGCGCTGGCCGGAGCATGGGCGCAGGACGCGCTGTGCGCCCAGGCTGACCCGGACGCCTGGTTCCCCGAACAGGGCCGCACCGCGAACATGGCGCGCCGGATCTGCGCCGCCTGCCCCGTCCGCGTCCCGTGCCTCGACTACGCGCTATCCGGAGCCGACACCTGGGCCGGCATCACCACCGGGATCTGGGGCGGCACCACCCCCCGCCAGCGCGCGGCCATCCGCCGAGCCCGCGCGGGCAAGGCAGCAGCGGCATGACCAGCGCAGCACGAGCCCGCCGCCGTCAGCGCGCCAGGGCCGCCCGGCAGGCCCTCGCCTTGTGCGAGGCCGACCTGCACGCCCGGCCCCGCATCAGGCCCGCAACCGCCCGGGCCGCACTGCGCGCCGCCGGGTTGCCCCCGCACCTGGCCGCCGCCCTGCGCGTACGGATCTACCTGAGTGCCAACCGGGAGACCAGACCATGACCACGCCAGGCCGGAGAACCCGGATCAGCCGCCGGGAACGCCTCGCCCGCGCCGCCCTCGGCATGCCCGCCGGCCACCCCGAGCACATCACCCGCCGGCCGGCCGGGCCGAATGGAAGCACCTCGCCGCCTGGTGCGCCCAGCTGTGGCCGAACGACGAATACACCGCCATCGTCACCGACGCGTGGCGACAAGACCGCCCACCCGGAACGGCAAGCGGGAGGTGACCACCATGGCCACGGACGACACTCAGCGGGCCGAGGCAGACATCCGCCAGGAGGACGGCGTGCTCCTGACCGTCGAGGAAGCCGCCCGGCGGCTGCGCTTCGGCCGCACGTTCGTCTACCGGCTGATCTCCTCCGGAGAGCTCGAGTCGGTTAAGGTCGGCCGACTGCGCCGGGTCCCGGCCGAATGCCTCGCCGAGTACGTGGCGACGCTGCGCGCCGCGAGGAACGGCGGCACGAGTGCCGCCTGAGGGAGGCAGCCAGAGGCCGCGACGTACCCGGAACCCGAACTTCCGGTCGTCGATCTATCAGACAAAGGACGGGTACTGGCACGGCCGGTCACCGTCGGCGTGCAGGACAACGGCAAGCCCGACCGCCGGCACGTCGGCGGCAAGACCCGCAGCGAGGTCGCGGAGAAGGTCCGGTCCCTGGAGCGCGAGCGCGACAGGGGCACGGTGCGCAAGCCCGGGCCGAAGTGGACTGTCGCGGGCTGGCTCACCTTCTGGGTCGAGAACATCGCCGCGCCGCCGCACGTCGCCGAGAACACCCACCTGGGCTACAAGGTGGACGTCGCCCGTCACCTGATCCCGGGACTCGGCGCGCATCGTCTCGACCGGCTCGCGCCTGAGCACCTGGAGAAGCTCTACGCCCGGATGCAGAACGACGGGCTGTCCGCGGGAACCGCCCATCACGTGCACCGGACCGTTCGGGCCGCGCTCAACGTCGCGGTCCGCCGCGGACACCTCGCCCGCAACCCGGTGCTGCTCGCGAGGGCCCCGGTGCTCGACGAGGACGACGTCGAACCCTACGACGTGCCGGAGATCCAGCGGCTCCTGGAAGCGGCCGCCAGACGCCGCAACAGCGCCCGGTGGGCGCTGGCGCTGGCCCTCGGCCTCCGCCAGGGTGAAGCGCTCGGGCTGAGATGGGACCGCGTCGACCTGGACAAGGGCACGATCCGCATCCGCCGGTCACGGCTGCGCCCGAAATACGCGCACGCTTGCGACGGGACATGCGGCAAGACGCCCGGCCTGTGCCCCCAGCGCATCAACACGCGCGACGATGTCGGCGACGTCAAATCGAAGGCCGGGCGCCGCTCGATCGGCCTGCCGCCTCAACTCGTCGCGCTGCTCCGCGCCCACCGGGCCGAGCAGGAGCGGGAACGGGCCACAGCCGGGCAGCTGTGGCAAGAAGGCGACTGGGTGTTCGCCACCGCGACCGGCAGCCGCTGAACCCGACCTCTGACTACCGCGAGTGGAAGCGGCTGCTCAAGGACGCCGGGCTGCGAGAGGCCCGGCTGCACGACGCCAGGCACACCGCCGCTACTGTCCTTCTCGCCCTGCGCCAGCCGACGCCCACCGTCATGTCGCTGATGGGCTGGTCAAGCGAGTCGATGGCCGCCCGCTACCAGCACGTCACCGACGCAATGCGCACAGAGGTCGCAAGCCAGGTCGGCGAGCTGATCTGGCATGCCGGTGCCGACGGCAGCGCTGGACCCGCAGATGTCCTGGTCCGAGCCGAGTCGCTGGCGACGGTCCTTACGTTCGCCGAGGAGCACGTCCGGCGGGGGACCGGCAAGAGGGCGGTGCCAGCCGACCTGCTGGCCGCGATGGCCGATCTCCGCGCGTCGCTCCCGGGCGGCGCGGCAGCCCTGGGAACTGCGAATGAGACAAGAACTGAGACAAGGAGGCCTGAGTAGCGATGAACAGCGACGGGCGGTTCTGCATCATGCCTGGTCAGAGTGGCGGAGGATGCGAGATTCGAACTCGCGAGGGGTTGCCCCCAACACGCTTTCCAAGCGTGCGCCCTAGGCCACTAGGCGAATCCTCCGTCGGCAAGCCTACCGATATAAGGCACTACGCCAGTACCAGATGGGTCGAGGGCCTGCCAGCTTCCCTGGCCGGCGGCCGACCGTCATGATCTGCGGCGTGACGCCGCCCAACCCGTAGCCGCACAGGCTGTCCTTGCTGCTGGCTAGACTGGGCGGCAGGCCCCTCGCACGGCGTTTATCCTGCCAACTCCCCCAGGGCCGGAAGGCAGCAAGGGTACGCGGGCTCTGGCGGGTGTGCGAGGGGTCCCTTCCCTTCTCGGCGCGGATGAGGTCATGGCAAGCGACGTCCCCGAAGCGGCCAGCAGTGCGGGCGATGCGGACCGGGCCCGGCCCAGGGTTCCTGACGCTCCGCTGGCCCTCTACCGGCGCTACCGGCCTGCGACCTTCGCGGAGGTCAGGGGTCAGGAGCACGTCACCGAGCCACTCCGGCAGGCGTTGCGTAGCGGCCGGGTGCACCATGCCTACCTCTTCAGCGGACCGCGTGGGTGCGGGAAGACCTCGAGTGCCAGGATTCTCGCGCGGTCACTGAACTGCGAAGAAGGCCCGACCCCTGATCCTTGCGGGAAATGCGCGTCATGCGTGGCTCTCGCCCCTGCCGGGCCGGGCAGCATCGACGTAATAGAGATCGACGCGGCGTCGCACGGCGGCATCGACGACGCCAGGGATCTGCGCGAGCGGGCGTTCTACTCGCCAGTTGCCGCGCGGTACAAGATCTACATCATCGACGAGGCGCACATGGTGACCGGCGCGGGCTTCAATGCCCTGCTCAAGCTGGTCGAAGAGCCGCCGCCGCATCTGAAGTTCGTCTTCGCGACCACGGAGCCCGAGAAGGTCATCCCGACGATCAGGTCCAGGACGCATCATTACCCGTTCCGGCTCGTGCCGCCAGCGACCCTGCGAGAGCTGCTCGAGGAAATCCTGGGCAACGAGAACGTCAGCTACGAGCCGTCCGTCTTGCCGGTCGTCATCCGGGCGGGAGCCGGCTCGGTGCGGGACACCCTGTCAGTGCTTGATCAGCTGATCGCCGGCGCGGACGAGTCGGGCCTGCGCTACGACCGGGCAATCGCCCTGCTGGGGTACACAGACGACGCGCTGCTGGACGAGATGGCCGAGGCGTTCGCGGCCAGCGACGGCGCCGCGGTCTTCCTGGCCATAGACCACGTGGTTGAAGCAGGGCACGATCCGCGCAGGTTCGCCATGGATCTGCTCGACCGGCTGCGTGACCTGATAGTGCTGGCTGCGGTCCCCGGCGCCGGAGCATCTGGCCTGCTCGAAGCGTCGGAAGACCAGATCGAGCGAATGCGCAAGCAGGCGGCAGAGTTCGGACAGGACCGGCTCGCGAAGGCAGCGGAGACCATCAGCAACGGGCTGATCGAGATGCGCGGCGCCACCTCGCCGAGGCTGTTGCTGGAGCTCATGTGCGCCCAGGTGCTGCTTCCCGCGTCGGCCGCTCCTGACCGGACGGCGAGCGAGTCTGACGTCGGCGATCTGGCTGCTCGCGTCGAGCGGCTGGAGCGGCAATTCTCGACCTCGGGCGGCGCGGGCCGGCCGGGCGTCAGCCGTCCGGATGTGAGTCGGCCGGATGTCAGCCGGCCGACGCACAGGCCGGCCGCGGCGGTGCGGACGCCTGACGCAGCAGATGCCGGGCCAGAGGCCCCCAAGCCGCCCGCTCCCTCGGCTGCGGCAAGCCGGCCCGCCCGCAGCGGACAGGCTGGAGTGCTGGTTGCCGATGAGATTCGGGGCCGGTGGCCTGAAGTGCTCGACACCGTCAGGGACGCGAGCAAAGTCGCATGGATCTTGCTCGGCAAGGCCGCCATCGACACCGTCGATGGCAACGTCATCACGATGGCGTTCGACTCTGAGGGCAACGCGAAGGGCTTCGCGAGCAGCGGCAGTGACAGCTATCTCACCAATGTGCTGGAGCGCATGTTCGGCACCAGGCCGGTGATCAGGGCGATCGTGAACCCGGCCGCAGCCGGGAGTCCTGCCAGCGGCGCGGCACGCAGGTCAGACGGCAATGTCGGCGGGGCTTCCGGCAGGCAGGCCCCGAGCCCGGTACCAGGTGCGGCCACGGGCGGTGACCAGGACAAGACGGACAGTTCCGCTTCGCCGAGCGCCGCCAAGGGAACGCGCGGCACGACAGCAGCCGGTCGCGATGCCGCAGCCGGGACTCGCGCAGGATCACGGAGCGGGCAAGGACCGGGTAGCGGGCCGAGCGCTGACGATCAGAGCGCTGGCGGCCAGGGTGCCGATGACCAGGCCGACGGCGTCCGGGCAGCTGGCGAACAGGCGGCCACCAGGTCGCCGCGCCCGGCGCGGCGGGGCGGCAGGGCGGCATCGCCGTCGACACGCCAGAACCGAAGCTCAGGCTCCGAACTCTCCGACGATCCCAGACCGGACACCGATGCCGCCTCCGGCAGTGGCGACAACCTGATCGGCACGGACCTGATCATGCGCGAGCTCGGCGGCACCATGATCGAGGACACCTGAGCCACCTAGTTCACCTGTGAGCCAGCCCGCCGACGTGTCCGAGTCCCTGGCAGGCCGTAGGCTCTCAGTAGCGGTGAGGCAACGCAGATGGCGCCCCGTGCCGCCGTCGGCCCGAGACGGGCGGCGCCCGGCCATGCGAGAAAGCAGGTGAACGGCATGGAACCCGGCGGGCTTGACATGCAGCAACTCTTCGCCGCGGCTGCGCAGATGCAGAGCCAACTCATGGACGCACAGCAGCAGCTTGCCGAGACGGAGATCGAGGGCAGCGCTGGGGGCGGGCTGGTCAAAGTCACAATCAGCGGCCAGGGCGAGCTGGTCGACGTGACGATCGCCAAGGAAGCCATCGACCCAGGCGATCCGGCCGAGACGGCGTCGACGCTTTCCGACCTGATCCTGGCGGCGAGCCGCGACGCCTACCGTGCCCTGGCCGATGTCCAGGCGGAGGCTATGGGGCCGCTGGCGGGAAGCCTCGGCGGCGCAGGCGGCGGTATCCCTGGCTTGCCTGGCATGCCGGGGATGCCTGGTCAGCCCCCGGCCCCTGGGACAGGCCAGCCGACGATCCCAGGAACGACCTTGCCCGACGACAAACCGGCACCCGGCGAGGACTGAGGTGTACGAAGGCGTCGTCCAGGATCTCATCGACGAACTTGGGCAGCTTCCGGGCATCGGGCCCAAAGGCGCGCAGCGGATTGCATTCCATCTCCTGACCACGAAACCGGAAGACGTGCGCAGGCTCGCCGCCACGCTGGTCGAGGTTACGGAGAAGGTCAAGTTCTGCCGCACGTGCGGAAACGTGGCAGAGAATGACGAGTGCAAGATCTGCTTGGACGTGCGTCGTGACCCATCAGTGATCTGTGTCGTGGAGGAACCCAAGGACGTGGCGGCGATCGAGAAGATCAGGGAATTCCGCGGCAAGTACCACGTGCTCGGCGGAGCCATCAGCCCGATGGACGGCATCGGCCCTGAGGATCTGCGGATCTCCGAGCTGATGGCCAGGCTGGCCGACGGCGAGATCAACGAGCTGATCCTGGCGACGGACCCGAACCTGGAAGGTGAAGCCACGGCTACCTACCTAGCGAGGCTGGTCAAGCCGCTGGGGCTTCATGTCACGAGGCCTGCCAGCGGGTTGCCGGTCGGCGGTGACCTCGAGTATGCAGATGAGGTCACGCTGGGACGCGCGTTCGAGGGACGGCGGACGCTGAATGTCTGACCGCGGAGCCGCCGAGAGCCCCACAGCAGCCGAGGGCGACAGCTCAGCCGAGAGCCACAGTTCACTAGCCGACCAGATTGCCAGGCACGCGAGCGACTTCCTCGACGCGCTGGCTGCGGTCGGGCGCGGCGAGGGAGACGACGAGATCGTCCCGCTGCTCCTGCTGCAGGTCGCCCAGGTAATGCTGGTCGGCGCGCAACTGGGAGCGAGCCGTGACGTCATTCCCTCGGGCAACGCGGAGCCCTACGTAGGCGCCGATCCCGATCTCGACGAGCTACGGGTGGGCCTCGCCAAACGGCTTGCCGCGTGCGACGAATACGCGGAGCTGTTCGATCCCTACCGGGACAGCGTGCCGACGTCGTTCCGGCTGTCCGATGACCTCGCGGCGATGGCCTCTGACCTGATACACGGGCTGCGCCACTACCAGGCGGGCCGTAGCGCCGAAGCGCTGTGGTGGTGGCAATACTCCTACGTGAACCATTGGGGCACGCACGGCGGCGCCGCGCTGCGGGCGCTGCACGCCGTCGTTGCCCACGCCAGGCTCGACGTGGCCGAGGAAGAGATCCCTGGTTAACCCGAGCTAAAGCCCTGAGCAGAGGTCAGAAAGCCGCTGCCCGGCACGGGTAGACTCGGGTCCCGCCGGTCGAGGCGACATAGTCTCGTTTACCGATGTATCGAGTTCCGATATAGTATTCGACCATGGCGTCAGCCGGGAGCAGCGCGCAGTGAACCTGATCGTGCAGAAGTACGGCGGCTCTTCGCTGGCCGACGCGGACGGGATCAAGCGGGTCGCCCAGCGGATCGTGGCCACGCGCAAGGCAGGGCACGGGGTGGTCGTCGTGGTGTCGGCGATGGGCGACACCACCGACGAACTCCATGACCTCGCGCTGGAGATCAGCCCGCTGCCGCCCGGTCGCGAGCTCGACATGCTGCTGACCGCTGGCGAGCGCATCTCGATGGCGCTCGTCGCTATGGCCATCGGCAACCTCGGCTTCGAAGCCCGCTCCTTCACCGGCTCACAAGCCGGGGTGATCACCGACTCGACCCATGGCAAGGCCAGGATCATCGACGTCACGCCGGGCCGGATCGCCAGCGCCCTGAACGCCGGCGCCATTCCGATTGTGGCGGGCTTTCAGGGCGTGTCCCAGGACAGCAAGGACATCACAACGCTGGGCCGCGGCGGATCCGACACCACGGCCGTCGCCTTGGCGGCCGCGCTCGGGGCGCCGACCTGCGAGATCTACACCGACGTCGATGGGGTGTTCACCGCCGATCCGAGAATCGTTCCCGGGGCCCGGCGCATCCCTGCGATCAGTTATGAGGAAATGCTTGAGATGGCGGCGTGCGGCGCCAAGGTGCTGCACCTGCGTTGCGTGGAGTATGCCAGGCATTACCAGATGGCGATCCACGTGCGGTCTTCGTTCAGCAACAGGGAAGGGACCTGGGTCAGCGACGCGCGCGCGGCTCGGGCAGAGGGGAACGAGATGGACCAACCCATCATTACCGGGGTCGCGCATGACCGGAGCGAGGCCACGGTCACGGTGTCGGGCATCCCCGACAAGGTCGGCGTGGCCGCGAAGATCTTCCGGACCGTGGCGCGGTCCGGAATCAACATCGACATGATCGTGCAGAGCACGTCCAGGTCGACGGGTCAGGCGGACATCTCGTTCACGCTGCCGAGGCATGACGGCCAGACGGCGATGACCGCGCTGCGCGGGGTCCAGGACGAAATCGGCTTCGACTCACTGGTCTTCGACGACAGGATCGGCAAGATCTCGCTGATCGGCGCCGGAATGAAGTCACACCCAGGCGTCAGCGCGGATTTCTTCGGCGCGCTCGCCGATTCCGGGATCAACATCAGGATGATCTCGACGTCGGAGATCAGGATCTCCGCCGTGGTTGACGCTGCCGACCTCGATTCCGCGGTCATGGCCACCCACCGGGCGTTCGGGCTCGAGGACGGCCAGTCAGAGGCGGTTGTCTACGGCGGGACTGGCCGGTGAGCGGGGCCGAGCGCGCGTCGGGCGGGCAGTCAGCACAGCCAAGCAACGCCCTGCCGGAGCGTCCTGTCCTCGCGATCGTCGGCGCGACTGGCGCGGTCGGGACGGTCATGCGTGATGTGGTATCGACCAGGCCCGACATCTGGGGCGACGTGCGGCTGATCGCCTCGGCCAGGTCGGCGGGCCGCTCGCTTCCGGTACGCGGCAAGCAGGTCCAGGTCATGGCGATGTCGGCCGAGGCCTTCGACGGCGTTGACCTGGCGATGTTCGACGTGCCCGACGAGGTTTCGGCGGAGTGGGCGCCGGTTGCCGCCTCGCGTGGCGTGGTCGTGATCGACAAGTCCGGCGCTTTCCGGATGGACCCTGACGTGCCGCTGGTCGTGCCCGAGGTCAATCCGGACGCCGCGTTCAGCCGCCCCAAGGGCATCATCTCGGTCCCGAACTGCACGACGCTGTCCATGATCGTCGTCATCGGCGTACTGCACCATGCCTACCGGCTGCGAGAGATGTTCGCGGCCTCGTACCAGGCCGCGTCGGGTGCGGGGCAAGCTGGCACAGAGTCCTTGTACGACCAGCTCACGATGGTGGGCGGCCACCGGGCGCTTGGCCAGCGGCCAGGCGACGTGCGGCTGGCGGTAGGGGACGGCGGCGAGTTCGGCGCTCCGCTTGCGCTCAACGTCATCCCGTGGGCGGGCTCGCTGCGCCCGGACGGCTGGTCGTCCGAGGAGCTGAAGATCAGGAACGAAACCCGTAAGATCCTCGGCGCGCCCGAACTGCGGATCTCCGCGACCTGCGTCCGCGTCCCGGTCGTGGTGGGGCACTCGCTTGCGCTGCACGCCGTGTTCGAGGCTGAGGTCGATGCCGACCAGGCGCGCAAGCTGCTGAGCGAGGCGCCCGGCGTCGTGGTCACCGACCGGCCAGAGGCGGGCGAGTACCCGATGCCAGTGGACGTGGCCGGAACCGACCCGACGGTCGTCGGCAGGATCAGGCGGGCAATGGACGACCCGCACGCGCTTGACCTGTTCGTCTGCGGCGACAATCTCCGCAAGGGCGCGGCACTGAATGCCGCCCAGATCGCCGAGCTCCTGGTGGCGGACGCACGGTAGCGCGCCCGCTGTACCCACGGTGGGTCTTTGGCGCCACCAGCGGGTCACAGGTGGGGTAACCCGTTCAGCTGGTTTGCGAGGAAGGCCAGGGACGCGGGCACCTGGGATTGGAAGAACGGTCCGCTGTGGCAGCCGCGCGCGAACCGGACGACCGCGTCCGGCGGTAGCGCCCTGGCCAGCGCGCGCACCCCGGGCAGGAACGGGTCGCCTAGCCCGGTCGCGACCCTCACGGCGACCCCATGGAGCGCACTAGCGTGCGTGACAGCGTCGGCGGCTGCGAACGCTCGGGCTGAGGCGTAAGCGCGGGGGTTGACGGCCCTGGCCTGCGCGTAACTTGTCCATATCGCCGGGCTGATCGCGGCCACGGCGGCGAACAGCTGCGGGTACCTCTCCCCGAGCAGCAGGGCGCCGTACCCGCCCATAGAGATACCGAAAGCGGCAATCGTCCTGTCGCCGATGCCCAATCCCGTTCGCTGACAGCGCGGAATGAGCTCTCCGATGATCATTCCCATCGGGTCATCGCCGGGGTGCGGGTTCCAGTAGCCGCCACCGCCGTCGGCCGCCGCGACCGCCATCGGCGGCAGCGCTCGGCCACCGACATGGAGCGCGAGCGCGTGCGCAAGCCCCATGCGGCCGAGCACGTTGCGGTGATCGCCCCCGAAGGCATGCAGCGCGATGATCAGCGGCAGCCGGTCGCCTGGCCGGTGACCTGGCGGGTACGCGATCGTGTACCCGACGGCACGGCGCCTGGCCCGCGAGAAGAAGGTTCCTGAGATCGACGGACCGGGCTCAGAAGGTCATCAGCGGCGATGGCACCGCGCAGGTTCCGTCGATCTGGTTGAGCAGGCCCTTCCCTGGCAATACCCCGTGGACGATCAACTCGGCGCCCACTCCAGCGGCTGCCAGTCCGGCGAACGCGCCGAGGCCGGTGCCGATCAGCTGACGGCGGGTCAGATGACGCAGGCCGGGCAGGCGCGGGCTCACGGTGCCGGCGCGTGGGGCCCGATCGGCCAGGCGGTTCCGTGCGCTGCGGCCGCGCGCACATGCCTGGCCGCTGCTGCGCAGCCGAGCAACGCGACTAGCAGGAAGGCGAGCGCCGCGAAGTCGATCACGCCGACCCGGAACAGCGCCGACGCGCCAGCCGCAGAGACGAACCAGAGCGCTGCTCCGGTCAGGAATGCCGCTAGCCCCGCCCCGGCAACGTTGGCCAACCACATTTCATAACGGAACGCTCGGGGTGACAGCCGCACTCTGCGCAGGAGTTGCAGTGAGCCGGTGATCACGCAGCCGATGGCGACCGGGCACAGCACCATCCAGGCGATCTGCATGGCGGGGAAGGCCTCGAGCGCGGCCGGATGCACCCAGTACGAGGTGACCCACATCGTGGCCGCCCAGCCGAACGCCGCCACCCCGCCTGGCACGCCCTGATGCGGGAGCAAGTGACCGCCGGTGCCCGGCCAGCCGTTCTCGAAGTGGTGGCCGCCGATCGCTAGAGCGGTGGTCCCTAGACCGATCATCACCGCAGGCACCAGAAACGACCGGCCATGGCCGCGAATGGTCCCCGCGATCACCGCCCAGGCGACCGGGGTTGCCGCCAGAACCGTCAGTGCCGCCAACAGCAACAATGCGCCCGACATCAGCGCCATACCCAGCGTGACATCGCCGGACCGCGGCACCGCCCACTGCAGGCCAGTCGCCAGTTGGGCCCACATCGTCCCGCCCGCCAGGAACGCGGCTGCGACGCACGTCGCAACCGTCGCCAGCCCCGCCTTGGCGGCTGCAGCGGGGTCGAGCGCATGGCCGGTGAGCCCGGCGTCGGCGAGTCTGGCACGCAGCCCCGTTGTCGCGACGTTCGCGTTCCGCCGCCAGGATGGCCCGTGCTCGGCCAGTTCTGCGGCCAGTAGCTCGGCGAACTCCTCGCCGTAGCGGATCCGCCAGGCGCGCGGGTACCACAACAGCAGGCGGCCGACCCTTGCTGCTGCCGCTCGTCAGCAAGTTCAGGACCAGGGTCGTCCAGGCCAGAAACCTTTCCGTCACCAGGCGCAGTCACGCGAGGGCCCAGTTCCCGGCCAGGCGGCGCAAGCCGACTTCGGCTACCTTGCGCTGGGATTCGAGATAGGTGCTGAGCGCCGTAGCGCCCGTCGCCGTCAGACGGTAGGGACGGCGCCTGTCGTTGCTCTCGACGGCCTCGATCATGCGGTGCGACTCGAGTCTGCTGAGCGCCTCGTACAGCGTGCCAGGCGCCAGCCGGACGCCCGCGAACGCCTCAATATCCTTGGTGAGCGCGTATCCGTGCTTCGGCCCGTCGGCAAGGCTGGACAAGATCAGGCTGGCCGGACCCGACGATCTGCCGAGGGTTTCAAGCGCACCGGCCGCATCAGCCCGGGCTCGGCCAGGATTTGCCGCGTGTGAAGCGTCCGTTCCCGCCTGGCCTGCATCCGTCGCGGTTCCTGACTCGTCCGGCGCGCTCATGTCCGGCATTCTATATCGGCTGCCGATCGATCGGTAGCCGCATTAACGAGGACAGGCCGCGGCGCCCGCGCCGGCTTGGCTGGCACCAGGTACGGCAGATGCGTGGTGAGGATGTTCCTGGCCAGCGGATCGCGCATCCGCCAGAGACCAGCGTCAATCACAAAGTGCGACATCACCACGCCCAGGTAGGCACCGAAGATCAGCCGCCCAGCCGGATCGGCGCTGTGCAGGTGCGATGCCCCGCTGAGCGCGGCGCCGCCGATGAAAGCCACATTCGCCAGCAACGCCAGCCGGACTACGCGCCAGAGCCGTGGACTGGCCGTTGACGCGCATATGCCGGCCTCCGGCGATGCGCTATCGGCCGATGCCTGAGCGCCGCCCGCGATTAGGGTCACGAGCAGCAGGTACTGCAGCCCGTGCGCGATCGTCATACCCGCGACGGCGGCGTACGGCGAGCCGAACACGAACGCCGGAGCGAAGAACAGCAGGCAGGTCAGGTACGCCACACAGAACCCGGCGGAACGCTGGACCTGCGGCCGCCTGGCGAGCGCGGCAATCCCGCCGCAACGCTCACCACGAACGTCGCCGTCGCGAGCAGGAAGATCGCCTCGCCAACTGCCCATGGACCGGAACCCAAGAAGGCTGCTGAGTGGGCGGCCTGCCAGCGTCCCGGAGCCGATGATGCTGAGCCCGCCGGTCTCAGCCGAAGCCCGAGCATGGCCGGCCTGGCGATGAGCGCCGCGGTGCCTGCCCAGCCGGCCACCAGCAAGGGCCAGCGCTCCGCGGCCAGCAAGCCCCGGACGCGTCCGGCCGAGGCGGCGAGCGCGGTCATTCCAACGTTCTGTTTCTGATAGTGGAACAGTTGCCAGCCGAAGTACGGCAGGAGCAGCCACTGAAACCGTGCCGGGCTGATCGCCGCGGCCGCCCCGCCGGCGATGACCACGATGGCGCACGGCACCCACAGGCACCTGACCAGGTGCTTCCGGCCGTAAGCCCGTACCGCTGGCACCGTGAACAGCCAGCCTGTGGACGCAACGTGCACCGAGGACCCGGTGAACAGCAGCCAGGACAGCGCTGGCACCGGCGGCGCACCGGCCTGCGGCGCAAGCACGACCGCGCATGTCAGAGACGCGCACGTCGGCAGGATCATTGCCCAGAGCCAGCTGCGCGCCGCCATCACGGCAGCACGTTACTCCGGAAACCGATCTATCGGCAAGCGGTATTTCGGGGACCGGGGTATCTTGGGGACGGCAGCTACTGCGCCGCGGGCGGCGGCGGCACCTTCTGAACCCGGAATCTCGGAATGACGATGCCGACAATCCGCTGCCATCGAAGCCAGGAAAGCCGCGGTATCCGCGGAATTCGTACCCCCGCCAGGGTGAGCGCCTTGATGCCGGTGCCCTGCACGCCAGGGAAAACGGCGTCGGGGGAGACCCCGCGCAGTGTCTGCACGACGGCACTCGATGTCTGGTCTTTGCCCGCGGTTCCGTCAGCAACGTCTGGCAATCGCCGCGAAGGGGGCCTGACGGCGGTCTGCTCCGCAGCCGTGGCGTCCTGTCCCGCAGCCGCGGGTTCCGGCTCAGCACGGTCAATCTCGTCGTCGAGCGACGGGCCCATGGTGACGTGGAGCGTCGGCAGATGGTGACCGGCCGCGGGCTGCAGTGTCAGCTTGACGAACATAGGCGCGCGCGCGACGAGGACCGTGCCCGCCACCATCGCCGCGATCCCGGCGGCCTGCAGGGCAAGCAGCCACGGCGTGATGTGCACCACGTCCCCGAACACCAGAACTCCCAGCGTCATCCCGGCAATCGGCTCTGCTGCCGTGATAGCCGGGAGCGATGCGTGCAGCGGTCCCGCGCTGAACGCGCTCTGGACGAGCCAGAGTCCGACGGCGGCGGTGCCGACGACGGCATAGCCGGGCCAGGTAGTCAGCAGCGAAGCTATGCCGTGCCCGTCGATGATTTCCACGCTGCGCCTGGTCAGCGCGTCCGCGATGCCGAGTATCAGGCCGCCGCCTGCGCCGGTCAGGGTGGCACGCAGCTTCTGCGGTGCGCCGCGGCCGGCGATCGCCAGCGCGGCGCCGAAGCCCGCGATGATCGCCGCAGCGGGCCAATGTGAGAAGGACCCGAAGGACTCGGAGAGTGCTCGCACGGATCGGCTTGCCGACAGCGCAGCGACACCTGAGCAGAGCAGAACGGCGCCGACCAGCTCGGTCCTACGCGGGATCTCGCCAGAGATGGGGGCCGCGAGCAGTAGTGCAAAGATCAGGTTCGTGGCCAGCAGCGGCTCGCTGACCGTGAGGCTCAGGTGGCCAAGTCCCCAGGCGGATAGGGCCTGGCCGACAATCATGACCGCAATTCCGCCAAGCCAGATTCGCTGGCGAAGCAATTCGGCAATGAGCCGGAGGTGAAGATAACTGCAGGGCAGCTTTGCCGCCGCTCGCTGCTGAAGCACGAATCCGACTCCGAGCAGCATTGCCGCGATGACGGTCACGGCAATGTACATGATCTCCGGCTGCCCGCATCGTGGCCGGTCAAACGCCGGCCGGTCTCTTGGCTTACCTCAGCATAGCGGCGACTTGGTGCCTATCCCGATCCTTCGCACCTGTGGACTTCCTTAGCCTCCGCCACATCCGCCACCTGGGACTGTGAAGGGCTGGAATACCAGGATAAGGACAGCGAGAGTACCAAGAAGGAGGAGCACAAGTGCGGCACTTATCACTATCCGGCCGGTCTGAGAGCGGACCTGCTGGCCAGCTTCCGGCTCGTCGTCAAATGTTGCCCATGGCTGGACGTCGCATGCCGCGGGCTCGGTAGCGGTTGCCTGTGGCTTGATACTTGGCAGCATGAAAACACAATAGCTCGGAATCCGATCTATCGTCTACCGACACAAGGATGGCTACTGTGATCGATCACCTCTCCATACAGTGCGGCGACATGGC
This sequence comes from Streptosporangiaceae bacterium, assembly GCA_036258115.1. GTDB lineage: Bacteria > Actinomycetota > Actinomycetes > Streptosporangiales > Streptosporangiaceae > Chersky-822. The sequence continues at coordinate 16,587 of DATAEH010000071.1, forward strand.
CGCTAGCAAGATTTTCTACGACACCGTGCTGGCACCTCTGGGTGGCGGCAGGGTCCTGGACTTCGGAGATGTCATCGGATACGGCGTTCCGCCCGCCCCGGAGTTCTGGATCGGGCCCAGGACGACGGGTGAGGGTTTCCGGGAGTCGCACATCGCGTTCAGTGCGGTGAGCCGGGAGGCCGTCGACCGGTTCTTCGCGGAAGCGAGATCGATCGGCGCCGAAGTGCTGCATGAGCCCCGGGTCTGGCCCGAGTACCACCCCGGCTACTACGGCGCTTTCGTCCGTGACCCGGACGGGAACAACGTCGAGGCCGTCTGCCACACCGGCGAATAAGGGGGGAGGTTCTGTGGCGGCAGGTAGCGTTTGCGGCCGCATCTGACGCAAACTCTACGTCGCGATCTTGTCGCAGGACCGGAGGGATCTTCCATGGCTGAACTGATCGCCGACATGTTCGTCTCACTCGACGGTTACGCCGGGGGCGAGAACGTGGGGCCGTTCTTCGGCCTTGGCGGGCCTGAACTGGACGAACGCTTGCGCGGGGTCCTGGACGAGGGGGAGCTCGTCCTCATGGGCCGGTACACATACCTGGCGATGGCGGGCATCTCGATGCCCGGAACCGACGAGGTAAGCCGGGCGATGAACGAGCGTCAGAAAGCGGTCGTGTCTAACACCCTCAGCGAGCCGCTGGAGTGGGAGAACACCAGGCTGATCAGCGGCGATCTATTCGCGGCGGTCAGCGCGCTGAAGCAGACCTCCGAGGTGCCGATCCGCACGATCGGAAGCATCGCACTGGTCAGCAGCCTGATGAAGCTAGGGCTCGTCGACCTGTTCCGGATAACGATCTTCCCTATCACCCTCGGCCCCGACGGCCGCGAGCCGCTGTACGCGGGACTCCCGCGCGGCGAGTTCGAGCTTGTTACCAACCGAGTGCTCGACAATCGCCTTGTCCTGCTCGAGTACCGGCCAAGTTCCACCCCGTCGGGTTAGTAAACGGCGGCGATCTTCCGGTTCGTCGCGTCTACGGTGATCTGGCCGCCGAAGGGGACGATCTGCTGCGGGTCGGTGTGACCGAAGTCCAGGCCGAGCACGAGCGGAACTCCCCGGTGGTATTGCGCGCTGGTGTAGCTGGCCTTCTCGGCTGGATCGTTCGGGCGCTCAAAAACTTCGACCGACATGTGCAAGCAGGATGCTCGAGCACGGATTGCCCACCGGACCATCCTGCCCGGGTGATGGTACGGCCGCGCAACGGGATAATCCGTGCAGTGAGCACCGAGCTGGAAACGCTGATCGCCGGCAGCGAGTGGTTCATGCGGGTACTGCAGTGTGTCCGCGATGAGCAGATACCCGACGCCTGGGTCGGCGCCGGCGCGCTGCGCGATCTGGTCTGGGGCGAGCTGTACGGTGCGGGATTTCGACCCGATGAGGTGCGCGATGTCGACGTCGCGTTCTTCGACCGAAGCGATCTGAGCCGCGAGCACGACGAACGCGTGACCTCGCGTCTAAGTGCGCGGTGCCCCGGGGTTCCCTGGGAGGCGCGCAATCAGGCCGCCGTGCACACCTGGTACGCACGCAAGTTCGGCGGGAACCCGCCCGCGCCGCTCACCTCGATCGAGGACGCGATCGGCACCTGGCCGGAAACGGCGACCGCCGTGGTCGTGCGGATTGGCCAGGGCGACGGGCTCGAGATCTGCGCTCCGCTCGGCGTCGATGACCTGATCGGCGGTGTGTGGCGCAGGAATCCCCGGCGGGTCACCTTGGCCGAGTCGCTGTCCAGGTTCGAGCGGCATCGCCCGGCCGAGCGCTGGCCGCGAGTAACAGTGATCAGACCTGTCTGAGAGCGGCAGATTCGGCGTCACTGGCCGGCTGGCTCTGCGGCGCCGATGTCGCGGCTGCGCAGGTAGTTGGCGACGGACGCGCCGGGCGGCTTGGGGTCGTCGGGTGCGAGCGTGATGTCGGCGGTGCTGGCGCCTGCGTCGAGCAGAACCCCGACCGTACGGACCCAGTCCGCATCTGGGTTGCTGTCAGGTCGCTCGCCGCTGCCAACGAGCGCCCAGTCCACCGGCGTGCTGTTCCAGTTTCCGTCGGTTGCCTCGAGGTCGGCGCCGCGACGGAGCAGGAGTTCGGCTACGTCGGCGCTGCCCGCGTAGACGGCGGTGTGCAGGGGCGTGGCCCCGAGTTCGCCGCGCGTATCGACTGGGAAGCCGAGGTCGAGCATCACAGCCAGGCCCGCGGAGTTGCCCGTCTCGGCCGCGCGGGCCAGCGCGGCTGCACGCTGCTCGTCGGTGAGGCTGCCTAGCAGGCGGGGATCGCGTTCCACGCACCGTCTTGCCGCCGCGAGGTCTCCGGTCAGACAGGCAGCGACCAGTTCGTCGGCAGCCGACGCGTCCTCGGCCGCACCATAGGAGCGGAGCAGGTTCGCCAGGTCGGTCCGGCCCTTGCTGATCGCGAAGGCGTACGGCGAACGGCCGTCCGGACCCGGCGCGCCGGGGCGCGCTCCGTGGGACAGCAGCAGTTCGAATAGCTCGGCCGGGGCGTTGGCCCGGACGGCCGCATACAGCACCGGGGCTCGCTCGTCAGCGTCGTCCGCGTAATGGTTCGGGTCGGCGCCTGCATCAAGGAGCAACCGAACGCCCTCTGTGTCACCTGTGCTGATCGGCGCGGCGAGTGCGCTCCTCGCGATGCCGGCCACATCGTCGGCGTGGCGGAGCAGGAGCCGCAGGGTTTCATGGTTATCGCCACCGAATCCGGCCAGGTACAGGTCACGGTCATCGGGGATCGCGCCGCGTTCGAGCAGCAGCCGGACTATGGCAGGGTTCGTCTCGCCGGCAACGGCGCATCCGAGCGGCGTCCAGCTGCCGGTGCGAGCCGCTCCGTGCGGGTCGGCGCCAGCTTCCAGCAGCAGCCGCGCAACAGCTGTGAGTCCGTCGGCCCTGGCCGGATCGAGACGATGCCAGCGTGAGGCGCACGCGGCATGCAGCGCGGTAAATCCTGAGCGCTCGTCGGGCCGGTTGACCAGTCCAGGATCGCGCGCGATGTCGCGGCGGACCCGCTCGGCGTCGCCAAGAACCACGGCCGTCGCGAAGTTGTAGCCCGCCAGTTCGGGCGCCGCTTCGAGCATCCTGACAGCCTGACCAGACCAGTCTCTGATGCTGACCTCGCAGAAGCGCCGGGCCTGTTCTGCCAGGTCACGAGTGCGAGCCTCGACCGCGGTCTTGAGCCTTGGCCAGCTCGCGAAGCCGTAGTCACGGGCGACGGCCAGCTGTGCTGCCGCCAGGTTAGAAGCGCAAGATAGCGCGTTGATGCGGCCGGCCGCCGCGGCATCGCCGGCTTGAGCGGCACGCAGCAGGTCCCGCGCTTCGCGGCGCAGATGACCGAGGTCAGCACGGGCAGGAAGGGTGGCCATGACGTCTCCTTCACCGGCCTGCGGTCCGCATTCCAGGCCGATCAGGAGTCGCCACGATCTTCGCCTGTTTCACTCAGAGGTGGACTGTGTCCTGCCCGCGGACCCGGAGGCGCCCTCTAGCGCCTGCCATTACTTTAGGCCGCGTGTCGCTTGCGAGCTTCGGTTCGGGGAGCGTCCGGTTCAGTGTCTGCGATCTCTTCGTTCTGACGGACTGGGTTGGTACTATCGCGGACGTACCGCACCGGTGGCGGCCTGCCTTCGTTCGCGTTCTGCGTCCGCGTCAGGAGGCCCGCAGATGTCCTCAGTCCAGGTGCGACCCTTCCGCCGCAGTGACCGTGAGCAGCTGACCATGCTTATCAACGCGCATGGGAGTGCGGTGGTGCCCGGCATGGCCGTATCGGTCAATACCGTGCTCAGCTCGCTGGAGCGCCGGCCAGGCGAGTTCATCGAAGACCCGTGGGTCAGCGAGCGAGCGACCCTGGTGGCCGAGCAGCGGGGCCGTATCGTCGCTGCGGCGCACCTGCTGAGGTACTACCCCGACGAACGGGCCGGGACGTCGGCTCGGAATAGCGGGGATATTGGCTGGCTCGTGTTCTGGCCGGAGGCTCACGCCGGCAATTCGTGGTGGACCGATGCCACCGCAGCCGCCGAGAGCCTGATGGCCGCATGTGTCAGCCGGCTTGACGCCTGGGGGGTCGCGACTCAGAGCGCAGGAGGCGAGATACCGGTCCCCGGTGTCTACGGCGTGCCTGAGCAATGGCCTCACGTCCGCGACCTCTACCGCCGTGCCGGGTTCGTGCACACTGGCCATACCGAGATCGTCTACCTGGCGAGAGTTGAGGACCTGCCACCTGCCGACGTCGTCCCTATTGCCGGCCTACTCCTGATCCGTTCTGTCGGGATCAACGGCTGCCGATTGTCGGCCGTGTTGGACGACGAGGTGATCGGTTACATAGAGGTGGAGATGTTCGACGAGGGTGAGCGCCTGTCCAGGCACGGCGGCTGGGCCGACATCGGCAACCTGCGGGTCGCTTGCGCATACCGCCGGCGCGGCGTGGGGACGTGGCTGCTCGGCCAGGCCGCCGACTGGCTGCGGCTCGCGAACGTCGACCGGCTGCTCGACTACGCCTGGCTGGAGCGGACGGATCCTGGCGGCGTGAGCTACGACAATTACCGGGCGTTTCTGCCCGCGGTAGGGTTCCGCGAGCTCACGCGTACGAAGCGCGGCTGGACCAGGCAGCCGATCAGACCCTGATCTACACCAGGGTCTGATCGGGCCGTCTTGGCGGTTTGATCGCGGTCTGGTGGCGCTTGTCAACTCGGAGCCACAGTCGGCACGCCGCCACCGCCGCGGGCCAGAACCGGTTCGACGTCCCCGGCTCCGTGATCGAGCTGGTAGTCAAGGTTGATCGCGGCATTGATCAGGGCTAGGTGGCTGAAGGCCTGCGGGAAGTTGCCGAGCTGCTCGCCCGTGATGCCGATCTCCTCGGAATACAGGCCCAGATGGTTAGCGTAGGTCTGCATCTTCTCGAAGACCAGCTCGGCGTCCTGTAGCCTGCCTGATCGCGCCAGCGCGTCCACGTACCAGAACGTGCAGATCGAGAACGTGCCCTCGCTGCCCTTCAGGCCGTCGGGCGAGGCGCTCGGGTTGTACCGGTAGAGCAGGCTGTCAGAGACCAGTTCGTGGTCCATGGCCTGCAGGGTCTGCAGCCACATGGGGTCATACGGCGAGATGAAGCCCATCAGCGGCATCATGAGCAGCGAGGAGTCAAGCACGTCGGTGTCGTAGTGCTGGACGAAGGCCTGCCGCTTGGGGTTCCAGCCGCGCGTCATGACCTGCTTGTAGATGTGGTCGCGTTCGGAACGCCACCGCTCGATATTGGCCGGCCGGCCGCGGCCTTCGGCCAGCCGGATCGCGCGGTCCAAGGCGACCCAGCACTGCACCCGGCCGTAGGTGAAGTCCTTGCGGCCGCCGCGGGTTTCCCAGACGCCTTCGTCCGGCTGATCCCAGTTATCGCACAGCCAGTCGATCATGTCTGCGACGGCGGTCCAGCCCTGGTAGGCCGTCTGCAGGCCGCGGGCGTCGATCTTGGCCACAGCGTCGAGCGCCTCGCCGTAGATGTCGAGCTGCAGCTGGTCGGCGGCGCCGTTGCCGATCCTGACCGGGCGGGAGCCCCGCCAGCCCTCGAAGTGGTCGAGGGTTTCCTCGGTCAGGTCGGATGTGCCGTCGACCCGGTACATGATTTTCATCGGCGTCGCGCCGTTGCTCCTGCCGCCGCCGTGCTCGACCAGCCGGTCCCGGACCCACTGGCCGAAGGCCGCGGCCTCGCTGACATATCCCAGCCCGAGCAGGGCGTAGACCGAGAACGAGGCGTCCCTGATCCACGTGTAGCGGTAGTCCCAGTTCCGCTCGCCGCCGGTCAGCTCGGGCAGCCCTGTAGTGGGTGCGGCGACCAGCGCGCCGGTGGGCGCGTAGGTCATCAGCTTCAGCGTCATGGCCGAGCGGGCGACTATCTCCCGCCACCGGCCCCGGTACGTCGACTGGTGCACCCAGTCCCGCCAGAACCGGGCGGTGTCATCGGTCAGCTGCGCCAGCTCGGCCGGCGAGATGCGGTGTGGCCGGCCGCCCATCGACTCCATGACCACGCCGGCCGTCTCGCCCTCCCTCAAGGTCCCCGCCAGCCGCAGGTCATCGCCGATCCGCTCAACTTCGAAGTCGCCGTGCTGGCCGGGCGCGATCTCGCGCTGGCCGGTCGGGTTCAAGGTCAGGTGCATGTCCCCCGAGCTGAACACGAAACCGTCGCTGGTGATGTCCAGCGTGTGCTTGGCCCGGCCGTAGTCGAACCGCGGCTTGATGTCGGCCACGAACCGCATCGTTCCCCTGACGACCTTGAGCTGGCGGACCAGCCGGTGCCGGGCAGTCGCCTCGTGCCCGGCGATGGGCATGAAATCGGTGATCTCACCGACCCCGTCCTCGGTCAGGAACCGGGTGATCAGCATCGCCGTGTCAGGGAAGTACAGCTGCTGGCTCCGGTAATTGTCGGTGTCCGGAGCGATCCGGAAATACCCGCCCTTGTCGGCGTCGAGCAGCGACGCGAAAATGCTCGGGGAATCGAACCGCGGGCAGCAGAACCAGTCCACCGTTCCGTCGGTCGTCACCAGCGCCGCGGTCTGCAAGTCGCCGATCAGACCGTGGTCGCTGATATTCGGGTAGCGGTCCATGAACGCACTCCTTGCGCTAGTCAGGCTGGCTGCGGTTGGGCTGTTCTGGATGGCTGGGGCTTCGTCAGCCATCGTCCGTCGTGAGGTCGGCGCTGGCGTCACCCGGCGCGGGCGATTGCGCGAGAGGCCAGGTCAGCGTCCGGCCTTCTGCGTGGCAGGTGACGGCGCGCCGGGTGAAGGCGCTGCGGTACGAGCCGGATGACGCGGGATCAGAACGGCCAGGATCAGGCCGATACCCGTGAAGACCAGCAGCATGACGAACGCGCTGGCGTACGGTCCTTCGGCCGCCCGCGCCACGAGGATGGAGCCGACCAGAGCGGTGCCCAGCGAAGAGCCCAGGTTGGAGATGCTTCGCGACAAGCCCGAGATGTCACCTTGGTCGGACTCCGGGAAGCTGGATTGCACCACGTTGACCGACGAGGTCAGCATGACCCCCACGCCGGCGCCCAGCAGAAACAGCCCTGGGATCCAGAGGGCGACCGCGGAATGCGCCCGGACTAGGAGAAGCTGGAGGACCATGCCAACGATCGTCGTAGCGAAGCCGACGATGATCAGCCACCGCTGGGAGTGGCGCTTGGCGAACCGCTCGGCGCCCGCCGATGTCAGGAGGATGCCGATCGTTGCCGGGGTGAGGATCAGGCCGGTCTTGATCGCGTTATAGCCGTCGACCTTCTGCAGGAATACAGAGGTGGCAAAAAAAGAGCCCTGGATGATAAGCCACTGGATCAGCTGTGTGCCGAGACCGAGGTTGGAAACCTTGCTGCGGAACAGGTGCAGTGACAAGAGCACGTCCTTGTGCTTGCGCTCGCTCGCCCTCACGTGAAGGAAGAACCACAGCAGGAACAGGGCGCCGACCGCGACGTATATCCACACGGGAGAGATGGAGCCCTTGGGGATCAAGACGGTGCCGCCAATGGTCCAGTTCTCGCGGGACGCGCCGAACCCGAACCGGCGGGACTGGAGCAGCCCGAGCACGATGAAGAACAGGCCGGCTGCGGACAGGACCGCCCCGGCCAGGTCGAAGCGCGGGACTGGTCCTTTCCGTGCCGGATCCTCGATCTTGCGGGCAAGAATGACAATCCAGGTCACGATCAGGACCTGCAGGCCGAACGACGCGCGCCAGCTGATCGCGCTGGTAATGGCGCCCCCGATGAGAGGCCCTGCCGCCGCGCCGAGCCCGCCTGCTCCGCTTACGACCCCGAAGTACTTGGCTCGCGACTTGACGTCGGGGAACACCACCGTGATCAGGATGTAGATCGGCGGGATCATCAGCGCGGAGCCTACGCCCTCGAACAGCGAGTACCCGATCGTCAGCAGCACGATTCCCTGTGACACCAGGGCCAGTACCGCACCGACGCCGTAGACGGCCAGGCCTGCGATGAAGCAAGTTTTGCGGCCCTTGATGTCGGTCAGCTTGCTGCCGGGAATCATCAGCGCCGCCATCGTCAACGTGAATAGCGTGATCGCGGTCTGGACACCGGACACGGTCGTGTTCAGGTCATGAGCGATCGAACTGATCGCGACGTTCATGTTGGTGGCCGCGTAACTGGCGACGAATTGGGCTAGCGCCAACGGGAGGATCATTGCCCGGCCCGCACTTGTGGCCGTCTTGGTAGCGTCCGTCATGGCATGTCCCGTCCCGGCCAGCAAGGCATCGACCAAGCACAGCGTGCCGAAAAGCCCGCCGCATCATCCGCCGAGGATGATTTTGCCCGATTTAGGATCGGTGCCGATGTGCGTTAATGTGCGGGCTGCCCGCCCAGGTGACGGCGCGGGATCAGCCGCGCCTGGATGAGCGCCGCGAAGTATTACGCGGACCTCGATCCCGAGCATTTCCAGGTGACTACCGCTGACGGCCTGGCCGAGAGGTGGGATAGCGAACTCGGTCAGGTGGACGATGGTTCGCTGCGGCTGGTCGCCGAAGTCGATGATCAGGTTGTCGGCTGGCTCGCGGCAAGGGTCGAGGAGCCGCTTCCGAATGCCTCAGCTCAGCTCACACGGGAGCCCGGATGGATCCGCCTCGTGGTTGATGCGCTGGTCGTTCAGCAGGAGCATTGGCGGCACGGAGCTGGAGGCGCGCTCCTTGACGCCGCCGAGACATGGGGGCGGAGCCGCGGCGCGCATATCGCGAGGCTCGATACCTACATCGGCAGCCCCGTCTCAGTGCCCTTTTACGAGGACCGCTTGGGTTACGAGCGCCGGGCGATCGTCTTCCAGAAACAGCTCTGATCAGAGGCTGCTATCGCGGCAGGGCCGGACTGGCCGCCGGTCGAAGAGTGCGCGTCCGGGTGTGCGCGCCGCCACGCCGTGAGCACTGACTGCACGAGATCCGCGTTCACGCCGGCCGTCGTGTCTACCTCCAGGTCGTAGCGCCCGAAGGTATGAATGCCATCGATCTCGATGTGACTGCGTCCCTCGCCCGCACGCCGATCTCCGCGCTCTCGTTCGCGCCTGTCGAGCTCGTCCAGGTCGCAATGCACGCCGACCAGGTACACGTCCAGGCCCGCGAGGAGCGTCGCCAGCTCACGACGCCACGACGCGAACTCTATGATGTGCTCCACGATCAGGTCGTTGCCGGCCTCGGCAAACGCGGGAAGGCAGCGGTGGAATCCTGCGAAGAACCGGGGCCGCATCTGATGCCACCAGTCGAACGGGCCGCCTTCCTCGCGTCGTTCAGGAAGGAACCCGGCATCGACCAGATGGTCTGAGGAGACGTGCAAGAAAGGCTCGTCGAGGGCGGCTTGCAGCGTCTTGGCCAGCGTCGACTTACCTGAACTGGACGCACCGTTCAGGAAGATGATCCGTCCGCGACCTTTGGCGGCGGGAACCGGTTCGGTCGCTTCCGCGTGGGCCAGCATCAGGTAGACATATCTGCTGGAGGCCAGCCGCGTCCAGGGCCGGGGTCTACCGAGTCAGAGCCGCGGCTGATCGAGGAGGAAGGTCTCGTGAAACCTGCGTCGGCCGGTTGACTTCCATGGACCCCTCGAGGCGCCGCGAGCTCGCAAGGCAGGTCCTTGCGGGCTACGTGAATGGCCCTGCGGCAGCGACCGAGGCGACGGTCCGGGCGCTAGCGAAACTGAAGGATTCCCAGGGTGCGGTGCTCGTCGAGGGAATCAGTGACCAGATCGCATTGGAAAGCCTTGCCGCGCGCCGCGGCCGGGACCTCGGGCAGGAGGGCGTCGTCATTCTGCCGATCGGCGGCGCTTCCGCGATCACGCGCTTTCTGACGCAGCTCGGTCCAGGCGGGGCGGGTCTGAGCCTGGCCGGCCTATGTGACCTAGGCGAGGAGGACATCTTCCGGCGCGGCCTCAACAGGGCCCGGATCGGATCACCTCAGACTCGCGCTGGCATGGAGAACCTTGGTTTCTACGTCTGCGTTGAAGATCTCGAGGACGAGCTGATTCGCGCGACCGGCACGGCTGGGGTTGAGGCGATCTTCGACTCTCAAGGAGACCTCGGCTCGTTCCGCAGCCTGCAGCGGCAACCCGAATGGCGTGGTCGGCTCCTCGACGATCAAATGCGCAGGTTCCTGGGCAGCGGCGCAAGCCGCAAACTCCGCTACGCGCGCCTCCTCGTCGAATCTATTGACCTCGACCGGGTGCCGCGCCCGCTCGACGCCGCACTCGCCGCGGTTCAGCTGAGGTGAGGCCGGGCTACGCGTGCCGCATCCATAGGTTGGGCTCCACATATGTTCCGGCGTCTTGCTCGCGATCGATTTGCACGAGGTCGAGCGCATCGGGCACGACGTACTGACCTGTTTCCGGGAACACCATCCCGGCCCAGAGCTCCCACTCCGCCACGGTGCCCACGATGGTCATGGAACGCGGTGCGGGACCGAGGATGGTTGCGCCCAGACGCTGATGGGCCCGGACCCAGGGGTCGATGTGAAGGCCGTCGGGTCTTGTCCAGCGGGAGAAGTGCTCCATCGCTGTCAGCGGGTAACGGCTCTTGAGCGTCGGCCGGACCGGCGCGATCACACGCTGGATGCCCGTATGCGTCGCTCGATCGCGGAGGGCAGACAATGCCGTCCCGGCTAGTCCGCTCCCTCGGCGCCCGGGCCTGACCGCGGCTGCCATGATGCACATCGTGTCGGCCGGAATGGACTCTTCGTAGCCATCCACGGCGCTCGCGAGCGCATCGTCATAACCGCCCGGTAGGTCGCCGACAGTGCCATTCCACCGGATCGGGACGCCCCAGCCACCGGTTACGATGTCCGGGCCATCGAGCACTAGCAGGTTGTACTGCGGAAAGTAGGCTTCGGCCCGGCTGGCGTATCTGGCGTCGATCGGGTCGTGAAATATGAACTCCGGCCACACCGGACGGAACACCGTAGCGAGCTGCTCGCCGAGGTCGGGGCGATCGGCACTGGCAACGACCTCAAGCCCGGCCATATTCAGCTTCCTGTCGTCATGCTTGCTCGCCTCGGCCCCAGAAGTTCTGCGACATTGTCGAGATTCGGTTCAGTCGAGCGGTCCGCTGTCTGCCGCGAGGTAATCCTGGCCGCCGACGTAGATGGTGTGTCCGGTCGGATGCCGCGTGATGGCCGCAGCAGTAATAGCGGCGGCGAAATCGGCGATGGTCGGGACTCGGCCCGCCTGGTCACGTCGGGCGTTGAGTGCTCCTGGGTAGGCGCGGTCCAGCAGCATCACGGTCGTGGTGCCCTCGATCATGTCGCCCGAGACGATGACGAAGTCTATGCCGCGCTCAGCTAGCTCCGGGATCTGTGCGCGCAGCGCGTCCTCGCCGGCTCGTTTGCTCTCGGCGACCGGTTCGTAGGCGGTCAGCATCGGCCGCTGGCCGTGAAAGTGAGCTTGGTGACTTGTGACGAACACGATCCTCGATCCGGATGGCTTCAGGTCTGCGGCGCTAGTGACCAGATTGAGCTGCGCATCTCGGTTCAATCGAAGCGCATATCCGGGATCGGCGTCTCGTTCCAGGCCGCCTGAGGCATTCAGAATGAGGATGTCAATCCGACCGCGGGCGGCTCCGATGGTGGCCAGCATTTTGGCAACCTCGTCGGAGTTCGTGAGGTCAGCCTGCACGGCCAGCGCCTGGCCCCCGTTGCCGGTGATATCAGCTACCACCTGTTCCGCGCGGCGTCGCTTCTCCCGGTAATTGATGATGATCTGCGCGCCGGTCTGCTTGCTCAGCATGCGAGCTGTCTCGGCACCGATACCTCGGGACGCGCCCGTGATCAACGCGACGAGGGCCGAACCGTCCAGTTCGTTCATTGCACCCTCCTCGCCCCCTTGCCATTCTCGACCGCGATTCTGCCGTGGCCGAGGACATTGACGCCGCCTGATTGGGCTGCTCGACTCCGACGCCACGGCCATCGCCGACGGTGGCGGGCTTGCCACTTCCTTCCTGCACCCCATCGAGGCCGGCGAGCAGATCGCACACGCGTGGGTCGAAATCGCCAACCGGAAGCCACGCAACATGACTTTCCTGGAACACACTTTCAACGGTCAGCCTGGTCTGGTGGCCGAGCAGGACGGCGTCATCAACACGGTGTTCGCGTTCGAGGTAGCAGACAGCCAGATCAAGCACATCTGGGTAGCACGCTACCCAGATGTGCTTCATAGCTGGACGACTGACTGATCGCAGTCGGGCGTTTAGATGGCCCTTCAGCGGCTGGTCTGGCCGCTCCAAACCGCGTCAGGAACGCCGGCTGCGTGGTTGGCGTAGCGACCCGCGATGAACAGCAGATCGGCGAGGCGGTTCAGATACGCAGGCACTACCGGGACAACGCCGTCAAGACGATTCAGTGTGGCCACACGCCGCTCGGCGCGCCGACACACCGCTCTGGCTACATGCAATGCTGCCGCCGCGGCGCTGCCCGCGGGAAGGATGAAGTTCCGGAGTTCTGGCAGCTGCGACTCAATGGAATCGATGGCGGCTTCGAGCTCAAACACGTCGTTCTCGTTGAGCCTGGGCAGGCTGCTGCCGCCGCCGGTGCGATCGGGAGCCATGAGTTCGCTGCCGACAACGAACAGGCGTGCCTGGACGGTCTGAAGCAGACCATCTACTTCTCCCGGCAGCCCGATTGCCAGGGCCGAGCCGATCGCCGCGTTGCACTCGTCCACCGCGCCTATCGCTTCAATGCGGGGGTCGTCTTTGCTGAGGCGACGCCCTCCCCAGATGCCCGTCTGCCCAGAGTCCCCTTTGCGTGTATAGAGCTTCATCGGGAAGTTCGTTCCTTTCGGTAACCGAGGGCGGGTGAGGTCTTCTATGAGCAGCGAGCCTCCCCAAGAGCGCCGACGCAGATCTGCGGTTGCCACAGGTTAGGGTTCGGCGTATCCGAAAGCGCGGATGACCCTAAGGCCGTCCGGACTGACGCCGGGGAAAGACGATGCGCTACACGCCCTACATGTACACAAGTCCGGATGATCCTGCCAGGGAGGACGACGGCCTGTTCGGACCGGCGTCGGTGACGTGGCGCGTGATGAGCAGCCGGATCATGTGGGTTGCTGTTGTCAGGGCGTTGTACCTGCAGGCTCTGCACCCGCGGGTGATACGCGGCACATTGCAGAACGCGCCGACCATTACAGATCCGGTTGACGCCTGGGCCAGGCTGCGGCGGACGAGGTTGTTCATCGAGACTCGTACGTTCGGGACGACGGCCGAAGCCGACCGCGCGGGACGCCGCGTGCGCAAGATTCACGAGATGCTTACCGGCGCTGACCCGGACGGCACCCGGTACCGGATTGACGACCCTGAGCTGCTGCTCTGGGTGCATTGCGGCGAAGTCGCCTCGGCTGTGGACATAGCCCGGCGGAGCAGACTGCCGTTCTCGGCCTCCGATCTGGACGCTTTTGTTCATGAGCAGCGCACAAGCGCAGAACTGATCGGGATAGACCGTGCCGCGGCGCCTGCCTCGACGGCCGAACTCGACGCCTACTACCGGGAGATCAGGCCCACGTTGTACGCCTGCGATGAGGCGAAGGAATCGCTGCGCCTGACCATCCACCCTCCGGTACCTGACGGCAACCGCGTGCTGAGGCTGGGGCTGCCGCCATTTAGTGCACTGGCGTTCTCGACCCTGCCGCGCTGGGCGCGCCAGATGTACGGACGGCCTAGCGGGTTGGTGAGCGACGTGGCCGCGACCGCGGGGATTCGCGCCGCGCGGCTCGCATTGCGCCAGGAGAGGCTGTTCCTCGGCGCCATGCGCGCAATCCACCGCGCGGAAACCGCTGGCGACAACCCTGGAACCTAGCCGACCGAAAGAGCGAGCGAGCGTGCCCGAACCGCCTGTCGATCGGGTCAAGTCACACTGTTGTTGCCGTCTTCGAGGCGCGAGGCGTCCGCCGGGGACGCTGCCGCCAGCCATGGCAGGTTGGGATTTGAGCAGCGGATTACTTGGACGAGCCTTCAGGCGCCTTGACGGCTCGCGGCAGTCGCTTGGTCTGCTCCTTGATCGCCCGGCTCACCAAAGTGTTTCCTTCGGCGGCGCGCCGCCCCTCTCGTCTGCCCGGTGTGACGACGAGCCGGATACCGGAGCTTGAGTGCGCCTGTCTTCACCTCAACACTGAAGTCAAGACCAAGCCCAAGGGAAAGCCGAGCGAGAGTTGACAATGACGGCTCGTGCTCGCCGGACTCCAACCGTGCAACGTTGGGCTGGCGCATGCCCAGCCGCCGGGCAAGTTCCGCCTGCGACAGCCCATGCGTGACTCGGTATTGGATGACCTTGATCGCCACGTCATTCGCGAACTGCGTGCGCTCGATCTCGAGCCGGTACTCCGCATCGCGCAATTCCTGCTCGTGGATTTCGGTTTCGGCCCGCAGCTCGGACAGCTTTACCATGTTCATTCCTCTTCCAGTTTGTCCAGCCTCTCCGAAGCTGCCTCACACGACCAGCGGAAACGCCGAGGATCGCGCTCGGCTTCTGGGGCAACCGCCGCTAACACGAATACCGCTCCAACTTGCCGGTAGAGGCCGCGCCAAGGGCTGCGCCCCTGCCTAGGCCGCAACTCTCGCAGCCCTTCGGTCCCGCGGATCGCGCTGGTACGCGCATAGCCGAGCGCCGGCCCTAACTGCTCGAGCTTCACCACGGCATTGTGAAGAGCAGCCCTTTCCTGCGGCGACAGTTCGCTGCGCTCTTCCTCTGCCTCAGGCATGAACACGAGCTTCCGCACGCCAGCACGATATCACCCTTGATATAGGCGCTGGCCGGAACCCACGTGTTCCGCATCGGCTCTGGAGTTCTGTCAACCGCGCCGGAAGTTAACGGCCGGATCAAAACAGGTTCCTCGTAACGGCACATATCCCGAGCACTTCAAGTGCGTCCGGTAGATAGTCGAGCAGCAATTCGGATGCGCTGAGCTTGGGCTTGCCTGGCAGACCGGTCGTCACTGCGTGGGAGGGCAGGGCGGCCGGCAGGTCAGGCAGATGGAGCGCGAGGCTGATGGCCGCGCCGGTTCTACTCATCGCTCTCGCCGATCTGGAGGAGTGCGGAAGTTGTCAGTGCCATGCCATCGATGTTGTCGGTCTGACCGGCCGTCGTCGTCCTGCACAGGTGGCGTTTTCTCCCTGGTCAGATCGGATGCTCGCGAGCGGCGGGATACTCCGCTGGGAGTAGCTGACAATCGCTACTGGTGGCGGATGCGCGATCAGACAGGACGCGTACGCTCGAAGAATGCGCACGGAACGTGGCCGCAGAGGCTTCTACGCAGCCGGATGGCTCGTCTCGGCAGGCGTCATGGCTGTGACGTTCCGCATGTGGCAGCTACACGTCAGGGAGGTTGAGCAGCGCGCGGAAGAGGCGGTGCGGACAAAGGATGAAGCAGCTCGTCGCAGGGCGATGGAAGAGCGTCTGCGCATCGCTCGTGAGCTGCACGATTCCCTGACGCACAGCATCTCGGTGATCCAGGTTCAGACTGGCGTTGCAGTGCACCTGGCGCGCAAGCGTGGCGAGGATGTTTCCCCTGCCCTGCTCGCGATTCAGGAGGCAGGCGCTGATGCCGTACGGGAACTGCGCGCGACGCTCGGGGCGCTGCGCAGCGAGGAGGATGGCGACGGCAGCGGCCTCAGGCAGATGGACAGCCTGGTGGCACGCGCTAGCGCGGCCGGCCTCCTCGTGACGGTGACTGTGACGGGAGCGGAGAGACCGCTTCCGCCCGAGGTGGATCAGGCTGCTTACAGGATCGTGCAGGAATCGCTCACCAACGTTAGCCGTCACGCTGGCCAGGCGCGCACGTCGGTGCACCTGCACTACACGCCGGAAACCTTGTCGATTCAGGTCGTAGACGACGGCAACGGCGCGGTGCCCAGCACCCGGCCGTCAGGTCCTGGGCTCGGCCTGGTCGGCATGCGGGAACGGGTGTCCGCGCTCGGCGGCAGGCTTCACGCCGGTCCGAACCATGATGGCGGCTTTCGTGTGCTGGCCGAGCTTCCCGCGCGGGCAACGTCTTGATCAGGATCCTTCTGGCCGACGACCAGGCTTTGATCCGCAGTGGCATCCGGTCGCTGCTGGAAGCCGAAGACGATCTCGAGGTACTCGGCGAAGCGGCCAACGGGCACCAAGCTGTCGCATTGGCAGGCGAGACCTACCCGGACATCGTTCTCATGGACATTCAGATGCCGCTACTTGATGGCCTGCAGGCAACCCGGCAGATCGTCGCGGACGAGCGGCTCGCCAACGTGCGCGTCGTGATGCTCACCAACTTCGGCCACGACGAGTACATCTTTAGGGCATTGCGGGCGGGCGCGAGCGGGTTCCTCCTGAAGGACACCGAGCCGGCGGAATTGCTGCAGGCACTGCGAGTGGTTATGCGTGGGGACGCGTTGCTGTCTCCCGCGGTAACCCGCCGCCTGATCAGCGAGTTTGTAGCCCGGCCTCCGGACGCTGTTGCCGCGGTTGGGATGGAAACTCTCACGAACCGGGAGCGAGAGGTGGTGACGATGGCCGCGCATGGTCTGTCCAACGACGAGATCGCCGACATCATGGTGCTCAGGCCCACCACCGTGAAGTCTCACGTCAGCCGCGCGATGATCAAGCTCGGCGCCCGCGACCGGGCGCAGCTCGTCGTCTTCGCCTACCAGACCGGCCTGGTCACCCCGCGCACTGCCGGGCAGGTCACGGCTAGGGAGAGTTAGCTATTGAGTTAGCCGCCAGCCGGAGTCCGCATACTGCCCGTCGACCCGCGTTCTAGCGCCGAGGGTGCCGATCTGGCCCTGTCCGTTGGCCCGCCAGGGATCTGCTCTTGAGCGTGCGACTCAACGATGATCTCCGGCAGGCTGATGCGGAACTTCATTCCTTGCTGCATGGGAATTGCTTCGACAGTTCAGGCGTGGATTTCGCCGATCCTCCGGACGATCGCGAGTCCGAGGCCGGAGCCCGGCAGCGCCCTCGCCTGTGCCGACCGGTAACAACGATCGAATATGCGCGGCAGGTCCTCCGCAGGAATGCCCGGCCCGTCGTCGCAGACCTCGACGGTGCCTGCGGCTGCTGAGATTGGGATGCGACCGTCAGGCGGGCTCCATTTCAGCGCGTTATCGACCAGGTTGCCGATCGCTCGTTCAAGGGCGTCTGGATCGCCGCGGACCAATGTTGGCCGGCAGTCGAGCTGGAATGCCAGTCCCGGTGCCCGGCCGGCCGCCCGCGCCGCGACCCGTTCTGCAACTAGATCCAGCCGGACGTCTTCGGAGTGAAACGAGCTCTGTCCGTCACGTGCGAGCTCGACTAGGTCGCTGATCAGCCCGCGCAGCTCGTGGGCCTCGACCAGCGCTGCTGCGGCGAGTGAGGGCGCCTTGGGGTCGTTCGGCTGTTCAGCGAGCAGTTCGAGATTGGTGGTGAGGCTAGTCAGAGGGGTGCGCAGCTCGTGCGAGGCGTCGGCGACTAGTCGCCGTTGCGCGCCTACCGACTCGTTCAGCGCGGCTGTCATCGCAGCGAATGCCTGCCCGAGCCGGCTGATCTCATCTCGGCCCGGTGTCTTGATCGGCGCGCTGAGGTCGCCGGTGGCCCTGACCCGCTCTACGGTTTCGGTGAGCTGGCCCACTGGGCGCAACACCCGACCGGCCGCGAGCCTCGCCACCACGGCAGCCCCGATCTTGCCGGGGATGAGCGCAGTGGACGCCCGGCCAGATCATAGATGCAGTGCTCGCGGCCGGGCTGGAGGTGCGTTCAAGTCGGCGAGCGCGCCGAGCCGTTCTGATGGCCGCACGGCAAGCGGGCCGCGGCATGGCGGGGCAGGCTGCCCGACTCGTTCACCCTGCTGGCGCATAAGCCAGACGACGGAGCTGACACGACGATCTTCTGGGCCGGCGACTACCAGGACGCCGGGTGACCGGTGACTACCTCGTTCGTCGTTGTGACCGCAAAGCATGCCGCCCTAAGCTAGCCATGCCGGGCTTGGTGCTTCGGAGGGGCCCAGTCCGCTGGGCGTCCGGTGTGGTTGGAGAACTCCACCGACCACCGCCACCAGCTGTGATCCTCAGCGTGTTGCCACCCCTGCAAGATTCCGACCTCGCCACCGGCCAGCAGAACGGGCAGCCCGTACAGAGCCGAGGTCGGCCACACTTCGCTCCGCCGCATAACCGGCGGGTCGACCTCGATGAGGGTCATCGGTGAATACTCGCCGCGGCGCTCTAGGTCGGCGCGGGCTATGAGCGAGTCCTCAGCGTCGATGACTTCGATCATTGCATTGCCGGGAGCGGCATGGACAAGCACCGCGCCAAAGCCGCCAGCCGTGGTGCAGCGGGCGAACTCCAGCCCATTCATCGCGCCGTCGTTACTGCGTATGTTCCACGTCCAGTTCATGCCACCCCGATACCCTGGCGGGGCGCCGGGATTCGCAGCGCGACGGGTTACCTGAGCTCAGACGCGTGCGCGCCGACGCGGGCGGCTGAATCGCCTGAACTCGAACTCGGCCCCGCGCAGCAGGGCGAGAGCGGCTCGGAACGGCAGCGTGATGATGTCGAGCACCGCGCCGATGACCATTGCGATGAGTGCGAATAGTGAAGAAAACATGGCCATTCACTACCCATCTCCTCCTACCTATTCATGCCGTTGTTGCCCGATGCCCGTGGCTCTGATCATCTCCCAGCACGATCGACTGTGGTGCGGCGTTCCCGTTACCGGTTCCTGAAGATCGTGAGGAGAACCCGCAGCACGAGGACGCTGGCCACAATGAGCAGCTTGTAGCGGATCAGCCGCAAGAGGCTGATGGTGGGCGAGACTTTCGGGCCTCCGCTCGTGCCCAGCAGTATCGCGGCTACGATTGCAGGTGCTGGCGTGCTGCTGCAGCTTGCGGGTCGGCTGCTGGCTGACCAGGAGCGAAGGAGGCCGGCCATGACCGATGCCGAGGCTGTGGTTCAGGAACAGGTCGAGGCATTTAATACCCGGGATGCCGAGCGCTTCGCGAACTGTTACGCCGACGATGCCAGCGTTCTCACGGCCGACGGCAGCGTCATGGCGGCCGGCAAGGAGGCGATCAGGCAGCTGTACGGGCAGCTCTTCCGGCAAAGCCCGGACCTGCACGCCCGCATTGCTGCCCGGATAGCCGTCGGCGACTACGTGATCGACGAGGAGCAGGCCTCAGGCATGGTCTTCGAGGGGATGCCGGCGCAGCTGCATGCGGCCGCCGTTTATCGGGTGGCCGAGGGGAAGATCCAGCAGGCGCAGATCTTGTCATAGGCGGCGCTTCGGTCGGGAAGCTTGGCATCACCGGTCGGGCAGCCATTGAGCTGACTCCAGGGCGCGTGAGCTAGGGGGTCAGGGTCCCGGCCCGAGGGCGAGGCGGCGTTAGCGCCGCTCCCGGCGGCCGAAGACCTCACCGAACGCGGTTAGCGGCCAGACCGTCGATCTGATCGTCCGGCTGTGGTAAGAGCTTCGGGAGCATGGCCTGGACGCCGGGCCGGCGACGATCGCCTGGCACCGTCAGCATCATCATCAGATCGCGGTGTCAGCTGCGACGGTGAGCCGGTACCTGGCCCGCGCCGGGCTGGTCACCCTGGAGCCGCGGAAGCGGCCGAAGTCGTCCTACATCCGGTTCGCCGCTGAGCTGCCGAACGAGTGCCGGCAGGCTGATTCACTCACGACCCGCCGGTCGGCGGGTCACCTGCCATCGGACCCCTGCTGCAATCCGCCCGCTCTGACAAGCGCCTGCCGGGCGCGGCCCTTGAGGCACACTGACGATCCGCCTGCAGCTACATATCGAGCGTCGCCGCGAATCGGATCCGGAAGGAATCTGTGGCCTGTTGAATTAGTCCTGCGCTGTGCCATCATCAGGCCATGCAGCCGCCGCAGCAGGCGGATGAACCGCGGCTGATCAGCGATGAGGAAGTCCAGCGCTTCCGGCTGGACAAGGTCACGCCGCACAACGCCCAGATCACCCTTGCCGACTACGACCCCGTCTGGCCTGTGCTCTTCGCTCGCGAGGCTGCCCGCATCCGCGCCGCGCTCGGTGACAGCGCCGTCCAGGTCGAGCACGCCGGTTCGACCTCGGTGCCAGGGCTGGCCGCCAAGCCGATCATCGACATCGTGCTCGCAGTGCCCGATTCCTCAGACGAGCAAGCCTATGTCCCGGCGCTGGAGGCGGCTGGCTACGTGCTGCGAGCGCGGGAGCCGGGCTGGTTCGAGCATCGCATGTTCAAAGGCCCGGACACCGACATCAACCTGCACGTGTTCACCGTCGGCGCGGCGGAGATCGACCGGATGCTGCTGTTCCGGGACTGGCTCCGGACACACGACGCCGACCGAGGCGCCTACCAGCAGGTCAAGCGTGACCTGGCCAGGCGGACGTGGCGGCACGTGCAGCATTACGCCGACGCCAAGACCAGCATCGTGGAACAGATCATCGCCCGCGCGACCCTGGGCAGGCGCGGGCAGCGCCCGGGCTAGTAACCGTGCGCTCGCCCTGCCGGCTAGGGCGGCATCGGCGGAACGGGTGCTAACCGGCTGGAAACCTGCCATTGCTGACTGCCTTCCGGGGCAGGCCAGCCCGGGTCCTGGGATCCCGTTCTGCGGTCCAGGCCTACAGCAGGAAGTGGGGGAAGGCGGTGCACATCTTGGTCTCTTTGGTGGCGTGGTCGGGGTGTCAGTTCGCCTGCCTACGGCGGGCCGCTGATCAGCTCGTCCGGACGGGTATGCCGCTAGTTCCACCCTCACCGGCGGCGGGGGGCTGGCCACACCCGATGGCGTGTCCAGCGCCCCACATGTATCGGCGGGCGCCATTGCACGGCACGGGGCTGGGTTGCCGAGCCGTGCCTTCCTGGTTCCCTGCGATAATCGCAGCCTGAGCAGCAGCGATACGGCGGCCCCTGGGGCAGCTCTGTGTTGCGACGTCGCATATCCAGTGCATGAAGATGGATTAGCGTTCGCCGTGATTACGAGGCTCCTCATTGGCGGATCAAAGCCGGTGTCCACCGCCGCCGAAATGAGCGCCTGCATCGTGCACGCCGCCAAAGTCCCCGTGCCCGCCGCCATGTCCGCCATGCACCGGGCTATACCGTGGCTGCCGTGTCCGTGCTCCCGGGGAGCGGACCATTGCCGGACGAAGTCGCCGGATCGGCCATCACGTCCATGCCGGCCCTGGTCGGCAGCGCAATGGGGGAACCCTTCGCAGACTGCCAGCCAGCTTGTGGCGAAACGATCACAGTGTGACCAAACTGGATTTCGGACTGGCGTCGGAGAGCCGTCTCCGTGTCGTCCGCGTTGAGACTGAGGGCTGGTAGCAGGCCGAGCCCGAAGATGCTGACGTACGGCGCCAGGTGTGCCATCGCCACGGAATCACCCGCTGCCCGTCAGAGCGCGCAGCTCTCGCCGGAAAGACTGGATCTGCTTGAGCAGTTGGTCGCCGGGCTCAGACCGACGTCACCAGCACCTGTCACACGGAGAACTCGACACTCACGATCAACAACGGCTAACGGCAACAGCAGCGAAGAAGCCGCGACCAAGGAGAAGGAAGGGGCCACGCCAACGCCAGGCCTTCCATCGCGGCGGCGTCATCGCCGCGCGCCATCGCGAGCATGTACCCGAGCCCGACCAGCGCCTCGAGCGGCACTGCCCGCTCATGTCCGAGGGCTCGCCCTCGCTGGCCCGGAATCGATCACGTCCGCGAGTTGCTGGCCGCATTCATCCAGAACGAGCAAATCACCCAGCTGGGTGTCGACCGGCGGCTGCGGAGCCCGGACCCTGCTGAGCCGGTACGTCAGGCGGCTGCTGCCGGGCGCCGCCCGCCTGCGAACACCGCCGCCGGCCGCGCCAGGACGCCGATATCGGCGACCGGGTCGCCGTCGACGACCAGCAGGTCGGCGTCGTAGCCGGCCCGCAGCCGGCCCTTTCGGCCCCCGAGGCCGCAAGCCGCTGCGGCAAGCGAGGTGGCCGTCGCCAGCGCGGCGACCGTGCTCACGCCGCCTTCTACCAGGAAGGCCACCGATAGGGGCAGCAGGCCGTGCGGTTTGGCGGCGGCGATGCCGCCATCTGAGCCGGAAATGACGCGCACCCCAGCGGCATGCATCCTTCCCACCCGGCGCTTGTTCAGCTCGGCCACCTGCTCGAAGGTCATCCCGAGCTTGCTGAGCAGGGCCGCGGCGTTCGGCTTCGGTACCGGGATCCCGACCATTCCGAGTGTCGGGCAGACCGCGGTGCCGGCCTCAGCCAGCCGGGCAAGGTCCTCCTCGGACTGCGACGGGCCCTTGTCCGTCAGGAACGAGCAGTGTTCGATACCGTCCACGCCGACCGCCATCGCCATGTGCACTGCGGGCAGGCCGTGCGCATGCGCCGTAACTGGCAGGCCGGCGGCGTGAGCCTCGTCGACCACAGCCCGCAGCTCCTCCAGGACGAACTGGCAGAGCAGCACCTGCGTGCCCGTCGTCGCGAACCCGCCGCTGGTCATGACCTTAACGACGTCGACGCCGCGCTCGGCGCGTTCTTGCACGGCGCCCCGTAGCTGATCCTCGCCAGCGGCTTCGCCGCCCATGCTGGCACAGTGGCCGCCAACGCTGGTGATGGGCGGTCCTGCGGTCACGACGGTCGGGTACACGCCGCCGCCGCTCTGACTGGAGGTGCGCCAATCGAGCACGGCGAAGCGCCGGTCCCCCAGGTCGCGGACGGTCGTCACCCCCGCCGCCAGGTGGCGCCGCAGGCTCTCGCCGATGACGGCCGTCATGCCGTCATGGCTCGGCTCCTCAATCCGGTCCAGGGTCCCGTCGGTGCCGTCGCCGCACAGGTGCACGTGCGCGTCGACCAGCCCCGGCAGTACCGTGCCGCCGGGCACCTCCAGCACCTCGCAGCCGTCCGGCGCCGGCGCGGCGCCCGGCTCCACCCCGACGATGCGGCCATCGTCCAGCAACACCAGCGCGCCGCCCGGCACGACCCGCTCCCCATCGAATGCGCTTCCCGCCCGGACCCCAAACATCAACCCTCCCGGATCAGCCACTCATCGGCACTGCCATATCATCCGCGCTGCCGCGAACGCTCGTCCGCGCCCGCCGAACAAAGCTGGCCCGGCAGTGCGCTCACCGTCCGTGACGGATACGGTCCAGCTGCCATTTCGCGGATCTTGGGCGGGCCTGGGCGACTGTAGTTTTGACAGTGTAATTCCTGACAACAAGGAGGCACTAGGCACTGATGTGACAAACGTGCAGGACCAGGACGGCGCGGAGCTGCCCGCTGCCGACCAGCCGCTGCTGCGGGAACTGACTGAGCGGGCCCGCACGGGCGGCGTGCAGCTAACCCGCGAGGGCGGCCTGCTCGGGGAAGCTGACAACATGGTGGTCGAGAGCGCGCTGGAGGGCGAGCTGAATGATCACCTGGGCAATTCCAGAAATGACCCGGCCCGCCGCAACGGCGGGAATTCCCGTAACGGCTACCGCGCCAAGACGGTGCTGACCGAGGCAGGGCGCCATACTAAGTGCCACGCATGCTCTACAGCGGCGTTGAGGGCCGCTACCCGATGCGGACCACCTGACCGCGGGCAGGGCACAGCTGAGGGCTCATGCCCGCCGCGTGTGTGATGCTGCAGTTGCAGAGGTAGATAGCGCCGTGGCGTCCGGCGGCGAAGCCGAACGGGAATAACAGCTTGCCGACACCCAGGTGGGTGCGATGGTCGTGCCGGCCGATCCGCACCACGCCGCCGGCCGGGTCCGCTGTCGGAGCCCTCGTTCAGCCCGCCGGTCTGGAATTCGGTGGCGTAGACCCGTCGGCGCCGAAGCCGCAGCCCTGCACGGCGGTCAGGCCCCCGGCCCAGACGTGCGGCGCATGCCCGGGGACTACCCGCCAGACGCGCGCGTGCCCGGGGGAGTAGAAGCCGAGCAGTTCCCCAACGTACAGAATTCCGTCAGGGCCGCCCGCGATGCACGTCGGCACCGCATCGCCCTGGGCTCCCGCCGGGAGGTATGGGACACGCCCCCGCGTAGAGTGGCGGGGCCAACTGCTGGCCAGCACGTGACCGAGCCCGCCCGCGCCCTCGACCGCCCAGGTCCGCTCGGGCCACCCCGCCGCCCACTCCACCAGCTTGTTGACCTGGGCCGCCGAGGCCCGGACGCGCACCGTCCCCAGCGGCACCTCGGCCGCGTCGATCGCCACCGCCGTGTGGGACCCTTTATGCGGATCCACTCCGATCATCACCGCTGCCATCCAACCATTCCTCCCTGGTCGCCGATCCTGGTAAAGGGCATGACTGACCGGGCGGGCATGTCTCGCTACGGGAAAAACCCCGCAGCTCCTACGCAACACACAATCAGAGCCATATTGGTGGCGCACCGGCGACGCGCAGCCCTCGATACCGTCACACTCTGTGATGGGCTGGCCGTTTCGCACAGGTCCTCATGGCCTATGCCCGCCTGGGCTCTCATGGTCGCCGCGGCCGGCCTGGTGATCGTTGCGGCCAACGCCTGGTTCCAGGCCACCGGAATCCGTGCGATCTCCGACCACACGACCGACCAGGAGTTCGAGCGCCTCATCTTCGAGGCACCGTGGATCTTCGTGATGCACGTGCCGAAGATGGTGCTGAGCCCTAGTGGGGTACGTCGCGCTGGGCGTCGCCAGCTGGAGGCAGCGATCCCTTCCGCGGTCGTCCAGTGTGCAGCTCGTCCTGGCGGGGGTGGCGTCCCTCTGGCCGACATACCCGCCCGGACTGCTGCTCGCCTCGGCGGCTCTCCATCGCGTCGCGGTCGGCCACGCGGTCATGAGGGCACATTGCCGGCTGGTCGAGGAAGGTCTCGGCCCGAGAGAGGAGAATCGACTATCCTCATCCCATCTGGCGGTCCCATTCTCGCTTGTGAGCGGCAGGAGTCGGAGTCCGTGGCCATGCGGCCGTGCACAGTGATTACATGGAGGGTGAATCCCGATTCGCTCGCAGGCTTTTTGAAGGTAGCTGACGCGCTCGTCGTGGCTATTAGCCAATTGCCGGCTCAACCCGGGGGACTCATTCTGTTGCAGGCAGCCGATGATCCCCTGTTGTTTCAGACCCTAGGCTGGTGGAACACCCAGGATGACCTCGTTTCGATGCGTAGCACCGACCACGTTCGGGAGAAGCTGGACGCCCTGGTGGAACTTTGCGACGAGGTCGTCCCAGCTGCATACCGCGTCCTGCGCGCGTTCCCATGAGCCGTAGACATTCCTGGTCGTGTGAGTGCCCGATCGGCTCTGCGGCACGAGGAGGCCCTCGTGTCGGGTGAATTCGGGATAGGGCGCCCTTGCCGGCTGTGGGACCGGAGGGCATTATCGGCACGATGGATCCGGCGCCTGAGGTGTATGAGGAGCGCTTCCGGTGGACGTGGCCGGCGGCCGGGGCCGCCGCCGCCGGTGCCGGTTTCATCGCGCTTATGCTCGCGGTCCGCGCGCCGCTGGTGCTTCGCGTCCTGACGATCGGGGTCTTCGGCTGGTTCGCTATCGTAACCGTGGCCGCGGTGCTGACGCGGCGGGTGGCGTTCCGCGCCGATGCCGCCGGTCTCACGCTGGGCGGGTCGCCGTTCCGCTATGCGGCGACAACGCGGGTGTTCCCGTGGCCGGAGGTGGACGCAGTACACGAGCGTCGTCCCGCTCGCGCCAGCCAACCTGTTCGCGGCCGGGTTCCTGTCCGCAGCCGCTACGCAAGTCGAGGGCGCCACGGGCATGTTCGGCGCAGCGTTCTTGTCGGCTGCCGTTAAACAGCTCGCTCCCGCGGCGCTATGCCGAGCTGGGTCAATAGCGGCCTCAACGCGCCCGCCGCGACACAGATAGCGGGTGCGTCCCTCATCGCCGCAGGGACGCTTACAGCCTCGGCACGAGGTGTTGGCCTGCGGGCCGGTCTGCAGCCTGACCCTGGGCCTCGTGGTCAGGTGGCCGCCGCCGGTCTCCCGCCAGCGCGGGCTGCCCGAGTAGGCTCCGCGACCTCACTCGGTACCGGATCGACCTGGTGGCGGCGCGGACCGCGGAGAAGCAGCGGGCCGAGAAGCTGCTCGAGGATTCCTGCATCAAGCTGTCGGTGGTGGCCTCTGACATCTTCGGCGTGTCGGGGCGGGCGATGATGGCCGCGCTGATCGCCGGGGAACGGGACCCGAAGCGGCTGGCGCAGCTGGCCCGTTCGGCGCTGCGCCGCAAGATCAGCGCCCTACAGGAGGCGTTCACCGGCCGGTTCACCGACCACCATGCGTTCCTGCTCGCCAAGATGCTGGCCCGGGTTGACGCCCTCGACGCCGACATCGCCGAAATGGACGCAGCGGTCGAGGCGATGATCGCCCCTTTCGAGGCAGCCGCGGCACGCCTAGATGAGATCCCCGGGATCGGCCGGATCGCCGCCGCGGTCATCATCGCCGAGATCGGCGCGGACATGACCCGGTTCCCCACCGCCGGGCACCTGGTCTCCTGGGCCAGGTTCGCCCCGGGCGTGAAGGAATCGGCCGGGAAGAAGAAAGGCAAGGGCACCACCGGGCACGGCAACCGGTACCTCGCCCGGGTCCTCGGCGAGGCCGCCATCGGCGCCAGCCACACGGACACGTTCCTCGGCGAGCGGTACCGGCGCATCGCCCGCCGCCGCGGCAAGAACAAAGCGATCGTCGCGGTCGGCCGCTCGATCCTCGTGATCACCTGGCACCTGCTGTCGGATCCCGACGCCACCTACACCGACCTTGGCCCCGGCTACTACGACGCCCGGATCAGCCACAGCCGCCAGACCCGCAACCACGTCCGCCAGCTCGAAGCCCTCGGATACGCCGTCACCCTCAGCCCCGCCGCCTGACCACAGCCACGACCCCCTCCCGGCCCCGCTGCGCTCCGCCGGGAACTGCCGTGCGCCAGGTAACTCACCGATTTTCGGACTAGAGCCTTACTTGCGCAGGCATTTGCAGAGCGTGTTCACGGAGAGCGACTACGAGCTCGCGGCGGCTAGTCCAGCCCGTTCAGCCCGGCTCCGTTGGCACGCATCTCCTCCACAGCCTTTCCGTCGCCATCCAAGGCGACGTCCACGGATCGGCCGCTTCCTTCCGTCGCCGCGAAGACGCACGACACCGATGATTGCCTGCCCTGCTCCAGCAACAGAGAAGCGGGAAGTGCTGAAGCCCAGGGTCACCGCGGTGTCCCGCTCAGTCGCGCCTAGGCCTGCTCCCAAAATCAAACATCAGCGCTCCCGGATTCCGGCTATCGCCTTGGGGCGACCTAACATGATCGCCGGGCAGCGTGTTGACCAGCGACTACGCAGTCGGGGTGGCCGGATTTGAACCGGCGGCCTCTTCGTCCCGAACGAAGCGCGCTGCCAAGCTGCGCTACACCCCGCTGACCGCGTAGGGAGTCTAGCCGATACGCGGAACCAGAGTGAGCAGGGTCGCCTCGGGCCGGCAGGCCAGGCGAACCGGGGCAGTTGGTGACGTACCGAGCCCCGCCGAGACGTGCAGGAACGCGCGCTGGCGCGGGCCCGGCCCCGACGGGTGCTGGTGCAGTCCCTTGCCGCGGGCCCGGTCGATACCGCAGTTGGTCACCAGCGTGCCGATGCCGGGCAGGCAGATCTGACCGCCATGGGTGTGACCAGCGAGCAGTAGGTCGAAGCCATCGGCAACGAACCGGTCCATCACCGAAGGCTCCGGCGAGTGCATCACGCCAAGCCGCAGGTCGGCCGCGGGATCGGCGGCCCCGGCGATCTTCTCGTACCGATCCCTGTTGATGTGTGAGTCGTGCACGCCGGCGACCTCGATGTCGAAGTCGCCGACCTTGATCCGGCCGCGGCGGTTGTTGGCGTTCATCCAGCCTGCCGCTTCCATCGCCGCGCCGAGCTCGGCCCAGGGCAGGTCGGGAACATGCCGCTTGTGTTCCCCCTTGCTGGTCCGCCAGATATAGCGTGCAGGGTTCTTCAGCTCGGGCGAGTACATGTCGTTCGACCCATACACGAATACGCCAGGCCGGTCGAGCAGCGGGCCAAGTGATTCAAGCAGAGGATGAACAGAGCGCCGGTCGGCAATCGAGTCACCTGTGTTGACGACCAGGTCTGGCTCGAGGGCGTCGAGCGTGCGCAGGAACGAGAGCAGCCGGTGCCGTCCCGGAGTTAGATGCATGTCCGAGATGTGCAGGATGCGCAGTGGCCGGGAGCCGGCCGGTAGGACGGGAACCTCATACCGGCGCAACGCGAACCAGTTCCGCTCGATGACCGACGCATAGCCGACGACAGCGGCGCCGGCCAGGGCTGCGGTCCCGATTACTGCTTGAGGGCGCATGTGCTTATGGTGCCATGCGGTCACTAGTGCCGCGCCCGCCAAGCGATCGGGCCCGGCGGCGGGCAGGATTAGCTGCATGGCTGCACTCAAGGACAGGATCCGCGCCGACCTGACTGCGTCGATGAAAGATCGCGACGAAGTCAGGACCAGGACGCTTCGCATGGTGCTGACCGAGATCTCCAAGGAAGAGGTCTCGGGAACATCGTCGCGCGAGCTTGACGACGCCGAGATTCAACGGCTGCTCACGCGTGAGGCCAAGCGCCGTCGGGAGGCCGCCGACGCTTTCCGCCATGTGGGCCGCACCGACCAGGCCGCGGCCGAGCAGGCTGAAGGCGAAGTCCTTGCCGACTATTTGCCGGCGCAGCTCGATGATGCCGAGCTCACGTCCCTGGTCGCCGCAGCGATCGCGGAAACGAGGGCGTCAGGTCCCGGCGCCATGGGTCAAGTGATGAAGGCGGTCACACCGAAGGTCGCCGGCCGGGCCGATGGGGCACGAGTGGCCACCGAGGTCCGCCGTCAACTCGCGAGCTAATGCAGCGGCGAGCTAAGCGGATTAGTGGCCGCCGTTGCCGCCGCCGCCGCCGGGACCGCCGTTGCCACCGCCGCCCCCTGGCTTCTTCTTTTTCTTTGGCGGAGCGATCGGCGCGGAGCCGCTTCCCTGGCTGAACCAGTAGGAGGATGGCTGCACAAAGGGGATGGGCCGCCCGAGGAGCGCGCGTTCGAACGAGTACTGCCAGGTCGCGCCAGGTGCGTTGTCTCCGAACATCTGACCAGGCGTGTATACATACCCCAGCGGATACTGCCGGTAGGTGGATCGGTAGCCGAGCATGGCACCCGAGCCGGTCGGGTTCAGCGGATTGAACACCGAAACGTAGCCAACCAGGGTTGGGGTGTAGCCCGCGAAGGCCGCGTAGAAGCCCCCGTTGGCTGTACCGGTCTTAGCGGCTGCCTCCCGGTTGAGAGTGTTCCTGCCGACGGCGGTCCCGCTGGCCAGCACACCGCGCAGCACGTAGTTGGCCGCGTCCGCGACTCCCTTGCTCATCACGCGATGGCAGCCGGCCGACTGGACCGGCAGGTTGTGGCCGTGGATATCGGTGATCCTCTGGATCGCGATCGGTCGGCAGTACTTGCCGCGGGCCGCGACGGTAGCGTAAGCAGCAGCCATAGACATCGGCGACACGTTGACCGAGCCGAGCGTGAACGAGGCCAAGCCGTCGGCCGCCGGCTCACCACGCTTTGTCCGCAGCAGCGAGGAACCGTCGGCGCGGTGCAGCCCCATGCTGACGGCCGTCTTCACCACGTTGCACAGGCCGACCTTCGACTCGAGAGCCACGTAGAACGCGTTGATCGACGCCGTGGTTCCGAAGTAGAGCGGTATCTTGCCGCCCTCGTTGCCGTCCGCATTGCTCACGGTGAACGGAGCAACGTATCTGCCGTGACAGTCGCTGAAGCCGCCGACGGTCATGTTGTCGTGAACCTTCAAGCTGTATCCGAACGGGATCCCTTGCTTGAGGGCCGTGATCAGGGTGAAGAGCTTCGACGATGAACCGGTCTGGACCCCTGCTCCGCCGTTGTACTTGCTGTCGACCGCGTAGTCCACGCTGGTCTGACCGGTTCCAATGCCAAACGGCCGGTCGACGGCGATGGCTCTGACATATCCGGTTCCCGGCTGGATCATCACCTCGGTGTCGACGTTGTCGCCAGGGTTGTAGTACGAGTTTCGAGGCGGCACTACGTAGTTCACGGCGTTGGTCGCGGCGCGCTGGTCCCGCTCGCTC
The DNA here is from genome assembly GCA_036258115.1 of Streptosporangiaceae bacterium. Taxonomy (GTDB): domain Bacteria; phylum Actinomycetota; class Actinomycetes; order Streptosporangiales; family Streptosporangiaceae; genus Chersky-822. The sequence goes on from DATAEH010000071.1 coordinate 46,615, forward strand.
AGGGTCGTGTAGATCTTGAGGCCACCCACCGTCTGCATCTGATGGCGAGCTTTCTCGTAAGCCTTGTTGCGCGCGAGGACCGACATCACGTAATCGCAGAAGAAGGCTGCGTTCTTGACCTTGGCGCCCGAACAGCCGGTCTGCAGCGGCACATACGACCGGTGTAGGCCAAGCGGCGCCTTGACCGCATTGCGCTCGGTCGCCCAGCTGATGTAGCCGTGCTCGGCCATCGCGTGCAGCACTTGGCCGCGGCGGTGCAAGGCATTCTGCGGGTTGGCGAACGGGTCGTACCTGGTCGGGGACTCCACGATGCCAGCCAGGAGCGCCGCCTGCGTCAGCGTGAGCTTTGACGGCGGCACAGAGAAGTAGACCTCTGAGGCCACCTTGATGCCGTAGGCCTGGTTGTCGAAATAGGCCACGTTCAAGTAGGCAGTCAGCAGCTGCGGCTTGGTCATTCTGCGGGCGACGTTGGCCGCGATGCGCAACTCAGTGATCTTTCGAGCTGGGCTGAAGGCCGTGCACGCCTGCGCATCTGCCTTGGTCTTGGCGGTCAGGATGCAGGCATTCTTGACGTACTGCTGCGCTAGGTCAGACCCCCCTTGCACTTGCTTGCCCAACAGGTCGCTGTAAATCGCCCGCAGGGTGCCGTGGAAGTCGAAGGCGCCGTGCTGCCAGAACCGGTAATCCTCGATCGCCACGATCGCGTTCCGCATCACCGGCGCGATCCGGCCCCACCTGACCGGATCCCGGTAAATGTGGCGCGGATAGTACGTGGCGAGGAGATTCCCCGACCTATCGAGGATCTCGGTCCGGGACGGCACCTGGCCCAGGCCGGCCACAGGAAGATCGTTGAAAGTTTGCGCGGCGTTCTTAACCGCGATGCCCGCGACGCCGACGACCGGCAATGCAGCGACGGCGACGAGCAGGCCGGCTCCAAGGGAAAGGGCCGCGATCAGGCCAATGGTCTTCAGGCCGGCGTGGCGAAGTCGCGAGAGCACCTGAACAGGTTACGCTGCCCGGCAGACCAGTCGTGGGAGGAACACGAACGGCCATAAACGCAGTTTTGGCTGCGCCAGCCTTGAGATCGTCGCTGTCGGTTACGAGATGACTACGCACCGTGGAGCCGTATAGCCCTGATGGGCTATACGGGAAATGGGCATGCCGGGGACTAGCGCAACCGGCCCGAGTTCCGTAAGTTACTCTTTCGCAACCATCACATCGGATGTTGCCGTGCGGCCACGTCCCGATGAGCATCAGCGAGTAGCGCTATCCGGCGTGACGCCCCCCGTGGGCGTGACGATCAGGAGGAGTTGGGCCACATGTGGATCACTGATTGGACCGCCCGCGCCGCGTGCAAGGGAACCGACCCTGACGAGCTCTTTGTTCAGGGCGCGGCGCAGAACCGGGCCAAGCTGATCTGCCGCGGCTGCCCCGTACGGACAGAGTGCCTAGCCGACGCGCTCGACAACCGGATCGAGTTCGGTGTGTGGGGCGGCATGACCGAGCGTGAGCGGCGTGCTTTGCTGCGCCGCAGGTCCGACGTCGTCTCGTGGCGCGAGCTGCTCGAGAACGCCAGGGACAAGTACGAGAACACCACCACTGAGCTGGTGGCTAGCTAGATTTCGGATTGGCGCATCACCAAACAGCGCCTGATTTCCGAGTTCTCTTGCCGAGTCTGCGGCATGCCTCTTAGAGGTTTTGTCACGCGTTGGCGGGCTTAGTCCGATCCGAACGCCGAGCCAATGACGCGAAGTCCATTCAGATCGTGAACGTCATCGGGCTGCGCAGGAATCTTCGCCACGGGAACGAGCGGGTGCGCAGCGGTAAAGCGCCGCGCCAGTCTGCGTTCCGATTCGGCCTGCCGCATCCGTTCGGCATGCAGACGGAGCGCGGCAATTCCAAGTGCCGATGACTCGCTGTGGTCTAGCCCTTGCAGCGCCTCGGCCGCGGCCAGGCTGCGTGCGGCCGACAGCCTGGCGGCTGGCGAACTGTGGACGCGGTTGAGGATCAGGCCGGCCAGCGGCATCTCGTCCCGCTCGAGGCGCTCCACGAAGTACGACGCCTCCCTCAGCGCATCAGGCTCGGGCGCCGCGATCACCAGGAACGCCGTTCCCGGCGCCCGCAGCAGCCGGTAGGTGTACTCGGCCCGCTCCCTGAACCCCCCGAACATTGTGTCCATCGCCGACACGAAGGTCTGCACGTCACGCAGCAGCTGGCTGCCGATGATCTTGGTGATCACGCCGGTAACCATGCCGAAGCCCGCGTTGAGCATCCGCAGGCCAGTCCGGCCGCCGAGCTTGGCAGGAGCCACGAGCAAACGGAGCAGCCTGCCGTCCAGGAACCGGCTGAGCCGCTGCGGTGCATCGAGAAAGTCAAGCGCCGACCGGCTCGGCGGCGTGTCGACGACGATCAGATCCCACTCGTCCGCCCTCCGGAGCTGGCCGAGCTTTTCCATGGCCATGTACTCCTGCGTGCCAGCGAAGCTGGACGACAGCGACTGGTAGAACGGGTTGGCGAGGATCTGCGCTGCCCGGTCAGGGTCGGCGTGCGACTCGACGATCTCGTCGAACGTCCGCTTCATGTCGAGCATCATCGCGTGCAGGCTGCCCGGCGGGTCGGCTCCGTCGGCATGACCGGCTCGGCCGCCGGGGTACGCGTCATCGATGTCGTCCGACGGTCGCGGATGCCTGGACCGGCTCGTCCGGACGCCACTCACGGGCCGGGGTGTGTTATCCAAAGATGTCAGTCCCATGGACTGCGCGAGTCGCCTGGCGGGGTCGACGGTGAGCACGACAACGTGGCGGCCGCGCTCGGCCGCTCGCAGGCCGACGGCGGCCGCGATCGTGGTCTTGCCAACGCCGCCCGAACCGCAGCAGACGATGATCCTGGTCCGCCGGTCATCGATGAGCTGGTCAATAACCAGGGGCGTGGGGGTGCGGCTCACGCGGCGCCCTGCTCGCGCAGCACCTGGGCCAGTCTGTACAGCGCGGCAAGGTCAATGCCGTCGGTGATCAGGGGGAGCTCGTAACAGGGCTGGCCCGCCTCGTTGAGCTGCCGGCGCAGGGCACGCTGGGCGCGGGCCGTCCGTGCCTCGTCGGCCAGCTCGCCGGCCAGGTCCGCGGCGAGATCGCCGTCATCGCCCAAGCCGGCTGCCTTGAGCGCGATCTCCAGTGCCTGCGAGTCGCGGGTCTTGCTGCCCAGGCTCGCCCGGCCCGGCGCCGCCGCCCCGGCCAGCTCGGCCCCGCGCATCATGTTCACGATCACCCCGCCCGGCCTGATTCCGCCATCGCCGATCTCGTGCAGCTCGGCGATGCCGTCGAGGGTCTCCTGCACTGGCATCTCCTCGAGCAGCGTCACGAAGTGGACGACCGTCTGCGGGGACGCGATCACGCTCCGCACCGTGTCGGCGTGGCCGCGGATCGGGCCGACCTTGGCCAGCCCGGAGACCTCCGAGCTGACGTTGAGGAAGCGGCTGATCCGGCCGGTCGGCGGGGCGTCCATGACGACCGCTCCGTACACCCGGTTGCCGCCGGACTTCCGGCGCGTGGCCTCTGCGGCCTTGCCGGTGAGCAGGACGTCGGAGAGCCCGGGCGCGATCGTCGTGGCGAAGTCCAGTACGCCGAGCTTGGTAAGCGCGCGGCCGGCCTGGCGCATGTTGTAGAACATCTCGAGGTACTCGATCAGTGCCGACTGCGGGTCGACCGCCAGGGCGGAGACGTCGCCGCCCGGCCTGCCGTCGTCGGCCGGCGCGACCGCGACCCTGCGTTCTTCGTACGGCAGCGGCGGCACGTCGAAGAGCTGGGCGATGCCCTGCCTGCCCTCGACCTCCATCAGCAATACGGGCTTGCCGTTCGAGGCGAGAGCAAGCGCGAGGGCCGCGGCGACCGTCGTCTTGCCGGTCCCGCCCTTGCCGGTCACGACATGCAGCCGCACGCCGTCCCAGTCCGTGTCCCGCACGCTCACGTGCACGAGGTTATCTGTGCCGCATGCGCGCCCAGGCCGCGACAGACCGCCGCCGCCCCCGCGCGGTCTCAACCCGTTTCGCCGTCGTCAGTCCCAACCGGGCGGAGTCAGCATGTGTTGTCGGGAGGAGTCGCCGACGCCGTTCCGTGTCCTTGCCGTCATCTGGGCGTTAACATGACGGTTCGGGCGGTGACTAGTCTGTGAACTGAGACAGCCGGGCACGGACTGAAGTCCCCGCGTCACGTCCGGCGCAACTGGTGAGAAGGTGTCGGCGAATGGATGCTCTGCTGGGGATTGTGGCATTTGTCGCCGCCGGCGGGCTGATCATGCTCGGCCGCAGCGTGAAGCAAGTTCAGCAGTACGAAGAGGGCATCGTGTTCCGGTTCGGCCGGGTTTTGCCGCGGACCCGCGCCCCCGGGCTGACCTTCGTCCGGCCAATAGGCGACCGGATCCAGAAGGTCAACAAACAGATCATCGCGATGGCAGTGCCCGCGCAGGAGGGCATCACCATGGACAACGTGAGCGTGCGCGTCGACGCCGTTGTCTACTTCCGGGTCGTCGATCCGATCAAGGCGACCATCAACGTGCAGAATTACATGTTCGCCGTCTCCCAGCAGGCGCAGACCTCGCTGCGCTCGATCATCGGCCAGACGGAGCTGCAGCAGCTGCTGGCCGAGCGCGATTCGGTCAATCGCCAGCTCAGGTTGATCATCGACGAGCCGACCGAGGGCCCGTGGGGCGTCAAGGTGGAGCGGGTCGAGATCAAAGATGTTTCGCTGCCCGAGGGCATGAAGCGGTCGATGGCCAGGCAGGCCGAGGCCGAGCGCGAGCGGCGGGCCAGGATCATCACCGCCGATGGCGAGTACCAGGCTTCCAAGCGGCTAGCTGCCGCGGCGAACGTGATGGCTCGCGACCCTGCGGCGCTGCAGCTTCGGCTGCTGCAGACCGTGGTGGAAGTAGCTGCCGAGAAGAACAGCACCCTGGTGATGCCGATCCCGGTGGAGCTGCTGCGGTTCTTCGACCGGGGGTCAGGCCAGCTCTCCCAGTACGCGGGGGAGATGCCGGAGGACACCGGTGACGCCGAGGTGGCGGCTGCAGAAGCGGCGATCGAGCACAAGCCGCTACCGCCCGAGGCCGCGGCGATCGGGCAGGACGAGGCGCTGGCGATCCCGCCGGTCGCGCCCATCCCTCAGTCGCCGGTCGCCGAAGGTGCGATACCCGATCCTGTGATCCCCGAGCCAGACATTCCTGAGCCTCCGATTGCTGAGGCGCAGAATCCTGACACCCGGGTGCCTCGCGCTCCGGGCGACCCGTCCAGCAACGGTTCGGGCGACCAGCCTGAGTCGCAGGGCGGCTGACCCGGTACGAATTCCCGTGGCTCGTGGCGCCGCACGGAGAGCGGGCCGCGCGTCCGTGGCTTGTTCTAGCGTGCTCGGATCGCCGGCATGCAGGCGGTGAATCTGACGCGGGCGGCTAAGGTAACGGCCATGCAGCAGAAATGGGAGTACGCGACAGTGCCGTTGCTGGTGCACGCGACCAAGCAGATCCTTGACAATTGGGGCGATGACGGCTGGGAGCTCGTGGCCGTGATCCCCGGACCTAATGCGGAGCAGCTCGTCGCCTATATGAAGAGGTCAAAGCCGTGACCGACGGCATGGGCGAGCCCGATCCCGGCCGGGGTGAGCACTCGCCCGAGCAGCGGCTGGCCGCTCTCGGCCTGACGCTGCCCGTCGTCACGCCGCCGCTGGCGGCGTATGTGCCTGCCGTCCGGTCGGGGAACCTCGTGTACACGGCAGGCCAGGTTCCGGTCGTCGATGGTCAGCTACTTGCGACCGGCAAGGTCGGAGCTCAGATCGGTACCCATGAAGCGGCGGCGCTGGCCAGGACCTGCGCTCTCAACGCGCTCGCTGCGGTCGTCTCCGTGACCGGCCGCCTCGGCGCCGTCAAGCGGATCGTGAAGGTGACCGTGTTCGTGGCAAGCGCCCCGGACTTCACGGGCCAGCCCCAGGTCGCCAACGGTGCGAGCGAGTTGCTGATCGAGATCTTCGGCGAGGCGGGCCGGCACGCGCGAAGCGCCGTCGGCATGGCCGCGCTGCCCCTGGACGCGCCAGTTGAGGTCGAGCTGATCGCCGAGGTGAGCGACTGAATGCGCGCGACGTGAGCCGGGTTAGGATTCCCGAGCACCTCGCCGAGGCCGCCCGCACGTTTGTCGAGGCCGACAGGCAGCCCGCCACACCGCGCAACGCCGCGACCGTCATGTTGCTGCGTCAAGCCGCTGCAACTGATGCATCCAGGGGAGCCGGGGCAGCCGGGTTTGAGGTGTACATGTTGCGCCGCAAGCCTTCGATGGCGTTCGCACCAGGAGCGTACGTCTTTCCCGGCGGCTCGGTGGATCAGCGCGACGCCGACGAGGAAGTGGCGTGGGCCGGCCCAGGAGTCGATCACTGGGGGCAGGTATTCGATGCTCCGCCAGAACTCGCGCGGGCGCTCGTCTGCGCGGCTGTCAGGGAGACGTTCGAGGAATCCGGCGTGCTGCTCGCAGGGCCGTCCGCTGACTCGGTGGTCGCCGATACTACGGGCGAGGACTGGGAAGCGGACAGGCAGGCGTTGCTCGACCGGTCGCTGTCGTTCGGCGAGATGCTGGCCCGGCGCAACCTGATCCTGCGCGCCGATCTGCTGCGTCCGTGGTCACGCTGGATCACTCCGGCGGTGGAGCCGCGCCGGTTCGACGCCAGGTTCTTCGCCGCCGCGTTGCCAGCAGGACAGCGCACCAGGGACGTAGGCGGCGAGGCCGCAGCGGTCCAGTGGATCTCCCCGACCAGCGCGCTTGCCGCAGGACGGGCAGGCCAGATCCAGCTATGGCTGCCGACGGCGATGACGCTGGCCGAACTGGCTGAGTACCCCGATGCGACGGCGGTTCTCGCGGCCAGGCGTGAGGTGCGGCCGCTGCTCCCTGAGGTGATCGTCTCCGAGGGCGCGACCTGGCTGAAGGTGCCCGGTGACCGGGAATACCCGCTGTGACCGACACAGATCAGCCGGGAGTCCAGGGTCGGATCGACGGGTCGGGCACGGACAGGGCCCGCTGCGTTCTCGCGCCGAACCCTGGGCTGATGACTCTGGACGGCACCAACACGTGGCTGGTCGCCGAACCTGGCTCGGCCACGACAGTGGTCATCGATCCTGGCCCTGACAATGAGGGTCACCTGCGCCGGGTCATGACCGTCGCCGAGGAGGCTGGCCAGCGGATCGCGGCCATCGTCCTGACGCACGGTCACCTGGACCACTCGGGCGGCGCACGCATGCTGTCAGGCCTGACCGGTGCCGGGGTGCGTGCCGTCGACCCGGCGCACCGGCTCGGGGCGGAAGGCCTCCCGCCCGGAGCCGTCATCGCCGACAGCGGCTGTGAGATCGAGGTCATGGCGACGCCGGGGCACACTGCGGACTCGGTCAGCCTGTACCTGCGCGCGGACGGCGCGGTGCTGACAGGCGATACCGTGCTCGGTCGCGGCACCACCGTCATCGCCGATGATGGGAATCTCGCCGACTACCTCGGCTCCCTGGACCGGCTCAGGGCACTCGCCGATGCGGCGCCATTGCGGACGCTGCTGCCCGGCCACGGCCCGTTGCTCGGCGACCCCGCCGCTGTCCTCGACTTCTACATAGCGCATCGCGCCGAGCGACTCGCCGAGATCAGGGCCGCGCTTGCAGCCGGGGATAGGTCACGGCCGCAGATCGTGGCCAGGGTGTACGCCGATGTGGACAAGGCATTGTGGCCGTTCGCCGAGATCTCCGTGCGCGCGCAGCTCGCCTACCTGGCGCAGGCTGGCGAGCTTCCGGCGGATATCGACCTGAGCTGAGCCGAGGGAGGGCTTGTCGGCGGGGTTGACTGGCCGCTACCTGGCCCGGCGCTTGAGCCGGTCCGGATCGATCAGCAGCACCGATTTCGCGGCGAGCTGGATCCAGCCCCTAGTCGCGAAGTCAGCCAGCGCCTTGTTAACGGTCTCTCTGGACGCGCCGACGAGCTGGGCTAGTTCTTCCTGGGTCAGGTCGTGGTTGACCTGTATGCCCTCGTCGGTCGGGGCACCGAACTTGTCGGCCAGTTCCAGCAGCGCCTTCGCAACGCGCCCTGGCACATCAGTGAAGATCAGGTTCGTGTTCGCCTCGGTGATCCGCCTGAGCCGCTGCGCGAGCACCTTCAGCAGCAGCAGCGCGACCGGCGGCCTGGTCGCGAGTACCGCGCGCAGGTCGCTGTGGGCGATCTCGGCCAGCCTGGCGTCGGTGATGGCGACGGCGCTGGACGTGCGGTAGGTGGGGTCGAACATCGCCAGCTCCCCGAACATGTCACCGGGGCCGTGCACGCTGACCAGGCTCTCGCGCCCATCGGGCGCGGTCCTGGTGAGCTTGACCTTGCCGGTGATGACCAAGTAGACGCTGTCGCCCAGATCGCCGGAGTTGAAGAGCTTCTCGCCCCGCGGCAAGAGCACCACGTGCGCGTACGGCCTGAAGACCGCCGCGTCGGCCTCGTCGAGCTCGCGCAGCAGCGAGCTCGTGATCAGGATGCGGGCGTCGTCATCGGTGAAATCTAGCTGCTCAAGCCGGCTCGCTGGCGCCTGGGGATCAGCCACCTGGGCCACCTCCCTGGTTCTCAGCGAGCCGCTTCCTGCAGGCCTCGATCTCGTCCTCGGCTGCCTGCCGGCCGGTCCACTTCGCCGCCTCGACCTCCTTGCCCGGCTCCAGCGCCTTGTACACCTCGAAGAAGTGCTGGATCTCAAGGAGATCGAACTCAGAAACGTCTGCAATGTCGCCCAGGTTCGCGTGCCGCGGATCGGTCGCCGGCACGCACAGAATCTTGTCGTCGCGACCTTTCTCGTCGCGCATCCGGAACATGCCGATGGCGCGGCAGCTGATCAGGCAGCCGGGGAACGTTGGCTCATCGAGGAGGACAAGAGCGTCGAGCGGATCGCCGTCCTCGGCGAGGGTGTTCTCGATGAATCCGTAGTCAGCGGGATACCTGGTGGAGGTGAAGAGCATCCGGTCCAGCCTGATGCGCCCCGAGTGGTGGTCCATCTCGTACTTGTTGCGCTGTCCCTTCGGGATCTCGATGACTACGTCGAACTCCACGGCCTAGTCTCCCTGCCCGGTGGAATGATTGCCTGACTGCTTTTGTGTGTACCCCTGAAGTGATGTATACCCTCGGTGACAGCGCCTGTCGAAGGCCCGGCATCTGGCAAAGGAGAACAGACGGTGAACCGGCTGGCGCGCATGATGGCGCTGTCGCTGGCACTGCTGTGCCTGTTCACCATCGGCGCGGGTGCGGCTGTCGCGCGGCTGATGCCGCACCGGCTGTCGCTGTTCGAGCTCCCCGCCATCTCTGGGCACAACGTAGCCAAGCCAGGAAGGGTGCTGCACGCTTCTAGCGGCGGGCCGTCCACCGCATCGAGTGCTGGCGTGGCGACCGTCGCCGGAGTAACCGCGAGAGTCAGCCGAATAGTCAGGTCCGGTGCTCTCGGGACGGACGTCGGAGCGGTCGTGACCGATCTGTCGAGCGGCCAGGCGCTCTATCAGCAGAACGCGACGGCCGGATTCGCGCCGGCGTCGACGACGAAGATCGCGACGGCGGTCGCCGCGCTTGAGACACTCGGTCCCCAGGCGAGGTTCAGCACGCGAGTAATGCTCGGCCGGGGCCCCAAGGCCGGCGCCGGTCATGGCGCCAAGATCGTGCTGGTGGGCGGCGGCGATCCGACGCTGGCCGTGCGTCGGTACCCGGCCGGAGACTATCCGCAGCCGGCGACGCTGAGCGCGCTGGCCGCCGCGACCGCAAAAGCCCTGCGCGCGAAGGGCATCAGGTCGGTCAGCGTGAGCTACGACGGTTCCATGTTCGGCGGCCCGCCGGTAGCTAAGGGCTGGAAGGCGATCGGCGCCCCAGGGAACTACATCTCGAGCGGCAACTTCGCGCCGATCACCGGCCTAGAGGTCGATCAAGGCCGGCTGACCGCGCGCGGTGCTCCTCAGGACTCCGACGACGCCGGCAACTTCCGGCCGCGGTCGCTGACCCCGTCTCAGGACGCAGCGAGCGCATTCGTCGCGCTGCTCCATCAGAGCGGGATCGTCGTACACGGCAAGCCTTCGGGAGCGTCAACGCCCCGGAGCGGCACGGCGCTGGCGACCGTGCAGTCTCCCGCGCTCGCGGCGATCGTCCAGCAGATGCTGACCGAGAGCAACAACGTCATCGCGGAGACGCTGGCCAGGCAGGTCGCGGTCGCGACCAGCAGGCCTGGAACCTTCGCAGGCGGCGCATCGGCTGTCACGGCGGCGGCAGCCAAGCTCAACGTGCACGGCATACACCTGTACGACGGCAGCGGGCTGTCACCCTTGGACCGGATCTCGCCGCGCGCCCTGGTGGGTCTCGTCGCCGTGGCCGCCAAGTCCAAGCCTCGGCTTCGCCCGGTGATTACCGGAATGCCCGTTGCAGGCTTTTCAGGAACGCTGGGCCCTGGCAGTTTCTTCGGGCCATTCGGCAAGGACGGTCTTGGGATGGTGCGCGCGAAGACCGGCAACCTCAATCATGTGGCGACCATGGCAGGTGTCGCTCTGACGACGCACGGCCAGTTGCTGGCGTTCGCGTTCATGGGCAATGGCATCTCGGCCAGCCTGGGGGCGCAACCCGAGTCCACGCTCGCTCAGCTAGCTACAGCGCTGGCCGGATGCGGATGCGGCTGATTCATCCGGGGTCCGGCCCTCACCGTGCGGTCGCTGGGCCACGTACGGTGTAGGGGTGAGCAGCTCCCAGATGATCGACTGGAACGTAGCCACCTCGACCGCGATCAGGTGGGTTAGGCCCGGCCCTCAGGTCAGTCTGACCGAGGCGAGAAAGGTGGTGGCCGAACTGCGGCAGCAGGCGGCTGCTGTCGCCGAGCCTGTCCGCGAGGTGACGGGCCTGCCCGGCGATGATGACGGCGGTAAGGTCGCGATTGTCGATCGCCCAGGGTGGATCAAGGCGAACATCACTGGCTTCGAGGTGGTACTCGATCCGCTGGTTGAGCACATGCAGGAGATCGGCGCCGCGCCCCCGATGGGATCGGTGCTCACGGCCGTCGGCTCGCGGGTCACCGGCATGCAGGCCGGCCTGATCCTTGCCTACCTTGCCAGCCGGGTGCTCGGCCAGTATGAGCTCTTCCTGCCGCCGGACCCTGACGTGCCGGCCGAGGACGCTCCGCCAGGACGCCTGACGCTGGTCGCGCCGAACATCGTCATGGTCGAGCGGGAACTAGGCGTTGACCCGACCGACTTCCGTCGCTGGGTCTGCCTGCACGAGGAGACGCACAGAACCCAGTTCACGTCGGTGCCGTGGCTGCGTCCGTACGTGCAGCGGCAGATGACCGAATTCCTGCTCGCCTCCGATCTCGACCCCGCATCGATATTGAACAGGCTGCGCGCGGCCGCCGACGCCGTCAGCGGCGCCGTGCGCGGCGGCGACGGCGCGAGCCTGATCGAGGCCATGCAGAGCCAGCGCCAGCGCGAGATCCTCGACCGGCTGACGTCGGTGATGACGCTGGTGGAGGGCCACGGCGACTATGTGATGGACGCCGTCGGCCCAGCCGTAGTGCCCTCGGTGGAGCAGATCAGGGCCAAGTTCAACGCACGCCGGACCTCGGGGACGAATCGGCTTGAGCAGGCGATTCGGCGGATCCTCGGCATCGACCTGAAGATGCGGCAGTACCAGCAGGGCGCGGCCTTCGTCCGTGCCGTCGTCAGCGAGGCGGGGATGGAGACCTTCAATCGGGTGTGGACATCGCCTGAAACCCTGCCGACCAAGGAAGAGATCACCAGCCCGCGGCTGTGGCTGGAGCGGGTGGCGGGTTCGCCGTTCGGTACCACGCAGCTCGAGAGCCCTGGCCAGAACGGGATCGCCGGTCACGCCGCGGCGGACGGCGCAGCGGCCAGTGGGCCTTCGGCCGATAAGCCCGCGACGGACACGCCCGCGGCCGAGGGGCCGCCGGCCGATGGCTCGGGGCTTTAGGCAGGCTGACTTGCGATGGGCCCTGACCCGGCTGTCGCGGCGGTCAGGCTCGCTGTCCGCCGCAGCCTGGCCAGCCTGACCCTTCGCGAGAGGCCGCTTGTGCTGGCCGCCTGCTCAGGCGGACCTGACTCGCTCGCGCTCGCCGCGGCTTTTGCGTTCGAGGCTCCCAGGCTCGGACTGCGCGCTGGCGGAATCACGGTCGATCATGGCCTGCAACCGGGATCCGGCGAACGGGCAACACACGTGGCAGCGACGTTGCGCGGACTCGGATTGGATCCCGTCGCCTGCGTGCGCGCGGAGGTGACCGGCCGCGGCGATGGCGGCGCTTATCCCGGACCCGAAGCAGCCGCCCGACAGGCCAGGTACGCGGTGATCGAGGCCGCGGCGGTCGAATTCGGTGCGACGGCTGTGCTGCTCGGCCATACGCTGGACGACCAGGCCGAGACCGTGCTGCTCGGACTGGCACGCGGGTCAGGAGCCAGATCGCTCGCCGGGATGCAAGTTGCCGTCGGCCGCTACCTGCGCCCGCTGCTCGGGCTGCGCCGCGCCGAGACCATCGCCGCCTGCGCGGCTCAGGGGCTCGAGCCGTGGGACGATCCGCACAACGCCGATCCCGCCTTCGCCAGGACCCGGGTACGCCAGCGGATCATTCCGCTCATGGAGGACTTGCTCGGGCCAGGCATCGCCGAAGCGCTTGCCAGGACGGCCGACGGTCTGCGCGCTGACACGGATGCGCTCGACGGGCTGGCTGCCGCAGCGGCTGAGCAGATCACGAGCGAAGATGGCAGCCTCGAAGTCACCGCGCTCGCTGAGCTTCCCGCCGCGATCAGGACGAGGGTGTTGAGGCGCGCCGCGATTGCCGCCGGAGCCCTGCCAGGATCGCTTACCGCCAGCCACATCAGTCAGCTCGATGCGCTCGTAGTGACGTGGCGCGGTCAGCGCGGGACCGACCTGCCAGGCGGTCTACGGTGTGTCCGCCGGTATGGCAGGCTTCAGTTCACGACCTGACACTAATCTCGCTCGAGCTAAGACAGCGTGGACTGAGACAGCGCGGACTAAGACAGCGCGGCACAACGGGAGACGGCGTTGGACGCCACTGATATGGGCGCGGACCTGCTTGAGGTGCTGATCACGCAGGAACAACTGCAGGCCAGGATCGCTGAGCTCGCCGCTCAGATCGACGCCGATTACGCTGGCCGCGAACTGATCCTGATCGGCGTCCTCAAGGGCGCCGTCATGGTGATGGCCGATCTGGCGAGGGCGATGCACCAGGCGGTCAGCATGGACTGGATGGCGATTTCCTCGTACGGCTCAGGCACGACGTCATCGGGCGTGGTACGGATACTTAAGGACCTCGACGCCGATATCAGCGGCAAGCATGTACTCGTTGTCGAAGACATCGTTGACTCCGGGCTGACCCTGTCCTACCTGGTCAACAACCTTCAGTCGCGCGATCCGGCGTCGGTCGAGGTATGCGTGCTGCTGCGCAAGCGCGCCGCCGCCCAGATGCCCGTCGAGGTGGCTTACACCGGGTTCGAGATCGAGGACAAGTTCGTTATCGGCTATGGACTGGATTACGCCGAGCGGTACCGGAACCTGCCGTTCATCGGCACCCTTGCCCCGCACGCGTACGCAGCCGAGCCGCTGGCTGATCCGGCGGAGAACACGGGGGATCCGGAGGGGAACACATCAGAAGTTGAATAGCGTTTACATAGGGTAGAGGCGGAGCATAGGGCACGCGGCTTCCTGAAGTGCCGCCTACCCGCCGGTGCGAGCCGGCGCGGTGTACCGTCGGTTCTCTCGCGTTATATGCGTGAGATCGGGAATACCGCGCATGGAATGCTCGGACGGACTGCGCTCCTGCCGGAAGGCGGCGGGACACGAGGCTCGGCAGGAGGTACCGGCCCGGCTCGCCGGGCCGCCATGCGATGGATCTGAAGCGCATCTTCCGCAGCTGGATGCTTGTCATCCTGCTTGTTTTCGTGCTGCTTGTCGTAGTGCTGAAGTTCACCGGTTCGAACCAGTACCGCACTGTGCAGACCTCGCAGGTGATCAGCCTGGTTAATAACGATCAGGTCAAGTCGGCGATCCTCAACGTCCCGACCCAGGTCGTCCAGGTCACCACCGACAAAGGCACGAATCTGCAGGCCACCTGGGTGGGTAATCAGGACAACAAGATCACCTTCGCCCTGCAGCAGAACCACACCGCCTACGACGTGAAGAACCCGCAGGGCAACTCGCTGCTCAACGTACTGCTCGGGTGGCTCCCGTTCATCGTGATCTTCCTGCTGTTCTTCGTGTTCATGAACCAGATGCAGGGCGGCGGCTCGCGGGTCATGAACTTCGGCAAATCCAGGGCCAAGCTCATCACCAAGGACACGCCCAAGACGACGTTCGCCGACGTGGCGGGGGCCGACGAGGCGATCGAGGAACTCGAGGAGATCAAGGAGTTCCTGCAGACGCCGGCCAAGTTCCAGGCCATTGGCGCCAAGATCCCCAAGGGCGTGTTGCTTTACGGCCCGCCTGGAACAGGTAAGACGCTGCTGGCACGCGCCGTGGCCGGTGAGGCTGGTGTGCCGTTCTACTCCATCTCAGGTTCCGACTTCGTCGAGATGTTCGTCGGTGTCGGTGCCTCCCGCGTCCGTGACCTGTTCGAGCAGGCCAAGGCGAATGCGCCCGCGATCGTGTTCGTGGACGAGATCGACGCCGTCGGCCGCCACCGCGGCGCTGGCTTCGGCGGCGGGCACGACGAGCGCGAGCAGACACTGAACCAGCTGCTGGTCGAGCTGGACGGTTTTGACACCAAGGGTGGCGTGATCGTGATCGCCGCTACGAACCGTCCCGACATCTTGGACCCGGCGCTGCTGCGCCCAGGCCGGTTCGACCGTCAAATCGTTGTCGCGCAGCCTGACCTGGCCGGCCGCAAGGGCATCCTGCGCGTGCACGCGCGTGGCAAGCCGTTCGCTTCCGACGTTGACCTTGAGGTCATCGCCAGGCGGACGCCAGGCTTCACCGGTGCGGACCTCGCCAACGTGATCAACGAGGGTGCGCTGCTCACGGCGCGTGGCAACGAGACCCAGATCTCGATGTACTCGCTCGAGGAGGCCATCGACCGGGTCACCGCCGGGCCCAAGCGCAAGAGCGTGCTGCTGTCGGAGAAGGAACGGAAGCTGATCGCCTACCACGAGGGCGGACACGCCCTGGTCGGGCACGCGATGCCACATGCCGACCCGGTGCACAAGATCACGATTATCCCGCGCGGACGCGCCCTCGGGTACACCGCGGCAGCGCCGTCCGAGGACAAGTTCCTGGTCAGCCGCGCCGAGATGATGGACCAGCTGGCGATGCTGCTGGGCGGCCGCACCGCAGAGGAACTCGTGTTCCACGAGCCGACCACCGGAGCCGCCAACGACATCGAGAAGGCATCGCAGATCGCCCGTGGCATGGTGACCGAGTACGGCATGAGCGAGCGCCTCGGCGCGCGCAAGTTCGGCACCGGCGACTCCGAGCCGTTCCTTGGCCGCGAGATGTCGCACTCGCGCGACTACTCCGAAGAGATCGCATCGGCGATCGACGATGAGGTCAGGCGCCTGATCGAGTCCGCGCACGACGAGGCGTGGGACGTCCTCGTGCAGTACAGGGACGTGCTCGACAACTTGGTCCTGCAGCTGATGGAGCACGAGACGCTGTCCAGGAATCAGGTGCTTGAGATCTTCGCGCCCGTGCAGAAGCGGCCCGCGCGAGGCTCGTACACGGGGTACGGCAAGCGGATGCCGTCTGACCGGCCGCCGGTGCTGACGCCGAAGGAGCTCGCGCTCACCGCGGCAAGCGACGGCAAGGAGCTGCCGCTGGGCGGCAACGGCCAGAATCCGAACCTGAGCAAGGGCGGATACCCGGGCGGCATCGCGCCGATGCCTGACCCGTTTGGCACCGAGCCGGGCGACCAGGGCCCGGGTGGCCACTCCCGCTGACGCGGCCGGTTCATCTTGAACGAGTCAGTTGACCTCGAGCGGATCGAGCGCGCGGTACGCGAGATACTGCTCGCGATCGGAGAGAACCCGGACCGGGATGGGATTAAGGACACTCCCGGCCGGGTCGCCCGAGCCTACGCGGAGCAGTTCGCCGGCTTGACGCAGCATCCAAAGGATGTCCTCACCACAGTCTTTGATGCCGATCACGACGAGATGGTGCTTGTCCGCGATATCGAGCTCTTCTCAACGTGCGAGCACCATCTGACGCCATTCTTTGGCCACGCCCATGTCGGGTACATACCTAACGAGCGCGGCCAGATCACCGGTCTGTCCAAGCTAGCCAGGCTCGTCGACGTGTACGCGCGAAGACCACAGGTTCAAGAGCGGATGACCAGCCAGATAGCAGATTCACTGATGGAAGTGCTGGAGCCTAGGGGCGTTATTGTTGTCGTGGAAGCCGAGCACCTGTGCATGGCGATGCGCGGCGTGCGCAAGCCGGGTTCCAAGACCGTCACGTCTGCGGTCCGTGGCTGCTTCCGCAGTTCGGATGGCACAAGAGCAGAGGCCATGAGCTTGCTAATGGCCCGCCGCTAGCATTTTTCAGTAAGCGCAGTCGTTTATCACTACGCTGAGCCCGTGAGTCAGGGCCGCACACGCATGTCGGATAGGACAGAGTTTAGCCAGGGCTCCGGGCGGGAAGCAGAACGGCCCGCCTCACACCGCAAGCAGCGGCCAGAGGAGGCGGCTGCGTCCACGCAGCATCCGGTCGATAAGCCCGCCGCGCGCGCAGTCGGCGCCAGGACGCCCGACCGCCGGCAACAGCGCAGCTGGGTCCCGGTCACGGCGGGGCTGATGGTGTTCCTGCTTGGCCTTGCCGACGTTACCCTCGGTCTGACCGCGCCGACCAACGACCTGCACGCAAGGCTGCAGACACTGCCTGTCGTTGTTCCCGGCACCGTAGCGGTCCTGACCAGGACCGCGGACATCATCATCGGCCTGCTGTTGCTGATGCTCTCCTACGGGCTGCGGAGGCGTAAGCACCGCGCCTGGCAGGAGGTCATGGCGCTGCTGATCATCAGCGCGGTGATCAGCCTGGCGCACGCGATCTACCTCGTCAGCCATCATCGCGAGCACGCCATCGGGGTTGGCATCGGCTTCGTGATCCTGGTGCTGCTGATCGCGGCCGGCGCCTATTTCCGCAGCGAGTTCTATGCCGTCGGTGACCCGAGAACCAGGTGGCGTGCGTTGACCGCCCTGATCGGCTTGTTCGCGGCCGACCTGATTATCGGCATCGGTTACCTGTCGGGGCCGGCCGACCTGTCCGCGGGCTACTCGTTCGCAGAACGTTTGCAGAGCGCGGTGTATGGCCTGGTCGGCGTCGGCGGCCCGGTGTATTTCGCGCCGCATGACATTCACGGCGACTTCTTCTACCTGCTGATGGGGGCGCTCGGGTTCGTCACGGTCGTCGTCACCGCATTCTTGTTCCTGCGGCCAGCTAGGCCAGAAGGTCGGCTCGGCGTTGCAGACGCGACGCAGATCAGGACGCTGCTCGATCGGCACGGAGCGTCCGATTCGCTCGGGTACTTCGCGTTGCGCAACGACAAGAGCGTGATCTGGTCAGCGACCAGGAAATCCTGCATCGGGTACCGGGTGGTTTCCGGCGTCATGCTCGCGAGCGGCGACCCCCTTGGCGACAAGGAAGCTTGGCCAGGCGCGATCGACGCTTTCCTGGACATGGCCGCGAAGCACGCTTGGATTCCCGCCGTCATCGGGTGCAGCGAGCGAGGCGCCGAGATCTGGTGCCGTCAAGGCGAGCTGACCGCGCTCGAACTCGGCGACGAGGCGGTCGTCCAGGTCGCTGACTTCTCGCTGCAGGGCAGGGCCATGCGCAACGTGAGGCAGATGGTGACCAGGGTAGACCGGGCCGGCTATGTCGCCGAGGTCCGGCGCGTCGGTGACGTTCCGCCCGAGGAGATCACCAGGCTGGTCAGGCGCGCGGACTCCTGGCGCGGGAATCCGACCGAGCGGGGCTTCTCGATGGCCCTCGGCCGGATCGGCGGTCTCGATGACGAACGATGCGTGATCGCGACCGCCGTCCAGGACGGCGAGCTGCGGGCATTGCTGCACTTTGTCCCATGGGGCATCGACGGGCTCTCGCTTGACCTGATGCGCCGCGACCGGTCCGCGCAGCCCGGCCTCAATGACTTCATGATCGTCGAGACCATCAAGGCCGCGGCGGGCCTTGGCGTGTCCCGCATCTCGCTGAACTTCGCGGCGTTCCGCGCCGCGCTCGAGCGCGGCGAGAAGATCGGTGCTGGCCCGATCACCCGGGCCTGGCGCCGGGTTCTGGTCTTCATGTCCAGGTGGTTCCAGATCGAGTCGCTGTACAGGTTCAACGCGAAGTTCGCACCCATCTGGGTGCCCAGGTTCATGGTCTTCACCTCGACGAGGGACGCTTTGAGGGTCGGCCTGGCCGCGCTCGAAGCGGAGGCGTTCCTGGTCTGGCCGAAGATAGAAGCGCGGCGGATCTTCAGGAACATGCGCAGCGCGGTGATTTATCGGCGTGGCGCACCTGACCGCGTGCAGGCGGCGGACGCCAACCTCGAGCCGCCTCCCGCCCGCGAGCATCCGCCATCCCCAGTGCCAGCCCGCGAGCATCCGCTCGCTCCAGAGCCTGCCCGCGAGCCCTGCGCCGCGGATCATCACCGGTGCGAGCCGTCGCCGGAGGGCCAGCACGC
Source organism: Streptosporangiaceae bacterium (assembly GCA_036258115.1). GTDB lineage: Bacteria > Actinomycetota > Actinomycetes > Streptosporangiales > Streptosporangiaceae > Chersky-822. Next base: position 65,307 of record DATAEH010000071.1, read on the forward strand.
CCGCGAGCCTCAGCGCGTGACGCCGGATATCGGGCCGGACCATACGGTCTAGGTCAGCCGCGAGGCCGCCTTACCCGTGCCTGCGCCAGTCTGATCGGGGCTTGTAGATTACGCCCATGGCCGGCCGAGCGATCAGTCCTCCTGGCCTTCCGGCTGCCGCGAGGTCGCTGGTTATGGGCGTGGTCAATGTGACTCCCGACTCGTTCTCTGACGGCGGGAAGTGGTTCGGGCCTGATGCCGCGATCGCCCATGGCCTTGAACTGGCAGCCGCAGGTGCGGACATCGTGGACGTCGGGGGCGAATCGACGAGGCCAGGGGCGCTGCGGATCAGCGAGGAGGAGGAACTGCGCAGGGTCGGGCCCGTCATTTCCGCGCTGGCCCGCGCAGGTCTGGTCGTGAGCGTCGACACCATGCGCGTCAAGGTCGCCGAGCGGGCCATCGGCGACGGTGCTCGGCTGGTCAACGACGTCAGCGGCGGCCTCGCCGATCCGCGCATGGCTGGATTGATCGCAGAATCAGGTGTGCCTTATGTGGTCATGCACTGGCGCGGCCACAGCGTGGACATGCAGGACCGGGCCATTTACGGCGACGTCGTCAAAGAGGTCAAGGCCGAACTGTCGCGGCGCGTGAGCGCCCTGACGGGGGCGGGCATCGATCCTGCCCAGCTGATAGTCGATCCCGGCCTCGGCTTCGCAAAGCTGCCCGCCCACAGCTGGACGCTGCTCAGCAGGCTGCGCGAGATCGGATGCCTGGATCACCCGGCCGCGCCGTTCCCGGTGCTCGTCGGCGCGTCGAGGAAGGGGTTCATCGCCAGGCTGCTGGGCCCCGGCCCGGACACCCCGCGCCCGTTCGCCGAAACCGATGACGCGACGGCGGCGCTGACCTTGTACGCGGCCATGGCGGGAGCGTGGTGCGTTCGCGTGCACTCGGTCCCCGCCAATGCCGATGCGGTCCGGATCGCCGCGCGCCTGCGCGAAGAGCGCCCGCCGTGAACCCGGCCATCAACGACCTGGACCGGATTTGCTTGTCCGGCCTGCGAGCGTACGGCTACCACGGCGTGCTGCCCTTCGAGCGCGAACACGGCCAGGTTTTCGTAGTTGACGTGGTCATCTGGCTCGACACGAGCGCTGCGGCCAGGACCGACGACCTGGGCAGCACCGTCGACTATGGGTCGCTGGCCTCCCGGCTTGCGGAGATCGTCGCGGGTGAGCCGGTCGCGCTGCTCGAGACGCTGGCCCAGCGGCTCGCCGCTGCGTGCTTCGCGGACAACCTGGTCCAGCACGCCGAGATCACCGTGCACAAGCCGCAGGCGCCCGTCGCCGTGCCAGTACGGGACGTCAGCGTGACGATCAAGCGGAGCAGGCAAGCGGAGGGCGCGTGAGCTCGGAGAACGCGGAGCCCGGCCGTCAGCTGGTTCTCGCGCTGGGCAGCAACCTGGGCGACCGGCTGGCGACCTTGCAGGCCGGCCTGGATGCCCTGGCCGACGTGCCCGGCATTTCCTTGCAGGCTGTCTCGGCCGTCTTCGAAACTAGCCCCGTGGGCGGACCCGACCAGCCCGACTACCTCAACGCGGTCCTGCTCGCCTCGAGCGCGCTGCCGTGTCAGCAGATCCTGCGTTTCACCCAGGCGGCCGAACATGCCCAGGGCAGAGTCAGGACGGTCCGGTGGGGGCCGCGGACTCTCGACATCGACATGATCGCCTGCGGCGAGGAAATCAGCCAAGACCCGGAGCTGACCCTGCCCCATCCCCGCGCACACGAGCGCGCGTTCGTGCTCCTGCCCTGGCAGGATGTGGATCCCGCTGCGACCCTGCCGGGATACGGCCCGGTCGCCGATCTGGTCGCGAGCCTTGGATCCGGCACGGCGCGGACCGTCCGGCGTCGCGGCGACCTTAGGCTGACAGTGCGCCCGGATACACCGGCAAATCAGGGCAGGTGAATCACTCAGATGCAGCCAACAAAGCCGTGGTCGCTTGTGGCGATCGCCGCGATCTGTGCTGCGCTGGCCTGGATCGTCGTCAAGTTCACCTTCAGTGACGTGGCGCCGCTGCCGTGGACGGCCGTGCCCGCGCTGATCCTGCTCGCGATCGGTGAGTTCGGGTTCGCCAGGAATCTCGGTCCGCGGCTGCAGGGCGAGTCGGGCGCCAAGCCGATCCAGCCGACGGCCGTGCCGAGGGTGGTTGCGCTGGCCAAGGCGAGTTCAGCAGCGGGTGCGGCGATCGGAGGGCTGGCTTTCGGGTTCCTGATCTACACGATCCCGCTGCTCGACAAGCCGGTACCCAGCCACGACGCGATAGTCTCAGCCGTCACGATGCTGGCCGCGATCGTGCTTGTGCTCGCCGCCTTGTACCTGGAACGAGTCTGCCGGGCACCCGAACCGCCCGACGATGACTCCGATGACCTGCCTTCCGCGAACGGCCAGCGCGGGCGCAGGTCCTAGAGGGACTCTCTCGACCCGGCAAGGACCGGAATCAACGATGCGATACAACGACAACAAGCCGGCGGCTGACGCTGGTGGCGCGGACAGGCCGCGTCCGGAGGCGGACGGCGGCGACGCGGGCATGCCGCATCCGGCGCAGCTTGCCGTCGGGGTAGTGGGTGCGGGCCGAGCCGGTACCGCCATGGCAGCGGCCCTGGCCAGGGCAGGTCACCGCGTCGTCGCCGCGTCCGCGGTGTCCCAGGCGTCTCTAGACCGGGTCAGCCGGAGGCTCCCGCAGGCAAAGGTTGCCACGCCTGATGAGGTCGTCGAGGCTTCCGACCTCGTGCTGCTCACGGTGCCAGACGACGTTCTCCCCGGCCTGGTGAGCGGCCTCGCCGAGACCGGCGTCGCCATGGAGGGCAGGCTGATGGCCCACGCGAGCGGCAGGTACGGCCTCGCGGTCCTCGACCCGGCGGTCCGGGCTGGGGCGCTGCCGCTGGCCCTGCACCCGGTCATGACATTTACGGGCCGGCCTGACGACGTCAGCAAGATGGCCGGGATCTCGTTCGGGGTCACGGCTCCCGAGCAGCTTCGTCCGGTCGCTGAGGCCCTGGTTGTCGAGATGGGCGGCGAGCCCGTGTTCATCACGGAGGACAATCGCGGGCTCTATCACGCCGGACTGGCCAATGCGGCCAACCACCTGGTCACGCTCGTCGCCGCCTCAAGCGACCTGCTGCGCGAGGCGGGCGTGCCCGATCCAGCGAAGATGCTCGGCCCGCTTCTGGGAGCTGCGCTGGAGAACGCGCTCATGCTTGGCGATCAGGCGCTGACCGGGCCGGTCGCACGGGGTGACGCTGACACGGTGGCGGCTCACGTCGACGTGATCGCCAGGGCCGCACCTGAAGTACTCGGCGCCTACCTCGCCCTGGCGCGGCTGACCGCCGACCGCGCTCTGGCCGCAGGGACGCTCACGTCCGCCGACGCCCAACGGCTGCTCGGGGTGCTGTCCGGGTCGGCCGCATGATTCCCATGCTCGCGCGGACCAGGGCCGGGCTGGCCGCTTGCCGCGCGACGCTGAGGCCGCCGGTGGTCCTGGTTCCCACCATGGGGGCCCTGCATGAAGGGCACCGGGCGCTCCTCAGGGCGGCCAGTGAGACTTCAGGGCAGAACGGATCGCTCGTGGTTTCCGTCTTCGTTAACCCGCTCCAGTTCGGCGTTGGCGAGGACCTCGACCGGTATCCGCGCACGCTCAGTGACGACATGGCCGTCTGCTCGGAAGAGGGCGTCGACGTCGTTTTCGCCCCGGCACATGACCAGATGTACCCGGCGGAACAGATGATCACCGTGCAGCCTGGCCCGATGGGCGAGGTCCTCGAGGGGACCTTCAGGCCAGGGTTCTTTGAAGGCGTGCTGACGGTGGTGCTTAAGCTGTTCAATCTGGTCAAGCCGGATGTCGCGGTCTTCGGGGAGAAAGATGCGCAGCAGCTCGCCCTCGTCCGCAGAATGGTGACCGACTTGAACCTCCCGGTCACCATAGAGGCTGTCGGCACCGTTCGGGACCTCGACGGCCTGGCGATCTCCAGCCGGAACCGCTACATGTCGGCGGCTGAACGAGACACGGCACTTGCCCTGTCAAGGGCGCTACGAGCCGGAGCGGCGGCCACCGCAGATGGCCCTGACGCCGTCCTCGCCGCGGCAGAGGCCGAGCTGTCGGCGGCCGGCAAGGCAGACCCGCCGCTAGCGACCGATTACTTGGCACTCGCCGAGCCCGAGACCTTCGCCCGCGTGCCGGCCGGCTTTACCGGCCGTGCGCTGCTGCTGGTCGCGGCCACCGTTGGCAAGACAAGGCTGATCGACAATACGGCGGTCGGCCTCGGATCGCCTGCGGAGCAGGCCCGGTGATCGCGCGGCGGCTGCTCGCGTCGCCACCCGGCTGGGCCAGACGTGCCGACGTGGTGGTCGTCGGGTCGGGCATCGCTGGCGTCACAGCGGCACTCGGCACACACGCAGCACTGCCTGACAGCAACATCCTGCTGATCACCAAGTCGCTGCTGGACGATGGCTCAACGAGATGGGCGCAGGGCGGCATCGCGGCCGCGCTCGGGCCAGGCGATACCCCGGAACAACACCTGGCCGACACGCTCGCCGCCGGCGCGGGCATCTGCGATGTCGATGCCGTGCGCGCGCTCGTAACCGACGGCCCGCAGGCCGTGCGCCGCCTCATGGCGCTCGGTGCCAGGTTCGACTCAGACGCCGGCGGCGTGCTGGAACTCACCAGAGAGGGCGGCCACCTGCGCCGCAGGATCGCTCACGCGGGCGGCGACGCGACGGGCGCCGAGGTCTCCCGTGCGCTGCTCTACGCGCTGGCCGAGGCCGGCGCTGGCGCCGACGAGGGCGTCGGCATCGACGTTATCGAGCACGCGATGTCGCTTGATCTGCTGCTGGCCGAGGACCGCAGCGTCGCGGGTCTCACGCTGCATGTGATTGGCGAGGGCCAGCAGGACGGCGTCGGCGCCGTGCACGCGCCTGCTGTGGTGCTGGCCACCGGCGGGATGGGCCAGGTGTACTCCGCGACGACCAACCCGCCGATCTCAACCGGAGATGGCGTCGCTCTCGCACTGCGCGCAGGGGCACAGGCTGCCGACCTGGAATTCGTCCAGTTCCACCCCACGGTCCTCTGGCTTGGCGCAGGGGCGCGCGGCCGGCAACCGCTTATCTCAGAAGCGGTTCGCGGCGAGGGGGCCTACCTTGTCGATGGCTCGGGCCGCCGGTTCATGACCGGCCGCCACCAGCTCGCCGATCTCGCCCCGCGGGATGTTGTCGCCAAGGCGATCATGAACGTGATGGCCGAGACTGGTACCGACCACGTTTACCTGGACGGCACTCACCTCGGCGAAGACGTCTGGGAGCACCGGTTCCCCACGATCAGGGCAAGCTGCCTCGCCCACGGCATCGACCCGGTCCGGCAGCCGATCCCGGTCGTACCCGCCGCTCACTATGCCAGCGGCGGCGTCAAGACCGACCTGCACGGCCGCACCAACATCGCGGGCCTGTACGCCTGCGGCGAAGCCGCCTGCACCGGCGTCCACGGCGCTAACAGGCTGGCCTCGAACTCCCTTCTCGAAGGCCTGGTCTTCGCCGAGCGCATCGCCGCCGACCTCGCGATCGGCCTCCCGCCCTGCCCACAGCCGGCGGCGGACTCCCGCGCCCCCGGTCTGCTCGACGTCGGCGCCACCGAGCAGATTCAGCACCTGATGACCGAGCGGGCTGGCGTGCTCCGTTCTGGCCCGGGCCTGCTAGCCGCCGCCGAGGCACTTGGCAAGATCGGCGACCAGCAGTCGTCCAGGCCGAGCCTCGCCGCCTGGGAGGCGACCAACCTGCACGCCCTCGCCTCGGCCCTCGTAGCCTCCGCGAGCATCCGAACCGAGACCCGCGGCTCGCATTGGCGTGAAGATTTCCCGGATTCCTCTGATAACTGGATCGGGCATTTGATCGTGACTCTCGACGCCGGAGAGCCTTCTGCCGGCAAGGCCCGGACAGACACTTCATCTAGGCCACTGCAGAACGCATTGGCCAAGACGAGTGTCCGCCCAGGCCTGAATGATGACGCTGGATTGACAATCACGTTCATGCCAACAGAAGCAGAGCAAGCGCGAAATTCGCAGCGCGAAGACGACAGTGACGGCATGCGCGGCGGCGCGAGCGAGGATTCGGGATCGTTTGGAGCCGGTCGTGACCAGCGCAGTGAGTGAGATTTCGCGGGAGCTGGCAGCGAAGCTGCAGTCGAGCGGGCTTGATCCAGCCACGGTGCTGAGAGTCATTCGTGCTGGGCTAGAGGAGGATCTTGCCGACGGCCCCGACGTGACCACTGCAGCCACAATCCCGGCGTCGGAATTCGGAACTGCCGAGGTTGTGGCGAGGCGTCCAGGAATTGTTGCTGGTCTTTACGTGGCTGACGCCGTATTCCAGTTGGTCGGCGCGGGCGATGGGTCCGCCGCTGCCGTTCAGCGCGCGGCGGCTCCCATTGTTCGCGCCGACCTCGCCTCGGAACCATCGCAAGGTTTTCATATCACCGGCCAGCACTACGTCACCGATGGCGACGAGGTCGGCGCGGGCGACGTCCTGATGACCGTGTACGGACCGTTGCGAGTGATTCTTACCGCAGAGCGGACGGCGTTGAATTTGCTGGGGCACATGTCGGGGATCGCGACGCTGACCGGGCGGTGGGTCGATGCGGTGGCGGGGACGGGTGCGCGGATTAGGGATACGCGGAAGACGTTGCCGGGACTGCGGGCGCTTGAGAAGTATGCGGTCCGTTGCGGCGGCGGAGTCAATCATCGGATGTCGCTTTCTGATGCCGCGCTGATCAAGGACAACCATGTTGCCGGGGCCGGATCGGTCACTGCGGCGTTCGACGCGGTGGGCAAGCTGGCGCCCGATCTGCCTGTAGAGGTGGAGTGCGACACGCTTGAGCAGGTGGATGAGGCGGTTGCTGCCGGAGCTGGGTTGATTTTGCTAGACAATTTCACCGTGGCGGACATGGCCGAAGCGGTGATGAGGACGGCGGGACTGGCCAAGCTCGAGGCAAGCGGCGGACTGCGGCTTGAGGACGCGGCGGCGGTCGCCGCGACGGGGGTGGACTACCTAGCGGTGGGAGCCCTGACGCATTCCGCGCCCGTCCTCGACATCGGGCTGGACCTGGTCCCCGCAGATCGCAGGGTTCTGCGCGGGTCGGAGCAGTAGTCATGTTGCTCACCATCGACATCGGCAACACCAATTCGGTGATGTGCGTCTTCGACGGCGAAGACGTCGTCGACCACTGGCGGGTTGCGACCGACCCCGTCAGGACCGCCGACGAGCTCGCGGTGACGCTTCGCGGGTTGCTGTCGCAGAGTAAACGGGTCGAGGACGCAGGACTTGACGGCATCGCGCTGTGCTCGACCGTGCCGTCTGTGCTCCATGAGATGCGCGAGATGCTCGGCAGGTACTACCAGGACGTCCCGGCGCTGATAGTCGAGCCGGGCGTCAAGACCGGCGTCTCGATCCGGATGGACAACCCAAAGGAAGTCGGCACCGACCGGATCATGAACACGGTCGCCGCGGTGCACCTGTATGGCGGGCCGGCGATCGTGGTGGATTTCGGGACCTCGACTAACTTCGACGCGGTCAGCGCCAGGGGCGAATTCGTCGGTGGGGCGCTCGCGCCGGGCATCGAGATATCGGTCGACGCGCTTTCCAGGCGGGCCGCTCAATTGCTGAAGGTCGAGCTCGCCAGGCCCGCGCGCGTAGTGGGCAAGAACACGGTCGAGGCGCTCCAATCCGGGATCATCTTCGGCTTCGCTGGCCAGATCGAGGGGATCACGAGCCGCATGGCGGCCGAGTTGTCCCCCGGTAACCCTGATGCCGTCACCGTCATCGCGACCGGCGGCCTCGCACCGCTGGTCATCGACGAGGTCAAGATCATCGACGCCTACGAACCCTGGCTCACCCTGATCGGCCTCCGCCTGGTCTGGGAACGCAATCTCGTGTCCTGAACCGACCCGCTGGCGACGCACCCGATGGAAGTCTGGCGGGCCTATCGCGCCACCAGGGGTTCACAGGTGGGCCAGTGTGGCTTGGGAGCGGGATCAGAGGTGGCCAGTGCCGGCCTGCGGTGGCGGGAATCTCGGTCGCCGCTGCAGCATGGGCGCCGGTAGCCTCTGGCAGATGAGCGACGAATCCGCCGGCGACGAGCTGGCCCTTGGTGAGGGCTCCTGGCAGGCTCCTGACGTATCCGAGCAGATGCGGGTCAGGCTGGCCAAGCTCGAACGGCTGCGGGAGGCCGGCATCGAGCCCTACCCGGTCGGCTATCCACGGACGCACACCATCGGCGAGGTCAGGGCCGCCCATCCCGACCTGCCAAAGGACACGGCAACGGGAGACAAGGTCGGCGTGACGGGCCGGGTCATGCTCTACCGAACCGGCGGCAAGCTCTGTTTCGCGACGATCAGGGACGGCACGGGCGAGATCCAGGTGATGATCTCGCGCGACCGGGTCGGTGAAGAAGCGCTCGCAGCGTGGAAGTCCGACGTGGATCTTGGTGACCATATCGGTGTTACCGGTGAGGTCATCACGTCGCGCAGCGGCGAACTGTCGGTGCTCGCCGATACATTCGCGATCACCGCCAAGTCGCTGCGCCCATTGCCGGACAAGCACGCCGGCCTGACAGATCCACAGTCACGGGTGCGTATGCGTTATGTGGATCTGATCGTTAACCCCGAAGCTCGGCGGCTCGCTGAATTGCGCGCCTCTGTCACCAGGGCGATCCGAGAGGAGCTGCACCGCCGGGGCTTCGTCGAGGCGGAAACGCCTATGTTGCAGACGCTGCACGGCGGCGCCAACGCCCGGCCCTTCGTGACCCACATCAACGTTTACGACATGCCGATGTACCTGCGAATCGCGCTGGAGCTGTATCTCAAGCGGCTGATGGTCGGCGGCCTGGAGAAGGTCTATGAGATCGGCAGGAACTTCCGCAACGAGGGCGTGGACGCGACGCATAACCCCGAGTTCACGATGCTCGAGGCGTACGAGGCGTACGGCGATTACACGACCATCGGGGAGCTGACCAGAAGCATGATCATCAGCGCCGCCGAGGCAGGCCTTGGCGGCACGGTCGTGCGCCGGCCCGACGGCTCGGAGTATGACATCGGCGGCGAGTGGCCTTCGATCACCGTGCATGACGCCGTATCGGCTGCGCTCGGGGAGAAGGTCACCCCAGACACAGGGGAAGAACAGCTGCGCAGGCTGGCCGACCAGGCCGAGATTTCCGTTGACCCGTCATGGAGCGCCGCGCAGGTACTTGTTGAGTTGTATGAGCATCTGATCGAGGCCAAGACGGTGCTGCCGACGTTCTACCGCGATTTCCCCGTCGAAGTCTCGCCGCTGACCAGGGCGAACAGGGATGACCCGAGGCTGGCGGAGAAGTGGGATCTGGTCGCGTTCGGCACCGAAATCGGCACCGGCTACTCCGAGCTCGTCGACCCGGTCGAGCAGCGTGCCAGGCTGACAGCCCAGTCGCTGCTCGCGGCCGGCGGCGACGGTGAGGCCATGCAGCTCGACGAGGACTTCCTGCGGGCGCTGGAATACGGCATGCCGCCAGCGGGCGGCATGGGCATGGGCATCGACCGGGTGCTGATCATGCTGACCGGAACGTCGATCAGGGAGACGATCCTGTTCCCGATCGTCCGCCCGGAGTAAGGTGCGTGCGGACGGCCGGGACAGCGATCATGCGATACGCACGGCCCCGTCATAATTGCCCCACATGACCGGGTGAATGCCGACCGGGATGCCGAAGGTCGGCGCGTCCAGCATGAACCCGTTGCCCACGTAGATCCCGACGTGGCCGATGTCCGCGTAGAAGAACACGAGGTCGCCGGGTTGCAGCTGGGCGCGTGATACGTGCACGCCTGAGTTCCACAGGTCGCCGGTGAAGTGCGGCAAGCTGATGCCGAGCTGGGCGTATGCCCAGACCACGAGCCCTGAACAGTCGAATGTTGTCGGCCCCGCAGCTCCCCAGACATACGCGTCGCCGATGGCGCGCATCGCGATCCTCAGGGCCTGAACGCCCAGCGAGCGACCGTTGATCTTGATGGGCGGGTATGTGCCCGTCTTGCGGTAGATCTCGAGCGCCTTGTTGAACGCGGCGCTGTTGAGCTTGCTCTCCTTGGCCTGAATCGTTGCGACCTTGGCCTTCATCGCCTTCGATAGCTTGGCGGCCTTGCGCTTCTGCTGGGTTGCCAGCAGCTTGGCTCGCTGCGCGGCAGCCCGCGCGGTCACCACGAGGTGGAGCTTTGCCCCGTTCTCCTTCTGCAGCTGCCCGAGTATCGAGGCCCGGTTCAGCATGGACTGGGGGTTCTTGCTCGTCAGCAGGCTGATGGCTGGGTTGACACCGCCGGTCATGTAGCCGGCCGCCGCGATCTGCGCGATCGCTGCCTGGCTGTCGGAAAGCAACTGCTCGTCCCTGCGCACGGTCAGGCGTGCGACCTTGACCTGCGCCTTCGCCTCGTTGAACTGGATACGCAAAGCGTCGTACTGCTGGCTCAGCGAGTCGATCTGCCTCGACAGCTTGGACGCCTCGGCGAGCAGTTGCTTCAACGTCGGCTGAGGGCTGGCGCTGGCGGCCCCGGTGACAAGTGTCGGAATCGCGACGCCCATGGTGGCCGCGACGCTGACCGCGGTCGCGACGCGCTTGGAAAGCCAGCGAGGTCGCTTGTGCCGTCTCATGCCCCCAGTTGCCGGGCGGTGCCTGGAGTGCCAACCATCTGGCGAGCGCTCCACCGTGGCGCTCCTTTCCTTTGCTGGCAGCACCCATCTCTGGGCATGCCAGTGGGGAATGAGGTAACAGCGATGGACACTAATCGACTGGAGAACCCTCTGCACTGGGGATGAGAAAAGTTCCGTCCCGGACAGCTCGGTCGCAGTCATGACTTTCGGTGCATCCTGGCACCGCGTTCTTTGCTGACTATCGTGCTACCGAGAACTCGCGGCGCCAGTATTGCTGATATCTCCCCAGGTCAGAGAGCGTGTCTTAGGGGTGCGGCAGGCGCGTTGATCTGGGCGTGATAGGCGCTGGCGATAAAGCAGGCAAGCCAGGAGAGGTTTCCGTAGCCGTTTAGTCACGGACCGTACATAGGTCCTGCAGGAGACCTTCAGGGTTCGTGGACCGGGCGGTCAGTAATTTGTGCGACAGTGAATGCCTAGCCGATCGAAAACGATGGGCGAGGTTCTTGCCGCTTTTCTGTCGAGCCGGTGCGGTCGCAGCCCGGCCTGCTTTGGTCGCGTCACGGTCCATCAGGCTTTGCCAGACGAAAACCGGCGGCTCGGCTAGCGAGACCGCCGAAATTCGTTACTACGCCGCCAGGCATCGCCACTTTGCTGACCGGATGTCGCAATCAGCTTAAGAATACCCAGAGCAACCTGCACTGGCGCCGCGTGCAACTGCAAAGGATTTCAGTGACACTACTAGAACTCGAAGCGCTCTCCCGAGGCTACTTTAGGACGGATCGCCGAGGCTAGCCGTAAATTGGCTCCAAGGGCGACCGCATCGCCGTGGCTGCTGTTCCCGTGGGCTATCGAAGACAGATCTGTGGAATTCGTGTGCAGATACCATGTCGGCGGTGTGGAGCATGCCCAATCGTTTGCACCCGACCGGACGTCGGCGACCGTCACGCCGGGCGTAGGCTGACTATCTGAGAAGGGCCTGGCAGGACCGCGCGCGGCCACGATCGCGCAATTTGCATCGGTGGCACTCGCCCTTGCTACCTGGGGTTCTGGCGGCGTCACGCCAAAACCAACGCACTAGCTGGGATGGCGAGCTGGCCCGGTCGCGGTGCCGGGCTATCCGGTTGCCCAAGCCGGGCCTGGAGAACCATAGCGGAGGTGCAGATGCTGACTGACCTGGCCGCATTGACGCCTCCGCTGCTTGTCGCGATCGCGTTTCTGGTCGCCGCAGGGGCCTTCATACGGCATGAGATGCGACGCGGCAAGAATAAGGCAGAGGACGCCGAAGCCGATTCGTCGCGCGATTCATCATCGCCACCTGGCGAGAATGGGTCAGGACCAGGTTCGGCGCAGTGTTCGTTCACAGAGAACGCTAGCGACAGCGCCCCGGCATGATGAGTGACTGATAGGCCGCACCGCCACTGTCTTCTGCCACTGTCTTCTGCCACTGTCTTCTGCCGCCGGCTTCTGCCGCGCAGTGTCAACGAGTTGTTCCGCGGACTTAGAGAACAATCGCGACGCGTTTGAGAGTACTTCTTTATTCTGTGTCGGCGAACCTCCTGCTATAGGTTAAGCTACTTAAATAGTCTGCAGTAAGGGAAAGGCTAAGCAGCATGGCTCAGAAGACAGTGGTGACGGTGGTGTGTGACCTTCCGCACGACGGTGAGG
>DATAEH010000072.1:0-7710 GCA_036258115.1 Streptosporangiaceae bacterium
AACTCCACCTGGGTGACGCCGACGACCGCCGCGCTGCGCCGCTCCTCTTCGACCCGCAGCGGCGCGACCTCTGCGGGCGCCATGCCTGCGATTCCCGCCTCGCCCCTGGTGGCGAGCAGGTAGGAGACTGTCTTGCCCTGCGTGGTCCAGCGGGCGATCGCGGACGCGGCGCCGTACTCGAGATCATCAGGGTGCGCAACCACCGCTACGGCGCGTTCCCAGTCCTCAGGGATTGGCTTCATCTCGTCTCCTCGCAGGTTGGCCGGTCAGGTCAGGCAGTTTCCGACTAGGTAAGGCAGGGCCCTCGGGAAAGGTTGCCGCCTCCATGGCTGAACAGTCTCGCGATGTGCCTGACATTGCCCGCGCGGCGCATCGCTCTGCCGGCGGACTGCTGCCCGAGCACGTAACGGTTGAAGAATGCCAGCGTGACACGGGCCACGACGCGTTCGTATGTGTTCGTGCCCCAGTACGGCCCGGTATGGTCGGCTCCGATCAGTTCCAGGTAGAACCGTTGGGCCGGGTCGGCCCGGTACATCGCGACGCTGCACCCGGGCAGGTTGACGGTGTCGGAGCTGCCCTGGGTGAACAGCATCGGCACGGGCGGACGCGCGAAGAACGCGCCTGGCATGGCGGGCCATTCCGCTCCGGACAGTACGGCGACGGCGCGAACCCGGCGGTCGGTGCAGCAAGAGTTGGCGGCGACCGCGGCAACGGTGTCGCCGCCGTCGGACTGACCGGCGACCGCGATCTCACGCGAGTTGAGCCGTCCGCCAAGCAGCCGGGTCACGCTTCGGCGCAGCAGCGCTGTGATCGCGTAGGAGACGTCGCCAGGCTGGTTGACCAGGTCTGACTCGGTGGCGGCCGCACCGGTCCTGCAATCGGAGTGCGGGAAGTTGACGGCGGCGACGACGTATCCCGCGCTCGCCCAGGCCCGCAGCAGATCGCCGTAAGGACCGGCGCACTGCATGAAGCCAGGTCCGAAGACGATGAGCGGGAGCGGCCCGGTTGCGGCGCCGGCTGAGCCGGCCGGCGAGGCGGCAAGCGGATGCCAGATCTGGATCAGCAGCCGCCTCTGATCACCGGCGCCCGCGCGAGCGGGCTCGGTCACGGTGAGGCTGGCCCGTGCCGTGCGGAACCGTCCGAGCTTGCCGATGCCCGCGGTAACCCCGGGTGAGTGCGCGGCGTGGGATGGGGAGCGGCTGGGCGGCCGTGAGGGCGGATGAGTCTGCGCACGGGTCTGCGAGCTGGTGGCAGGCGCCGCGCATGCGGCCAGCGAGAGCATCCCCGCGGTCAGTGCCGCCGCTGATCCACGCTGGCGAGTACGCACGCGAGTAACGGTAGCCGGGGCGTCCGGTTCCCCCTATCCGGCCAGGATGTCGGCGAGGTTGTAGCTCACCGGTTCCTCAAGCTGCGCGAAACCGCAGGACTCGGGATCGCGGTCGGGACGCCAGCGCACGAACTGCGCCGTATGCCGGAACCTGGTGCCCTCCATGTGGTCGTAACGGACCTCGACCACCCGCTCGGGGCGCAGCGGCACGAAAGACAGGTCCTTGCCCGCGTTCCAGCGGCTGTGCTCGGCCTCGCGCGGGTGCCTGGTCGTCATCTCAGGCTGCCAGTTCCACGGGTGCCCCTCGAACGTGGTGACCAGCGGCTGCAGCTCCTTGAACATCGCCTTGCGGGTTGCCAGCGGGAACGCGCCGATAACGCCGACGCTGGCGAGCTTGCCATCGTCGTTGTACAGGCCGAGCAGCAGCGAGCCCACGGCGTCGGGGCCGCTCTTGTGCACCCGGTACCCCGCGACAACGCAGTCGGCTGTCCGCTCGTGCTTGATCTTGAACATGGCTCGCTTGTCTGGCTGGTACGTGCCCGCGAGCGGTTTCGCGACCAGGCCGTCCAGGCCCGCCCCCTCGAACTGGCTGAACCACACCTCGGCGAGGGCCGGGTCCCTGGTGGTCGGCGTCAGGTAGATCGGCGGCAGCGCATCGGCCAGCGCCTCCTCCAGGGCCTCGCGCCGCACCTCGAACGGATCCGGCGTGAAGTCCTTCCCGCCGAACGCCAGGAGGTCGAACGCGACGAAGGAAGCAGGCGTCTGTTCGGCGAGCAGGCGCACCCGGCTGTCGGCCGGATGAATCCGCTGCAGCAGGGCCTCGAAGTCCAGGCTGCGGCCCTGCGCATCGGGGATGACGATTTCTCCATCGATAACAGAGCGCTCCGGCAGGCTCGCCTTCACCGCGGCGACGACTTCGGGGAAGTACCTGGTCATCGGCCGCTCGTTGCGGCTTCCGATCTCGACCTCGTCGCCATCGCGAAAGATGATCGACCGGAAGCCGTCCCACTTCGGCTCGTAGCTCATCGCGCCGCCGGGTATCGACGGCACGGACTTGGCGAGCATGGGCGAGACCGGCGGCATCACGGGAAGGTCCATGGCACCCATCTTGCTACCTGCGCTCTCTCCCCGTCCGCCCGGCTGCGACAGCGACGGCGCAACCGGTGTCGCCTTCCGGCAGGCCGCGTGAGTGTCGGCGCGGCTGGGTAGCGTCTGGTATCGGGGGTGCACGGTGCCAGGTGCAGGGGGCATGCCGTCGCGTGCCCAGGCGGCGCCGCCGATTACGACGATCGAGCGGCGCGGGATCGAGTACGTCCCGCTGACCGAGCGATGGGGGACACCGCGCGGGCTGTTCTGGATGTGGGCGGGCGCGATCTGGAACGTCGAGTTCCTCGTGTACGGCGTCCTCGGCATCGTCGTGTTCGGCTTGTCCTTCACCCAGGCCGTTATCGTCATCGTGGCCGGCAACGTGTCCTACCTGCTGACCGGGCTGGCCAGCCTGCAGGGTCCGCAGGCGGGAACGACATGCTTCGGCATCAGCAGGGCGCCATTCGGCCCTCGCGGAAACCGGGTTCCTTCGCTGTTCAACTGGGTCACGCAGGTCGGCTTTGAGATCGAGGGCGTCGCTCTGATCGTGTTCGCCGCGATCGCGCTGGCGGGCGAGGCAGGCCTGCACAGCGTCCCCGGCTGGATGAAGGCCGTGTTCCTGATCGCCGCGGTGGCAGTTCAGTCGGTGCTGCCGCTCCTCGGGCACGCCGCTGTGCTCCGCGTGCTGCAGTATCTCGCACTGCCGTTCGTGGTGCTGTTCTCGATCATGGCGGCGCTTGTCGCCATGAAGCTCCATGGCTCCTCGCTCACCAGCGGTGGCGCAAGCTGGGGCGCGATGACGGTATTCGCCGCGCTGGTGGTCGCTGCCGGCGGGCTCGGCTGGACGGAGAACGCGAACGACTATTCGCGGTATCTGCCGCCCGGCACCGGCAGGTCCCGGATCGTGCTGGCAGTGACGCTGGGCTGCGCGATCCCGTCCGTGCTGCTTGAGGTGCTGGGAGCGGCGCTTGCCACCGGACTGCCCGCGTCGGCCAAGCTGAGCGTCACAGGGCTGACCGCTGGCTTTCCCGGCTGGTTCGCGGTGCCCTACCTGATCTTCGCGATCCTGCAGCTCTTCGCGATCAACACTCTTGACCTGTACTCATCCGGCGTCACGCTGCAATCGCTAGTGCCGCGGCTCAGCCGGGTCGCGTGCGTGGCGATCGACACCGTGATCTGCCTGTGCGTGGCGGCGTACGCGATCTTCTCGAGCAGGTTCTACACGCTGCTATCGGACTTCTTGCTGTTCATCATCGTCTGGCTCGCGCCGTGGTGCGCCATCTACCTGGTTGATTCCTGGCTGAGACGGGACCGCTACGACCCGGCGTCCCTGCTGACAACGAGCGGAGGTATGTACTACCGCCGCGGCGGAGCGCACTGGCCCGCGCTCATCGCGCAGGGAGCCGGCATGATTGCGGCGGCGCTCTGGCTGAACGCATACTCGCCGTACGTCGGGCCGCTGGCGAGCCGGATCGGCGGTCCGCTCGGCTCGGACGTCAGCGTGCTGGCCGGTCTGGTCACGGGCGGTGGGCTGTACTGGTTGCTGGCCGGCCGCAGAGTGCGCGCCGAAGCGCGCGTGACCCCTGACGTGCTGGTTTTACCCGGTCAGCGGGCGCGGGTCGAAGGTGACGCGGATCGAGGTGATCTTGCCGTCCTCGATATGCCGCCAGTTCACCGTGGGCATCGGCTCGGTCCTAGTGGTGTGCAGGTCGAACCAGGTCAGCACGTCAGGTCCGTCGACGAAGGTCTTGCGCACCTTCACCTCGGTCACAATCTGCGACATCCGCTTGAGCCCCTCGACGCACTCCTCGGCGTTGGCGGCGTGGCCGAGCGGCCCGTCAAACGTCGCATCGTCGGCGAGGATCGCGCGTACAGCATCGAAGTCGCCGCGCATCCAGCCGTCGAAGTAGGTGGCGCCGACCTCGGCGGGTGACTGGGTCATGGTGATCCCTCCTCCCGCCTACCTTCCCTCTTCGAGCCGGGACAGCGCCGCGACGCCGCTGAGCTCATCGCCGTTGCCGTGTGCCGGGTGCGGGCTGGCCACGTGCTTCCAGGCCTTACCGTTCCAGCGCAGGGTCACTGTGACGGGCGCGTGCGGGAACTGCAGCAGCGATGAGCCGACTGCCATGCGTCTGACGAGGACGTGACGGCCACGCCTTTGAGCTGATTCGGCTGCATGGAACCCGCCGGGTTGGGGCTCGTGAGGCACCTCCACTTCGTGCCGTTCCAATGCGCCGTCAGCGTCTTAGACGGGATGGGGTTGCTGGGGTCGTCGGGGTATTCGCCGACCGCGACCGCCCACGCGTTAGTGGCCGACGAGGCCGAAACGCCGAGCAGCTCGCCTGGAACGGGAGCGGGTCGTGCGGGGATGGCGCCTGCCACGGACGCACCAGTGGTGCCGATCAGCGCTCCGGCCGCCAGGCACGCGGCTCCGGCGGCGATGACAGCGCGACGCGCGATTCTGGTGCCCGCCGCCCGGCGCCTGCGCACGCTTCGTGCCGGTGGACGCGGTGTCATTGTCTGGTTCATCGTGAACGTAATCCTTAGCATTTATGGCATTGCCCGTTCGTTGGCAGACAGTTTGCGAGACCTGACCGGCCGTGCCATCGGGGCTGACCCTGATATTGATGTGGCAGCCGTGGGTGTCGTCGCCGTTGCGCGTCCGGTGCCGGCCGCGAGAGGCTGAACCATGCCAACCGTGGACGAACTCAACGGGCTGACTCCGGACGCGGTGAAGCGAGAACTTCGTGCTTGCTGCGCGTCAGCCCGCTGGATCGAGGCGGTGGCGGCCGCACGACCTTACGCCGGCGAGGCGGCGCTGCTCGCCGCGTCAGACGACGCTGTGGCCAGCCTGACCGATGCTGACCTGCGTGAAGCGCTGGATGGTCACCCGAGGATCGGCGACCGGCGGGTCGAGGCGGGTAGCTTGTCGGGTCAGGAGCAGGCCGGCGTCCGCGGCGCGGACGACAGCCTGCGGCGGGCACTGGATGCAGGTAACGCCGAGTACGAGAGCCGGTTCGGGCACATCTACCTGGCGTGCGCGACCGGCCGGAGCGCGAGCGAGCTGCTCGCGCTCTTGCGCGCGCGGCTTAGCAACGACCCGGGGACGGAGTGGACAGTGGTGGCATCCGAGCTGGCGAAGATCAACCAGATCAGGCTGCGCAAGCTGCTGGGAGCCACGGAATGAGTGCCGTGACGACGCACGTGCTTGACACCGTGCGCGGGGAGCCGGCCAGCGGCGTGGTCGTCCGGCTCGAGCGGTCGGGCGACGTCGAGTTCGAGCTCGGGAGGGGCACCACCAACGCCGACGGGCGGATCTCCGACTTTGGCGTCGCCTCGCTGTCGGCGGGAACATACCGGCTGGTCTTTGAGACGGGCGCCTACCTCGAGGGGCCGGATGGTGCGGCCGGACGCGCGTTCTTCCCGGAGGTTGTCGTCACGTTCGCGGCCGACGGGCTGCGGCCGCGGTATCACGTGCCGCTGCTGCTCAGCCCCTATTCTTACTCGACCTACCGGGGGAGCTAGGTCATGTCGATCGTGCTCGGTGACAACCAGTACGGGAAGGCCGAGACGCGGGTCGTCAGGATCTACCGCGACACCGAGCGGCACGAGATCCGCGACCTGAACGTGTCGACGGCGTTGCGCGGCGACTTCGGCGCCGCGCACCTGGCTGGTGATCAGCATCATGTGCTGCCGACTGACACCCAGAAGAACACGGCGTTTGCCTACGCCAAGGAGCGGGGGGTCGGAGCGATCGAGGACTACGCGCTGGCACTGGCCCGCCATTTTGCCGATGACGTCGAATCGGTGACCCGCGCGCGCATCGATGTCGATGAATACCGGTGGGAGCGAATCACCGTCGAGGGAACCGGGCATCCGCACGCGTTCATCCGGTCCGGCCAGGAGATACGTAGCGCTGCGGTGGTGATCGACACCGCGGGCCCTGTTCAAACTGAATGGGTTGTATCCGGGCTCAGGGACCTGGTGCTGCTCAAGTCCACAGGATCGCAGTTCACGGGGTTCCTCAGGGACCGCTACACGACGCTGGCGGAGGCGACCGACCGGATCCTCGCGACGTCGCTGACGGCGCGATGGCGGTATGTGACGACCGATGTGCCGTGGGACGAGACGTTCGCGCAGGTCAGGCAGGTGCTGCTGGAGCGGTTCGCGGTGCCGCACAGCAAGGCGCTACAGCAGACGCTGTGGGACATGGGTTCGGCCGCGCTGGCTGCCAGGGACGACATCGCCGAGATCAGGCTGTCGGCGCCGAACAAGCATCATTTCCTCGCCGATCTTTCGCCGTACGGGCTGGACAATCCGGGCGAGGTGTTCCTCGCTGACGACCGCCCGTACGGGCTGATCCAGTGCGCAGCGGTGCGCGAAGGCGCGCCGGACGCCGGGTCGGCCTGGGATCTTCCCGCGGCGTTCGCCTGACGGCCGCGAGCTTCGCGGCGGCGCGGCCGGTTCCATCCGCGATGGCGGTCTGCTGCCGCATTGGGCGAGATGTGGCAGGCTGAACGGTCTGGAGGGAGGCTTGCGAAGCTGATGGAGTTCCTGCAGCCAGTCAGCCTGGCTGAGGCCCTCGCGGCCAAGGCCGCGACCCCCGAGGCGGTGCCGATCGCGGGCGGGACCGACGTGATGGTGGAGCTGAACTTCGCCAGGCGGCGGCCCGAGGTGCTGCTCGACCTGAACCGGGTGCCGGAGCTGACGGGCTGGACGCTGCAGGACGGCAAGCTGCGAGTTGGCGCGGGGGTGACGTACGCGGAGCTGACCGGGGAACGCGCTGGCGCTGGCTCTGGCGCTGGCTCTGGAGCGGGCCGTGGTGAAAGCGCTCCATCTGGAGCGGATTCACTTAGCAGGCGGCTTCCTGGGCTTGCGATGGCGGCGAGGACGGTGGGCTCACCGCAGATCAGGAACCGGGGCACGATCGGCGGCAACCTCGGCTCGGCGTCGCCGGCCGGCGATTGCCACCCGTCGCTGCTCGCCGCGGGCGCGGAGATCGAGGTTGCGTCGACGACGGGCCGGCGGATGATCCCGATCGGGGAGTTCTTCACGGGCGTCAAGCGGAGTTCGCTGGCTCCGCAGGAACTGATCGTCGCGGTCTGGATCAGCCCGCCGTCCGGGCCCGAACAGTTCGCCAAGATCGGTACCAGGAACGCGATGGTGATCGCCGTAGCGGCGTTCGGCCTTGCGCTACATCCGGGGCGGCGGGCGATTGGCACCGGGATCGGGTCCGCGGCACCGACGCCCGTGCGCGCCGCCGAGGCGGAGACATTCCTGGCCAGCGCGCTGGACGA
>DATAEH010000073.1:0-14901 GCA_036258115.1 Streptosporangiaceae bacterium
GCCACGTCAGCCTCCTCTGCCGCGTCTCGCGGGCGGTAACGATCGAGCAGACCTGGCTGCCCGTCGGGGATGGGCTCGGCGGCCAGCAGAGCGGCGATCCTGGCCTGGTCATCGTCATTCGCGGCGAACGTCACCAGCTTCTGCTCAGGGTCATCCGCCAGGGTCAGCACCACGTGGCTGAACGTCATCTCGCCGAGCACCGGGTGGCGCAGCCGCTTGGTGCCCGAGGCAAGCGGCGCGACGTCGTGGCGCGGCCACGACGCACGGAATTCCGGGCTCGCGTTGCGCAGCCGCTCGATCAGAGCGGTGAACGACGGATCGTCAGGACGCTTGTCCGCGGCCGCCCTGAACTGCGCGAGCTGAGCCCGTGCCTCGCTGTCCCATTCGACCAGGACGCTGCGCGCCGCGGGGTCGGTGTAGGTCCACCACAACATGTTGCGGTCGTGCTCCGGCAACGCTGGCCAGTGGGTCCACAGCAGCCTCGCGGCCCGGTTCGACGCCAGCACGTCCCAGTACCGGCCCGTGACATACGCCGGGTAAGGATCCATCCGATCAACGAGCGCCGACACCGCGTCTGGGACCGTTTCAGCCGCCGGGCGCGGCGGCGTCTTCCGCGTGCCGCTGCCGAGTGTGTGCAGGTGGGCACGCTCCGCCGGGCCTAGCCGCAGCGCTCGACCGATGGCCTCAAGGACTTCCCACGACGGCCGCAGGTCCCTGCCCTGCTCCAGGAACGTGTAGTAGGTGGCCGACACGCCCGCTAGCTGAGCGACCTCCTCGCGGCGCAGGCCCTTGGTGCGGCGCCGCTGGCCGGTGGGCAGCCCGACATCGGAAGGCTGGAGGCGGTCCCGGCGCGAACGAAGGAGGTCGGCCAGTTCACGCGCTCGTGGCCCGCGGCCAGTGCCCCCCTGGGCCGCGCGCCCAGTGCCGGCCTGGGTTTGGTGGTCCCCGTCATGATGCTCGGTGCGTGTGCTCACAGCTCTCCCGGCAGTGCCGTTACCAGTATCAGACGTGTGATATTACCAGTTTAGATACAGCTAACCCGCGGTGCATGGATCTGCTTGACTGGGTGCCATCGGTGAATGGGTGCTTGAACCACGCGGCGACGCGGTCCCGGTCGTCGCGTGCTTGCCGCATGGGGGCCTGCACTACCCGGCTGAGCTGGCCGCCGAGCTTGCGGTGCAAACCGACGTCTTGTGGTCGGACTGGCTAACCAGAGACCTGTACGCGTTCCTGCCAGATCTCGGGATCACCACCGTCACCACGTCATTCAGCCGGTTCGTCGCCGACGTGAACCGCGACCCCGATGGCGAACAGCACGGCGGCTTCTGGACAAGCGTCGTGGCCGCCAGAATGCCCAACGGCCGCGCCGTGTACCGCAGGCCGCTGACCGACGATGAGATCGCGCACCGCATCAAGATCGCCCACGCGCCGTTCCACCGGGCGCTTGATGAGGTCCTCGCGCGGCTGCTGGCCCGGTTTCCGAAGGTGCTGCTACTCGACCTGCACAGCTTCGGCGTCGGCCTCGACGGGGACGTGATCCTCGGCGACCGGCACGGCGCGACGGCGTCGCCGACGGCGGTCGGGCTGGTGTCGGGAGCGCTAGGCGCTGCCGGGCTCGATGTCCGGATGAACCACCGGTTCGCCGGCGGGTGGACGGTCCGGCGGTTCGGCCGCCACGACATGGTCGACGCCATTCAGGTGGAACTCAACCAGCGGCGCTACCTGGACCTGGAGAACCGCCGCTACCCCGCACCGCCGCCACTCGGAGAATTCGCCGCCACCCAGCGACTGCTCCGCGCTACGTTGCAGCGGATTACGGGCGAATGGGGTCAACGTCATTTATCCGCTTCTATACTGACTGAAATGGCTGGCGAGGCACCATCGCCTCCTCGCTGGCCAGCTCGGCGGGGGCATGGCGTTCGGATCAGCGGGTTGGCGTTCTGCCCTGGTCCTCGCGTCAGCATGAGGTCGTCCCGGCCCGCGGCTTGCCTTGATCGCGCCGCGGAGTCCGTTCACAGCGATGTAACAAGCCGGAATCACCGCGGCAATCGCGCCCGGTCATTGTCTGTACGTCGGCGAGATGACGCAGGAGGTCATATGACGCAGTGGAGAATCCGGGTCGTTGTGCCAGAGGCACCTGCCGGCCGGCGCGCGCTGGGCCGTGCGCTCGCGCAGGCCCCCGGCACCGTCGTGCACCTCGATCCGCCTGGCGTGGACCTCGCCGAGACCTCCGGCGACGTCATCGTCGAGCTCGGCGAGGGCGAGGCGCTGGAGGATCTGCTCCGCACGCTGCACGAAGTCAGCCCGCACGTCTTCATCAGCGCTGTAGTCGCGCCTGAGCCTGAAACGGGCCAGCCGATCAGAATCAGGAGGATCTCCCCCATGGGCGGTGTGTCGGGTTAGCCTGCTTTGCGAGGAGGTCTTATGACCGGGCTGGCCGCGGCGCAGGAACGTGTCATCGACGAGGCCCTTGAGCGGCTGAGCCTGGAGGCCAAAGTCCGCTTGCTGTCAGGCCAGGACATGTGGTCGCTGCCAGCGATCGACGAGATCGGGCTCTCCTCGATCGTGATGTCCGACGGGCCGGTCGGCGTCCGCGGCACGAGGTGGAGCGCCGATGACCCGTCCATCGCGCTCCCGAGCCCGACCGCCCTCGCCGCGACCTGGGACCCATCCCTGGCGCGGTCGGCTGGCCGCCTCCTCGGCCAAGAAGCCAGGCGCAAGAGCGTGCACGTCTTGCTGGCGCCGACTGTGAACCTGCACCGCAGCCCGCTCGGCGGCCGGCACTTCGAGGCATATTCAGAGGATCCCCTGCTCACCGCCGCCATCGGGACGGGTTACGTGCGCGGCGTGCAGGACCATGGCGTCGCGGCGACCGTGAAACACTACGTGGCCAACGACTTCGAGACGGAGCGGTTCACCGCCAGCGCCGACGTAGGTGAACGCGCCCTGCGCGAGCTGTACCTCGCTCCGTTCGAGGTCCTGGTGCGTGACGCGGGAACATGGGCCGTCATGTCCGCGTACAACGCGGTCAACGGGGTCCCGATGAGCACCAACGGCGCCCTGCAACTAGGCGTGCTCAGGGATGAGTGGGGATACGACGGCGCCGTCGTCTCTGACTGGATGGCCGCCCATGACACGGTTGGCACGGCCAACGGCGGACTTGACATCGTCATGCCGTCCCGAGGCAGTCCGTGGGGCGACAAACTAGTCGCCGCGGTGCACGACGGGAGTGTTCCGCCCGAGGCGATCGACGAGCACGTGCGCCACGTGCTGCGGCTTGCGGCACGGGTCGGCGCGCTCACCGCGGTCGCTGAGGCGGTCCCGCCGGAGCAGAGGCCAGCATCAGTCGACGGAGCCGCCCTCGCCAGGGACATCGCGGTCAGGTCTTTCGTGCTGGCCAGCAACCATGGCGACGTGTTGCCACTGGCGCCTGCCAATCTCGGCCGGGTCGCCCTGATCGGAGCCTTGGCCAAGCACGCCAGAGTTCTTGGCGGCGGCAGCGCGACCGTGTTCCCTGAGCGTGTCACCTCGCCAATCGAGGGGCTAGCGGCCGCACTGCCACAAGATGTGACCCTCAGCTATGCCGTCGGAGCCGACCCTCGGGCGCATCTTGGTCCAGCCGCCGAGCCGAACTGGACCGGCTTGCGAGCGGTGTTCAGGGATGCCGCGGGCACCTCGCTACATGCCGCCTCACTGGCATCAGGGGCGGGCCGGTGGATGGAGCTGCCGGTCGGGGTGGCCGCTGCCGATCTCTTCAGCGTCGAGATCAGCGGCCGCCTGACCGCGACGGTCAGCGGCGCGCACCGCCTGGGGATCCGTGGGACGGGAGCATTCACGCTGACGGCCGGCGGCTCAGTGCGATTCGACGGCGAGGTCAGGCCGGACACCTCGGACTTTTCACGGATGTTTCTCGCGCCGCCCGAACACAGGGTGGAGTTGCAGCTCGAGGCGGGGGCAACCACCGACGTGACGCTCGTCCGCCATCTCCTGACCGGCGAGGCCGACGGTCTGGTTTCCATGTCGCTCGGCTACGGCGAGCCAGTCGGTACCGATGCCGAGCTGCTTGCCGAGGCCGAGCAGGTGGCGGCCGCGAGTGACGTCGCGATCGTCGTGGTTGGCACCACCGATGAGGTCGAATCCGAAGGGTTCGACCGGACCGACCTCGCCCTGCCCGGCAGGCAGGACGAATTGGTCCGCCGGGTGTCCGCGGTGGCCAAGCGAACGATTGTGGTCGTGAGCGCTGGATCACCGGTCGAGCTCCCCTGGGCCGACGATGTCGACGCGGTCCTGCTCACCTGGTTCGGCGGCCAGGAGGCGGGACGCGCGCTCGCCGACGTGCTGCTCGGCGTCAGCGAACCAGGAGGGCGTCTGCCGACGACATGGCCGGTGGTAGCGGCAGACTGCCCAGTGCTGGACACGACACCCCATGACGGCGTGCTGGGCTATGACGAGGGCATCTTCATTGGCTACCGGGCGTGGGAGCGATCCGCGACGGCGCCTCGGTATCCGTTTGGTCACGGGTCCGGCTATACCTCCTGGCAGTACGAGAACGTGGTCGTCGACGGCAGCCGGGTCGACGTCACCGTCCGCAACACGGGCACCAGAGCGGGCCGAGAAGTAGTGCAGATCTACGTCTCGCCCGCGCCACCCGCCACCACCGAAATCCAGGTAGGCCAGGGCGTGCCCGACCGGCCCGCTCGCTGGCTCGCTGGCTTCGCGATCGCGGAGGCAGCGCCGGGCGAGGTTGTCACCGTCCGCATCGACCTGCCCGTCAGGACGTTCCAGATCTGGGCGGGCGGCTGGCGGACGATCGGCGGCGAGTACGTCGTCGAGGCAGCGCACAGTATCGCCGAGCGCAAGCTGAACGCTACGATCACGATCCCCTGACACCTCCGCCTCGCACCTCCGCGCCCCGCATGGCCATGCCGGCGCCCGGCGGTTACCGGGAGCGCCATGTTGCACCGTGGGGACGAGGTCGCGGCGAACGCGCACGCTACCGGTCCGGGCGGCCGCCGCAGCATGCGCCGCCTGCTGGTCAACATTGGCATTGGGAACAGTGCGCTCTACGCGCTGTATATCGGCGTGCTGCAGGTCCTGCTCCCGCTGCAAGTTGAGTCAGTCGATCGGGCACACAAAGTAGCCGATCTCGGCCTGGTATCGGGCGTCAGCGCAGGCGTCGCTGCCATATGCAACCCGCTCGGCGGTGCGCTGTCCGACCGGACCAGGTCGCGGTTCGGCCGGCGCGCTCCCTGGCTCATCGCCAGTTCGACCGGGGTGCTGGTAGCGCTCGTCGTGCTCGGCAGCGCCAGTAGCTTGATCATGATCGCCATCGGCTGGAGTCTCGTCCAAGCGGCCGCCAACTTCTATCAGGCGGCGCTGACCGCCGTCGTTCCCGACCGGGTGCCCGCCGGCCGCAGAGGCACCGCGTCGGCCGTGGTCGGCGTGGCCATGTCGGCAGGGGCGGTGGCCGGAGTCGGCCTTGCCGGACGTTTTGCCGCCCATCTTGCCTGGGGCTACCTCGCGCTCGGCGGATTGCTAGCACTCACCGCGATCTTGTTCGTAACTCTCACGGCCGACCCGCCAAGCAGTCCTCCAGAATCTGGCCCGGGCATGACGTCGGCTGCTGACAGCCCTGGCACGACTCCCCTGCTTGCGGCGCTCTCCTGGTTCGCGGCGTTCACGTCGGCCCTCAGGCACCGCGATTTCGCCTGGGTCTTCTGCAGTCGCGCGGCAATGATTCTGGGCTACTTCCTCGTCGCCGGATTCGAGTTGTACATCCTGACCGACTACATCACGCTGCCCGGCGGCATCAGCCCTGCCACAGGCGTAACTGTTCTCGCGGTGATTAGCACGCTCTGCTCGGTGCTGGCGGCGGCCATCGCTGGACCGCTGTCTGACCGGCTCAACCGCCGCAAGCCGTTCGTAATCGGATCGGCAGCAACCTCTGGCGCGGCGATGATCCTGCCGATCGTGTCCCCGACCTTCGCAATGATGACGGTCTTCGCGGCCGTTGCCGGACTCGCGTTCGGCAGTTATCTCGCCGTCGACACCGCACTAGTCACGCTGGTGCTGCCCAGACACGAGGACACGGCGCGCGATATGGGCGTGCTTAACGTCGCTAACGCAGGCCCGCAGATCGTCGCGCCGTTCCTCGCGGCTTTCATCATCGGACACCTCGGGGGTTACGCAGCACTCTTCGTTGGTGGCGGCGTCGTGGCGATTGCCGGGGCGCTGGCAATCGGCCCCGTGAGGTCCGTGCGCTAAACCACGTCAGGCGGCCGCAGCCGCCTGAGCGTCGGCCGTCTCGATGTCCTTGAAGAAGCGCCTGTGCACCCGCAGCGTCTCGTTGCCGGCCGGAATCACGTGCCACAACCCTGTGCCTGGGCCCAGCTTGGTTGCCCTTGGCAGTTCCGTGACCACGCCCTTGGCCTTGGCCATGCTGGTCTTGCCAGCGTCCAGGATCAGGATCCGCTGCGGCGTGACTACGAAGATCCGGTACCTGTTCAATCCGAGGAAGACAAATATTCCGGTCAGCGCCGCTAGCCACTGGCTCGCGGTCTGAGCGCCAAAGACAGCCTGGATTGTTTCGCCCTGATGCAGGTAGGGCGCCGATGAAGCTTGCATCGAATCACGAATTGCCAATGTGTCCCTCCCATGGGGCGGCATGCCTCATATGACCAGAGCAGACAGTACTTGGCCTGTTGCCGTCTTGGTCATGAATTGGCCATTTTGAGAGAACGGCCCGACAACGACCGGTGCTAAAATCAGGCTAAATCGGCCTAAGCGCAGGTCTTATGTCCGGCAACGGAGCCAGCGTCTAAACGCATAGCCTTGGTTCCGATGAGCTCTCCCGCCTACCCGTTGCGGCTGGTCGAGGCCGCCGGCGTAATGTCGCTGGCCACGGACCTGGCGATGGGTCAGCCGCTCGAGCACGGCTTGCGCACCGCGATCATGGCGCTGCGAATCGCGCAATCCATGGGGCTGCAAAAAGACGAGCAGGTCACGGTCTTCTATACCGGCGTCCTGCACTTCGCGGGTTGCACCGCCGAGAGCGAAATCGACGCGCAATTCTTCGGCGACGAACTCGCGGCGCGCCCGCAGATGCTGGCCACGATGATGGGCTCCAGACGCGAGCTGATCGCCATGGCCATGCGGGTGGCGCACGCCGAGAGCGCACCGATGACCAGGGCTGCCCAGATGGCGAAATCTGCCTTCGGTGGCATTGCCGAATTCCGTAAGTGGGCGGCCAGCCACTGCGACGTCGCCCGTGTGCTCGGCGCTCGGATGGGATTCTCTGATGAGATCCAGGCGGCCCTGCGGCACCTCTATGAGCGCTGGGACGGCAAGGGCATGCCCGGGGATCTTCGTGGCACCGAGATTCCGCTGGCGGTGCGGCTGATGCAAGTCGCGCAGGACGCGGACATCATTTGCCAGCACGGTGGCCGCGAGCTCGCCAGCAAGGTGTTGCGCGAACGGGCCGGATCTGGCCTGGATCCCGATGCGGTCGCCGTTGGCCTGGACCTAGGCGAGCGGCTCTATGCCGGGCTCGACGCGCCCTCGATCTGGGACCTGACGATGGAAATGGAGCCTGGCCCGCAACCCGTCGTTACGGAGGCCCGGCTTGACGCTTGCCTGTCAGCCATGGCCGACTTCGCCGACCTGAAGAGCATGTGGACGATCGGCCATTCCAGGGGCGTCGCCAGGCTTGCCGCGCGGGCAGCGGCGGTCGTCGGCTTGCCGGGGCCCGAGGTTGTCCCGCTGCGTCGGGCTGCCCTCGTGCATGACATCGGCAGGGTCGCGGTGCCCGTGCATGTGTGGGCTAGTCCAGAGTCGCTGACAAGGGGTCAGCGAGAGCAGGTCAGGCTGCACGCCTACCACTCAGAGCGAGTACTCGACGTCTCGGCGAGCCTGCGGCCGCTCGCCAGGCTAGCTGGCACGCACGGCGAGCGCTACGACGGGTCCGGCTACCACCGAGGTAGCAAAGCCGGCGACCTACCGCTCGCCGCGTGGCTGCTCGCCGCGGCCGACTGCTACCACGCGATGCGGGAGTCCCGCGCCTATCGCCCGCGCTTGCCGGCCGACGCGGCCGCTGACGAATTGCGCGGCGAGGCGGCCGCTGGCCGGCTAGCTCCCGACGCGGTCAACGCCGTCCTCGTCGCGGCCGGCCAGCCGCGCGAGCCCGTACTCCGCCCGGCTGGCCTATCGGAACGCGAGTGTGCCGTGCTGGGACTTGTGGCCCGCGGGCTGGCTACCAAGCAAGTCGCACGCCAGCTCGGCATCTCGCCGAAGACCTGCGACCACCACATCCAGAGCGTCTACAGCAAGGTTGGCGTGTCCGCAAGGGCCGGAGCGACGCTGTTCGCTCTGGAACACGGGCTGGTCTCGCCTGACCTCAGCGCATCCGCCGGGTAGCGTCATCGCCATCGGTCAATCCGGCGCACTCGGTCAACTCGAGGGCCGATCCTTCTGATCGGTTACTGACCTCGGGCGCCGGGCACCT
The DNA here is from genome assembly GCA_036258115.1 of Streptosporangiaceae bacterium. Classification (GTDB taxonomy): domain Bacteria; phylum Actinomycetota; class Actinomycetes; order Streptosporangiales; family Streptosporangiaceae; genus Chersky-822. Next base: position 8,501 of record DATAEH010000073.1, read on the forward strand.
TCGGACCGCCATCCGTGCAAACCTTGTCCCCCCGGACCGGGCCTGTTAGGCAACGATCGTGCCGAGCCCCAAGCCCGATTGCCATAGGGAGTTCTCCCGATTGCGACCGCAGGCAGTTGCCTGGTTTGGTGACGGCGACGGGGACCGGCAGTCGGCGGCGCACGCGGGGGCAGCGCCGACGGCGCCGACGGCCCACGGCATGCGCGACCCGCGAGCTGGGATCGCACCGGCGGTCTCTGGGTAGTTCGTACCTCGTTTGCGGGGTTTCGATGACCAAACGACTACCGCCGGCATGCAGAATTGGGTCATGGGATTCGACCTGCCTGGCCTGCTCGCGGAGCGGAATGGCCAGGGTTATGAGCTACACGCCCGGTACATGAACCCGCAGCGCCCTCGCATGCTGCACGCCATCGGGTTCGACAAGGTGTACGAGCGGGCCGAGGGCGGCTACCTGTACGACGGCGCTGGTGAGCGGTACTCGGACTTCCTGTCCGGATTCGGAGTGTTCGGGGTGGGCCACAACCACCCCGTGGTGCGGAAGGCCCTGCACGACGTCCTCGACGCCGAGCTCGCGAGCATGGTCCAGTTCGACTGCGCGCTGCTATCCGGACTGCTCGCCGAGCGCCTGCTGGCCAAGGCGCCTGGGCTCGAGCGGGTTTACTTTTGCAACAGCGGCACCGAGGCCGTCGAGGCCGCGCTGAAGTTCGCCAGGTACGCGACTGGCCGGCCCAGGATCTTGTATTGCGACCACGCCTTCCACGGTCTGACTGCGGGCTCGCTCTCGGTCAATGGCGCCGAAGAGTTCAGGCGGGGCTTCGACCCGTTGCTCACTGACACCTGCATCCCCTTCGGCGACCTGGACGCCCTCGAGGCCGAGCTGCGCAAGGGCGGCGTCGCGGCCCTCATCGCCGAGCCGATCCAGGGCAAAGGCGTGGCCGTCGCCCCGCCCGGGTACCTCGCCGGGGCGAGCAAGCTGCTGCGCGAGAATGGAGCCCTGCTGATCTGTGACGAGGTGCAGACCGGCATGGGCAGGACCGGCAAGTTCTTCGCCTATCAGCACGACAGCGTCGACCCGGACATCGTCACTGTCGCGAAGACGCTGTCGGGCGGATTCGTCCCGGTCGGCGCGACCATGGCCAAGGGCTGGATCTTCGACAAGGTGTATTCATCGATGGACCGCGTCCTCGTGCATGACAGCACATTCGGATCGAACGCGGCAGCGATGGCGGCTGGGCTCGCCACCCTCGCCGTCATCGAGGACGAGCAGCTCGTGACCAACGCCGACCGCGTTGGCACGGCGATGATGCAGGCGATCACCGAGCTCGGTGAGCAGTACGAGATGCTCGCTGACGTGCGCGGACGCGGGTTGATGATCGCGATGGAGTTCGGCAAGCCAAGCTCGCTGAAGATGCGGACCAGCTGGAACATGTTGCAGAAGGCTCGACGCGGCCTGTTCGCTCAGATGGTGGTCGTGGCCCTGTTCCATCGGCACCGGATCCTCACTCAGGTTTCCGGAGACCACATGGAGGTCATCAAGCTGCTGCCCGTGCTCGGCATAGGCACTGACGAGGTGAGCATGTTCAGCGAGGCGCTCGACGACGTCATGCGCGACGCGCACCGCGGCAGCGGGCTGATGTGGGACTTCGGGCGCGAGCTGATCAAGCAGGCCGTGACGCGATAGCGACCGTTAGTCAGTTCTCGCGCTGGTGATAGCCGGCCGTCATGCCGCCGTCGACCGCCAGCGTCGCGCCGGTGATGAACTGCGATTCCGCGCTGGCGCAGAACACGGCCGCGGCTGCGACATCGCTCGGCCTGCCGATCCTGCCGATCGGGGGGAGCGGCCAGTCTCCGCTCTCCGGCCGGTCTTGCTCCCCCGGCGGTGCCATATGACGCATGCCGGGCCAGGTATCGCCAGGGCACAGCACGTTCGACCTGACGCCGTCGGGGCCGCCCTCCAGAGCGAGCATCTTGCCGAGCATGATGACCGCCGCCTTCGAGACCGAGTACAAGCCGATCGACTGCTCTCCCCAGATGCCGGCGTCCGACGCGATATGCACCATGCTGCCGCGCCTGGCGGCCAGGTGCGGGTAGGCGGCGCGCGCGTAGAGGAAATAACCGCGCACGTTCACGTCCATCAGCCGGTCATAGTCCTCAACCGGCGTGGCAAGCAGGCCCGACTGAACCCCGATAGCCGCGTTGTTGACCAGAACATCGAGGCCGCCCAGGAAATCCGCAGCGGTCGACGTCGATTCGGTCACGGCCACCGGGTCGCCGGCCTCGGCGGGCAGAAACCTGGCCGGGCCGGTCTTACGTAGTGCCGCCTCGGCCCGCGCGCCGAGGTCCTGGTCCCGCCCGGTGATGACGACTGCTGCGCCTTCGGCGAGGAACCGCTCGGCTATCGCGAAGCCGATGCCGGACGTGCCGCCGGTAATCAGTGCACTCATTGCCGCCAGCTGGCCGCTGCCCGCCTCGGTCATCGGTCCTCGCCATCCCCTCATGTGCGCACGGTTAGGTGATGGTGCGCCGCGAGCCTTCCGAGCCGTCAGGTCCCATTCCCCAGCTGATGATGCGCTTCGGGTGAATCCTGATCACCTCGGGGCTCATGTACGGGCTCGACGGCGTCTGACCGGTCAGCGCTTCCGCGGTGCCGCGCACTTCAAGGCAGCGGACGACCCACGGATTGACCGACGCGATGTGCTCGTCGACAGAGAAGCCAACAGGGTTGTTCTGCAGCGTGCCGTCGGGCGCGACCGTCGCCAGCCGGCCAAGCCGCTGCGAGCGCAGATAGGCAAGCTCACCCTGGGTGAAGACCATCGGCCCGTCCTTCCTATCCGGCCCGTTCGCCATGAACCATCCCGGTTTCCCCGTCATTCCCGGTGGCAAACTAACAAGATGGCCAAGCAGGCAGACACGGTCGATGAGTACATCGGCTCGTGCCCCGAGGACGTGCAGGAAATACTGCGCGAGATCAGGCGCCGGCTGCGCTCCGCGGTGCCGGACGCCAGCGACACGATCAGCTACGGCATCCCCACGATGACGCTCGGCGGCAAGCCCGTGATCTATTTCGGCGCCTGGAAGACGCACATATCGGTCTACCCTGTGCCGTCCGGCGACCCCGAGATGGAGCAGGAACTCGCGCCTTACCGTTCTGGCAAGGGCACGCTTAGGTTCGGGTTCAGCAAGCCCATTCCGTATGACCTGATCGCACGGGTCGGGGCCGCGCTCGCTGATCAGCGCAGCTGATGTCCGGTGAGGGCGGCAACGCGACGAGCCAGCGGCCCTGGCTCCGGGCCCATGTTGACCCGCAGCCAGTTCCGCTGGCTCGCACGCTCAGGCAACCTGTCTTGTCATCCGCCGGCGTAGTCAGGCAGCGTTAGCTCCTAGCAGGCTGTGACCCGCCGGGCCGCGATGCCTCGCCATGGCGCGGATGGTCTTAGTAGCCGTATCCGCCGGTACCTGCCGTCGGCGACGATGACGGGTTGGACGCGGCAGCAGCGCCGCTCGCGGTCACCTCATGCCACAGACCGCCGTTGATGTTGAGCCCGTTGCCTGATGCCTCGTCAGGCTTGGTGTCGCCCTTGTAGGTGTACAGCGGGTGGCCGTTGAACGTTGCCTGCTTCGAGCCGTCGGAACGAGTGATCGTGCCGAACGTGCCCTTGATGCCAGATCCGGTGACCGGGCCCTTCAGGGGCGGCCAGAATGCCGCGCAGGAGCCGTTGCACTTCGAGGTCGTGCTGGTGTCAGGTGCGAACCAGTAGAGCACGAAGCCTTGCGAGTTCGTCAGGACCGTGGTTCCGCCGACCTTCGCGGTCTTGACGGTGCTCGCGGAGCCGCCGCCGGACGCGCCGCCACCCGTGTTGCCTGTCGAACCTGAATTGCCCGAACTGCCGCATCCGGCAGCTATCAGCGCCGCAGCGACCAGCGCTGCTGGCGCCAGCCATCTCTTCTTCATGCTGTCCTCCGTTCACTGGCAGGTTGCGCCGCTACCGTAAATTACGTAGCCCGCGCCGAGATCGTTCATAGGTCGCGATGACTTCGGCGCTGGTCCTCACCGGTCCGCGTGCTGAACCCTGACGCCCGACGATCCGTGCTTGTCACCAAGGGTGGGCAGAAGAGGCTGCCTTATGTCACCGTCCAGATCAGCTCCCGCGCCTACGGTCGTGAGCATCGCGCTCGCGCTGGGCTGTTTCCTCATGCTAGCCATTTCCGGATGCTTCGACGGCACCTCGGCGTCTGGCGCGGCGGGCGGCGCCCATGCCGCCAAGCATGCGCACCACCGGACCAATCGAAACCTCAAAGCACTCGTCAAGGCCTACCTGGCAATCGCGGAACCCGCCAATCACCGATTGGACGTCGAAGTCAACAAATACCAGGACGAAAGGCGCCACGACCTGGCGGCAGCAGAGTCCGCTCTGCGGGCTCAGGCGGCAACAGAACGCCAGTTTGACCGAGACCTGGCGAAGATCAAGTTCCCGCCGCCGATCGCAGCAACCGCCCGGGCACTGATCGCGGTCAACAAAATTCGCGCCAGGATGGCCGAACGCGAGGCGATGGCCCGGTCGATTTCGGATTTGCTGTCATTCGACAGCGAGCACAAGCTCGCAGACGCCGAAGTCGAGGCCCAAGTCCGGGTGATCCGGTCCCAGCTCGGGCTTCCCCCGGCTGAGACCAGCTAACCCGCGACAGCGGTGCAGAGCCTTGTTAGGCCACAATGGTGAGCAGTTCCCCAAGGCAGCGGAGAGGATCACTATGGAGCTCGGCCTGCATCTGGCGGATTTCACCTGGCCGTCAGGGCCGAATGGGTTGGGTAAGGACCTGGCAGCCGTCGCTAAGGCGGCAGAGGACTGCGGGTTCACCAAGCTCAGCGTGATGGATCACGTCTGGCAGATCGGCGTCGTCGGACCGCCGGAGCACGAGATGCTCGAGGCTTATACCGCGCTCGGCTACCTGGCAGCGTGTACGTCGAGGATCGAGTTGCTGGCCTGGGTGACCGCCGTTGTCTACCGCGAACCTGGCCTGCTCGCCAAGTGCGTAACCACGCTCGATGTGATGTCGGGCGGACGGGCATGGCTCGGCATCGGCGCGGCCTGGAATGCGGACGAAAGCCGCGGCCTGGGGCTGCCTTTCCCATCCACCGGCGAAAGGTTCGAGCGACTGGAAGAGGCACTGCAGATCTGCCTGCAGATGTGGAGCGACAGCGAAGACCCGTACGTCGGCAAGCATTACCGGCTCGAGCGCACGCTGAACTCACCACAGCCGCTGTCCAGGCCGCATCCCCCAATCCTGATCGGCGGCGGCGGTGAGCGAAAGACGCTGCGGCTGGTCGCGCAGTATGCCCAGGCGTGCAACCTCTTCGCGGGGCCGGACCTCGAGCACAAGCTGGACGTGCTCCGTGAGCACTGCGAGGTCGTGGGCCGTGACTACGACGAGATCGTCAAAACCGTGATGATGCCGCTCGATCCAGGCGAAGACGGCGAGCACGTCGACGACATTCTCGAGCAGATGCGCTGGGCGGCGGGGCTCGGGGTCAGCCACGTGCACAGCCGTGTTCCGAACGTCACCGCGATCCGGCCGCTGGAACTGCTCGGCGAGCGCGTCATCCCGATAGCCGCAGGTTTCTGACAGCCGGCGGCTACCAAACACCGGGGACTAGTCGCCAGCGGACCCGTCGCGTGTACTCCGCGTGCTCGGGTGACTGCGCGAGCAGGCGCTCCTCCGCATAGATCCGGCCGATATTGCAGCAGGTCGCGAACGCGAGAACCATCGCGTTCCGAAGTGACACGCTCTGCATCAAATAGCCGGACTGGATCAGGATGTACGCGGCGTACACCGGATGCCTGACGACCACGTACGGACCGCGTGTCACCAGACCGCGGTCGGCAGCGACGAAGCCGAACGACCGACCAAGGAAAAACAGTGCCGTCACCGCGATCGCCAGGCCGGCCAGCTGGCTCACCAGCCCGGCCGCCACGCCCCATGACGGATGGGCGCCGGACGGTCGCAGCAGCAACCCGCCGAACGTTCCGCCCGCCGCGAGCAGCCAAGGGCCGCTCCATGCGGCGACTACGCGAGGGCGACGCCTGACGAGGAACGCCGTGACGAACCAGGCCTGCTCGACGAAGAACGCAGCGCCGATCAACCGGTGCGTTTGCAGATAGAACTGAAGGCTGGCGCGTGCGAAGAAGGCCGCGCTGGCGGCGCCCGCCAGGTTGACGACTACCCGGCCCACGAGGCTGAGCTGAGGAACCCGGCCAGCACGGCCTGGCCCGAGCCAGCTAAGCGGACTCGCGCCGTGCCACTCCAGCGTCCTGATCTGCATCGGAAGCTTCCGTCCGGGCGCGTGCCTCCCGTCTGTATAACGAGATGCGGTTCTCGTCGGGTTCAATGCACACTGGCCTGAT
>DATAEH010000074.1:0-5482 GCA_036258115.1 Streptosporangiaceae bacterium
ATCGGCCTGCGAGTGCTCAAGCGCGCGGTCGAGGTTATCGACAACGGGGAGCCACTCCGAGGCGACGGCCGACCTGGCATCCGCCGCCGCCCGCTCCACCTGAGCGGTGCAGCGCTTGCGGAAGTTGTCGAGGTCGGCCAGCGCACGCAACCGGGAGTCCTCGGCCTCGCTGACCCTGGACCGCAGCTCGGCTAGCTCCGCCTGAGCGCCTCCTGGTTCGCCCTGGGCGCTCGACGGCTCAGGGTCTTCGGCGGCCTGCGGTGGCTGAGCCTGCTGACCGCTTCCCGGCTCGTGGTCACTCATTCGACGTGAACTCCGCGTCGATCACGTCGTCATCGCCGCTGGGCTGCCCTCCTTGCTGGCCTTGCTGGCCTTGTCCGCCCTGTGGCGGTGGGGCGGCTCCTGCCGCGCTGAGGCTCTGGTACACCTGCTGCAGCTCGGACGTGAGGCTTCTGAGCCGGTCGACCGGCGCCTCCTCCTTCAGCGCTTGCCTGGCGTCGGCCACCAGGGTGTCGGCACGGGCTTTCTCGTGGACGGGCACCGCGTCGCCGCGTTCGCTGACCAGGTGCTCGACCGCATACGCGGCCGCGTCGAGTTCGTTGCGGGCATCGGTGGCCTCGCGCACGCGCCTGTCCTCATCACGGTGCTGCTCGGCATCGGAGATCATCCGCTCGACCTCGGACTGGTCCAGGTTGGAGGTCTCGCTGATCGTGATCCGCTGCTCCGCGCCGGTGTCCTTATCCCTGGCCGAGACGTTCAGGATCCCGTTCGCGTCGACATCGAAGGTGACCTCGATCTGCGGCACGCCGCGCGGGGCAGGCCTGATGTTCTCCAGCCGGAACCGGCCGAGCACCCGGTTGTCGGCCGCGCGTTCCCGCTCGCCCTGCAACACCACGACGTCGACGGCGGGCTGGTTGTCCTCGGCCGTGCTGAAGACCTCGGTGCGGCGGGCCGGGATGGTGGTGTTCCGCTCGATGACCTTGGTCATCACCCCGCCGAGGGTCTCGATGCCCAGCGACAGCGGGGTCACATCGAGCAGCAGGACGTCCTTGACCTCGCCCTTCAGGACCGCCGCCTGGACCGCGGCGCCGAGCGCCACCACCTCGTCCGGGTTCACCGACATGTTCGGGTCCTTGCCGCCGGTCAGGCGGCGCACCAGGTTCTGCACGGCGGGGATCCTGGTCGATCCGCCGACCAAGATGACCTCATCGATGTCCTTGTCGGTGAGCTTGGCGTCCTCCATCGCCTGCTTGACCGGCTGGATCGTGCGCTCCACCAGGTCGGCCGTGATCTGGTCGAAGGTCGAGCGCATCAACGTGGTGTTGAGGTGCTTGGGCCCCGATGCGTCGGCGGTCACGAACGGCAGGCTGACCGTGGTCTGCGTCACCGACGACAACTCGACCTTCGCCTTCTCGCCCGCCTCGAACAGGCGCTGCAGCGCCTGCGGGTCGGCGCGCAGGTCGATGCCGTTGTCCCGCTGGAACTCATCAGCCAGGTAGTCGACGATCCGCCGGTCGAAGTCGTCGCCGCCCAGGTGCGTATCCCCGGCCGTAGCGCGGACCTCGACCACGCCGTCGCCGATGTCGAGCACGCTCACGTCGAACGTCCCGCCGCCCAGGTCGAAGACCAGGACGGTCTCGTTCTGCTTCTTGTCCAGCCCGTACGCCAGGGCCGCCGCCGTGGGCTCGTTGATGATCCGCAGCACCTCAAGGCCAGCGATCTTGCCCGCATCCTTGGTCGCCTGACGCTGCGCGTCATTAAAATACGCCGGAACGGTGATGACCGCCTCGGTGACCTTCTCCCCTACCTGCTTCGACGCATCATCGACGAGCTTGCGCAGCACCAGCGCCGAAATCTCCTCCGGCGCGTACTGCTTGCCGCTGACGTCAAACCGCACCGCCCCGTCCGGACCCGCCACGACATCGAACGAGACCGCGTTCAGCTCGCTGGTGACCTCGTCGTACCGGCGCCCGATGAAGCGCTTAGCCGAATAGATCGTCCCCTTCGGGTTCAAGATCGCCTGCCGCCGTGCCAGCTGCCCGACAAGCCGCTCACCCTGCGGAGTGAACGCAACCACCGACGGCGTCGTGCGCGAACCTTCGGCGTTGGGAATGACCGCGGGCTTACCCGCCTCCGTTGCCGCAATAACCGAGTTAGTGGTTCCGAGATCGATTCCTACCGCTATCGCCATCGCGCTTCCTCCTGGAGGTCCCTCGAAGCCTCAAGGCGGACAGCGGCACGCAAGTCCCCGTCGCAGGCGGTCAGTCGGCCTGCGGCATCAGCGTGCGCGGTCCGTTCAATGTGACACTGCCCCTACATGTGGCACTGCTGTTAAGTGACACTGCCTGAGCTGGCGCCCGGATTAGCCGATACCGCCAGCCGGCACCGCCAGACGGCAGCCGGTAGCACTCAACCGCTGTCTACGCCATGCCCACGTCGCCAACGGTGTAACCGAGGATCGTCGTCCGCGGTCCGCCGCGGTTAACGCAGGTCGCTGACGCGAAGCTGCTCGGTCAGCAGGCGGCGGAAGCGCTCGGCATCGCCGGCCACGAAGTCCCGGCACAGACCCAGCCCGGCCGGGTAGGCGACCATGTAGGTCCGCGACGTGGGATCGGTGATGAAGCGGACCACGTGGTCGGCCAGCTCGGGGCCGAGCAAACCCCACCTGAGCAGGTACTCGCGCGCCTCATCTTCAGATGCTCCCCGCTCATGCAGCATCAGCGCCGCATTGACCTGCGCCCACTCGCAAGGGCCAATCGCGCGCTCGATCGCGAGCGTCTGATCCAGGTCGATCTCGACGCCGTGCTCGCGGACGAGATCGGCGAACGCCCGGCCCCCGTCGCCCTCGAGCAGGATCTGCGGCGCGAGCCTGGCGATGCCCTCGGAAATGACCGACTGCGGACTGAACGCCAGGACCAGCGTCTCCTCGGTCATGCCCCGTGCCCGCACGAGCAGGTGCTCCTTGCTGGCGCGTTCTGCCTGGTGGCCCGGATAGGTCTCATGCAGGGCCAGGTCAACCAGCTCGATGGCCGACTTCGAGACGCTGACGTTGATCGCGACCCGGCCGCACAGGTCGCCTTGGTAGAAGTTGTAGCCGAGCCACGGCACGTCCCTGACCGTCTCGAGCACGATTCGCTCACCGGCGGGCAATTCGACCAGTCGCTTCGTCTGCGAGCGCGCCTCTTCGACGATGGCAGCGAACAAGCGTTCAGTGCGCTCGGCGGGCACCAGCATCGAGTCGCGCCAGCGCTGGTACCGTTCGCCCAGCGGTCCCGCGCCCGGCAGCAGATCCTCGAGCTGATCATGCGCCGCCGAGAACACTGCTTCGTCCGTGAAGACAGGCTTGACGCCGTAGCACGCCTGCACCTCATCGGCGTATGACCAGGACTCCCCGGCGAGCACCCCCGCATAGGTACGCAGCGCCGACACCTGATCACGCAGCCAGCCATCATCGAGCTCGGCAAGAAGGGCCTCGGCGTCAGAGACCAGTTTCGGCAACTCGACCGGCCGTGCCGCCTGCACCTCGGCCGGCAGTTCCGGCGGGCCGAAGTAGGCATCGACGACCCCGTCGTCGTGGCGGCCTAGCTGCAGCCCGAGCCGCAGGTACCGCTGTGTTCTTGGCTCGGCCACGCGTGGAGTTTACGGGCGGCAGGCTCGCGGCTGCCATTTCGTTTGCTGCGGTGGACGGCGACCCGGGCGATCATACGCTCAGGAGATCGGCGAGCTGCGTTGCGTTGACCTGCGCATAATTGCTGTAGCAATTGTTGAACAGGACGTGGGTGTCCTCAGCCTCGCTAGCCAGCTGTCGTACGTTGCCGGCCCATTCGGTTAGCTCACGGTCGGAATAGCGGTAGCCGAACCGATCATAGATGTCTTTGCTGTCCCATTTGTCGGAGTGGCCGTGCATGCGGACCACGGCGAGATCGGATGTGACGGCCAGGACTGGCGGTATCGAGTCGCGGTGACCTTGCGGCATGTCCACGCAGACGTACGGAAGGTCGTGCGAGGACAGGAAATCCAGGGTCTCCTTCTGGTTGTCGGGCGTCATCCACGTCTCGTTGCGGAACTCGATGCAGACGCGCCGCGGTGCCACGCGTTGGGCGCACGAGACGATGTAATCCTTGCGGGCACGGGAGATCGGGAACCACGGCGGGAACTGGAGCAAGATCGCCCCCAGCTTGCCAGAGTCACGCAGCGGGTCGAGGGCGGCCAGGAACCTGTCCCACGCCTCCTCCGCTATCGCCGGGTCGATGTCGCGCAGGTACACGCGGTCCTTGCCGGTCTTCTCCGCCGCCTGGCGCAAGTCAGCCGGGAGCGCCGAGACACGGGTGGGGTGCTGGGTGAACAGGCTGAATGACTTGATGTTGAAGGTGAAGCTCTCCGGCGTCCGCTCCGCCCATGCCGTCGCGGTCTGCCGGTTCGGCAGCGCGTAATAGGTCGCGTCGACCTCCACCAGCGGGAACTGCCGCGCGTAGTACCGCAGCCGCTTCTCTGGCGTGTTGGCCTCTGGCGGATACCATCCCGATTCGATCAGGGTCCGGTCCGTCCACGACGCGGTGCCGACCTCGATCTGGCCCATACCTGCAGCATAAGAAGCAGTGCCGACGTTAGCTGCGCGTGAGGCGGTCCTAGCCGCGCGCGCGCCACCCGCTGAACCCTTGGTGGGCCTATCGCGCCACCAAGGGTTCAGCGGGGGTGCAGAACTCCTGGGCTGGGAGGAGGGCGGCGGGCGGTATGGGTTAGCGGCGCGTGACGATCTGCACCGGGCTGCCCTCGGGATCGGCCACCCAGGCGGCGCGGAGCGAGTCGAGGAAGTCATGCGGCGAGCTGAGGGTTGCGACGTCCTTGGCGACGAGGTCCGCATACGCCCGGTCCACGTCGTCGCTCCAGAGCACGAGTTCGGCGCGCGGCTGGCCGTTCCTGGCGATGACGCCGTGCGTCTCCCGCAGTGAATCGACGTCGGCAAGGCCGAGTGTGAACTGTCCGAGGCGCAGTTCGACGTGAACAGGACGTCCCTGCGAAGGCGTGCGGAACGTCTCGGAGAAACCGAACGACTCCCGGTAGAACCGCGCGATCAGCTCGACATCCTGGACATAGAAGTTGATCTGAGGGTTGTCGAACACATCACGGACCTTAGCGCGGGTGCCATGCGCTAGCCGGCCAGGACGACGCCAAGGAGCAGTGCCGCGAGCGCGGTCAGCCCCGTCAGCGCGCCCCAGATGGCCAGACCTGCCGGGCGCTTCGACCGAGCATGCAAGACCGCAGTGATGCCGGAGGCGGCGACCACGGCCACTTTCGCGATCAAGGTCGTCCGGTAGCTGGCCGACATGTGATTGACGGCCAGCACGTTCCAGATGCCGGTGAGCACGAGTACGCCGTAGGCGGGCCAGGCGACCAGATTGAATCGGCGGGCCGCTGCCCGGGGCACCTCAGGGCCCATCCGGCGGAGCGCCGGTACTAGTGCCGCGAGCGTTAGCTGGCC
>DATAEH010000075.1:0-27432 GCA_036258115.1 Streptosporangiaceae bacterium
AGATGCGGCGGGCGGACGCCGTAGGCCATGTTCTGGTTGTAGACCGAGCAGGTGGCGTGGTTGTCGCCGCAGATCCCGCAGATCCGGCTGGTGATGAAATGCGCGTCGCGGGGGTCTTTCCCCTTCATGAAGATGCTGTAGCCGCGGAAGATCGACGAGGTGCTGTGGCACTCCGCCACCCTCTTGGCCTTGAAGTCGATCTTGGTGTAGATGCCTAGGCTGCCGACGATCCTGGTGATGGGATCCCAGGTCATCTCGGTGAGCTCGGGCGCTGCCTCGGTAGTCATCGCGTCACCACGTCTTCTGGTAGCCGGTGCGGAGTTCGGAGCCCTTCACGCGCCACTTCGGTTCCTTGTCCGCCGTGCGGGCGGTGAAGCCGCGGAGGCTGCGTATCACCGTGCCGTACATGCCGCTGGCGGTGGTCGACACGGTCGCTCCCGGCGGCTTGTCCATGAACGGCATGAACTTGTCCGGGAAGCCGGGCATCGTGCAGGCGATGCAGATGCCGCCCACGTTGGGGCAGCCGCCCACGCCGTTGATCCAGCCGCGCTTGGGCACGTTGCACTTGACCACCGGGCCCCAGCAGCCGAGCTTGACCAGGCACTTGGGCGAGCCGTACTCGACAGCGAAGTCGCCTTGCTCGTAGTAGCCGGCTCGATCGCAGCCTTCGTGGACGGTCGAGCCGAACAGCCAGGTCGGCCGCAGCGCCTCGTCCAGCGGGATCATCGGAGCCTGGCCCGCGACCTGGTAGAGCAGGTAGAGGATCGTCTCCGACAGGTTGTCAGGGTGGATCGGGCAGCCAGGCACGCAGACGATCGGCAGGCCCGCCTTCGACCGCCAGTCCCAGCCGAGGTAGTCAGGTACGCCCATCGCGCCGGTCGGGTTGCCAGCCATCGCGTGGATCCCGCCGTAGGTTGCGCAGGTCCCGACCGCGAGAATGGCCGTCGCCTTCGGCGCGAGCCGGTCGAGCCATTCGCTGGTAGTCATGGGCTGACCGGTCGCTGGGTTATTGCCGAACCCGCACCAGTAGCCCTCCTCCTTGATCGCCTCATTCGGGATCGAGCCCTCGACGACCAGAACGAACGGATCGAGTTCGCCCCTGTCGGCCTTGTGCCACCACTCGATGAAGTTGTCAGCGCCGGTCTCAGGGCCGCATTCGAAATCGATCAGCGGCCAGTGCACGGCGATCTTCGGCAGGCCAGGCAGGGCGCCGAGCGCGATCTCCTCGATGCTGGGCTGGGTGGCCGCGGTGAGCGCTACCGAGTCTCCGTCACAACCGAGCCCGCCGTTCATCCACAGGATGTGAACGAGCGGTTCGGTTTCCGCTCCAGCGGCACTGGCGCTTTGGCCGGTGTCTGTGCCTGCTGTCATAGCGATGCATCCTCTCGCCTTGCGATCCGCTAGTTATGGACGCGAATGGATCGGCCGGCTGTGCCGTCCGATGCCCGGTGTTCCTATGACTCGAATTGCATGAACGAAGCGATGAGCGCGCAGAATGCGGATCGCCCGTAATGCCACAATGTCGGCATAGCCTTCGTTGCCTTCGAATCCGGAATTCCACAGATATGTACCAGAGAGGCCCGCCAGGAGCTGGCCTAACCGGTGACCTTGAGTATTCCCACGTCGCGACGCTGTGTAGCCCTTGCTGATCAAGAACGCACCTCACTTTGCCGATGCGCAGCCGTCGCTTTGCCGACCGGCCAGATCTGGCAATGCTAAACCTGGCGACGACGGGCCGACAAGATTAAGCGCTCAATTGTCCGGACAGTAATGTCCATAGGCGCAAGGAGAGGGCAACGGACTTTTCACACGAACAGGACTATAGTGGCCTGATGTAGGCATCTGACCTTCCGAATTGACTGTCCGGCAACTAGCCTTGCACCTACCCGCTAGTAGTAGCGTTCCCGCTCGTAGCGCCGGGTGCTGGTGAGGAGTAACTGGTGGTGGCCCAGCCGAGCCTCGGGCCGGAACAAGACCCCATTGAGGTAGTTCCCGTCGTGGTGCTGTCGCAGGTCTTTCCTGCCCGCCCGTCGTCAATTCCAGAGATCAGGAACTTCGTCAGGCGCTGCCTCGCGGAGTCGCCGCTGACCGACGAGGGGGTCAGGGAGGTCGGCGAGACCGTGTTCCGCGCCCTGCTAGACGCCGCCGGGCCTACCGGGTCGATCAACGTCGCCTTCCGCATCTTCCCCGAACACGTCGAGGTCGACGTCCTTCACTCAGACTCGCTGCTGCCCGAGACCGCCGGGCGGCAGCGGGCTGACGGTCAGGTCGGGGCGGATCAGGCAGCAGCTCACGCCTTGCCTGCGCAGTCAGGCCAGGGACAGGCGGAGCCCGGCTCCGGTGGGGTTGACCAGGCAGGGCCAGGCGACGAAGGTCTCGACCAGGCGGCGATCGACGCGGCCATGCAGGCGGCGACCACACCATCCAGCACCGTGAGGCTGGGCGGGCCAGGCCAGCCAGCCACATTCGCCGAGTGGATGTCGGTAGCGCTGCGGCGGGAGGGCCTTACTCAGGAGGCGGCCGCGCGCCAGCTCGGCGTTTCTGTCAAGACCGTCAGCCGTTGGGTCGGCGGCAGCACCGAACCGCGGATGCGCGATCTGCGCCGCATTCAAGAGGTCTTCGGTACGCTGCCCCTTCCCTGACGGCCTTGTTTCCCTCACGATGCTGGCTCGCCGTTGATAGTTCCAATCGTGCGACGTTTGTCCAGCGGACATGGGCCGATAAGTCAGAGCTGTCTCGTTAGAAGGCTAGACGACCGCCCACATGTGTCCTACGGTGCTGCCATGGCGGATCAAGCGGGACGCCTACGCCTTGGCGCTGAACGCGGCAGGATAGCTTTACTGACCACGCGCGATGGGCTCGCCGCCCAGGCCGGCCACGATCTGACCATCGAGGTGACCAGGTGGTCAGGTGAGCTGGAGGTCGCCGATGATCTCACTCCAGCCGGACTCACGGTCCGGGCAGACATGAACTCGCTCGCGGTGCGCGAAGGTACCGGCGGCGTGAAGGCGCTGACTGACCGGGACCGGCGCGAGATCGCCGTGACCGCGCGACGGCTGCTTGGCGCAGATCGTCAGCCCGAGGCCACGTTCACCGCGTCCACATTCGAGCGCGATCAGAACGGCGGCGGCATCATCCGCGGGATGCTGAATCTCAACGGTGTCAGCCAGCCCCTGAAGATGGCCGTGCGCAAGACGGGCGTAGCCTCCTATCACGCGACCGGCTCAGTCCGGCAATCCGACTTCCGGATCAAGCCATACACCGCGTTTCTCGGCGTCCTGCGGGTCAGTGACCCTGTCAGCATTGTCGTGGACGTCGAGCTTCCGGACGGCTCACCGGCGGGTAGCGGTGACCAGTCATAACAGCCAAGCCGGGGGGTGGCTGTGAACGGTACCGCTGGAGGCGGAGGCGACCGCGTGACCGTGGCCTTCGAGCGCAGGGCCGGTCCTGGGCGCGAGCTCGCCGGGCAAGCCGAGCGGATCGCCAGTGCCGCACACGCGATGGCGCTGCGGTTCCACCAGGGCGGCAAGCTGCTCGTCTTCGCGACCGGAGCGGCAACCACTGACGCTCAGCACGTCGCGGTCGAGTTCGTGCATCCGGTCATCGTCGGCAAGCGAGCCCTGCCCGCCATCGCGCTGACCTCTGACGCCGCGACGGTGACGGGCGTGGCGGCCAGGGAGGGACTGGAGAACGTCTTCGCGCACCAGATCAGGTACCTGGCCGAACCCGCCGACATCGCGCTCGGCATCTCGCCGGACGGCAGCTGCCTGAGCGTTCTCGGCGGGCTGCGCGCGGCGAGCGAGCTCGGGATGCTGACGCTGGCACTGACCGGAGGTCAGGACGGTGCCGTGGCGGCGAGCTCCAAGGTGGACTACCTGCTCGCGACCGGCTCGACTGACCCGCGCATCATTAAGGAGATGCACGTCAGCACCTATCACGTGCTGTGGGAACTCGTGCACGTCTTCTTCGAGCAGCCTGGCGTGCTCGGACCGGGGGTTGTGGCTTGACGGATCAGCGAGTGCCCGAATGCCACGGCGATGTCTGCATCACGTGCGGAGATACGGCCGTGGAGGTGAAGATCGTGCGGCTGCTCGACGACGCTCTCGCGATCGTGGCAACCGAGGCTGGCGAAGAAGAGGTCAGCGTCGCGCTGGTGACCGCGGATGTTGGCGACACGATCCTCGTGCACGCTAGCGAGGCGATCGCCGTGGTGGCGACATGACCGAGAACCCGGACCCGGGCTCGGTGGAGTCGCTGTACCCGTTCCTGTATCAGGGCACCACTGATATCGATGCCGTGCTTGAGCAGGCCAGGGCGTCCACGGTCGCCAAGGCGCAGGAAGCGGCGGCGCTGCGGGCCGAAGTCTGCGCTCGCAGCGGTGAGGAACTCGCCGCATGCGCCGCTGAGGCCGCCGCACGGTTCAGCGCCGGAGGACGGCTCCTGACATTCGGCAACGGCGGCAGCGCGACGGACGCCGAGCAGATCGCGACTTTGTTCCTCTACCCGGGTGATGCGCGACCACTGCCCGCCATCGGCCTGGCGAGCGACACAGCCGTGCTGACCGCGCTGTCGAACGACATCGGGGTGGATGTCGTGTTCGCTAGGCAGATCGCGGCCTTCGGCCGGGCCGGCGACATCGCGCTTGGCCTCTCCACCAGCGGCAACTCGGCGAACCTGCTGCGCGCCTTCGATGAGGCGAGCCGTCGCGGCCTGATGACGATCGGGATCGCGGGATACGACGGCGGCAGGATGGCCGAGCTGGACAGCATCGATTACCTGTTCGTCGCGCCATCGACGTCGATTCACCGGATCCAGGAAGCCCAGACCACGATCTACCACGTCCTGTGGGAACTGATCGTGGCCGAGCTCGCCGAGCCCAGCCAGGTGCCGACGTGACGACGGGCACCGGGCGCACGCTGGTCGCGGGAGTGGGGAACATCTTCTTCGGCGACGACGGGTTCGGCGTGGAAGTCGCCAAGCGGCTCGCCGAGTGCGAGCTGCCGGATCGCGTCACGGTCGCCGACTACGGGATCAGCGGCATGCACCTGGCCTATGACCTTTGCGATGGCTATGACCGCGCCATTCTGATTGATGCCACCCCACGCGGCGGACCGCCTGGAACGGTGTATGTACTAGAGCACGAGCAGCCGGCCGAGGCGGACCAGGCGGACGCGTCGTTGTTCAACGCGCACGGGATGCAGCCGGACGTGGTCCTTGGCATGCTCGGAATGCTCGGGGGAACGACAACGCAGACGCTGATCGTCGGCTGCGAGCCCGAAGCCTCAGGCCCGGGGATCGGGCTGAGCGCTCCAGTGGCGGCTGCGGTCGAGGACGCGGTGCGCAAAGTGCTTGAGCTTATCTAGGGGCCTGGGGCGCGCCCCTGACCCAGCCGGGAGGAGATGTCCAATGTGCCTTGGCATACCGGGCGAGGTGGTTGAGTTCCTGCCCGACCAGCCCGACCTGGCACGGGTAAACGTGAGCGGCGTCAGGCGGGTCATCAACGTCGGCCTGCTCTCCGACGAGCCGCCGGTGCCCGGCGAGTGGGTTCTGATCCACGTGGGGTTCGCGCTGTCGAAGATCGATGAGGACGAGGCGGCGGCCGCCCTTGCCTTCCTCGAGGGCATCGGTCAGGCCTACGAGGACGAGCTCACCGCGCTGGCCGATTCGCAGATCGAGTAGGGGGCGGTCATGCGCTTCGTTGACGAGTTCAGGGACAGCGACAAGGCCAGGGCGCTGGCCGCGAAGATCGCGGAGCTGTGTGAGCCCGGCCGGCAGTACAAGCTCATGGAGGTCTGCGGCGGTCATACGCACACGATCTACAAACACGGGCTCGAGGACTACTTGCCCGAGCAGATCACGCTCGTGCACGGCCCCGGCTGTCCAGTCTGCGTAATCCCGATGGGCAGAGTCGACGACGCGATGGCGCTCGCCGCCGAGCCAGATGTCATCTTGACCTCATTCGGCGACATGATGCGGGTGCCCGGCAGCAACGGCTCGTTCTTCGACGCCATGGCTCGCGGCACCGACATCCGGATGGTCTACTCGCCGCTGGACTCGCTGAAGATCGCCAGGCAGAACCCGGACAAGCGGGTCGTCTTCATGGCTATCGGATTCGAGACGACGGCCCCGTCCACGGCGATGACCATGTTGCGCGCCGCCGCGGAAGGGCTGAAGAACTTCTCGGTCTTCTGCAACCACGTGACGATCATCCCGGCGATCAAGGCCATTCTCGACTCACCCGACCTGCGCCTGGACGGTTTCATCGGCCCAGGCCACGTGTCCACCGTGATCGGGTGCCGGCCCTATGAGTTCATCGCCCGTGACTACGGCAAGCCCGTCGTCGTTGCGGGGTTCGAGCCACTGGACATCCTGCAGTCCATCTACATGCTGATGCTGCAGTTCTCCGCGGGTCGCTCGGTGGTCGAGAACCAGTACTCCCGCGTGGTGCCGTGGGACGGCAACCCGGTCGCGCTGCGCGCGATCGGCCAGACCATGGAGCTGCGGCCGTACTTTGAATGGCGCGGCCTCGGCTTCATCTCGCATTCCGCCCTGAAGGTCAGGGAAGCTTACGCGGCCCTGGACGCCGAGTCCCTGTTCCAGGTCCCAGGTGTCCGGGTCGCTGATCCCAAGGCGTGCCAGTGCGGCGAGGTCCTGAAGGGCGTGCTCAAGCCATGGGAGTGCAAGGTCTTCGGCACAGCGTGCACGCCGGAGACCCCGATCGGCACCTGCATGGTCTCGCCAGAAGGCGCGTGCGCCGCCTACTACAACTACGGCAGGCTGACCCGCACCAAGGTGCCGCTGGCCATGCCGGCTCCGCGGCCATGACGGCCGGATGGGTCGAGCGCGCGCTCGAAGAGCATCGCAAGCACGCCGGCCAGGACGAGGCACCCGCACCCGAGCGGCGCGGCTCTCCGCAGCCGCTGCCCGGCACGGTGCGCGAGGAGATGGTCCTCGAACGGATCGATCGCGCCAGACGCGCTCGAGCCCGGGTCAGGGAAGACCGGATCACGATGTCGCACGGAGCGGGCGGCAAGGCCACGCAGTCGCTGATCGAGGCGATCTTCCTCGACGCGTTCCGCAACCCGCGGCTCGAGCCGCTGGAGGACGCGGCGAGGCTGGAAGTCGGCGCGGCGCGGCTAGCTCTGACCACCGACTCTTACGTGGTCTCACCGCTGTTCTTCCCCGGCGGCAACATCGGCGACCTCGCCGTCAACGGCACCGTCAACGATCTCGCCGTTGCGGGCGCGACCCCGCTCTACTTGTCGGCAGGCTTCATCCTCGAGGAAGGCTTTCCTGTTGAGGACCTGACCAAGATCACAGCCTCGATGCGGGTCGCCGCCGATATCGCAGGCGTGCAGATCGTCACCGGCGACACCAAGGTCGTGCAGAAGGGCAAGGCCGACGGCTGCTACATCAACACGGCCGGCGTCGGGCTCGTCGGCGAGAACTTGGATCTCGGCGTGGCCAACGCCAGGCCGGGCGACGCGATCATCGTGTCGGGCCCGATCGGCGAACACGGCGTCACGATCTTGCTCGCCCGCGGCGAGCTGGATATCGAGGCCGATCTGATCTCCGACACCGCGCCGTTGAAGGGCCTGGTCAGCTCGCTGTTGGAGCAAACCCCTGGAGTCCGCGCCCTGCGCGACGCGACCAGGGGCGGCGTCGCGACCATACTCAACGAGATCGCCAAGGCCGCCAACGTCGGCATCCTGGTCAACGAGGACGCGATCCCGGTCCGGGCCGAGGTCCGCGGAGCAGCCGAGCTGCTCGGGATCGACCCGATGTACGTGGCCTGCGAGGGCCGGATGGTGGTCGTCGTCGACCCGGCCCACGCCGACACAGCTATGCGGGCACTGCACGGGCACGAGGGCGGGGCTGAGGCGGCTGTGATCGGCCACGTCGTGGCAGATCCCGCGGGCGTGGTGCAGCTGCGGACCTCGTTCGGCGGAACGAGGATCGTAGACCTGCTGGTCGGCGACCCGCTGCCGCGGATCTGCTGAGGCGAGCCCGTGCACGAGCTTGCGATCACCGAGGGCGTCGTGGCGACCGTGGCCGGACGCGTTCCTGGCGCCAAGGTCACCGGTGTGCGGCTGGAGATCGGCGCGCTGTCCGGGGTGGTCGCCGACTCGGTGATGTTCTGCTTCGACCTGGTGGCCGAGGGCACCAGCCTGGAAGGCGCGAAGCTCGAGATCGTCGAACCTCCCGCTCGGTGTCAGTGCCGGACCTGCGGAACCGAGTTCGCACCCGACTGGCCGATCCTGATCTGCACCTGCGGCAGCGCCGACGTCGCGATCTTGTCGGGCCAGGACCTGCGGATCTTGTCGGTGGAGGTGGCCTGAGATGTGCGCGACGTGCGGATGTGCGGGCGACGGCGCCGTGGTGCACGCAGCAGCGGACCAGCACGACCACGAGCAGCCGGATGGGTACCAGCATCCCCACGGGCACGAGCATCCGCACGGGCACGTGATTCCGCCGGGCGACACGCGGACCATTCAGCTGCAGCAGAAGGTCCTGGCTAAGAACGACGACATCGCCGCGCGGAATCGCGATCGCCTCGCCGCGCGGGGCGTCAGCATGCTGAACCTCATGAGCTCGCCAGGGGCCGGGAAGACCACGCTGCTCGAGTGCACTGCGCGAGCACTGGCCGGCGAACTGGACATCGCCGTGATCGAGGGAGATCAGGAGACCGCGCTGGACGCGGGCCGGATCAGCGCGGCCGGCTGCCGGGTCGTTCAGATCAACACCGGCGCGGGTTGCCACCTGGACGCCGCGATGATCGCGCGCGGACTGGACGAGCTCGACCCGGAGCCCGGCACGGCCGTGATCATCGAGAACGTCGGCAACCTCGTCTGCCCAGCCCTGTTTCACCTCGGCGAGGCCCATCGCGTGGTGCTCGCATCGGTGACCGAGGGCGCCGACAAGCCGCTGAAGTATCCGCAGATGTTCAGGCAGGCCGACCTCGTCCTGCTCACCAAGGTCGACCTGCTCCCCTACATCGACTTCGACATCGATCGGTACGCCGCAGACCTCGCCGGCGTCAGCCCGGCGGCGCATCTCATGCACCTTTCCGCGGTCAGCGGCGAGGGCATGAACGCCTGGCTCGACTGGCTGACTGCAGCCGCGAAATAGAGCAGCAAAGTGCCGCCACCCGCGCTGTTTGAACGTGGTCGGCACTCAGCTGGTCTAATTCGGCTGGCCGGGCGGGCGGGCGGCAGCCACCACCGCCTGGCCCAGGCTGATGCCGCCGTCGTTGCACGGCACCCTCGAGTGGGTCAGGACTGTGAAGCCGCGGGACTCAAGCAGGCCGACGACGCTCTGCAGCAACAGCAGGTTCTGGAAGACCCCGCCGGACAGAGCGACGGTGCGAAGGCTCGTCCGCTGTCGCAACAGTTCGCAGCAATCGGCAGTCAGCCCAGCGATCCCGTTATGAAATCTGGCTGCTATCTTCTCCCTGGCGACTCCGGCCGCAATGTCCTCAGCGACCGCCCTGACCAGGTCAGTACCGGCGATCGACAGCACCTCACCCGTGCCGATGGCGGCCCGGTACGCACCGGGCTCGGCGGGATCGGCGAGTTGCTCAAGCTCGATGGCGGCCTGACCCTCATAGTTCACGCTGTCGCGCACCGCCAGCAGCGCCGCCACCGCGTCGAATAGCCGGCCCGCGCTCGAGGTGAACGGGGCGTTGATGCCGCGACGTGCCATCGCGACGACGTTCGCCCAGCGCGCTTCGTTCCGCGATGCGACGGCGAAGGGGAGGTCAGTTCCGCCGGGGAACGCGGCGTCCAGGTAGACAGCCGCCATCCGCCACGGCTGCCTGATCGCGGCCGCGCCGCCCGGCATGGGCACCGGGGCAAGATGGCCAGCGCGCGAGTACCCGGCCAGGCCGGCGATCAGGAACTCCCCGCCCCAGATCGTGCCGTCGGCGCCGTAGCCGGTCCCGTCGAACGCGACTCCGATCACGCGCTCGTCCGGATCACCCACGCCATTGTCTGCAAGGCAGGAGGCGATGTGCGCGTGGTGATGCTGCACGCCGATCAGCTCGAGTCCGGGTTCAGCATCGGCGCGGTCGCGGGCGTACTTCGTGGACAGGTAGTCCGGGTGCAGGTCGTGCGCGAGCACCTCGGGCGAGATCTCGAACAGGCTGCAAAAGTGCTCGATCCCCTCGCTGAATGACCGGAGCGTCTCGGCGTTCTCCAGGTCGCCGATGTGCTGGGACACGAACGCGAGGTCGTCTTTGGCCAGGCAGAACGTGTTCTTCAGCTCGGCCCCGCAGGCGAGAACGTGGCTGCGGAACCTGGTCGCGACCCGCAGCGGTTCCGGCGCGTAGCCGCGGGACCGCCGGATGATCGAGTCCCGGCCGCGGAACGGGCGCACTACCGAATCGTCGGCCCGTATGTTTATCGGTCGGTCGTGGGTCAGGAAGGCGTCCGCGATGCCCTTCAGCCGCAGTGCGGCGTCGCCGTCTTCGTAGGCGATGGGCTCATCGGAACTGTTGCCGCTGGTCAGGACGATTGGCTGGCCGGCGTGCGCGAGCAGCAGGTGGTGCAAAGGGGTGTACGGCAGCATCACTCCGAGGTACCGGTTACCCGGCGCCACGGCGTCGGCGATCGCGGCGCCCGGCAGCTTCGGGAGCAGCACAATCGGCCGCCGCCGGCTGGTTAGCAGGTCCGCGGCGACGTCGTCGACGGCGCACAAGCTGCGCGCCTGATCGAGCCCTGCCGCCATGACCGCGAATGGCTTGTCCTCGCGATGCTTGCGCGCCCGCAGCGCAGCGGCCGCCTGCTCGCTGCCAGCGGCCGCGGCGAGGTGATAGCCGCCTAGCCCCTTGACCGCGAGCACTCCGCCGTCCGCGAGCACCGCTGCGGCTGCTTCGAGAGGATGAACAGGGCGCTCGGCGCCGGTGTCGTCGGCAAGCCATAGCCGCGGGCCGCAATCAGGGCAGCAGGTCGGCTGGGCGTGGAACCGGCGGTTGGCCGGGTCGTGGTACTCGCGCGCGCACAGCGCGCACATGACGAAGCCCGCCATCGTGGTGAGCGGCCGGTCGTACGGCACACCGGTGACGATCGTGAACCGGGGTCCGCAGTTCGTGCAGTTGATGAACGGATACCCGAACCTGCGGTTTGCCGGGTCAGCAAGCTCGGCCAGGCAGTCGTCGCAGGTGGCGGTGTCGGCTGAGATCAGGGCGCGCCGCGGGCCGTGCGACTGGCTCGGCACTATCGCGAACGTGGTCGTGCCGTTAGGGGGCAGCGGCGCCGTGGTGATCTGATCGACGCTGGCCAATGGCGGCGCCTCGGTGCGGAGCGCGCTGATGAATGCGGCCACCGCCTGCGGCGTGCCCTCTACCTCGGCGAAGACGCCGTCGCTGTCATTTCCGACCAGGCCGCCCAGGCCGAGGCCGGACGCCAGGGAGTACACGAACGGGCGGAATCCGACCCCCTGGACGATCCCCGTGACCCGGACGTGCGTCCTGATCTGCTGGCTCACCGCTCCAGTGTCGCAAAGATCCGGGTGCCGGAAGGGAGTCCGGCACCCGGATAGCTGGGCGTTAACTGCCCGGCGGGATCAGCCGTAAACGTGCAGGACGATATTGCCGATCGAGCCTGTGGTCGTGCTGGCCAGGATGTTGCGCTGCAGCGCGGGGGCCACCGCGGTGTGAGCGCGCGGAACGACCGCGAACGAACTCCAGGTTCCATTGCTCAGCGTCTGGAACCGGATCAGGGTGGAGAACGGTGCCTTATAGACCAGCAGCAACGGGCCGTTGCCGTTCACCTGAGGAATCGACACCGCCGGCGCGGTCAGCGCGACCGCACCCGGGACCTGGGTTGGCCCGCTCCAGCTGAGATGACTCCAGTTGGTCGTTTGGTCGTCGGCGGTCGTGCTGTAGAAGAGGTGGTGCGTGCCGAGCTGCTTCCAGAACACGTAAATCAGGCCGGTCGAGGTGCTCGTCGTCTGCTCGGTGATCGCGGGGGTCGCGCTGGTGCATGGCGCGTTGACGCAGTGCGCGTTGCTGGGCGATGGCGGGTTGCCAGGGACCCGGTCAGACTGAGCCCAGTGGAAGTTCCTGCCCGCCGGAACGCCGACGGAATACCTGACGTGGTTCGCCGGGCCGCGCCAGGCGACCATCACGACGTTCTTGTGATTGGGGAAGAAGACCGTCGGGCCGCTGAACGTCTTCGACCACTTGATGCTCGGCGGGAGGAACGCGGGCTTGGTGAAGCTGATGGTGCCGTTGGACTTCGTCTCGCCCTGGGTGTACCAGACGTGGTTGTCGCCGTGACCTGCCCAGGCGATCAGGACGGCATTACGGCCGAGCGGATCGATGTACGAGCCAACAGCCGGCGCGGCGCTTGAGAGCGCACCAGGGACCTCGGCGGTGTGCGACCAGCGCTGCGTGGTGTTAGTCCGGAACTTGTAGAAGATGTGGCCGACCGATCCGCGGCCGCGCCAGGCTACAAGCAGGCCCTGGCCGATTGGGTTCGGGAAGGCGACCTTGCTCAGCGCCGGGGAGCTGTTGGTCAGCGCTCCGGGGACCGGCTTGCTCGGGCCCGACCATGTGGCTGCGTGGGCGGCGGATGCGGCACTCGCGCCGAGGGCGCAGATCGTGCCGGCCACCGACGCCGCAGAGACAAACCTCATCAGGGGACGTCTCAACATTCTTGACCTCGCGTTCTTTGCTCGCAGTTGCTATTGCCTCTCGGGGAGGCACGGCAAGCGTTGACGGGTCCGCTGTGCGGGCAGCCAGTAATTCCGGAGACTTTCCTGGGTTCTGCCTGAGATTCCTGACTAGCGGGCATATCGGATTGATAGGTCGGAAAGGGCGTTCGGGGTGAACGGGTGATACCGGACGCCGTATAGTCCCGCCATGCCTCTTTGTCAGCGGCCATTGCCGCTCGCAGGCTTCTGCTCAATCGCCGCGGCGATCGGCACGGCGGCAATCCTGGCCGGAACCGCCCTTCCAGCCGCCGCCGCTCCGGCGGCATCGGCCGCCAGGAAGCATGCGTCCGTGGCAGGGTCTGCGGGCCGGGCTCCGGGCGCCTCGCTGGTTCGCGGCGCACTGACGGGTGAAGTGCGCGGGCCGACTGGCGCCGGACTCGCCAGGGTGTGAGTCGTCGCGAGCGGGCAGATGGGGATAAGGGCGGCCGTGTCCGCCACCGGCGGCCGGTACGTGATCACGGGCTTGCGACCGGGTTCCTATGCGATCGGCTTCCGCGACTGCGGCGCGGCAGGCAGGTACCTGGCTCAGTGGTACGGAGGCTCGGTCCTGTCCGATGCTGCTGCGCATGTTGTGGTATCTGCGGGCGCGCCGATCGCGCTGAAGCCGGTGACCCTGAGACCGCTGGGTGGAATGCGCGCCTTCGATCGCGCAGCCGCGCGGCGCACATCCTCGCGCGCCGCCGCCTCGCCTGCCGCCAGCGGCCCGTCGATCAGCGGTGTCGTGACGAACGCCGCGGGCAAGGGCCTAGCCGGTGTGTGCGTAAGCGCCTTCACCAGCAGCGCCAATAGCACGAGCGGCGAAGGGACCCTGACCGGCCGCGGCGGCCGCTACCGCCTCGATGTGACGCGCGGCAAGTGGGAGGTCAATTTCGCCAATGGCTGCGGTGGTAACTACGCGCCGCAATGGTGGAAGCATGTCGGGTCCCAGGCGAAGGCGACATTGCTCAATGTGAGCAGTGGCAGCCATTTCACGGGCATCAACGCGAAGCTCGTGAAGGGCGGGGTGATCACGGGAACCGTGCGAGGCGGGAGTAACACGGGGCCTGGCGTGGGCGGAGTGTGCGTGCTGGCTAACGGACGCGGCAGCGCGACCGGAATTGAGCAGCAGGCCAGGACCGGGAAGGACGGCAGCTACAGGCTCACCGGGCTCGGTACCGGTCGCTACCAGATCCAATTCGACCCGGAGTGCGGCGCTGGCGGGAAATACGTCGGGCGGACATTCAAGCGACTTGTCGGCGTCACTGCCGGCAAGACGACCAGGCGAATAAACACGTTCCTCCTGCCGGCGGCCGAGATCAGCGGAACGGTCACGGCGGCTAACGGCGGGGCGCCCTTGGCTGGGATCTGCGCCTTCGCGCAGCCTGACCTCGCCGGGCAGGGGCCCCAGCCTGTTGGGGCTTTCGGCGTGCCATCAGGCCCGCAGGGCGGCTACACGGTGAGCGGGCTGCCGGCGGGAAAGTACACCATGAGCTTCAGCGGCGGTTGCGGCAACAAAGGCAGTTACGCCCCGCAAAGTTACAACAACCAGGCCGTTCCTTCCGCCGCCGACACGGTGACCCTCACCACTGGCCAGCACGCGACAGGAATCAACGCGGCGATGCAGCCAGGCGGGACCATCACAGGTACCGTGAGCAATCAGGCAGGGGCACCTCTCAGCGGGATGTGCGTCTTCGCGACCTCTGCCCCTGAGGCGGGCGGACTCGGGAACGGTGTCGACGGGCTCCTCTCCTCTAGTGTTGGGTTGCCTTTCTCGGGCTTCGCAGCGACCGGGCGCAATGGCACCTACCGGCTCGCGAACCTTGTGTCCGGTAGCTACGAGGTCAGCTTCGCCAGCGGGTGTGCTTTTAGGCTCGGCCCGATCGTCTACGCGTCGCAATGGTTCGCACCGCAAGGCGGAAACCTGCCTGATTGGGTGACCGTGCGGCCCGGCGTGGTCACGTCGGGCATCGGCGCGAGTCTGCGTCGCGGGGCATCGATCGCCGGTGTCATCAAGAACCTGGCAGGCAAGCCGGCGAAAGGGGTTTGCGCAGCCGCGTTCCCGCTGAGCGGGCAGCCACCCGAAGTGCTCCTCGTCGCCGGCGGAGCCGGCTCGGCCAGCGACGGCAGCTACCAGATCCGCGGGCTGGCGGCAGGGAAGTACTCGGTCGTCTTCGTGCCGTGTCTCGGCCAGCCATACACCCTGAGCTGGTACAAGGGAGCGACCAGTAGCGCATCGGCCACGCCGGTCTCCGTCAAGGACGGTCATGTATCCGGAGGTATCAATGCGACGATGTCCGGCGGCGAGACCGTCGCGGGAACGGTGCGCTCCGGTGCCTCTGGCTCCCCGGTCAAGTCGGTCTGCGTAGCGGCGCTCGACAGCGGCGGCGTAGCGGTCGAATTTGGTGTCACGGGAAGCAAGGGCCGTTACGTCTTTGGGCACGTCGCCTCGGGCCGGTACACACTCGAGTTCTTCCCGTGCGGCGCTTCGGCGACCGGCCTGGCCAATGTGACGAAGGCGGTCCAGGTCGGAGGGTCGGCGGTTACCGGAGCCGGTGTGACCCTGCCGCTTGCGGGCGCGGTGTCGGGAACGGTCAGAGGCGGCACCACGGCCGCGCCGGTGGCAGGCGTCTGTGTCGAGGCAACCCGCAAGATCGGCAGGGGAGCGCGGGGTCTCGCCGTCACGGATGGCCAAGGTCAGTACACGATGAAGGGACTGGCGGCCGGAAGCTTCACGATTCTCTTCGCACCGGACTGCGCGGCCGGCCTTGGTGGGTTCCGGCCGCAATGGTTCAACGGGCAGCAGAGCGAGGCGTCGGCGACGCCGGTCGGTGTCGGGCCGGGAAGCACGCATGCGGGCGTGGACGCGACCCTGACCGCCGATGGCGGGATGTCAGGCACCGTGCAGGTGTCCGGGTCCCCGGTCGGCGGGGTCTGCGTGATCGCCTACCGGGCGAGCGGGACCCAGCGTCCGGCGCTCGCGGAAACGGCCGCGAACGGCACGTACACCATCGCGGACCTGGCGCCAGGCAGCTACGACGTCGAATTCAAGGCCGGTTGCGGGGCTAGCGCCTACACCACCCAGTGGTACAACGGCGTCGCGAGCAAGGGGGCGGCTACGCCGGTCGTCGTGACGGCCGGAACGGAGACCCAGGCGATCGACGCTAACTAGTCCCGGCTTGGATCTCGGCCGCAATGTGGCTGATATCTCTGCGACGTGACCAAGGTCCCGAGAGCCTCACGACCTTCGTACCTGCCGTGGCACCGCCCAATGGCGGTCTACTCGATTGGCGGGCCAGTGCCCGCGTATCGAGATTCGGACAGGAGTGACGATGAACGCGTTCCGGGCACCCGCCGATGAGCTTCCCAGTCCGGCGAGTCCGCCTGGCGAGATCTCCCGCTTCGTGGTCGAGGCTGCCGTGCACGCGCCATCGGTGCACAACTCCCAGCCGTGGTGGTTCAGCACCGCCAACCGTGAGATCAGCCTGCACGCCGATATCGATCGCCGGCTCAGCGTCGCCGATCCGCGCGGCAGGGAGATGATGGTCAGCTGCGGCGCCGCGCTGTTCACCGCGCGAGTCGCGCTGCGCTACCTCGGCCTGGTGCCGAAGGTCAGCCTGTTGCCTGATGCGGACCTGCCGAACCTGGTAGCCAGGATCGGTTATGGCCGCGATCAGGTGGTCCCGGCCGAGTATGAACGCGGGCTTTTCGCGGAGATAGCCAGGCGGCATACTCATCGCGGCGGCTTCGACCCAGAGCCGATCCCGGCGAGCCTGATCGCGGTCATGCGAGACGAGGCAAGCAGGGAGAACGCTGCGCTCGCGATCATGGCCGACGAGGCTAAGCGGCGCGCGCTGGCCGCGGTGACCGAGACCGCCGAGTATGCGCTGCGGATCGACGCAGTGCGGATGCGCGAGCAGGCCAAGTGGGCGCCGCCGCCGGGCAGCTCCCGCAAGGACGGTGTACCCCCGACTGCCTATCCGGCCAGGCCGGAGAGGACGCAGCCGTCGTTTCCCGCCAGGGACTTCGCACACGGCCGCGGCTGGGGCATGCCGCCTTCGGGGACCGGGGCGGTGCCCAGGTCAGCGGGCCTGGTGACGATCCTGACGACGCCAGCCGACGGGCCTGCAGACTGGGTCAGCGCCGGCCAGGCATTGCAGCGGGTGCTGCTTGTCGCCAGCAGCTGCGGGCTGACGGCGGCCCTGCACAGCCAGCCGCTTGAGGTGGACGAGCTGCGTGACTTCATTTCGGCGGTGCTGTGCGAGGGAGCGTACGCGCAGATGGTGATTAGGCTCGGCTGCACTGGCCAGACTTCGGCCAGCGTGCGGCGCGCCGTAGAAGAGGTGCTGCTCTAGTGCGCGGCCATCTGGACAGGGCAGACCGGAAGGCGCCGTCGACATGATTGAGAACGCTGCGGACAACGCCCCCATCACGGTGTTCCTGGTTGACGATCACGAGATCGTCAGGCGCGGGGTCAGGGACCTGCTGGAGGCCGAGCCTGACATCACGGTGGTCGGCGAGGCAGGGACGGCCGCGTCCGCGCTCGCGCGGATACCCGCGCTGAACCCCGATGTCGCGGTGCTCGATGTGCGGCTGCCGGACGGCGATGGCGTCAGCGTGTGCCGGGACATCAGGTCGCGTTTGCCAGAAGTGGCGTGCCTGATGCTGACGTCGTTCGGCGATGACGAGGCGCTATTCGATGCGATCATGGCCGGTGCCGCTGGCTACGTGCTCAAGCAGATCAGGGGCACTGACCTGGTCGGGGCGGTCCGAACGGTCGCGGCTGGGCGGTCGCTGCTCGATCCGGAGGCGGCCAGCCGCGTCATGGCCAGGATGCGCGATCAGTCGCGGCGCTCCGATCCGCTCGCTGCGCTGACGGGCCAGGAGCGGAAGATCCTCGAGCTGATCGGCGAAGGACTGACGAACCGGCAGATCGGCGAGCGGCTGTTCCTCGCCGAGAAGACCGTCAAGAACTACGTGTCTGCGCTGTTCGCCAAGCTTGGCATGGAACGGCGTACGCAGGCCGCCGCGTACGCGGCGAGGATCTTTGACGAGCATGGTGCTTACTAGCTGACCTCGGTCTCCGGCAGCGGCACTCGCCAGGTCAGTTCCGTGCCTCCGCCGTCGGGCGCGTTGATCGTGAGCGACCCGCGGATCGCGCCCGCGCGTTGCTCGAGGTTGCGCAGGCCGCTGCGCCTGCCTCCCGGCGCGATGCCCACTCCGTCATCAATCACGGTCAGCATCTGCTCGATGATCTCTTCGGGAATTGGCGCATCGAGGATGCCCTGCAGGTGCAGCGAGGGCGCGAACCCCAGTGCCTGAGACATCTCCTGCGCGACGAACAGGATTCTGGCGCGCATGTCGGCCGGCTTGGCCGCCGCGTGCGTCTGCAGCGCGAAGATCGCCGAACGGATCTCCTTGATCGTGTCGTCGAGCGCGTCGACCGAGCGGCTAACACGCTCTGCCACCTCGGGCGAGCCGATCAGCGACGTGACCTCGTCGCGGATCCGGATCGGCACGCCAAGGAACGTCTTCATGGGCGGATAGCCCGCCGGGAAGCCGAAGGACTCGCGATGCCCGGCGATATCGGCTAGGCGCAATGGCTTGGGATCGGTGATCGCAATCCGAGCAGGCCCTTGCCCTGCGGCCAGTGGTAGATAGCCGCGATCTCTTCCAGCCTGATTCCGACCGGTATGAAGTCAGCTAGCCTGCGGCCTTCGCTGATCACGCCCATCGCGCCATACTGCGCGTCGACGAGCGAGACCGCGGTCTCGACGATGCTGCGCAGGAGCACCTCGAGGTCAAGGCTCGAACCGACTGCGATGACGGGCCTCGAGCAGCGAGTAAATCTGGTCCCTCGTCGAGAGCACGGCTTGCAGCCTGACCTGCAGCTCATCGAGCCGGAGGCTCGGCAGCAGCGGGTGCGGTTCCGCCGATTCCACGAGACCTCCCGACTCCGCTATCGTCCCGACGCCCCGATAGTACGACGGGCCGTCAGAACCGCTAGCCAGCACCAGAACAGGACGAAAGTCCTTTGTGGTGGCGACGACCGGCCCTGACCAGGTGATGGCGTCCGGGCGGATGCTAGTTGCGGCTTAAGGAAATGGAAGTCCGCCAGGTGCCGGGAATGGTTCTGGCGGCGGATGCTAGGAGGCATCGAAATGCGCAGAAGGACATTTGACGCGCTGATGGTGGCGGCCGGGCTCGCCCTGGCCGCGGTGCTGCTGGTCGCCGGCGGCCTGCTGACCTGGGGCCACACGTTCGTCAGCAACGAAGTGCACACCCAGCTCGCGGCGCAGAAGATCGTGTTCCCGCCCGCCGCCAGCGACTCGGTCAAGTCGCTGCCGAAGGCCGACGCCGCCGCGATGCGGGTCTACGCCGGGCAGGAAATGACCACCGGGGCACAAGCCCAGACCTATTCCGAGCACTTCATCGCGGTGCACCTGAGCGAGATTGGCGGCGGGCTGACCTACAGCCAGCTGTCCGCCAAGGCGATGGCCGACCCGACCAACACCAAGCTGGCTGACCAGGTCGCCACCGTGTTCAAGGGCACCACACTGCGCGGCATGCTGCTGAACGCCTATGCGTTCTGGCAGATGGGCCAGATCGCGTTGTTCGGAGCGATCGCCGCTTTCGCCGGCGCCGCGCTGATGCTGATTTTGTCCCTGGCCGGCGCGTGGCACCTGCGCCGCACCCCCGAGACCGTCGAGGTCTTCAACAAGGGGGCGCACCCCACGCCCCAGACCGTCTGAGTTTGCAAGACCAGAGTCGGGCAGCCGAAGCCCGGCACCAGTCCAAGTCCCGTCGGCCAAGTGGCCGGCGGGACTGTTTGCTGCACCGGTTGTTTGCCTACGCTGCACTCGGCCTACGGATTGGCCTCGGCGGTAAGGCGCTTCATGCGGTGATAGTCAGGGGCAGGATCGGTGTCCGCCTGTTCGGCGAGTCGCGCGGGTGCGGGCCGAGCGTGAAAGTGACTTGGAGCCCCCAGTTTCCGGGCGGGATCGTGTATCCAAGCTGAGGCGCGATGCTGTCCGTGCCAATCAGCAGCGGGATCCGCTCTGTCTGACCGGGCTCGACCCGGAACACGATCAGCGGCAGGAGCTGCGGGCCGGACGATCCGCCGATTACCTCACCGGTGTTCGGGTCGACGACATCCGCGGTGACGTGGCCGTTGGTCTCGATCTGGACGTGCTGCTGGGTCAGGTTCGTGAGCAGCAAGCCGTGGCCGACTGACTCTCCGGACCTGACAATGGCAGGGCCGTCCAGCTCGGCTGTTAGCTCCTGTGGATCGAGGAGTGCCGCAGGCTCTCCTGCGGTAGGCCGAGGTGGCGCCGGGCCGCCGGGCGGGTATGGCAGCGCCCCCACCGTCAGGTCCACGTCGTCGCCGAACTGCCGGTACAAGTCCTGGGCGGTCGCCGAGGCCCAGGCCGCCAGGCGGATGTTGAATGGGGGGCGCCTGCCCTCATCCACTTCCGGCATGGGATAGCCCAGCAGCGCGCGCGGCTGCTCGTCACGCAGCCTGACGAGAACCACCTTGAGTTCATCCCAGACCGCCATGCTGTCACGCTATCCCCGCGCGGAATGACACGTGATATCGATGGTTGCCATGAAGATCTGTGTAACGGGTTCAAGCGGACGCGCCGGCCGGGCGGTCGTCGCCGACCTGGCCGAGCATGGCCATGAAGTCGTTGGTGTCGACCTGGTACCGCCTAGCGGCGAGGACGGTCCGGCCGAGTTCTTTCGGGCCGATCTCACCGATTACGGGCAGGCCACGGAAGTGCTGCAGGGCGTTGATGCGGTCGTTCACCTTGCGAACATCCCGGCGCCGGGGCTGCGCGCGCCGAGCGTGACCTTCAACGACAACATGACGATGAACTTCAACGTATTCCAGGCGGCCGCACAGGCTGGCCTGCGCCGGGTGGTCTGGGCGTCGAGCGAGACCACGCTGGGCCTTCCGTTCAGCACCCCGCCCAGGTACGCGCCCGTAGATGAGGATCACTACCCCGTGCCCAACTCGACCTATGCCTTGTCCAAGGTCGCCAGTGAGACCGTTGCGACGGAGATCGCCAAGTGGTCGGGGATCCCGTTTGTCGCGTTGCGGTTCTCGAACATCCTGGGGCCAGCGGACTATGAGCGCTTCCCTTCCATCTGGGATAACCCCGCCGCGCGGAAATGGAATCTGTGGGGCTACGTCGACGAGCGCGACGTCGCGCAGGCATGCCGCCTCGGGCTAGATGCTGACATCACCGCGGACGGCAGCAACAGCGCGAGCTTCATCGTCGCCGCGGCCGACACCGTGATGACGCGGCTGTCGGCAGACCTCATGAAGCAGATTTACCCCGGCGTCCGGTTCCGCGGCGAAATCGAGGGCCATGCCACCTTGCTCAGCATCGCGCGGGCCAGGCAGGTACTCGGATACGAACCGCAGCACACCTGGCGCGACCACGTGCAGCCGTAGCTGTACCGCTAGCGCAGGCGTCGCAGGAACGGGTCCTGGGGCTCGGTCGGTACCAGCCTGATCCTGGCGTCCACCGGATGCGCTCCGTCGGCCTGAGCCATGACCGGGTTCAGGTCGAGCTCGGCGATCTCAGGCACCTCGTCGGCAAGGCGCGAGATCCTCAGCAAGATGTCCGCCAGCGAGTCCAGGTCGACAGGGGGGCCGCCGTGGTGGCCGTAGAGCAGCGGGGCGGCCCGGATGCCGCCGATCATCTCGCGTGCGTCGACGTCGGTGAGCGGGGTTAGCCGCGCGGCGTGGTCGCCGAGCACATCGGCGGTGACACCGCCGAGCCCGAACACGACCAGCGGCCCGAAGACCGGTTCGTGCGCCACGCCGATCAGGACTTCTACGCCCTCGGCCAGCATCGGCTGTACCAGGACCTGGCGAAGACCTGGCCCGAATCGCCTGACGAGCTGGTCGTAGCCGCGCCTGACGTCGGTCTCGGTCCGCAGGTCGAGCAGGACCGCCCCCGCGTCAGTCTTGTGCACCAGGCCCTCGACATCGGCCTTCACCACGACAGCGCCGCCGAGGTCGCTGGCGGCGCGGACGACGTCATCGGCGCTCGCCGCGGCGATGGTGCGGACCAGTTCGATGCCATAGCAACCAAGCAGGGTCGCCGCCTTATCGGGCGGGAGCCAGCCGCCGCCATGTTCCTTGGCCAGGAAATCGGCGACGAGCCGGCGAGCGTCGTCCGGCTTGATTCCCTCCAGCTCAGGAACCTGGCCCTCCTGGCTGGAGCACCAGGTGCCGTACCGGACGGCATGACCGAGCGCGCGGGCCGCGCTCTCCGGGAACAAATATGACGGGATTGCCTCGCGCACCGGGCACTCGCCACCCTCAGCCGCCGCATCGGCTTGATCGCCGGCGGCGCCCGTTTGCGTTTGCAGGGCGGGTTTTGCGCGCGGCCGCAGGAGCCGCACCGATTCCTGCTGGTCCAGCGTCACGGCGACGATCGGCTTGGCGATCTGAGTGTCGATGATCGCGGGCGTGAGACGTCCCAGGGCGGTCGGCACCGTGATGGCCATGACTGAGTCGACGCCATCGTCCCTGGCAACCCGCTCAAGGCAGGACCGGAACGCTCGCCGGCTGACCGCAGCCGACGTATCGACCGGGCCGGTCACGACGGCCCCGCTGGGAAGCAGCTTGCGCAGCCGCCGCTGGGTTGTCTCGGACAGGACGGCCACCTTGAGGTTGTTGTCGCCGCACGCGTCGGCAGCCAGCACGCCGGCGCCGCCCGCGTTAGACACGATCGCGACTCTGCTGCCCGCCGGCACTGGCTGGGAGGCGAAGAGTGCGGCCGTGTCGATGAGCTCGCCGAGGCCGGTGGTCGCGATGACTCCAGCTTGCTCGAAGAGAGCTTCCTGGGTGATCAGCCGAGTCGCGGCTGCTGCGGTATGTGATGTCGCCGCGCGCTGGCCGGCAGCCGACCTGCCGGCGATCACGGTCAGCACAGGAAACTGCCTTCCGACCCGCCGCGCGGTCTGAGCGAACCTGCGCGGGCTGCCGAAGGATTCCACATAGAGAACCGCGAGCTTGGTCGAACCGTCCTGCTCCCACCACATGAGCATGTCGTTGCTCGACACGTCGTACTTGTCGCCGACCGAGGCGAACGACGACACGCCGATACCGAGCCTGGTCAGGTGATCGAGCACCGCGATGCCGATGCCGCCTGACTGCATGACGAGGCCGGCGCTCCCTGACGTCGGCTGGGTTCCGGTGAAGGTCGCGTTCAGGCCGATGGAAGGGACGGCGACGCCGAAACAGTTAGGGCCGACCAGCCGCATGCCGCCCCGGCGGCATGCGGCGAGCAGCTGCGACCCGGTCTCGGTGTCGATCTGCGCCGTAACCACGACAAGTGCCTTGGCGCCCCGCTTGCCGCACTCCTCGGCGACGGTGGTGACCTGCGCGGGCGGCACGGCGAGAACGGCAAGATCGGGCGGCTCCGGCAGGTCCGCGACCGATGGCACCGCCGGCACCCCGAAGACGGATGTCGCATGCGGGTTCACGGCGTAGAGGCCGCCACGAAAGCCAGCCCCGATCATGTTCCGCAAGATCGCGTGTCCGACCCTGCCGGGCTTCCTGCTGGCCCCGATCACCGCGACGGAGGCGGGCTCTAGCAAGTGACGCAGGCTGGCGACGTCGGCAAAGCGCGCGCGCATTGCCACCGAGTCGAGGTAGCTGTGCAGCTCTCGGTCGGCCTCATCGGCAGGCAGCGGAAAGGTGGTCTCGATCACGCCGCCCGACATCTGCCGCTTGGCGGCGAGGCCCGCATTCGCGAACACCCGCAGCATCGCGGCGTTGTCGGCCAGCGTCTGGGCGGTGAACGCGCGCACCCCGCGGAGCCTCGCCTCCGAGATGAGGTGGTCGAGCAGCAAGGTCGCCACGCCGCGGCCGTGCATGTGGTCACTGACCGCGAACGCGATCTCAGCGATTCCTGGCTTATCCGTTGGCTCGTAGCTGGCCACGCCGACTAGCTGATTGCCGAGCCAGGCGAGCAGCGCGTAGTGCCGCAGATCCGGCGGTCTGCTCACGCGCTTGGCCTCGCGGCTGGCGGACAGCGAGCTGATGCTGAAGAAACGCAGGTACGTGTTGGCCGGCGACATCTGGGCGTGCATCTGCCTGACGGCGTCCTCGTCCTGCGGCCCAGCCTGCCTGATCAGGACGGTGGTGCCGTCGGTGAGGAGCGCGTACACCCCCTCTTCGGGAGCCACTGCGTTCATCGCCGCCTGCCATCCCTGCGGTTGCCTGCCGGTTGCTACCAGGATGCCCGTTCCCCTGCCGCCGCGCAGGCCTTGAGGTCCAGCGCAGCAGGGACGTTAGGCCCTAACGGGCTGCCTGCCGACGGGGCAGGGTGGATCGCAATCCTGCCGTGGAGAAGAGGTTGGCGATGGACGAATACCGAGCGCTCGAGCAGCTGAACAGGTCTGAGGCACTGAAGCTGCTCGGATCAGTCAGTCTGGGCAGGCTGGTCTTCACGCATCAGGCGCTGCCTGCGGTGCGGCCGGTCAATCATCTGGTCGTGAGCGAGTCGATCATCGTCCGTGCGACGGCGGGTGCTGCGATCACGTCTGCGGCCGATCGCAACGGGGTGGTGGTGGCCTACGAGGCCGACGAGATCGATTCCGACGCTCGGCTTGGCTGGAGTGTCATCGTGGTCGGGACCGCCAGGCTGATGACCGACGACGTTGCAGCCACGCGTTACCGCGCGCGACTGCGGCCATGGATAGCGGGGGCCGTTGACGACGTCATCACGATTTCGACCGATTTGGTAAGTGGCTACCGCCTGGTGCCGTCCCCGGCCGCCGCCGCGGGCACGCGGCCCTGACGACAGCCGCGGCGGGAACGCGGCCGCGATGCCACCCGCCGACAGGTGGTACCTGCTGGCATGATGGGCCCATGCCGACGCATATTGCTTTGCTCCGGGGGATCAACGTGGGCGGCGGCGGCAAGGTGCCGATGGCCGAACTCCGCGAACTGCTCACGAAGCTTGGCCACTCCGAAGTGAAGACCTATATCCAGAGCGGCAATATCGTCTTCACCCCGTCGCACGACGATTCGGCGAAGCTGGCGGCCGAACTCCAGGAAGCGATCAAGGATGCCTTCGGCGTGAACACCTTCGTCGTCGTGCTCACCATGGCAGAGCTGAGCAAGGTGATCAGCGCCAACCCCTATCCCGACGAGCCCAATCCGAAGTGGGTGCACGGCGTATTCCTGCCCGCCGATCCGCAGCAGGCGCAGCACGATCGGGTCGCCGAAGCTGTGGCGGCGGCCGCTGACCGGGGCGGCAGGGACGAAGCCACCATCGTCGGCAGGACGATGTACCTGCACACCCCTGACGGGTTCGGCACCAGCGAGCTGGCCAAGGACCTGCTGATGAAGAACCGCCGCGATCCGCTCGCCTCAGGCACGGCGCGTAACTGGTCCACGATCACCAAGTTGCTGGCCCTCTGCGAGGAATAAGAGCGCATCGCTGTCCGGAGATCGGCAGCGATGCGCCCTGGCCTGATCACGGCTGGTAGGAGCCAGGCTCCCAGGCGCGGCTGGCGACACCGATCGTGTTCCACGCATTGATGGTCACGATGAGGCTGAGCAGCGGTCCGACCTCGGCCGGGCTGTACTCGGCGGCGACAGCCTGGTAGGCCTCGTCGGGCACGTGGGTGCTGGCGAGCTGAGTGACCTCCTCGGTGAAGGCCAGCGCCGCGCGCTCACGCGGGGTGAAGAACGGTGTCTCCTGCCAGACCGGCAGTGCGTAGATCCGCTGCTCGGTCTCGCCGATTGCCCGCGCGTCCTTAGTGTGCATGTCCACGCAGTAGGCGCAGCCATTGAGCTGGGATGCGCGGATTCTCACCAGTTCACGGAGCTTGGGATCGAAATCGACGTTGTCGAGTTCCTTCGTCGCTGCCCGGTCCAGGTGGGCCATGGCCCTGGCGAACCCTGCGGCGTGCTCGTCGAAGTCGAGCCTGACCGGGACGTTGGTTGCTGGCGCGTTCATCTGCGTTGTCGTCATGGCTACCACATTAGATCCCGAGCGGCCCAATAGTAAGGTCCATATCTATGGCAGAAACGTGGGCCACTTACGGGATCGATCTGCACCTGGAGCTAGCTGGCTCGCGGGTCAGGGCGGCACTCGAGGCCTCGCTCAGGGACGCGGTGCGCACTGGCCGGCTCGCAACCGGCGTGCGGCTGCCGTCCTCGCGCGACCTCGCCGCCGACCTCGGCATCGCCAGGAACACGGTCGCGGACGCATACGGGCAGCTGGTGGCCGAGGGCTGGTTCGAGGCGAAGACAGGATCAGGCACGTGGGTGGCAGAACAGCCAGTGCCTGCGGTTGTCGAGCCGCCTGCCCACGCGGTCTCGCGCCAACCCGATCCGCGATACGACCTGCGAGCAGGGGTACCCGCCGTGTCGGCTTTCCCGCGCCGGGCCTGGCTCGCCGCCGGGCGGGCGGCGCTCGGGGCGGCCGGCGACCAGGTGCTCGGCTATCCGGACCCGCGCGGGCTGGCTGAGCTGCGCGCCGCGCTCGCCGGGTACCTGGGCCGCGCCAGGGGCGTGCTCGCGAGGCCGGACAACGTTGTCATCTGTACCGGGTTCGTGCACGGACTCGCGGTGATCTGCCAGTTGCTCAGTGACCGGGGCCGCTCGGTGCTCACCATCGAGGCCTACGGCCACATGCTGCACCGGCGTATCGCGGCCGCACACGGCATGGCGGTTGCCTCGCTTCCCGTCGACGCGTCCGGAGCGGTGCCCACCGCGCTCGAGTCGTCAGGCGCGGCGGCGGCCGTGCTCACCCCTGCGCACCAGTACCCGCTCGGCATGGCGCTCGCCCCTGGACGCCGAACCGCGTTCGCACGCTGGGCTGCGCGCACCGGCGGCATCATCATCGAGGACGACTACGACGGCGAGTTCCGGTTCGACCGGCAGCCGGTCGGCGCGATGCAGGCGCTGGCGCCCGGCCATGTCATCTACGCGGGCACTGCGAGCAAGAGCCTCGCGCCGGGGCTCCGGCTCGGGTGGCTGGTCGTACCCGACTCGATGCTCGATGAGGTGATCGCGGCCAAGGAACAATCTGGCGGGGAGAACGGAACGCTCGACCAGCTCACCCTCGCGACCTTCATCGAATCAGGTGGCTATGACCGCCATGTCCGTCAGGCCCGTCTAGCCTACCGGCGCCGCCGTGACCGCCTGATAGCCGCGCTGCGCAGGTCCGCGCCAGCCGTGCGTCTGACCGGAATCGCGGCGGGGCTGCACGCGGTCGCCGAGTTGCCTGGCGGCGCGACCGAGGATGACGTGGTCGCCCGCGCGGCCGCACACGGCGTCGCGGTAGACGGGCTGCGGCGCTACACGGACTCAGGGCATGAACGGCCGCCCGCGCTTGTCGTCGGCTACGGCCGCCCGCCTGAGCACGCGTTCACGACCGCGGTCGGTCGCCTGTGTGCCGCGCTCGCGGAGTAAGAGGGCCGCTCGGCGCGTCATGACATCGCTCACTTCTTGGCCCATCCGTTAAGGCATATGCGCTCATCTTTCCCCTGCATACAACTGCGGTCACAATCAGCCCCGCGAGACTGCTCGCCCCTTGGGCTAGGTTCACCTCCAGCAAGCGGCGTACGCTAAAAGCCGCCGCGACCGAGATCTGGAGCCGCAGTGCTGATGGCCTGGACCACGCTGAACGCGTTGCTTGCGGGATTGCTGCAAGCGGCGGCTCACGTAATGTTCATGCCGTCCTCCGGCGTCGCGGTGACGGCCCT
>DATAEH010000076.1:0-18933 GCA_036258115.1 Streptosporangiaceae bacterium
CCTGGTTCGCCCGTACGGCGAGCCCATGCTGCGCGCGGGTCCCGCGCTGGCCACCGATCCTGGACAACTCGCGGCCCTTACCAGGCTGCTGACGCTCAGCGGGATCGGCATGGGCGTGACCGGCGGTACGGCGCCGGCCTCAGGGATGGAGCATGCGGTCAGCCATCTGCTGGAAATGGCGGCCACAGCGACGGGGGCAGCCGCGAGCCTGCACGGTGAGCAGGTGGCCGTAGCGAGCATCGTAGCGGCAGCGACATGGGCACACGTCCGCGACACCATCGGGCAGGGCGGGCCTGACCGCCAGCCGCGGCTCCCGGACCCCGACGCGACGGCGACCCGCATCACGACGGCGTTCGCGACGTTGGATCCGAGCGGGGCTATGGCCGCTGAGTGCCTCGCCGACTATGCAGCGAAGATCAAACTCCTCGCGGCGTCCGGTAACCCGCTCACGCTGCTGCGGGATGCGTGGGAGGAAAGCGACGCTGTCCTGGAACACCTGCTGGTCGGGCCCTCAGAACTCGCCGCCGGACTGCGCGCGGCCGGGCTGCCGGTCCGGTTCAGCGACCTGCCGGCGCCCGTCGGCGATGACCAGGCTCGCTGGGCCGTCGCGAACTGCGCGCTGCAGCGGCGCAGGTTCGGCGTGGCCGACCTCGCCATGTTGCTCGGCGCCTGGGAGGACGACGATGTGGCCGCTGTGCTGGCGGCCGCCGAGGCAGCATCCGTAGCCGCCGGGGGCCAGCCGTGAGACTGCGATCGGCCGACCCTGCATCGAAACGGCCGCCGGGTACGGGCGGTCCGCCGCGAATCTTCGCTGGCTACGTCGTCGACCTGGACGGCACGGTTTACCTCGGCGATGAGCCATTGCCGGGGGCGGTCGACGCACTCGCCAGGATTCGGGCCGCCGGCTCCCGCGTGGTCTTCCTGACCAACAACCCGCTCCGGTCCGCGGCGGACTACGCCGAGCGGCTCGTTCGCCTGGGCATTCAGGCGGATGAGCGCGAGGTCGTGACG
Organism: Streptosporangiaceae bacterium; assembly: GCA_036258115.1. Taxonomy (GTDB): domain Bacteria; phylum Actinomycetota; class Actinomycetes; order Streptosporangiales; family Streptosporangiaceae; genus Chersky-822. The sequence continues at coordinate 1,012 of DATAEH010000076.1, forward strand.
CCGCTGGCCGTGCTGACCAGCTATCTCAGTGAGCATCATTCTGGCGCCCCGGTGCTGACCGTCTCCGAGCCGCTCGTCGACCACACGCTCGAGACGGCAGGGATCACGGTCACGACCGAGCCGGCGGATGCGGGCGTTGTCGTCGTGTCGTTCGACCGGACCTTCGATTACGCCAAGCTCCTGCGGGCGTTCCGCGCCGTGCGCCGGCGCGGCGCCGTCATGGTCGCCACCAACCCAGACCCCTTCTGCCCGTCGCCTGACGGTGGCCTGCCGGACTGCGCCGCGATGCTCGCCGCCGTCGAGGCATGCACGGGCGTGAAGGCCGAGGCCGTGCTCGGCAAGCCGGGCCCGCAGATGGCCGCCGAGGTGCGAACGAGACTGGCCGTTCAGGCGTCCGACGCGGCCATGGTCGGCGACCGGATCCTGACCGACGTCGCGATGAGCCGCGCCCTCGGGATGACCAGCATCCTGGTGCTGTCCGGCGCCACGGCGCCGGGGGACGTGGCCGCTTCTTCCGTCCAGCCGGACTACGTCATCGACAACCTCGCGGACCTGCTGCCGCCCGAGAGCCCCCAGAATCCCCATCCAGCCAGCCCCCGGGAGCCGCAGTGATCGAGTTCGTGTTCATGCTGACCCACCACGATCGCACGGTCGACCGGCCGCTCGACGTGTACGAGTCGATCCGCGACTGCGGGCTGCGGTACGTGGGATTCAAGGACATCGGCGCGAGTCCCGCCGAGCTTCGCGAGGTCTGCGAGCAAGCGCAAGCCGATGGCCTCGAGGTGATGCTCGAGGTCGTGTCGGTAAGCAAGGAGGACGAGCTGAAGTCGATGGCGGCGGCGGGCGAGATCGGCGTGGACTGGGTGCTCGGCGGCACTCACCCCCGCGACGGGCTCGCCGTGCTGGCGGGCTCGAAGGCGAAGTACTGCCCGTTCCCCGGCAAGGTTGTCGGGCATCCGAGCATCCTGCTCGGCGAGATCAGCGAGATCGCGGACAGCGCCAGAGACATCACGGCCATGGACGGCGTGCACGGTCTCGACCTGCTCGCCTACCGGCATCCGACGGCCGACGTCGCCGCGCTCACCAAGGCCGTCGTCCAGGCCGCGTCCGGGCCGGTGATCGCCGCGGGCTCGGTCGCCTCGCTTGAGCAGATCGCGACGCTGGACACCGCCGGCGCCTGGGGTTTCACGATTGGCGGCGCCATCTTCGAGGGCAAGCTGCCCGGCGGCCCATCCATCAGCGAGCAAATCAGGCGAGTGCTCGCGGCTGCGCACGCTTAGACCTGATGAGTGCCATGCCGGAGGCGCGCAGATGAGTGTCGTGCCGGAGGCGCGCCGATGAACACCGTCGTCCTGGCGATCGACCAGGGCAGCTCGTCCAGCCGTTGCGTCGCGTTCGACGCCAAGCTAGAGCCGGTCGCGGTTGCCAGCAGGCCGATCGCCACGTCGTTCCCGGGTCCGGGGCGCGTTGAGCACGACGCCAACGAGATCGCCGACAGCGTGCTTCGGTGCCTGCGCGAGGCGCTCGCGGGCGCGGAAGCGGACTGGTCAGACGTGGCCGGGATCGGCCTGGCGGCGCAGACCGAGACCTTCGTCGTCTGGGACTCCGCGACTGGCCGGCCGGCATTCCCCGCGATCAGCTGGCGCGACACCAGAACGGCGAGCTGGTGTGACGAGCTGCGGACAGCCGGGCACGAGGCCGACGTCCGGTCCAGAACCGGGTTGCCGCTCGAGGCCGCCTTCACGGCGCCGAAGTTGCGCTGGCTGCTCGACGAAGTGCCGGGAGCCAAAGAGGCCGCGGCAAACGGCACGCTGCTGTTCGGCGACGTCTGCTGCTGGCTGATCTGGCGGCTGACCGGCGGCGCCGCGCACGTCACCGATCCCTCGATGGCCTCGCGCACGATGCTGTTCGACCTCGCCGACGGGAGCTGGGATCGCGCGATGCTCGACTTGTTCGGCATCCCCGAGCAGATGCTTCCCGCGATAACGTCGACCGTCGGGCCGTTCGCCGCGACGGACTCAGCGATCTGTGGCGGAACGGCCACGATCGGCGCCAGCCTCGGCGACCAGCAGGCCTCACTATTCGGGCACGGATGCGTCCAGGCCGGCCAGGCGAAGCTGACGATGGGGACCGGCGCGTTCTTGTGGTGCAACGCTGGGACGTCCCCGCCGACCTCGGTTCCTCAGGGAGTCGTCGGGACGGTGGCCTGGCGGCTCGGCGATCAGACCAGCTACGCGCTCGAGGGGTTTGTGCCCAACGCGGGCGCGGTGACCGGCTGGCTGCGCCAGCTCGGCGTGCTCGGCGCAGATGACTGGCCGGCAATCAGGCAAGGCGCGCTCGCCGATGAATCCGCGCCGTGGTGCGTTCCCGCCCTGTTCGGCCTCGGCACCCCGAGCTGGCATCCGGCCGCGGTGGCCGAATTCGGCGGGCTAAGCGCCCACAGCAAGGGAGCCGATATCGCGCAGGCAGCGATGGTCGGCGTGGCCCACCAGATCGTGGACGCGATCGAGGCGGTCAGCGCCGGCCTGGGAAGTCCCCTTGAGGCGCTACGGATCGACGGCGGCCTCGGGCGCAATGACTCTGTGCTGCAGGCCATCGCCGATCTGTCGGCCGTGCGGCTGCAACGCACGGCGTCCGCCGAGGTGACCGCGCGGGGAGCTGGCGCACTCGCGGGCCTCGGGACCGGGCTCTGGGACGAGGCGGCGCTGCTCGCGATGCCGGCCGAGACCGGCGGCAGCGTTGCGCCCGCACTGGCCGAGCACGACCGCGACGCGGCCAGGAAAGCCTGGCAGGAACGGCTCGCCAGGGTCGTCGGACGGACCGCGGGGACGCCATGACGACCACGCTCGGCCCGCAGCACCGCGCCGCATCGGTCGCCCGGATGCCGCGGGAGCGGTTCGACATCCTCGTGGTCGGCGGCGGCGTCACCGGCGCCGGCGCCGCGCTGGACGCCGTCACCCGCGGGCTGAACGTGGCCCTGGTCGAGGCCACCGATTACGCCGCCGGGGCATCGAGCAAATCAAGCAAGCTCATCCATGGCGGGCTGCGTTATCTCGAAATGCTGGATTTCGCGCTTGTGCGCGAGGCGCTGACCGAACGCCGCCTGCTACTCACGCGGCTTGCGCCGCACCTGGTCAAGCCCGTGCCTTTCCTGTGGCCGCTGACGCATCGCGGCTGGGAGCGGCCGTACGTCGGCACCGGGCTGCTGCTTTACGACACGATGGGCGGCCGCCGCGCGGTACCGCGGGCCAGACATCTCAGCAAAACGAGGACGCTCGCGTTGGCCCCGGCTCTCCGGCCGGACGCGGTCGTCGGCGGCGTCCAGTTCTACGACGCGCAGGAAGACGACGCCAGGATGGTCGCCGTCCTCGCCAGGACCGCCGCCTCGTATGGCGCCGCGCTTGCCACGAATGTGCGGATGGACGAGCTGACCAAGACGTCCGGGCGGGTAACCGGCATCAGGGCCAGCGACCTGCTGACGGGCGCGGCTTTGGACATCGCCGCCAGGCATGTCGTGCTCGCGACTGGAGCGTGGACCGGGCAGGGCGACGGCTTGGAAGGCAACCTGACGGTCAGGCCGTCCAAGGGCGTGCACATCATGGTGCCGCGCAACAGGATCGCGATGGACACGGGCTTGCTCACCAGGACCGAGAAGAGCGTACTTTTCGTCATCCCGTGGGGCGAGCACTGGCTGATCGGCGACACCGACACCGAGTGGCCGTTCGATCCATCGCTCCCGGTGGCCAGCCGCGCCGACATTGACTACCTGCTTGCCAAGGTCAACCACATGTTGCGGGAGCCGTTGACGGCCGCCGATATCGAGGGCGTCTTCGCCGGTCTTCGGCCGCTCGTCGCCGCCGGTGCCGGCGCCGACACCACCAAGCTGAGCAGGGAACACGCGGTTCGTTCGCCCGCGCCCGGACTGAGTGTGATCGCCGGCGGCAAATACACCACGTACCGGGTGATGGCCCGCGACCTGATCGACGTGGCGGTCCGGGACCTGGGCCCCGGATCTGACCGCTCCGTCGCCGCGTCACGCACGCACGAGGTTCCGCTCTCCGGGGCCGGCGGCTACCACGACATGTGGGAGTCGCGGGACGAGATCGCCGAGTCCGCCGGGCTGCCTGTTGCGCAGATCGAGCGGTTGCTCGGGCGGTATGGCTCGGATCTGAGTGACCTGCTCGCCTTGATGGACCGCAGGCCCGCGCTGAAGGAACCTGTGCCGGGCGCCGACTCTTACCTCGGCGCGGAGATCGTCTACGCCTGCAGTCACGAAGGCGCCGTCCACCTGGACGACGTGCTGTCCAGGCGCACCAGGATCAGGATTGAAGTCCGTGACCGCGGTGCCGGAGCGGCGCCGCACGCCGCGGAACTGATGGCGGCCGAGCTCGGCTGGGACCAGGCGCGGATGGCGGCCGAGGTCAGCAGGTTCCTGGACATTATCGCGGCCGACCTCGCCGCGGAGTCGATGCCCAACGACGAGAGCGCGTTCGAAGCGGCGAACGATCACCTCCGAGGGCCGGGTGCCGGCTCGCAATCGCCCCCGATCAGCAGCATCGGCGCCGATTTAGCCGCCGACTAGCATGGAAAATGGCCGCCGTGGGGAGGACGCGACATGACCGTCGACGCACGCGGGCTGAGCATGACCGGCTCGGCCGAGGCCGCGCAGCGATATGACGAGGCGATCGATCACCTGATCCGGTTCCATCCCGAGGTGGTTCAAGCCGGGACCGCAGCCATCGCCGCCGACCCGAACTGCGTGATGGCGAAGGTGTTCTGCACCTACCTCGCGCTGATGTCGACCGAGGAGGGCGCCGTGGCGGAGGCGCGCGACGCGCTAGGCGGCCTGCACGCGGACGACAGGTCCGTGACGATGCTGCCGCGCGAGCGGGCGCACGTTGCGGCCGCGGAGCGCTGGCTCGCCGGGGACATGTCCAGCGCGGGCGTCATGCTCGGCGACATCTCGGTCGAGTACCCGCGAGACATCCTGGCGCTCTCGGTCGGCCACCAGATCGACTTCTTCACTGGCGACGCGGTGACCCTGCGCGACAGGATCGGGCGCGCCCTTGGCGGCTGGCGGACCGACGACAGCCAGCGCGGGTTCGTGCAGGGGATGTACGCGTTCGGGCTTGAGGAGAGCAACCTGTACCAGCAGTCCGAAGAGGTCGGGCAGGCGGCGGTGCATGCCAACCCCGACGACGTCTGGGGCATCCACGCGGTGGTGCACACCTATGAGATGGCCGGGCGAATCCCCGACGGCGTCCGCTTCATGCGCAGCCGCGAGGCTGACTGGCAGGCCGGGAACTTCCTCAACGTCCACAACTCCTGGCACTACGCGTTGTACCTGCTGCAGGGCGGCGATACTGACGGCGCGCTGGCCTTGTATGACCGGATGATCAGGCACGCCGGCTCGCAGGACGCCGCGCTCGAACTCGTCGACGCCTCGGCATTGCTCTGGCGGATGCATTTGGAAGGAATGCCCGTAGGCGATCGCTGGCGTCCGCTCGCATCGGCGTGGGCGAACATTCTCAAGCCAGGCTTCTACCCATTCAACGACATGCACGCTGTGATGTCGTTCATCGGCAATGGCGAGCTCGAACGGGCCGAGGACCTCGTCAGTGAGCTGGAGGACGTCGTTAGCCGGCCGTCTGCGGGCAGCACTGGGTGGGCGATGACCAGGCTGATCGGCCTGCCGGTCTGCCGGAGCATGGTCCATTTCGGCCGGGGCGAGTACAACAGCGTGATCGCCGATCTGCTGCCGATCAGGACGCGGGTTCACACGTTCGGCGGCAGTCATGCCCAACGCGATGCGGTGGAGCGCAGCCTGCTGGAGGCCGCGATCAGAGCGGAGCGCCTTGATCTGGCCTCGGCGCTGGTCAGCGAGCGGCTGTCGGTTCGCGAGTGCAATACCTATGCCTGGTCCAAGCGGGCGTGGCTCAGCGGCCTGGCAGGTGACAAAGACGGCGCCGCGTCGGCTCAGGCCAGAGCCGACGAACTGACCGGCCAGATCCGCCTCGCAGCCGGCTGACCGGGGCACCGGCAGAAATACGTTGCTTGTGCCTCGGCGAAGCGGCAGGCTGGCGCGGTATGACAGCGCCTCCAGCTGAAGGGGTCCGGGTCGGCTGGCAGTCAGTTTCCCCGGCGGTCCGGGCGGGCATCGAGGCGATCTGCGGCTCACCGATCATTCGGGTAAAGTCCCAGCCTGGGGGCTTCAGCCCAGGCGTCGCGGCCCGCCTGGAATGCGCCGACGGCACGCGCACGTTCGTCAAGGCGGTCTCTGCTGAGGCGAACCCGCACTCCCCCGCGATGCATCGCCGGGAGGCCGAGGTGCTGCGCGGGCTCGACCCGGTGATAGCCGCCGAAGACCTTCCAGTTCCGCGGCTGCATGGCGTGTTCGAAGCCGGCCCGTGGATAGCACTGGTGCTTGACGACGTCGATGGGCGCCAGCCCCGGGTGCCTTGGGACCGGGCCGAGCTCGGGCGCGTCCTCGCCGCCATCGACAAGCTCGCCGAGGCGCTGACTCCGTCGCCTATCTCGACCGCGACTTTGGCAGAGCAGTTCCGAGACGAGTTCACCGGCTGGCGGACACTCGCCGCAGGGCCCGGTTCAGAGCGCCTGGACTCCTGGTCGACGGAGCACCTGGATAAGGTCGCTGAGCTCGAAGAGTCCTGGCCCGAGCAGCTGGCCGGGGACACGCTCCTGCACGCCGATCTGCGCGCCGACAACGTACTGCTCGCAGGCGACCAGGTCCTGTTTGTCGACTGGCCAAGCGCATGTACCGGAACGGCCTTCGTTGACGTGGCGTTTATGGCTCCGAGCGTGACCATGCAAGGCGGGCCATCGCCGGACGAGGTTGTTGCGATGACCAGGTCAGGGCGTGCGGCTAGCCGCGAGGCCGTACTGGCAGCTGCGTGCGCGGTGGCTGGCTACCTCACCGAACGCTCGCTCCGCCCGCCGCCTCCGGGGCTGCCGACGGTCCGTGCCTTCCAAGCGGCGCAAGGCGAGATCGCGCGCCGCTGGCTAGCCGACCTACTTCGGTGAGGGGGGAGTCCATCCGATAGGAATGGACTATGGCAGACATGCGCTATGGACTCAAGCTCAGCCAGGACGCCACGATCGAACAGCTTCGCGCGGTATGGCAGGTCGCCGACGAGGCGGGGTTCGACCACTGCTGGTGCATGGACCACCTGGCCACCCTCGGACCGCACGACGACGGACCAATCTTCGAAGCCTGGGCGCTGCAGGCCGGGATGGCCGTGGCCACATCGAGGACCAGGATCGGCTGCATGGTCACCGGCAACACATACCGGCACCCGGCGGTACTGGCCAAAGCTGCGGTGACTGTGGACCACCTGTCCGGGGGCAGGCTGGAGTTCGGCCTCGGCGCGGGCTGGGCGGAGAACGAGCACACAATGCTCGGGCTGCCGTTCGGCACGAGGGTCGACCGCGCCGACTGGCTAGAGGAAGCCTGCGAGATCATCCGATCGCTCTGGACAGAAGAGCGGACCAGCTTCGAGGGCAAGCACTACAAGCTCACCGGAGCCGTTGCCGAGCCGAAACCGGTACAGCATCCGTATCCCCCGATCTGGATCGGCGGATCGGGTCGGCAGCGAACCCTGCGGATCACGGCGAAGTATGCCGACGTATGGAACGCGGCAGGCGGCGCGCCCGCGGAAGTGGCTGAGGCGTCTGCCGTGCTGGACCAGCGGTGCGACGAGATCGGCCGTGATCCGGCAGAGATCCGCCGCTCGGTGCAGCTCCGCGTCGTGGAAGCGAACGACGATCTGCTCCGGAGCGCTGAGTCATACCGCGCGGTGGGTGTCACCGAGATCGTGCTGATCATGCAAAGCCCGAACCCCGCCAATCTCGCCCAGCAGGTAGGCGCCCTGCTCCCGCGCCTACGCGCCGTAGGCTGACCCGCCCGCCCAACTGGGGCCTGACTCTGGTTTGTGCGGTGGATTCTCAGCAGATCTGCTGAGAATCCACCGCGCAACGTGGAATACCGCATTGCGCTCGACGCTGTGCACCTTCCTTTCTCCTCACGACCGCTTGCACGCCCGATGGGTTCATTCGATGCAAGCGGAACCTCGGATTGGTCAATGAGGCGAATCTCACAGCGACCCATCCACCCGTGCACCGGGACCGAAGAACGGCCAGCACAGTCCTGCCGCCGCCCGGTGGGCGGTACTGCTTTGCTTGCCGAGCCGCCTCAGTAGCGCAGGCGTCCGACGCAGAGGACTTCGCTGACCGGACGCCGGTGCTCGGCGACCTCGCCCCCGTTGGGGTTGCTGCCGTCGCTCGCCGACGTGTTGCCGTCGATGGTGTGGATCAGGCCATCTTTCGTCCTCCCGACCACGAGCCCGATGTGCTTAAAATTAAAGGTCGCGATGTCGCCGGGCCTTGCCTGGTCCACACTGACCGCTCGGTCGAATCCGTTCCTCCCGGCCATGGCATCCTCGTTGATGTACTCGTGAAAGCCGAGCCTCATCCGATCCGGTACGTTTGCTCCGCCCTGCTTGACAACGGCGAAGGCGACGAAGCAACCACACCAGAACACGGGGCCGTCGTAGCCGGTGAACGTGATCCACTCCTGGACCGGCTTACCCCAGTTCGACCCGGCCGGGTTCTCGTGTGCGCCGATCTTGGAGCGGGCCCACCTGACCGCGGCCCTCGCCCCGGATTTGCGCGCCTCGTACCTGCGCTGCAACTCGGGAAGCCTGGCCGCCGCCCGCTGGCGCTGGGCCGCGTTCAACTTCGAAGGGTCGCGGATCAGCTTCTGGGTCACCTGAACGAGCGTGCCTGCCTTGATCGCCGAGCAATCCGGCTCTGACAGTCCGAGGGCGAAGGCGACCCGGCCGCAGGCGCTGATCGTGTGCAGGCCAAGCTGACCGTCCTTGGTCAGGTCAGCGTCGGTAAACGGGAGCTCGCGAGCGCGATTATTGACCGCGCGTTGCAGCGCGAAGATGTCCGGCCCTTCCGTGTACGGGGTGGTCAGAATCAGGTCACGGTGAACTTCGGCATCACCGGGCGGCGAGACACCGTTTCCGCCAAGCGCATGGTTGATCCTGGACTGCCATTTGGCGCGAAGGGCGAGCACCGAGTCGGCGTAACGCATATTCGGGTCGCCCTCGCCGCCGTTGTAGGCCCCGATCCCCTCCCGCTCGTGGTGCCGCTCGATCAGGTCGTGCAGGTACCTGAAGCCGACGCGGCACTGGGCGTCGACCGTGTGCGCGCCTCCCTCGGCCTCGGCCTGCTTGATGAGGTCGATCGAGGTGAGCTGGGTCAGGCCGACGCCGTTCGAAACGCCGCCGCGATCGACGAAGGTGATCAGTTCCTGCACGCGCCGGTGCGTCACGTCCTGATGGCACCAGGGCGCGGAGCTTCGCTGATGCCCGCTGTCACAGCCGAAGATGTTTCTGAATCCCGATTCCTGCTCGACCAGGGCGAGCGCCAGAGCGAGCTGGACTCCCGTATGCCTGGCCTCGGCCACAATGGCCGGGCCGAACGAGAAGCCCTCGCTCTTGACCATCTGGGTCAGCTTGCGTTCATCGGATCCGTTCGTTGCCATACCGTTAACCCCCCAAACCCCACAGCCATCCCAGAAGAATCCTCAGACGACGCGGAACGACCGGTTCTTGCTGAATCTTCTCTGTAACTGAGAGAGCACGCAGACGTCAAGTAAATGGCAGGAAAGGCTAACTTGAAGGTAAGGCGAACGGATAGGTCCTGGGTAGCGAACAGAGTCCGGATCGGACGTCGGTGCGGCTAGCTAGCCTGTTCCTGCTCGGGTCAGAAAATGGGGGCATTATGCGCGACCTTGATATCGCTCGCTGGCGTTTGCGCAGTCAGCACCTGGTCCTGCCGTACGCGGTGTCAGCGGCCGAGGTAGTTGGCTCGCTGCTGGCCGTGCAGGCGGAGAACCCGGGTCAGGCGGCATGGGCGGTGGCTTCGCGTACCCAGGGTGCTGACGGCGCGGATCTGGCCGACCTGCTGGACAGCGGTGCCATTGTTCGCACCCACGTCTTGCGGCCGACCTGGCACTTCGTGCGGGCTGAGGACATCGGATGGCTGCTCGAGCTGACCGCTCCCCGAGTGCGGCGCGTCACCGAACAGCAGCTGCGCATCACGCATGGTCTCGACGAACGGGCCGTCGGTCACGCGGTCGACGCGGTCACGCAAGCGCTTGCCACCCGCGGCCACCTCACCCGTTCGCAGCTGTCCGACGAGCTGCGCGAGCGCGGCGTTGGGGGCAGCGGGCAGCTGCTGATGATCTTGCTGGCCCAAACCGAGCTTGACGGGCTCATCTGCAGCGGGCGAGTCAAGAACGGCGAACACACTTACGCCCTCATGAGCGAGCGCGTATCTCCACCGCGTCGTCTCAGCCGCGACGAGGCCCTCGCCGAGCTCGCTCTGCGCTACTTCACCGGGCACGGGCCCGCGACCGAACGAGACCTGGCCTATTGGGCCAGCCTCACCCTCACCGACGTGCGCGCCGGCCTGCAGCAGGTGCGCGAGAGGCTCGATTCGTTTGAGCACGACGGCCGGACCTTCTGGCACGCTCCTGGCGATCCTCCCGGCGGACCGGAGCAACCCGCCGGCCACATCCTGCAAGTTCTTGACGAGACTTACCGCGGCTTCCAGGACTCCCGCTGGGTACTCGATGCGGCCGGCGTCGTGCCACGCACACGGGAATCCGCGATCGGGATGGCTCTGGTCGACGCTCAGCTCCTGGCATCCATGCGGCGCACGATCACCGCTGACCACGTGCGGTTCGACCTGCGCCCTTACAAAGACCTGACGCCCGCGCAGATCGAAGCGCTCGACGAAGCCGCCACGCGCTACGGCCAGTACCTGGGACTCGCCGCAAGGCTCGTCTTGCCGTCCGAAGCGGATAATTAGCGCGCTCGCCAGCCCGCGCCAGACGCCACTACGGCAATCTCCGCATGATTCGCGGGGAACTTAATTGTGGATATTTGGTAATCCAGTTCAGATGCTGATGCGTCGTCACAGTGGATAGGGCGCGCGGGTGCGGCCAAAACTTATGGCAGTCGGCTGCGCGCAAGAACGGGGGATCGTGGGGAGATTTTCATGCATCCAGAAGGTAATCTGCGGCGTTCGGTTGCCCGATGTCTGGCGGTCGTCGTGTCAGCCGCTGCAGGGGCCCTCGCGGCAGCCCCCGCTAATGCGGCAGTCACGGGTTCCGCGCGACCGAGCGTAGTGACCGGGCACAGCACCGCCTCCGATGCCCGCCAAGTGGCCAAGAGCGTCGCCCTGACAGGCGTTTCGTGCAGCCAGCCCAGGCAGTGCCTGGCCGTCGAGTATCGCGGCAAGCACTTCCTGCCGCCCGCGATCGCGGAGTCATGGAACGGCGCGCGATGGCGGCTCACCGCGCCACCGCCCCTGCGCGGACCCATCAGCGCTGACTGCATTAGCCCATCGTTCTGCCTGGCTATCGGCATTGCCCAGAAAGCGCCAGGCAGCGGCGCGACGGCGACGTGGAACGGCTCAAGATGGAAGGTCAGGCCCGGGCGTCCACCGTCGGTCATCGGGCGCTTGTCATGTGTGTCACCGAAGTTCTGCATGAATAGCGGAGCTGGCGGGCTCACCGAACTCTGGAACGGGCGGTCCTGGCGCGACCTGTCTGGGCCTGAACCGTCCGGCACCACCGACATCAACCTGTCCGGCGTGTCCTGCACATCGCCGACGTTCTGCATGGCCGTCGGCGTCTACACGACTGATCCGGACTCGATAGTCCCCCAGACGGTGGCCGAAACCTGGAATGGCTCGGCATGGAAGCTCATATCGTCACCCACGCACAAGCTGACGAGCGCGTTCAACGATGTCTCGTGCACCTCGTCTCAGCACTGCGTGGCCATCGGGGCCTTCTTCACCGCCGCGCGGCCAACCTTCCGCGCGCATAACATCGCCGGCCTGTGGGACGGCACGTCGTGGCACGTCATGCGGCTTCCCGGCGCGGTCGGCTTCCCGCAAGGCTTTGACAACCTCAACCAAGGGCCCGACAGCATTGCCTGCGCCACCGCCAGCAGGTGCATGGCCGTCGGCAGCTTCCTCAACGCGCGCACGCGAATGCGAGACAGCGTGGCGATCGCCTGGAACGGCGCAAAATGGCGGCTTACTAAGCTACGCGGCCCGAAGAGCGGCATCGCCGACGTCTCATGCCCGAGCCAGAACCGCTGCATCGCTGTGGGCCATGACAGGAACCGGGCCCTGGCAGAACGCTGGGACGGCACATCGTGGACGCTGTTGAGGACCCCTAGCGTCTAGGCGGACTCGGCGACAACCGGGAAGGCGCTCCTGCCGCCGGCACCGCTGGCGGCGGGAGCGGGCTCAGAGCTGACGGCCGACGAGAGCGGCCGGTCGTCGGTCGTCTCTGACCAGGCGATCCGCAGCGCCCTGTGATAGGTCGCGGCCTGGATGTTCCCCGTGAACAGATCTCGCCCTTGCACGTCGGTCACCTTCACGATGAAGGTCTCCCGGTCGGTCATGATCCTCCCCCTTTGTGAGCGTTCGGTAGTCACATTACTACACTTCGTGGTTGTCCGTACTCGATTTGGCATCGATCTAACGCCGATTACAACAGTGCTGTTATATTGACACTGTGACGTCATCGCAAGAACCAGGCACGTTTACCGGTCTCGGCACGCAGCTGCGGCATGTCCTCGATCTGATGGAGACCGACATCGCCGGCGTCCTGACCGACCTTGGCTTGCCGGACTATCGCCCCAGGTTCAGTCCGATCGTGCGTGCGCTGGTGGCGCTCGGGCCAATGCCCATCCGCGAGCTTGCGCGCGCCGTGTCGGTTACTCACTCAGCGGCTAGTCAGACGGTGGCCGAGATGAACAGGCGCGGCTTCGTGACGCTTGTGCCCGGTAGCGACGCCCGGCAGCGTGTTGTGCACTTGACCGATCGAACCACGCAGGCTCTCCCCTCCATCCAGGCCGAGTGGGACGCGACCAAGGCGGCGGCCGACCAACTCGATGCCGAGCTGCCATTTCCGCTGAGCGAACTCGTTCCTGCTATAGCGGCAGCGCTCGAGCGGAAATCGTTCCGGCAGCGAATGACAGAGTCGGCGCGGGCGGCCGATCATCCGGAATTCATGGCGTCACTCTCCGCACTAGCGTGAGGCGTCCGATCCCGGCCCGAAGCTCCATTGACATTAAGGAGTCCACTCTTGGCGTGGAAGAAACGATTGCTCATCGATCTCACGCCGTTGCGCGAGTCGCCGCGATTCCGGCGGCTGCTCGCCGGTTCGACGCTGTCTGCAGTTGGCAGCTCCATGACCATGTTCGCGGTGACGCTGCAGGTCTACGAGATCACCAGGTCGCCGTTCGCCGTGGGGGCACTCGGCATCGCCAGGTTGGTGCCAACGCTGACGATCGGGCTGCTCGGCGGCTCGCTCGCGGACGCGGTCGACCGGCGCAAGCTGGTTCTGGCCGCCACAAGCTGCCTTGCGGTCGTGTCTGCCGGGCTGACCGCACAGGCGTTCGCCGGGCTGAGCCAGCTCTGGCTGCTCTACGGGCTCGTCGCCGTGCAGGCCGCACTGAACGCCGTCAACCAGCCGGCCAGGCAGACCTTCCTGCCGCAGCTTCTGCCTCACGGCCTGCTCCCGGCCGGGATCGCGCTGAACCGGCTTATCTTCCAGGTCATGCTCATCGCCGGCCCGGCGCTCGCCGGCCTGATCACGGCCGCGGCGGGAGGGCTGCGAACGTGCTACCTGATCGACACCGTGAGTTTCGCCGGCTCCCTCTACGGACTGAGCGGGCTCCCAGCTTCTGCGCGGTCGCAGGAGACGACCTCCAGGCCAGGCCCGCGGGCGGTCGCGGCGGGCATCGGCTTCATCGGCCGCAGCCGGGTGCTCGCCGGAGCGTTCCTGACCGATCTGAACGCGACCGTCTTCGGACTTCCGCTGGCGCTGTTCCCGGCGATCAATGCCGAGCGGTTCGGCGGCCGCGCGTCCACGCTCGGCCTGTTCACAGCGGCAATCGGGCTCGGTGGCCTGGTCAGCTCGGTGTTCTCCGGGCCGGTCGGCCACATCCGCAGGCAGGGACTCGCGATGCTGATCTCCGCGGCCATCTGGGGCGCGGCGTTCGCAGGATTCGCGGTCGCATCCAGCCTCTGGCTGACGCTCAGCCTGCTGGCCATCGCGGGCGCCGCGGACACGTTTACCGTGGTGTTCAGGTCGGCGATCGTCCAGTCGGTCACGCCCGATGTGTTCCGCGGCCGAGTGCTGGCGGCCGACTATGCGGTCGGGGCTGGCGGCGGCGAACTAGGCAACATTGAGTCAGGTGCCGTCGGATCGCTGACGTCGCCGATGATCGGCGCCCTCAGCGGCGGCCTTGCGACGATCGCGGGTTGTGCGGTGATCGGAATTGCCCTGCCCACGTTCGCCAGGTACAGGAGCCGCGATGAGGCAGGCGGGGTCCGGCCTGATCAGGCTGCTGAGGCCGCGGTTTCGGCACCGGCCTAGCCGCCAGAGGCACTTTCACCTACGAAGCCGGAGTCCGATGTCGATCTGGGCCGCGGGTATTCGTGTAGGTGGTGGAAGGCTCACTTACCTGGCCTGCTAACAGCGAGGAGGGCCCAGGCATGCAGCAGTATCTGCTCAGTCTCTATCAGCCAGACGGGGATCCGCCGCCGCCCGAGGTGCTCGACCCGATCATGGCGGGGCTGGAGGCATGGCGCGACGAACTCACCGCCGCCGGCGCTTGGGTCTTCACGGTAGGCCTGCATCCGGCGAGCACCGCCACGGTCGTCAGAGTCACCGGAAATGAGACACTCACCACTGACGGTCCGTTCACCGAAGGTAAAGAACACATCGGAGGCTTCACGATCCTCCGCCAACCCGACCTCGATGCCGCGCTCGAATCCGCCCGCAAGCTGGCCAGCGTGACCCGCCTGCCGGTTGAAGTCCGCCCGCTGCGCGGTGACCTCCAGGCCTGATGACCGAACATCCTGCCGCAACCGGGCCGGAGATCGAGGACATCTTCCGGCGGGAGTACGGACGTGCCGTCTCCGTGCTGGTGCGCCTGCTTGGCGACATCGATGCGGCCGAAGAAGCGGTTCAGGACGCTTTCACCACGGCCGTGCAGCGCTGGCCGGAAGCCGGACTGCCGCCTAGCCCCGTCGGCTGGATCATCACGACGGCCAGGAACCGCGCCATTGACCGGCATCGCCGCGAGGCTTCCAGGGCGCAGCGGCAGGCACAGGCAGTGCTGCTCGCGGGCGGTGACGCTCCGGAGGGCGACCAGGCGGAGGTGAGCTCGGTGTATGACGACAGGCTCAGGCTCATCTTCACCTGCTGCCATCCCGCACTGGGCACGCAGACACAAGTCGCGCTGACGCTGCGGCTGCTCGGCGGCCTGAGTACTGCGGAGATCGCGCGCGCGTTCCTGGTCCCTGAGCCGACCATGGCCCAGCGGCTCGTCCGAGCGAAAGGCAAGATCAGGGACGCGCGGATCCCCTACCGCGTGCCGGCCGAGGCGGATCTGCCGAACCGGCTCAACGCGGTGCTGGCGGTCATCTACCTGATCTACAACGAGGGATACACAGCGACATCGGGCTCGGATCTGACCCGCGAAGATCTTGCCGCCGAGGCGATCAGGCTCGGCCGGATCCTCCATGAGCTGATGCCGGATGAACCTGAGGTTATGGGCCTTCTCGCGCTCATGCTCCTGATCGAGTCCCGCCGTCCGGCCCGTGTGGGCTCGGACGGAGAACTCGTCCGGCTCGCCGATCAAGACCGCGCGCTCTGGGATCGTCAGCTCATCACCGAGGGTCAGGCCCTGGTGCGGCAGTGCCTGCGCCGGGGCCAGCCCGGCCCGTACCAGATACAGGCGGCCATGAACGCTGTGCATTCCGACGCCGCCTGCGCGGAAGTCACGGACTGGCGGCAGATACTTCAGCTCTACGACCAGCTGGCGGAGGTCGCTCCCGGGCCCGTCGTCGAACTCAACCGGGCCGTCGCGATGGCGGAAGTCTGCGGCCCCGAGATTGCGCTGGCACTGGTCGAGGAACTCGCCCAGGCGCTGGACGGCTATTACTTGCTGCACGCCATCAGGGCCGATCTGCTCCGCCGGATCGGCCGGGAAGCCGACGCGGCGCTGGCGTACGACGCCGCGATCGCGCGCACGGAGAACAAGGCCGAGCGCGATCTCCTCGAGCGGCGCCTCCGGTCGGTCCGGCCCGGCTGAGGATTCCGCGCCGAGGTGAATATCGAGTCGCGGTTCAGGCGACGTCCGCGCGAAGATGGCCGGCGTGGACGACCGGGAGCAGCTCAGGCAGACCTTTGACTCGGCTGCCGGCCGCTATCATCAGGCGCGCCCCGACTATCCCGCAGAGCTCTTCGACGAGCTCGTCCGGCTGGCCGGACTGCGGCCGGGTGACCGGCTGCTTGAGGTGGGCTGCGGCACGGGCAAGGCAACGGCCGCACTTGCCCGGCGTGGTTTTGCGATCACGTGCGTGGAACTGGGCCCGCAGCTTGCGGAGCAGGCACGCCAGAACTTGGCCGGCTTTGACGCGGTGCAGATCGTGCAGAGTGCGTTCGAGTCCTGGCAACCCTCTGCCGATGAGAGTTACGACCTGGTGTTCGCCGCCACGGCCTGGCACTGGATCGACCCTGCCGTCCGTTACCGCAAAGCGTGGGAACCGCTGCGGCCAGGGGGTCACCTGGCCTTCTGGAGCGCGACCCACGTGCTGCCGCACGGCGGCGACCCGTTCTTCGCCGAGATCCAGGAGATCTACGACGAGATCGGTGAGGGCCTGCCCGATGACGCCGTCTACCTGGGTCCTGGCGAGCTCTACGACGAACGCGCCGAAATTGAGGCGACGGCGCTCTTCGAGGACGTCCAGGTTAGGCATTTCGACTGGGAGATCAGTTACGACGCAGATGACTACATCGGCCTGCTCAATACTTTTTCAGGGCATATCGCTATGGAGCGGTGGCAGCGTGACCGCCTCTACGGCGAAATCAGGCGGCGGCTGGCAGGTCGGCCGGATGGACGGCTGCGCAGGCATTGGGGCGCAGTGCTGCACGTTGCCCGCCGGCACGATTCCGCGTCCTGAGCGACGGGCAAGCCGGCGTTGCGGGACCGGTAAGGGACTGGCCTGGTCACACTCGGTAGCGTGGGCAACGCCATGTCCCGACAGCAAACGACCCTGCTCGTGACGCTGACCGGCCGCGACAGGCCTGGCGTCACCTCGCGGCTGTTCTCCGGGCTCTCCAGGCACGACCTGACCGTGCTCGACGTTGAGCAGGTGGTGATACGGGGGCACCTCGTGCTCGGCGTGCTGCTCGCGTGCCCGCAGTCGCCGGACCTGACCGCGATCCACCGGCAGGTGACCTCGCTCGCCGATGACCTCGGGATGAATGCCGAGATCACGCTCGGCTCCGGCGAGCACGTCAGGAGGCGTGGCCGGCTGCACATTACCGTGCTCGGCAACCCGCTCACGCCTGGCGTGGTCGCGGCCATAGCCGGGCGGATCGCGGCGAGTGGCGCCAACATCGACAAGATCGGCCGGCTCGCCCGGCAGCCTGTCACCTGCATCGAGTTCGAGGTCTCCGGCGCTGATCCCGAGTCGCTGCGTACCGACCTTGCCAGGGAATCGGTCGGCCTCGGTGCCGACATCGCCGTCCAGCGCGGCGGGTTGCACCGGCGGGCGATGCGGCTCGTTGTCATGGATGTGGACTCGACCCTGCTGCAGGACGAGGCCATCGACTTGCTCGCTGACCGGGCCGGTTGCGCCGCGGAGGTTTCCGCCCTCACGGCGGCAGCCATGCGCGGCGAGATCGACTACGCGAGCGCGCTCCGGCAGCGGGTCGAGCGCCTGGCCGGCCTGGACGCCGCTGTCCTCGACGAGGTGACCGAGAAGCTGCGGCTAACCCCCGGTGCGCGCACGCTGGTC
>DATAEH010000077.1:0-2362 GCA_036258115.1 Streptosporangiaceae bacterium
TCCGCGTGGTCGGCCCAGGCGCGGAATCCGAGGGTTTGGTAGCGGTCGGCGGCCTCGCGAAGCCGCAGCGCGGCGGCAGCGGCCGACTCCTCGCGGCCGGTGACCACACCGATCTCCACTTGGGCGCGGAGCAGCCGCACATACCGGAACAGTTCGCCTGACGACCGCGAGACCGCGTCGGTCACGACCGTCCACGAACCCTCCCGGTCACCCCGCACCAGCCGAAGCAAGGCTTCGCCCGGCTGCGGCTCCCGGCCAAGGGCATCGGCACGCGCATACGCCGCGGCAGCCTCGTCATGCCGCCCGCATACGCGGTGCACCTCGCCGAGCAGATACTCGGCCTCGCCCACCGCCGCCACGTTGAGCTCTCGCAGCTCCCGGGCCACCTTCTCGGCCTCCGCCTCGGCGGCTCCCCAATCGCCCTCTACAGAAAGCAGGTAGGCGCGATGAGCCCGGCACACGCCGTTGAACATCACCGCGTCCGGGAAGCCTTGCAGCCAGCGGTTCGCCGCATCAGACCACTCCCGCGCCCGGGTCAGGTCGGCGACCTCGAGGCAGGTCGCGGTGATGTGGCAGTAGATGTGACCGGCCCAGTCCGGGGCCACCGTACCGGCGACGACCGGCAGCATCGCCTCATCTAGGTTTCCGAAGCCTTCCGACAGGTGGCCACATCGAACCCCGACCACCCCCATGCCGAGCGAACCCAGCGCCCGCAGCGTGTCCACGCCCAGCCGCTCGCCCAGCCGGCGCAGCTCCTCGGCCGCGCTCGCCGCCTCGTCGAACCGCCCTTCGTCGACGGACTGCGACAAATCGACATACGCCAGCAGGCCATGAGCGAAACCGATCGGTTGGTCCGCGAGCAGCCGTCGGGCCCGACCCAGCCAGCCCGACGCCAAGGCGAACTCCCCGCGCATCGCGAGCATCGCGCTGAGTTCAAGGGCCTGCGCGGCCGCCCGGTCCACGTCGCCCGCCTCGACATAGCGGTGATGTAGCTGCTCGGTCAGCCGCAGGCACTCGTGGAGCAGGCCCAGCCACCAGGCAGCCTCGGCAAGTAGCTGATGGTCCGCGGTCGCGAGCGGCCCCTGCTCGCCCGCAGAGCACAGGGCTCGGTACGCCGCGTCGTATCTATGCTCGCGGTGCGCGGTCCGTGCCCGTTCCAGAAGCCGCGCACGATCAACACCGGCCGACCCCACCCGCTCACGGTAACGAAGCCAGGGCGGGTTCAATAATGAAGCGTCGAAGAGCCACGATCATCAGCACGCGGTCTAGACACCGCACCGCCACCGGCACCGAAATGTGCTCCCCGCGATCACATTGCGACACGACTTCACGCTCCTGGCTCCCTTCTCTTGCGGGCGGCTCGACCCGCCTGGGCCATCGTCCAACGCCTTGTAGCCGGTGAGTGGCGAGTCGTGGACCTGACCGCCGATCTCGGTCTGGCCAGTCGACCGTGCCATCTCCTTGGCCTGCCTGCGGGATTGTCAGTTGATCGTCGCCAGACCTGAAGGACGACAGATGTTCTACTCCCTGGCCTACCCGAGCCTGCTCGACTTGCTCAAGGCAGCTGAGCAGCTGCTGGCTGCCAGGCGAGATCGTCAGACTGTGCCCCGTATACGGCCAAGAGAGCAACTCATGAGCACCGCGTCGCCCGAACGGCGGGTTGCCCTTCATCGCCGCGCACTGCGGCTGGAGTACTTCACCATCGGCTGGAACGTCATCGAAGCGTTGACTGCTATCGGTGCAGGCCTGGTCGCCGGCAGTGTCGCCCTTGTTGGCTTCGGCGTCGACTCCGGCATCGAAGTGATCAGTGCTATCGGCCTCCTTTGGCGGCTACGCACGGCCGGACCGCACGCCCAGGTCGCCGAGGAGTCTGCCGCCGAGAAACGCGCCCTCTACATCGTCGCTGCGACCTTCTTCCTGCTTGCTGCCTACATCACGTATGAAGCCATCGGTAGCTTGCTACGGGCCGAAGAGCCACTTAGCTCACCAGTCGGAATCATCTTGTCCATCGTGTCGCTGGCGATCATGCTGGCACTAGCGCTCGCCAAACAGCGCACCGGTCGCGACATGGGCAGCCAGGCCCTCGTCGCCGACTCCAAAGAGACTTGGGTGTGCTCCTACCTGTCACTCGCATTGCTCATAGGGGTTGGGCTCTACGCCCTTGCTGGCTGGTGGTGGGCAGACCCGATTGCCGCGCTCGCCATGCTGCCGGTCATCGTCTGGCAAGGCTGGGAAACCCTTGTTGAAGCCCGCGGGCACGGCGCCGACTGAGACAACTTCCGGTGGCTGGTGCCGGCCAAGCACTACAGCGTGCCACCTCGGCAGCCGCGGAGGGCACCTCGCCAGCGCGGACGGGGTTTTG
>DATAEH010000078.1:0-6881 GCA_036258115.1 Streptosporangiaceae bacterium
CGTCCCTTGGCAGGGGCTGCGTGGTAGATCGAGCGGAGTTGTTGGTAGCACTGCCAGGTCACGTTCACCTCATCTATCGGGTCGCCGGCATCGAGGCAGGCGCTGATCTTGGCCTGCTGGCGCTCGGTGACGTGTTCCACGCGTGGCGGAGTAGCCCGCGGATCCGATACAGCGGGTCGTGTTTGTGGCCGCCGCGGCCCACGGTGTCTTGTTGCACGCGACGCCGGACCTCATCGACCACCTGAGTGCCCAACCGGACCACATGGAAGGCGTCGAGCACCGCCACCGAGTCCGGCAAGCCCGTCGCGAATCGCGTTGGCGTAGCCGCGGAACGGATCCAACGCGGCCTGTTCCACGCCGTCGGTGAAGCCTTTCGGTTGGGCTCTCAACCAGGCCTTGTAGACACCGCCGGAGCGGCCCACGACGGCATCGAGCAGCCGAGCATGCAGGCATCCGGCCTGGTCACGGGACAGATCAACCATGATGGTGACGGCCCGCTCGATCCCCACTCGGCTGGGTCGCCAAATATGCTCATCGACGCCGAGAGTCTTGACGCCCTTCAGCCGATCCGGATGGCTGATGCGGGCCTTGGCTTCGATCTCGATCGCGTCCCAGGTCGTGTGCCAGTCCACACCCAGGTGGCGGGCGAGCGCCGACACCGTGGTGTCGTCATAACTGAGCGCGTTCACTGCCCAAGCCACCGCCCGAGCGGTCAGCACCGCGCGGGGCGGCGCCAAGTCGTGGGCCTCGCTGAAGGTCTCGGTTGGACACAAAGCTTCTCGACAGCGCCACATTCGCACCAGCCAATGAATCACAGTGACCTTGCCGAAGCATGGCGCATCATGCAGCTTCCGGTACCGACGGCCGTGGCCGGACGCCATAACCCCACAAGCAGGGCAGGCTGCCTCCAGCCGACCCGACTCCACCGTGAGCACCAGCCGCTGCTGATCGTCGATCTCCACATCGAGGAGGTGCATGTCGGGAACATCGAAGATGGCATCGGCCCGGGCACACCAACGCGCACCCGAACCACTCATAGAGTGAAACACCGTCGGGGCTTTCTCTCGGAGAGCTTGGTCGCCTCTGATCCTGAGGGCCCCGACGCCCTCAATCGATGATCAACACGCCGCTGCTGCCGAGCGATCACCCATGCTCAAATCCCAAGAGCCACTAAAGGGGCTCTTCACAATCGAGGGTGTAGTCGGGGTCTGAATCCGCCGGTTTCCAGGAGTGATCGGGCGATGTAGTTGGTGAGGTTGCGGAACCCGAGGGCGGAGCCGCGGAGGTGTTCGAGCCGGCCGTTGATGGCCTCCGTCGGTCCGTTGCTGGTGCGGGGCCGGTCGAAGTAGGCCAAGATGTCGGCGGCCCGCCTGGTCAGGGTTCGGCCGAGGGTGATGATCTCGGTCAGAGCCGCTGGCACGCCCCGGCTGACGGACTCGATCAGGTTCCGCATCAGCTCGCGGCCGCGGGCCCGGTCGGGTTCACGGAGGCGGTCACCGCGTCAAGTGACTAGGTCGGGAGTCTTGCCATGCCGAGCGTTTGCCTTCGCTGCCGGTCGCGGGCTGAGGGCCTTGGCTTGCCTGTGCCAAAGCCATGAGACGATGCGTCCAGGCCGGTGCCGCTGCCGCGAGCGGCATATGCGTGCAAGCCGGGCTTCATCCGCTTCCCGCAGTAGGTCCGCGTGGCGGGCTGTGATCACGCCCAGCGCGATGTAGTCGCTCATGATTGTCCTCCTTGTCGGACTAGAAACTGGTGGCTCGACGTGGTTCTGGTTAGACGGCTTAGGACCGTGCTCGCTGCGCCGTTCCGCACGGCGTACAGGTCTCCTGTCTTCAACCAACCTTGGTAGTGAATACACCGAGGCGCCGGGAAACTGGGCGCCCGCGAGCCGCCCAGTTCGCGCCGTGGGCGGTGTATATATCGGGCGGAGGTGCGACGTGGTTCCCGAAAGCAAGGAGCGCAGGATGGTGACAGGCGATCTTCTCTCACGGGCGCGGGCCGGGGATGGCGAGGCGTTCCGGGAGCTGGCCGAGTCCCACCGGCGGGAGCTGCAGGGCTGCGCACGGTGCCAGGCGGGCGACGCATCGGCTTCGCTACATAGCTAGATTCCTACACCCTTGATCTCGGATAACCACTCTTCGAGGAGGCCCCCCATGAAGAAGACCCTGATCAGCTCGGAAAGCGCGCCGACACCAGCCGGCCCGTATTCACCAGGCCTCTCAGTTGGAGAGTGGATCTTCCTCTCCGGCCAGGGCGGCTTTGATCCAAAGACCGGCAAGATGATCAGCGACGACATCGCCGAGCAGACCGCGCAGACCCTTCGCAACATCGAAGTACTCCTCGAGGCATCGGGCGCGTCGCTCGAGAACGTGGTGTCATGTCTGGTGCACCTCACCGACCTGTCGCAGTCCGGGGACTTCAACGCGATCTACGAGAAGAAGTTCCCGGGCATAAAGCCTGTGCGAACCACTGTGCGAGCGGACCTTGCCGCCGACATGCTCGTCGAGATCACTGCGGTCGCTAGAGCCTCCTAGCTGGGCCGGCGAGGTCCCCGGCCAGGTTCCAGGGCGTTGTGACGCTGTGCTGACCGGCTCGTATGACGCACGGCTGCCTATCCCGCTCTGACATGACCCCCTCCGGCGGACGTGGACGCCGCTCTCCTGTAGCTACCAGTGCTGCTTCAGACCTGTATCGAGAGAGGCTCGCATGGGCATCAAGCGCATTAGTTCCCGGCCTGGCCTGCCGGCCGGACTCCCCTTCAGTCTCGGCTGTGACACCAACGGAGCATGTTTCATCAGCGGCATGCCAGCACTCGACCCTGATGGCAACCTGGTGCCGGGCACGTTTGCGGAAGAAGCCGATCTGGCCTTGCGCAACGTTATCGCGATCGCCGAAGCATCGGGCTATGCGAGCGATGAAATCGTGTACGTGCAATGCGTGCTCGGTGACATAGCCGACTACGGCACGCTCAATGACTGGTGGCGGCGGCGGTTCCCCGACCGGTCCAGCGCCCCGGCGCGGTTCACGTTCGCCGCGAGTGCTCTTCCGTTCGGCGCGAAGATCGAGATCCAGGCGGTCGCCGCACATGGTGACTGAGCCCGCAGGCACGCTGGGATCGGACCTGAAACCGGCAGTGACGCGCGCGGATGTCGCCGCCGCCCAGGAACGCCTGGGCACGCGGATCCGGCGGACTCCGGTGATCCGGATCGAGACCGGCCAGCTCGGCGCCTCCCACCCGGCCTTCTGGCTGAAACTAGAATCGCTGCAGGCCACCGGCGCGTTCAAGGCCCGTGGTGCGCTGAACAACCTGCTGGCGGCCGACATCCCGGCGGCTGGCGTCTGTGCCGCCAGCGGCGGGAACCACGGTCAGGCCGTCGCCTGGGCAGCACGCTTGCTGGGCGCCCGAGCCTCGGTCTTCGTTCCGACGACCTGCCCGCCGGTCAAGCTGCGGCGCCTGGCCGGCTACGGCGCCGTCATCACCGTCACGGGCGACATCTACGAGGAAAGCCGCACCAGCGCCGAGCACTTCGCCGCCGAAACCGGCGCTCTCCCTGTGCACCCGTTCGACCAGCCAATGACGGTGGCAGCAGCTGGCACGGTGGCTGCCGAATTCGGCGAACAGGTGCCAGACCTGGACACGATGCTCATCGCCGTAGGCGGCGGGCTCCTCGCCGGGACACTGGCCGCACTGGATGGCACTTCCGCGCGGGCCGTGGCCATCGAGCCGTTCAGCGCCCGGTGCCTCGGTGCAGCCCAGGAGGCCGGAGAGCCGGTCGACGTGCCGGTATCCGGGCCGGCCGTCGACAGCCTGGGGGTACGCCGGGTTGGCCGACTCGCATTCGATGCCGCCCTCGCGCACGACGTGGAGCACGTCGACGTGACCGACGACGCCATCATCCAGGCGCAGCTGCGAGCATGGGAAGAGCTGCGCGTGGGCCTGGAAGCGGGCGGGGCAGCAGCCCTGGCCGCGCTGCTGAGCGGCGCTTATGTGCCCGCCGAGCGTGAAGTTGCAGGCGTGCTGGCTTGCGGGGGCAACGTCGATATCGCGGCCGTGCTGGCTGCCGCAACATGAGACTCACACTGCCCGGCCTGATGGCGGCCGATTGGGTGCCAACCGCCTTCGAAACCGCTGTCCGGAAATCCGCAATCAACAGCGAAGACGAACTCGCAGAAGAACTTGCGGCGCGCTTCGGCGTCAGTCGGCAGGCCATGCTCTTCCGGCTCATCAATCTTGGGCTGGTCGCCGCCCCATGAGCAGCGGTCGCGCTTGGCTTCGGCGGCGCGGACTCGTGACCCGTGGCAGGACCATCGTGGCTAACAACCACGTAAAGCGGGCGAGCTCCACTGCCCGGCGCGTCCCCGCTTGCGTGAGAATGGTCGGTCGCCGACTCGAGGACAGGTCACAATCGCGAGGAGTCGAGCACGGCCTCCGGCCTGGGTGGGCCAAATGTGTGCCGAAAACCTGGCCGCCGACATCGAGTTGCCAGGTCAGGGCTAGTTCGCAAGGCCGTTTACAAGACGGCCGCTCTGCCTACTGAGCTACGCCGGCGAGGAGACTCGTGCATGGTAGCCGAATCGGGACTTGGCATGCGCATCTGATCGCTGACCTGCAGTCATGCCGCCTCGCTCGTCGCTCACCACACGTAGCGGGCGGCAAGCGCTAATGTCCGCTCGCGCGGCCAGAGGGCGGGTCCCGCTACTTCGCAGGAAGGGCAACGCGGTTGAAGGCGGATGTTCGGAACTCCTCGCGTTGTACGACGCCACCGGCAGCGCTTATTCGTTCATCAACTCGTCGGGACGCGGAATCGGGTGTCGACTCGCCCAGACGCCACGTAACGAGCGAGGCGACGTGACCAGGGAGCCGCTGCTCGAGCCTGGATAAGCGGCGCATTCGGAGACGGTGTGTCGTGGGGCGCAATGAACCCTAGCTGGTTTCAGACGCTCGTTGCACGGCGCCGAGGAATGACGCTGCCCAGCGGTTTACGTCATATTCGCGGACTCGGCGCCGCATCGCACGCATCCGGCGTCTGGCCTCGGCCCGCGGAACGGTAGCCGCGCGCACGATAGCGTCCTTCATCCCCTCGATGTCGTGCGGGTTGACGAGAAATGCGCCGCTGAGCTCATCGGCCGCGCCAGTGAACTCGCTGAGTACCAGCGCGCCGGTGTCATCGTGACGGCACGCGACGTATTCCTTGGCTACCAGATTCATGCCATCCCGCAGCGACGTCACCAGCATCACGTCGGCAGCGAGGTACATGGCAGCCATTTCCTCGCCCAGGTATGTCTGATGGAGGTAATGAATAGGCGGACTGCCAAGCTCGGCGTGCTCGCCGTTAATCCGGCTCACCGCGCCCTCGACCTCTTCGCGTAGCAAGCGGTACTGCTCGACCCGCTCCCGGCTCGGGCTGGCTACCAACACTAGCGATGTCCGCAGAGATCCGAACCGCCCCTCGTTGAGCAGCTCGCCGTAAGCCGTCAGTCGATGCAAGATGCCCTTTGTGTAGTCGAGCCGGTCGATGCCGAGCAGCACGACGTCCGGTTCTCCCAGCGCGTGCCGGAATCCGCTCGCCCGCTCTCGCACATCCTCCCGGCCCGCTATCTCGGCGAAGCCAGCCGAATCGATGGAGATCGGGAATGTCGCGGTCCGTACCTGCCTGCTAGCAGGAATCGGCCGCGCTCCGGCGGTGCCAGCCGCTCGCCCAGCAGCGGTCTTGTCAGCCGGGGCTAGCTCGTCGTCCGGCACGCGCACAAGCGACCCGCTGGTCACCAAGCCTGCGGCCCGCCGGCTTGCGCGCCGGAAGTTGGTCGCATCACTTTCGCGTTGGAAACCAATGAGGTCCGCGCCAAGCAGGCCCTCGACGATCTGCCGTCGCCACGGCAGCTGCGCGAAAATCTCGTAACCGGGAAACGGAATGTGAATAAAGACCCCGATGCTCAGGTCCCTGCGCTGTTCGCGGAGCATCTGAGGCACTAGCTGAAGTTGATAGTCATTGACCCATACGGTCGCGCCTACGGCCGCCTGCTCTGCTGTGGCCCGGGCGAATCGCCGGTTGACACGGACGTAGGCGTCCCACCAAGGCCTGTGAAACTCCGGCGGGGCGATCACGTCGTGATATAGCGGCCACAGCGTGGCGTTGCAAAAACCCTCGTAAAAGTCGCTGACCTCCGCAACCGACAGCTCTACCCCGACGAGGTGCATACCGGAGAAATCGAACGGGCCGGGCGCTTCGCCCGCTGCGCCGGGCCAGCCGACCCACGCACCGCCCGCCTCGCGCATAACCGGCTCGAGCGCGCTGACGAGCCCGCCGGGGCTTGGCCGCCACTCTGCATCGCCGGCACGACCATCGACCCGATCGACCGGAAGCCGGCACGCGGCCACTACGAAGTCGTAATCACCTTCCGCCCATGGGGATTCTTGAACCGGCGCCTGGGCGGGCTGGCCTTCTGACTGCGCAGCGCGCTCGCGGCGGCCACCATCGGCTCTGCTGTACCTTGCCTCGGCGGCGGCGCCCGAATCCTCAGCTGACTTCAAGGTCAGCAACCCATACGCGCCGAGGCAACAGCCCACAATTGACCTGTGGTTGCCGAGCGCTCGTCTCTACCGTCGGCACAGCTCACTACGCGACAATAGCCTCTCCCCGGTCAGCCATCCGGCCGTGGCACGCATGACGGCCCTAAGAACAGGTCATCGGGCCTGGCGTCTAGCTGGTCGTCGCCGCATCCGCAGGGCGGCCAGCAGGAGTGCGCCGACGAAAACGACAATGCCGATGAACAGCAAGTAGAGCAGGCCTTTCGCGACGATGCCCACGATGCCCAGCGCGATTGCCGCAATCAGTAGTAGCAGGAATAGAGCAATCATCAGATCCTCCGCTCAGCGGCGG